>NZ_MRCS01000025.1 GCF_002303925.1 Pseudomonas sp. ACN8
CCATCGCGAGCAAGCTCGCTCCTACAAGGGGTTAGGTGATCGTACAACCGCGTTGCGCTATGATGCGCTTTCAGCCGCCGACTTTTTCGAGACAGATGTTCACCATGGAAAACCTGAACGACACACCACGCCTCCCACGCAAGCGCCGCAGCCTCGCTCAGGAACTGGTGACGGTGCTGTCCGAGCAGATCCGTGATGGCCATCTCAAGCGTGGCGACAAGTTGCCCACCGAGTCGGCCATCATGGATGCCCATGGCGTCAGCCGCACGGTGGTGCGCGAGGCGATATCCCGTTTGCAGGCGGCAGGGCAGGTGGAAACCCGCCACGGTATCGGCACTTTCGTGCTCGACACGCCGAGCCCGAGCGGTTTCCGTATCGACCCGGCGACCGTGGTGACCTTGCGCGATGTGCTGGCGATCCTGGAACTGCGCATCAGCCTGGAAGTGGAGTCTGCCGGGCTGGCGGCGCAACGTCGCAGTCCGGAACAGTT
Source organism: Pseudomonas sp. ACN8 (assembly GCF_002303925.1). Lineage (GTDB taxonomy): Bacteria > Pseudomonadota > Gammaproteobacteria > Pseudomonadales > Pseudomonadaceae > Aquipseudomonas. Next base: position 491 of record NZ_MRCS01000025.1, read on the forward strand.
GGCCAACATGCGCGCTGCCCTCGATGCGTTGAATGAAAGCGCCGCTCACGCCAGTGACGCCGTGGCTTCGGACTTCGCCTTCCACCTCGAAATCGCGCTGTCCACCGGCAACCGTTATTTCACCGACATCATGACCCACCTGGGCACCAGCATCATTCCGCGCACAAGGCTGAATTCCGCGCGCCTGGCCCATGACGACCAGCAGCACTACATGGGTCGCCTGAGCCGTGAGCACGAAGAAATCTACGACGCGATTGCCCGCCAGGATTCCGATGCGGCGCGTGCCGCCATGCGTTTGCACCTGACCAACAGCCGTGAGCGGTTGCGTCATGCCCATGAAGAGGCTGAGGCGCAGCGGGGGTAAGTTTTATCTTCGAGCGACTCCTTGTCTGACAGACCGCTATCGCGAGCAGGCTCGCTCCCACATTTGAATTCGGCTGTTCACGAGATTTGTGTCCACAGGCGATCCAGTGTAGGAGCGAGCCTGCTCGCGATAGGGCCATCAGCCATTTCACAAATCCTCCCGTCTGTCTGCTCAGATTGGTCAATCTTCCGACAACGTATCTCTAATGAGCCCGTTGGCCGCCACATTCCTGTCCCGCTTTCCCTACGCCAGCGGCCGCTGAAAACCTGAGCTGGCGCGACTCCTTGTCCAACAATTTTCACCCTTCGCGATGAAATGCAGTTGACGGTTGTATTTTAAGTTGTACGATGACTTACAACTTCAGCGCAGGCTGAACGGTTTTCTCACACAACGTCGCTATCCAGGGTGTTCGAATAATGAATCCACAAGAACTGAAGTCCATCCTCTCTGCCGGTCTGCTGTCTTTCCCGGTCACCGATTTCAATGCTCAGGGCGACTTCAATCGCGCGGGTTACATCAAGCGTCTCGAATGGCTGGCCCCATACGGCGCCTCGGCGTTGTTCGCCGCGGGCGGCACCGGTGAGTTCTTCTCTCTGGCGGCCAGCGAATATTCGGAAATCATCAAGACTGCGGTCGACACCTGCGCCACCAGCGTGCCAATCCTGGCCGGTGTGGGCGGTTCGACCCGCCAGGCCATCGAATACGCAAAGGAAGCCGAGCGTCTGGGCGCCAAAGGCCTGTTGCTGCTGCCGCATTACCTGACCGAAGCCAGCCAGGACGGCGTTGCCGCCCACGTTGAGGCCGTGTGCAAATCGGTCAACATCGGCGTGGTGGTCTACAACCGTAACGTCTGCCGCCTGACCGCGCCGCTGCTGGAACGTCTGGCCGAGCGCTGCCCGAACCTGATCGGTTACAAGGATGGCCTGGGTGATATCGAGTTGATGGTGTCGATCCGTCGCCGCCTCGGTGATCGCTTCAGCTACCTGGGTGGCTTGCCGACCGCCGAAGTCTACGCCGCGGCCTACAAGGCGCTGGGCGTGCCGGTCTACTCCTCGGCGGTGTTCAACTTCATCCCGAAAACCGCGATGGACTTCTACCACGCCATCGCTCGTGATGATCACGCTACCGTCGGCAAGATCATCGACGACTTCTTCCTGCCGTACCTGGACATCCGTAACCGCAAGGCCGGTTATGCCGTGAGCATCGTCAAGGCCGGGGCAAAAATTGCCGGCTACGACGCAGGCCCGGTGCGTGCACCGCTGACCGATCTGACCGGCGAAGAGTACGAAATGCTCGCCGCGCTGATCGACAAGCAGGGCGCCCAGTAACACCCGATAAACCAGGGCCGCTGAGCAATCAGCGGCTTTTTGCGTGAGGAGATCTCAAAGTGGCAGATGCAACGCGTTTCGATAACTACATCAACGGCGAATGGGTTGCCGGTGGCGACTATTCGACCAACATCAACCCGTCCGAACTGAGCGACGCCATCGGCGACTACGCCAAGGCTGACCTGGCTCAGGTCCACGCCGCCATCGACGCCGCCCGTGCTGCGTTCCCGGCCTGGTCCACTTCCGGCATTCAGGCGCGTCACGATTCCCTGGACAAAGTCGGTACTGAAATACTCGCCCGTCGCGAAGAACTCGGCACCCTGCTGGCCCGGGAAGAGGGCAAGACCCTGCCTGAAGCCATCGGCGAAGTGACCCGCGCCGGTAATATCTTCAAGTTCTTTGCTGGCGAGTGCCTGCGCCTGTCCGGCGACTACCTGCCGTCGGTGCGTCCGGGCGTCAATGTTGAAGTCACTCGCGAAGCCTTGGGCGTGGTCGGTCTGATCACCCCGTGGAACTTCCCGATCGCCATTCCGGCGTGGAAAATCGCCCCGGCCCTGGCCTACGGCAACTGCGTCGTGCTGAAACCCGCAGACCTGGTTCCAGGTTGCGCCTGGGCACTGGCAGAAATCATCTCCCGCGCAGGCTTCCCTGCCGGTGTGTTCAACCTGGTGATGGGCAGCGGTCGCGTGGTGGGCGATGCACTGGTCCACAGCCCGAAAGTCGACGGCATCAGCTTCACCGGTTCCGTGGGCGTCGGTCGTCAGATCGCTGTCAGCTGCGTATCGCGCCAGGCCAAAGTCCAGCTGGAAATGGGCGGCAAGAACCCGCAGATCATTCTCGACGACGCCGACCTCAAGCAAGCGGTCGAATTGTCGGTGCAGAGCGCGTTCTACTCCACTGGCCAGCGTTGCACTGCTTCCAGCCGCTTCATCGTCACCGCTGGCATCCACGACCAGTTCGTTGAAGCCATGGCCGAACGCATGAAGTCGATCAAGGTCGGCCATGCATTGAAGGCCGGCACCGATATAGGTCCGGTGGTGTCCCAAGCCCAGCTTGAACAGGACATGAAGTACATCGACATCGGCCAGTCCGAAGGTGCGCGTCTGGTCAGCGGCGGTGGTCTGGTGACCTGCGACACCGAGGGCTACTTCCTCGCGCCAACGCTGTTTGCCGACAGCGAAGCTTCGATGCGCATCAGCCAGGAAGAGATCTTCGGCCCGGTGGCCAACATCGTCCGCGTTGCCGATTACGAAGCCGCGCTGGCCATGGCCAACGACACCGAGTTCGGTCTGTCGGCGGGCATCGCTACCACGTCGTTGAAGTACGCCAACCACTTCAAGCGCCACTCCCAGGCCGGGATGGTGATGGTCAACCTGCCGACCGCCGGTGTGGATTACCACGTTCCGTTCGGTGGGCGTAAAGGTTCATCCTATGGATCACGTGAGCAAGGTCGCTATGCGCAAGAGTTCTACACGGTCGTGAAGACCAGCTACATCGGTTCGTAAACGCAACACCCCTGTAGGAGCGAGCCTGCTCGCGATGGTCTCGAGGTCGTGGCGATAAACCTGATGCCCCGCGTCATCGTTGACCACCATCGCGAGCAGGCTCGCTCCTACAACCCGCGCATAAAAATAATTTGTGGGAGTACATCTACATGCAATCGACCCAAAAGCCGACTCACGTCCGCTATTTGATCCTGCTCATGCTGTTTCTGGTGACCACGATCAACTACGCCGACCGGGCTACCATCGCAATCGCCGGCTCCAGCCTGCAAAAAGACCTCGGCATCGACGCCGTTACCCTCGGCTACATCTTCTCCGCTTTCGGTTGGGCCTACGTGGCCGGGCAAATTCCCGGTGGCTGGCTGCTGGACCGTTTCGGCTCGAAAAAAATCTACGCACTGAGCATCTTCACCTGGTCGCTGTTCACCGTGCTGCAGGGTTATGTCGGCGAGTTCGGCATGTCCACCGCCGTGGTCGCGCTGTTCATGCTGCGCTTTTTGGTGGGCCTGGCTGAGGCGCCATCTTTCCCGGGTAACGCACGTATCGTGGCGGCCTGGTTCCCGACCGCTGAACGCGGCACTGCCTCGGCGATCTTCAACTCGGCGCAATACTTTGCCACCGTGTTGTTCGCACCGCTGATGGGCTGGATCGTCTACAGCTTCGGCTGGCAGCACGTGTTCATCGTCATGGGCGTGATCGGCATCGTCTTCTCGGGCATCTGGCTGAAAGTGATCTACAGCCCGCGCCAGCACCCGATGATCAACGACGCCGAGTTCAAGCACATCGCCGACAACGGCGGCATGGTCGACATGGACCAGGACAAGGGCAAAGGCAAGAAGACCGACGGTCCGAAGTGGGACTACATCCGTCAATTGCTGACCAACCGCATGATGCTCGGCGTGTACCTGGGCCAGTACTGCATCAACGGCATCACCTACTTCTTCCTGACCTGGTTCCCGGTGTATCTGGTGCAGGAACGCGGCATGACCATCCTCAAGGCCGGTTTCATCGCGTCCTTGCCGGCGATCTGCGGCTTTATTGGTGGCGTGCTCGGCGGGGTGATTTCCGATTACCTGCTGCGCAAAGGCCACTCCCTGACCTTTGCCCGCAAGGCACCGATCATCGCCGGCCTGCTGGTTTCCAGCAGCATCGTGGCCTGCAACTATGTGGACGTTGAATGGATGGTCGTCGGCTTCATGGCCCTGGCGTTCTTCGGCAAAGGCGTGGGCGCACTGGGCTGGGCGGTGGTGTCCGACACCTCGCCGAAACAGATCGCCGGCCTGAGCGGTGGCCTGTTCAACACCTTCGGTAACCTCGCGTCCATCACCACCCCGATCGTCATCGGCTACATCATCAGTTCCACTGGTTCGTTCAAGTGGGCACTGGTGTTTGTCGGTTGCAACGCCTTGGTCGCAGTGTTCAGTTATCTGGTCATCGTCGGCCCGATCAAGCGTGTGGTGCTCAAAGAGCCACCCGCGAACGGTACTGAAGCCCCTGGTAAATTGTCTCAAGCGCATTCCTGAGGAGCGGCGTCATGCAGTTGATTGAACATTCTGACTCGCCGCGCTACATCCGCCTGCACGAGCGGGATAACGTAGTGATCGTGGTCAATGATCAGGGTGTACCGGCCGGCACCGAGTTTGCGGACGGCCTGGTTACCGTGGACTTCGTGCCACAGAGCCACAAGGTCACCCTGGAGGATATTCCCGAAGGTGGCGAGGTGATTCGTTACGGTCAGGTCATTGGCTATGCCTTGCAGCCGATTCCCCGCGGCAGCTGGGTCAAGGAAGATCAACTGCGCATGCCGACCGCGCCACCGCTGGACAGCCTGCCGCTGTCCACCGATGTACCGGCCGCACAAGCACCGCTGGAAGGCTTCACCTTCGAGGGTTATCGCAATGCCGACGGCACCGTCGGCACGCGTAACATTCTTGGCATCACTACCACCGTGCAGTGCGTGACCGGGGTACTGGATCATGCGGTCAAGCGCATCAAGGATGAGTTGCTGCCCAAGTACCCGCACGTCGATGACGTGGTGGCGCTGACCCACAGCTACGGCTGCGGCGTGGCCATCACCGCCACCGACGCCTACATCCCGATCCGCACCGTGCGCAATCTGGCCCGCAACCCGAACCTGGGTGGCGAAGCCTTGGTGATCAGCCTGGGCTGCGAGAAATTGCAGGCCGGGCAGGTGATGCACGACAACGACAGCTCGGTGGATCTCAGCGAGCCTTGGTTGTACCGCTTGCAGGACTCCAGTCACGGCTTCACCGAAATGATCGAGCAGATCATGGAACTGGCCGAGACGCGCTTGAAGAAGCTCGATCAGCGTCGCCGGGAAACCGTGCCGGCGTCCGAGCTGATTCTGGGCATGCAATGCGGCGGCAGTGATGCGTTCTCCGGCATCACCGCCAACCCTGCGCTCGGTTATGCCTCGGACCTGCTGCTGCGGGCCGGTGCGACGGTGATGTTTTCCGAAGTCACCGAAGTGCGCGATGCCATTTACCTGCTGACCTCCCGCGCGGAAAACCAGGACGTCGCTCAGGAACTGGTGCGGGAAATGGACTGGTACGACCGTTACCTGGCCAAGGGCGAGGCGGATCGCAGTGCCAACACCACGCCGGGCAACAAGAAGGGCGGGTTGTCGAACATTGTCGAGAAATCCCTGGGATCGATCGTCAAGTCCGGCAGCAGCGCGATCAACGGCGTGCTTGGCCCTGGCGAGCGTTTCAAACGCAAAGGCCTGATCTTCTGCGCGACCCCGGCCAGCGACTTTGTCTGCGGGACCTTGCAGTTGGCGGCGGGGATGAATCTGCATGTGTTCACCACTGGTCGTGGCACGCCTTACGGGCTGGCAATGGCACCGGTGGTGAAGGTCTCGACCCGGACCGAACTGGCGCAACGCTGGCCGGACCTGATCGATATCGACGCCGGACGCATTGCCACCGGTCGCGCATCGATCGAGGAGCTGGGCTGGGAGCTGTTCCACTACTACCTGGACGTGGCCAGTGGCAAGAAACAGACCTGGGCCGAGCAGCACAAGCTGCATAACGACATTACCCTGTTCAACCCGGCGCCGATCACCTGAAACCGCGTTATCGTTCATCGCCAGCAGGCTGGCTCCCACAGGGATCTTCGGTGTTCACACAGTTTGTGCAACAAGGAAGATCCCCTGTGGGAGCCAGCCTGCTGGCGATGTCGATCTACCAGACGCCAACGTCCTCGGTGGCTTATCATTAGCTACCTAACGACGCACACCAAGGTTACCCCCGGCATGCTGGCAATTTTCCTCGAAACCCTGAACATCACCGCGCCGGTGTTTGCCATGCTGTTTCTGGGGGTGCTGCTCAAGCGCATCGACTGGATCAACGACAACTTCATCCACACCGCGTCGGCCCTGGTGTTCAACGTCACCATGCCGGCGTTGCTGTTTCTGGGCATCCTGCATGCCGACCTGCACGCGGCACTGCAACCAGCGCTGCTGATCTACTTCTCCCTCGCGACCCTGGCGTGTTTTGCCATCGCATGGGGCTGGGCGATATGGAAGTGCCCGCGGGAAGATCGGGGGATCTACACCCAGGGTGCATTTCGCGGCAACAACGGGGTCATCGGCCTGGCGCTGGCCGCAAGCATGTACGGCGACTACGGGATTTCCCTCGGGGCGATCCTCGCGGCGCTGGTGATCCTGTTCTACAACACGCTGTCGACCATCGTGCTGGCGGTGTACAGCCCGGTGATCAAGTCCGATCCGTGGAGCATCTGCAAAAGCGTGTTCAGCAATCCGCTGATCATCAGCGTGATCGCGGCTGCACCCTTCGCCTATTTCAAGATCGGCCTGCCGGGCTGGCTGGAAACCTCCGGCCAGTACTTGGCGCAAACCACGCTGCCGCTGGCGCTGATCTGCATCGGCGGCACGCTGTCGCTGGCCGCGCTGCGTAAAAGCGGCAACATGGCGCTGAGCTCAAGCCTGGTGAAGATGATCGGCTTGCCGGTGCTGGCGACGCTGGGGGCGTGGTTGTGGGGCTTTCGCGGGGCGGAACTGGGGATTCTGTTCCTGTACTTCGGCAGCCCGACCGCCGCTGCCAGTTTTGTCATGGCCCGGGCGGCGGATGGCAATCACGAACTGGCGGCGGCGATTATCGTGATCACTACGCTGATGGCGGCGATCACCACCAATGTCGGGATCTTCTTTTTGCAGTGGGGTGGGTGGATCTGACCTCTGGAGTTGCGGTGTTCCTGAGGGCCTCATCGCGAGCAAGCTCGCTCCCACAGTGTCCTTCAGTGTCAATGCCATTTATGCAACAAGGCAGATCCCTGTGGGAGCGAGCTTGCTCGCGATGGCGCCGGATCAGGCAGCCTTAATTTCAATGACTCACTCAGGCTTCTGGTAGCTATCAATCACTTCCTGCGCCGCCCGAAACGCATCGATCGCCGCCGGCACACCGGCATACACCGCGCAATGCAGCAGCGCCTCGCGAATCTCATCCACAGTGCAGCCATTGTTCAGCGCACCGCGCACATGACCTTTCAACTCCTGCGGGCACTTGAGTGCAGTCAGAGCGGCAAGGGTGATCAGGCTGCGGGTTTTCAGCGGCAGGCCTTCGCGATTCCACACGCCGCCCCAGGCGTGTTCATTGACGAAATCCTGAAGCGGCCGGGTGAACTCGGTGGCGTTGCCCAGTGCGCGGTCGACGAAGGCGTCGCCCATCACTTGGCGGCGGACTTCAACGCCGGGTTTTTTATTCTCGGTCATGGGACTTCCTTCTTATGGTGTTGGCGATGCCAGGCGCGTAGCGACGTGAACAGCAAGAACGCCACCAGCGTCGGCAGGACGAAAAACAGCATCAAGTGTTCCAGCTTGCCGGCCAGGGGCATGCCGGTGGTGAACGACACCACGTGCAGCCCATACGCCAGGTACAAACCCAAAAACAGCAGGCCTTCGGCGCGGGTTACGCGGTAGCCGGTGTAGAACAGCGGCAGGCACAGTACCGCGACGCCGAGCATCACCGGCAGGTCGAATTCCAGGGCGTTGGGCGATACCGATAGCGGCGACGGTGCCACCAGGGCGGTAAAACCGAGCACACCCAGGAGGTTGAACAGGTTGCTGCCAATCACGTTGCCCACGGCAATGTCGCGCTCGCCGCGCATAGCCGCGATCAACGAAGTGGCCAGTTCCGGCAGTGAGGTGCTGACGGCGACGATGGTCAGGCCGATGATCCGCTCCGACAACCCAAGATCGGTAGCGACCGCAACTGCCGCGCCCAGCAGCAAGTGCCCGGCGTACACCAGCATCGCCAGCCCGGCGACGATCATCAGCAGACTGCTGAGCCAAGGCGCTTGCGCATGATGGTCATGACTGGATACCGGCCGTCCCGAATGCCGTGACTGGCGCAGCAACAAGCCCAGGTAAATCGCCAGTGCTGTCAGCAACATCACGCCGTCGGTACGGGTCAGTTCTTCATTCCAGGCGAGTACGAACACCAGCAGGCTGGCGCCGATCATCAACGGAATATCCAGGCGCACCAGTTGCCGGGAAACCCGCAAAGGAATAATGAGTGCGGACAACCCGAGGGTGACGAGGATGTTGAAAATGCTGCTGCCGATCACACTGCCGACGGCGATGTCGGCATTGTGCGCCAGGGTCGCTTGCAGGCTGACCGCCATCTGCGGCGCGCTGCTGCCGAGGGCGACGATGGTCAGGCCGATGATCAGCGGTCGTACGTGCAATCGCGCGGCGATGCGTACGGCGGCGCGCACCATCAATTCGGCGCCGACAATCAGCAGGAACAATCCGCTGAACAATTCGATCACGCTGATCAGGGGTAAGTCGGCTAGTCCGAAAATGGTCGGGGCTCCATCGGTCAGTCGTCGAGGGCTTGCACGCGAACCCGCGCGGTGCCGCTGCGCAGCATGCCCAGGCGCTCGGCGGCTTCCTTGGACAGGTCGATCAGGCGGCCACGGGTGTGCGGCCCGCGATCATTGATGCGTACCACGCAGGATTTGTCGTTATTCAGATTGGTGACCTTCACCCGTGTACCGAAGGGTAGCTGGCGATGGGCGGCGGTCATGGAATTCATGTTGAAACGCTCGCCGTTGGCGGTGCGTTTGCCTTGGTGTTTGGCGCCGTAGTACGAAGCCACGCCGGTTTTGTCGTAGCCATGCGGATCGACGGTGTCGGTGCTGGCGCAACCGGCCAGGAGGGAGAGCAGGGCGCAGGCGCCGAATAGACGTTTCATTCAAGGTTTTCCCGAAACAATTGTGGGAGCGAGCCTGCTCGCGATAGCGTTCTGACAGTCAACTCATCGTTGAGTGCCGGACCGCTATCGCGAGCAGGCTCGCTCCCACAGGGAATGGAGCCAGATTTTAGAGCTGGCTCCATCCTCATCAGCCTTCGAGCTTGCTTTTGAGCAGTTCGTTGACCTGTTGCGGGTTGGCCTTGCCTTTGGAGGCTTTCATGGCCTGGCCGACGAAGAAGCCGAACATTTTACCGCGCTTGGCTTCGTCTGCCGCGCGGTATTGTTCGACCTGCTCGGCGTTGGCCGCGAGCATTTCGTCCAGTACCGCCGAGATGGCGCCGGTGTCGGTCACTTGCTTGAGACCACGCTTGTCGATGATCTCGTCCGCATTGCCTTCGCCGTTGGCCATCGCTTCAAACACCACCTTGGCGATCTTGCCGGAGATGGTGTTGTCTTTGATGCGCAGCAGCATGCCGCCCAGAAGCTCGGCGGAAACCGGCGACTCTTCGATGTCCAGGCCTTGTTTGTTGAGCAGGCTGCCCAACTCGACCATCACCCAGTTCGCCGCCAGTTTGGCGTCGCCGCCGATGCTCGCGACTTTCTCGAAGTAATCGGCTTGTTCGCGGCTGGTGGCCAGGACGCTGGCGTCGTAGACCGACAGACCGAATTGCTCCTGGAAACGCTCGCGCTTCTGCGGTGGCAATTCCGGCAGGGTGGCGCGCACTTCATCGAGGAACGAGTTCTCGATGACCACCGGCAGCAGGTCCGGATCGGGGAAGTAACGGTAGTCGTTGGCTTCCTCTTTACTGCGCATCGGACGGGTTTCGTCCTTGTTCGGGTCGTACAGGCGGGTCTGCTGGATCACTTTTCCGCCGTCTTCGATCAATTCGATCTGACGCTGGATTTCGCTGTTGATTGCCTTCTCGATGAAGCGGAACGAGTTGACGTTCTTGATCTCGCAGCGGGTGCCGAATTCGACCTGGCCTTTGGGACGGATCGACACGTTGCAGTCGCAACGCAGCGAACCTTCGGCCATGTTGCCGTCGCAGATCCCTAAGTAACGCACCAGCGCGTGGATCGCCTTGACGTAAGCCACGGCTTCCTTGGCGCTGCGCATGTCCGGTTCGGAGACGATTTCCAGCAGTGGCGTGCCGGCACGGTTCAGGTCGATGCCGCTGGCGCCGCTGAACTCTTCGTGCAGGCTCTTGCCGGCGTCTTCTTCCAGGTGCGCGCGGGTGATGCCGACACGTTTGACCGTGCCGTCTTCGAGGGCGATGTCCAGGTGGCCCTTGCCGACGATCGGCAACTCCATCTGGCTGATCTGGTAGCCCTTTGGCAGGTCCGGATAGAAGTAGTTTTTACGGGCGAACACATTGTGCTGGCCGATCTCGGCGTCAATCGCCAGACCGAACATCACCGCCATGCGCACCGCTTCCTGGTTCAGCACTGGCAGCACGCCGGGCATGCCCAGGTCTACGAGGCTGGCCTGGGTGTTCGGCTCGGAACCGAACGTGGTGGAACTACCGGAAAAGATTTTCGACCGGGTGGTGAGCTGGGTGTGAATCTCCAGCCCGATCACGACTTCCCATTGCATGTGTGTCTCCTCAGAAGCCGGTTGGGGTGCGGGTGTGCCAGTCAGTGTTCAACTGGTACTGGTGCGCAACGTTGAGCAAGCGGCCTTCCTGGAAATACGGAGCGAGCAGTTGCACGCCGACCGGCAGACCCTCGACAAAACCGGCCGGCATGGACAAGCCCGGCAGACCCGCGAGGTTGGCGGTGATGGTGTAGACGTCTTCCAGGTACGCAGCGACCGGGTCGCTGTTCTTGGCGCCAAGCTTCCAGGCCGGGTTCGGCGTGGTTGGGCCGAGGATGATGTCGACCTCATTGAAGGCCGCCATGAAGTCGTTCTTGATCAAGCGACGAATCTTCTGCGCCTTCAGGTAATAGGCGTCGTAGTAACCGGCCGACAGCGCATAGGCACCGACCATGATCCGGCGCTGCACTTCCGGTCCGAAACCTTCGCCACGGGAACGCTTGTACAGGTCTTCCAGGTTTTTCGGGTCTTCGCAGCGATAGCCGAAACGCACGCCGTCGAAACGCGACAGGTTGGACGAGGCTTCCGCCGGGGCGATCACGTAGTACGCCGGAATCGCGTGCTGCATGTTCGGCAGGCTGATTTCCTTGACCACGGCGCCGAGCTTTTTCAGCTCTTCAACGCTGGCCATGACCAGGTCGGCGATGCGCGGGTCGAGACCGGCGCTGAAATACTCTTTCGGCACGCCGATGCGCAGGCCTTGCAGCGAACCGCTGAGGCTGGCGCTGTAGTCCGGCACGGGTTCATCGATGCTGGTGGAGTCATTCGGATCGAAGCCGGCCATACCTTGCAACAAAATCGCGCAGTCTTCGGCGGTGCGTGCCAATGGACCGCCCTGATCGAGGCTGGACGCGTAGGCAATCATGCCCCAGCGCGAAACGCGACCGTAGGTCGGTTTCAGGCCGGTGAGGTTGGTCAGGGCCGCAGGCTGACGAATGGAGCCGCCAGTGTCGGTGCCGGTGGCCGCTGGCAGCAGACGAGCGGCAACCGCCGCTGCCGAACCGCCAGACGAACCGCCGGGCACGTAGTCCAGGTTCCAAGGGTTTTTCACCGCGCCGTAGTAGCTCGACTCGTTGGCCGAACCCATGGCGAATTCGTCCATGTTGGTCTTGCCCAGGGTCACGGCCCCGGCAGCGGCCAGCTTGGCGACGACGGTGGCGTCGTACGGCGCTTTAAAGTTGTCGAGCATCTTCGAGCCGCAGCTGGTCCGAATGCCCTGGGTGCAGAACAGGTCCTTGTGGGCGATCGGCGCGCCGAGCAGGGCGCCGCTCTCACCATTGGCCCGGCGGGCGTCAGCGGCTTTCGCCTGCGTCAGCGCCAGGTCTTCGGTGAGGCTGATGAAACTGTTGAGCTGCGGATCGAGCTGGGCGATGCGCGCCAGCAGGACCTTGGTCAGCTCTTCGGAGGAAAACTTTTTATCGGCGAGTCCGCGGGCGATCTCGGCCAGAGTCAATTGATGCATTGCAGGCTCTTTCCCTATTAGTCGATGACTTTCGGAACCAGGTACAGGCCGTTTTCGACCGCTGGTGCGATGGACTGGTAGGCCTCGCGGTGATTGGTCTCGGTCACGACGTCTGCGCGCAGGCGCTGGCTGGCTTCCAGTGGGTGGGCCAGCGGTTCGATACCGTCGGTATTGACCGCCTGCATTTCGTCGACCAGCCCGAGAATGCTGTTGAGGGCCGAAGTGATGTGTGGAAGATCGGCATCATTGAGGCCAAGGCAGGCCAGATGAGCGATTTTTTCCACGTCGGAGCGTTCAAGCGCCATTGGGATTCTCCAGTGGAAAACAAAACGGACGGCGTCCGTGTGTTAGATTGTCGGAACACTACCGCACTTCTACGGTCATAAGGCCGCGATTGTGGGGCTTGGTGCACAGAAAAGCGGCCAATTTAACATATTGGCGCCTTGCCCAAAATCCCTGTCGTTGTTAGAGTTTGCCGCACTTTTTTACCCACGCGTTGCCTAGGGTCCCTTTCCCATGTTCAAGAAACTGCGTGGCATGTTTTCCAGCGATCTTTCCATTGACCTGGGCACTGCCAACACCCTTATTTACGTGCGCGAGCGCGGTATCGTCCTGAATGAGCCATCGGTTGTGGCCATTCGGACACACGGTAACCAGAAAAGTGTCGTTGCTGTCGGCACCGAAGCCAAGCGCATGCTGGGCCGTACGCCGGGCAACATTGCTGCCATTCGTCCGATGAAGGACGGCGTGATCGCCGACTTCAGCGTTTGCGAAAAAATGCTGCAGTACTTCATCAACAAGGTTCACGAAAACAGCTTCCTGCAGCCTAGCCCTCGCGTGTTGATCTGCGTTCCATGCAAATCCACCCAGGTTGAGCGTCGTGCCATCCGTGAATCGGCCCTCGGTGCCGGTGCCCGTGAAGTGTTCCTGATCGAAGAGCCAATGGCCGCTGCGATCGGTGCCGGCCTGCCGGTAGAAGAAGCCCGCGGTTCGATGGTCGTGGATATCGGTGGCGGTACCACTGAAATCGCGCTGATCTCCCTCAATGGTGTGGTTTACGCCGAGTCCGTACGTGTGGGCGGCGACCGTTTCGACGAAGCGATCATCACCTACGTGCGCCGCAACTACGGCAGCCTGATCGGTGAATCCACCGCCGAGCGCATCAAGCAGGAAATCGGTACCGCCTACCCGGGCGGCGAAGTTCGCGAAGTCGACGTTCGCGGTCGCAACCTGGCCGAAGGCGTTCCACGGGCATTCACCCTGAACTCCAACGAAGTGCTGGAAGCTCTGCAAGAGTCCCTGGCAACCATCGTTCAGGCCGTGAAAAGCGCCCTGGAGCAATCGCCGCCGGAACTGGCTTCCGACATCGCCGAGCGTGGCCTGGTACTGACCGGTGGTGGCGCCTTGCTGCGTGACCTGGACAAATTGCTGGCCCAGGAGACCGGTCTGCCGGTGATCGTTGCCGAAGACCCGCTGACCTGCGTTGCTCGCGGCGGTGGCCGTGCATTGGAAATGATGGATAAACACACCATGGACCTGCTTTCCAGCGAATAAGTCGCCGGATTGCCTCTATGCTGTTGAGCGCGCAGGCGGCACTTTGCAGTGCTGCCTGTTCGCGTTTATCTTCTGTCAGTCTGCATCCAGGCCGGATTGCCGCCGTATGAATAAACAGAACATTTGCCTGGGAGGAGCGGCTTATTAAACCGCTTTTCACCAAGGGCCCTTCACTGGGCGTGCGCCTGTTGGTGCTGGTCGTGCTATCGGTCGCACTGATGGTGGTCGATGCCCGTTTCAGTCTGCTCAAGCCTGCACGCAGCCAGATGTCGCTGGTGCTGATGGACGCCTACTGGATCACCGACCTGCCCGGACGACTGTGGGAAGGCGTTGCCAGTCAGTTTGGCAGCCGGACCGAACTCGTCGCCGAAAACGAAAAACTCAAGACCGAGAACCTGCTGTTGCAGGGGCGCATGCAGAAGCTGGCCGCCCTGACCGAGCAGAACGTTCGGCTGCGCGAGTTGCTCAACTCTTCGGCACTGGTCAATGAGAAGGTCGAAGTGGCCGAGTTGATCGGCATGGACCCCAACCCCTTCACCCATCGCATCATCATCAATAAAGGTGAGCGCGACGGCGTGGTCCTCGGTCAGCCGGTACTCGATGCCCGTGGCCTGATGGGCCAGGTGGTCGAGTTGATGCCCTACACCTCCCGCGTCTTGCTGCTGACCGATACCACCCATAGCATTCCGGTGCAGGTGAACCGTAACGGTTTGCGGGCGATCGCCAGCGGCACCGGCAACCCGGAGCGTCTCGAGTTGCGGCATGTGGCCGATACCGCCGACATCAAGGAAGGCGACTTGCTGGTCAGCTCCGGCCTCGGTCAGCGTTTCCCGGCCGGTTATCCGGTGGCGACGGTCAAGGAAGTGATTCACGATTCCGGCCAGCCGTTTGCCATTGTCCGCGCCGTTCCAACTGCCGCCTTGAACCGTAGCCGTTACCTGCTGCTGGTGTTCAGCGACAACCGGACCGCCGAAGAGCGCGTCAACGCTGCCGCCCAGGCCCAGGAAAACCTGGATGCACAGGGCGGTGGGCCGACCATTCCGGCGACGGTTCCGAAACTGGTCAGCCCCGCGGCTCCCGCTGCACCGGCTGCGGCACCGGCGATTCCTGCCACGGCGGCGCCTGCGGCCACCGCACCCGCCAAGCCTGCCACCACGACAGCCAAGCCTGCGGCCTCGCATCCTGCGGCGGCTAAACCGCCGACGGCGCAACCCGCTGCCGCGAAGCCTGCCGCCAAACCGCCAGTCTCCGCGCCGGCCACTCCAGTGGGGAGAGAATAATGGGCGGTGTAAAAGCATCCCGAAACGGCTGGATAGTCTGGCTGACGTTTGCCGTCGGCCTGCTGCTGAGTGTTTCGCCTTTGCCGCAATTCATGGAGATCCTGCGCCCGCTGTGGTTGGCCTTGTTGCTGGCATTCTGGGCGTTGAACCTGCCGCAGACCGTCGGGATGGTGACGGCGTTTTGCCTGGGGCTGGCTGAAGACGTGCTCTACGGCACGCTCCTGGGGCAGAACGCCTTGATCCTGACGCTCATCACCTATCTGGTGCTGGCGCTGCAGCAACGCCTGCGGATGTTCCCGATGTGGCAGCAGAGCCTGGTGATCCTGGTGATCTTCGGCCTCGCCCAGCTTGTACAGCTGTGGCTCAGCGCCTTGACCGGCAATCGTCAGCCGACGCTCGCGCTGGTGCTGCCGGCACTGGTCAGTGCATTGCTCTGGCCCTGGATCAGCTTCGGTTTGCGCGGACTGCGTCGACGCTACAAAATCAATTAATTCGCTCAGGCATTGGACAGGGAGAGGTCTTGATGAAACGGTTGTACCTCGCCTCTGGTTCGCCGCGTCGACGTGAGCTGCTCACGCAGATCGGCGTACCGTTCCGCGCCATCAGTGCGGATATCGATGAAACTCCTTTAGCTCAAGAATCCCCGTCGGCCTACGTCGAGCGCTTGGCGCGCGGCAAGGCCGAAGCCGGGCGCGGCAGCGTCGTGTCCGACGAACCGTTCTGCGTGCTCGGCGCCGATACCGCCGTGGTGCTCGATGGAAAAATTCTCGGCAAACCGGTTGATCAAGCGGATGCGTGCGCCATGCTGATGATGCTGTCAGGGTGTGAGCATGAAGTCCTGACCGCGATTGCCGTGCTCGATGGCGAACGTTGCGAATCCCGGGTTGTCACCAGTCGCGTGCGTTTTCGGGATATCAGTCGTGAAGAAGCCGTGGCTTACTGGGCCAGTGGCGAACCACAGGACAAGGCGGGCGGTTATGGCATTCAAGGACTGGGTGCGGTGTTTGTCGCCGGGCTCGATGGAAGTTATTCAGCGGTGGTCGGACTGCCGCTTTGCGAAACCGCGGAACTGCTCGGCCATTTCGGCATACCCTGTTGGCAACCCCGGAACGCACACCAAGCAACGTTCTGAACAGATGCGGCCATTATCGTGAACATGCCTGAACGAGACCCTGCCATGAGTGAAGAGATTCTGATCAACATCACGCCGATGGAATCGCGCGTGGCGGTGGTCGAAAACGGTGTCCTGCAAGAGGTCCACGTCGAGCGTACGCAAAAGCGCGGGATCGTCGGCAACATCTATAAAGGCAAAGTCGTGCGGGTATTGCCGGGAATGCAGGCGGCATTCGTCGATATCGGCCTGGACCGTGCCGCGTTCATTCATGCGTCGGAAATTTCCCTGCGCGAAGGCCCGGCGGTCGAGAGTATCAGTGCGCTGGTGCACGAGGGCCAGAGCCTGGTGGTGCAAGTGACCAAGGACCCGATCGGTTCCAAAGGCGCGCGCCTGACGACTCAACTGTCGATCCCTTCGCGTTACCTGGTGTACATGCCGCGCACCGCTCACGTCGGCATTTCCTTGAAGATTGAAGACGAAGCCGAGCGCGAACGCCTCAAGCAAGTGGTCACCGACTGCGTGGCCAAGGAAGGGATCAAGGAGGCCGGCGGTTTCATCCTGCGCACGGCAGCCGAAGGTGCCGGCGCCGATGAAATCCTCATGGACATCCGTTACCTGCGCCGTCTCTGGGATCAGATCAACGCCCAGATCAAAACCATCAGTGCGCCCAGCGTGATCTACGAAGACCTCGGTCTGGCGCTGCGCACCCTGCGTGACCTGGTGAGCCCGAAAATCGAGAAGATCCGCATCGACTCTCGGGAAACCTTCCAGAAAACCACGCAATTTGTCGCCGAGCTGATGCCCGAGATTGCCGACCGCCTGGAACATTACCCGGGCGAACGGCCGATTTTCGACCTGTATGGCGTCGAAGACGAAATCCAGAAGGCACTTGAGCGCAAGGTCCCGCTCAAGTCCGGCGGTTATCTGGTGGTCGATCCGGCGGAAGCCATGAGCACCATCGACGTCAACACCGGGGCGTTCGTCGGCCATCGCAATCTCGAAGAGACCATCTTCAAGACCAACCTCGAAGCCGCGACGGCCATCGCCCGTCAATTGCGCCTGCGTAACCTGGGCGGAATCATCATCATCGACTTCATCGACATGGAAGATGAAGAACACCAGCGCCAGGTGTTGCGTACGCTCGAAAAGCAACTGGAGCGCGATCACGCCAAGACCAACATCATCGGTATCACCGAGTTGGGCCTGGTGCAGATGACCCGCAAGCGCACCCGCGAAAGTCTTGAACAAGTGCTGTGCGAGCCGTGCAATGCCTGTCAGGGACGGGGCAAGCTCAAGACCCCGGAAACCGTTTGCTACGAAATCTTCCGTGAAATCCTGCGCGAGGCTCGCGCCTATCAGGCGGAAGGCTATCGTGTATTGGCAAACCAGAAAGTGGTGGACCGCCTGCTTGACGAAGAGTCGGGCAACGTTGCCGAACTGGAAGGGTTTATCGGGCGAACCATCCGCTTTCAGGTCGAAACCATGTATTCCCAGGAACAATACGACGTGGTGCTGCTCTGAAGCGTTTCGTATTGATTGTTCGAGAAGGGCTGGCCTCAGCTTTTTGCAAAACTTTTGCCATGGGAGCCACCTGACATGGATCGTCTGACACGCATTTTGGCCGCACTGACCCGCTGGGGTCTGGGCCTGTGCGCGTTGGTTTTGGTGTTGATGGCGCTCTACGTCAGCCTTGGCCGGGAGCTGACGCCGTTAGTCGCCGAGTACCGTGCCGACATCGAAACCAAAGCCAGCGATGCCTTGGGCATGCCGTTGCAGATCGGCGAGCTCGAAGGCAACTGGAGTGGATTCGCCCCTATATTGATGGCCCGCGACGTGACTGTCGGCGAGGGCGCCAATGCCTTGCGCCTGGATCAGGTGCGCGCAGTGCCGGACCTTTGGGCCAGCCTGCTGGCACGTCAGGTACGCATCGCTCATCTGGAATTCAGTGGCCTGAAGATCAACCTCAAGCAGGCTGAGGACGGTCAATGGGCACTGGAAGGTTTGCCGGTGCAGCAAGACCAGCCGACCGATCCGGAACAACTGCTCAATCGCATGCAGATGATCCAGCAACTGTCGGTGCTCGACAGTCAGGTGACCTTGCAGCCGTTTGGCCAGTCGCCGCTGACCCTGACTTATGTCGGCCTGAATCTGAAAATCGGGGCGTCGCGGCAGCGGCTCGACGCACGGCTGACCCTGCCTGACGGGCAACCGGTGGCCATGAGTCTGCGTACCCGTATTCGAGCCAGCGAATGGAAGGACGCTGAAGCCGAGGTCTATCTGAGCCTGCCGCAAAGCGACTGGTCGAAGTGGTTGCCCGAGCGAGTGACCCAGGAGTGGACTTTTTCCGAGATCAAGGCTGGTGGCGAGCTGTGGGCGACCTGGGGCAAAGGCACCTTGCAAAGCGCTGCGGTGCGCTTGAACGCGCCACAACTCAAGGGTGCCTACGCCGAGCGCAAGCCGATCCAGATCAATAACCTGGCGCTCAACGGATACTTCCAGCGCGGCGCCAAAGGCGCGTCAGTGACTCTGGACTCCCTGGCGATGAACCTCGGCGAGACCCGCTGGGAAACGCATTTGCAGCTCACGCAAAGCGCCGCCACTGATAAAACCGAAGAGCTCTGGCACCTGCAAGCCGACCGGGTTGATCTCACTCCGCTGACCCCACTGCTAAACGCCCTGGCGCCGTTGCCAGAAGGTTTTGCCACGGTTGTCGAGCGGCTCAAGGTCACGGGTGGCCTGCGTAACGTGCTGGTCGACTTCCGCCCCAATGCCATCGACGACAGCAAGTTCGGGTTTGCCGCCAACCTCGACCAGGTAGGCTTCGACGCCTATCACGGCGCGCCGGCGGCGCGTAATGTCAGCGGCAGCATCAGCGGTGACCTGGGGCAAGGTGAGCTGCGCATGGACAGCAAGGATTTCATGCTGCACCTGGACCCGATTTTCGCCAAGCCATGGCAGTATATTCAGGCCAATGCGCGGCTGACCTGGAAACTCGACAAAGAAGGTTTCACTCTGATCGCGCCGTATCTGAAAGTGCTGGGCGAGGAAGGCAAGATCGCCGGCGACTTCCTGATTCGCCTGCACTTTGATAGCACTCAGGAAGACTACATGGACCTGCGGGTCGGCATGGTGGACGGTGACGGTCGCTACACCGCCAAGTACCTGCCGGCAGTCCTCAGCCCGGCGCTGGATGAATGGCTGCGCACGGCGATTCTCAAGGGCGCGGTGGATCAAGGCTTCTTCCAGTATCAAGGGTCGCTCAGCCATGGTGCCGCGGACGTCGATCGCAGCATCAGTCTGTTCTTCAAGGTCCACGATGCCGAACTGGCCTTCCAGCCGGGCTGGCCCCATGTCAGCAAGGTCAGCGGTGATGTGTTTGTCGAGGACAGCGGCGTGCGGATTCTGGCCAGCAAGGGCCAGTTGCTCGACACCCAGGTCAACGATATCTACGTCAACATTCCCCATGTGCCGGCCGGGCAGAACGTTCATTTGTTCCTCGATGGCGGATTTGCCGGCGGTTTGGGCGATGGCCTGAAAATCCTCCAGGAAGCACCGATCGGCACCGGGGCAACCTTTGCCGGCTGGGAAGGCGAGGGGGACCTGCAAGGCAAGTTGAAGCTGGATATTCCCCTGGCAAAAGGCGAGGAACCGAAGATCCTCGTCGACTTCAAGACCGCCAAGGCACGCTTGAAACTGGCCGAACCTGTGCTGGAACTGACCCAATTAAAAGGTGATTTCCGTTTCGACAGCGACAAAGGCCTGAGCGGGCACAACATCAGCGCCCGGGCGTTCGACAAACCGGTCACCGCACAGATTTTCGCCGATGGCAGCCCGGGCAGGCTCAATACCCGGGTGGCTGCGTCAGGGCAGGTCGAGGTCAAGAAACTGACCGACTGGCTGAAGGTGACCCAGCCTCTGCCGGTGAGCGGCGTGATCCCGTATCAACTGCAACTGACCCTGGACGGCGCCGACAGCCAGTTGATGGTCAATTCCAGCCTCAGGGGCGTGGCTGTCGATTTGCCAGCACCGTTCGGCATGACTTCCGAGGCCGGGCGCGACACGACGTTCCGCATGACTTTGCAGGGCGACGAGCGGCGTTATTGGGCCAACTACGGGGACCTGGCGAGTTTCACGTTCGCGGCCCCGGCCAGCAATTTCGCCGATGGTCGCGGGGACTTGTTTCTCGGTGGCGGCGAGGCTGTGTTGCCGGGCACCAAAGGCCTGCGGATACGGGGCGTGCTGTCGGAGCTGGACGTTGGCCCGTGGAAGGACCTGGTGGACAGATACGCCGGACAGGACCCAGGCGGCAGCGCCAGGCAACTGCTCAGCGGCGCGGATTTCCAGGTCGGCAAGCTCAGCGGTATCGGTACCACCCTCGATCAGGCCTCGATCCAGCTGGCGCGCAAGCCTTCCGCCTGGGCGCTGCAACTGGACAGCCAGCAGATCAAGGGCAGTGCCAATCTTCCCGATTTGAAGGCCACGCCAATCACGATCAATCTGCAAACCGTGCGCCTGCCCGCACCGGACCCGACCGTGCTGGCCGATGAAAACTCGCCGGATCCGCTGGTGTCGGTGGACCCGACGAAAATCCCCGCGATGGATATCACCATCAATCAGCTATTCCAGGGCCAGGATCTGGTGGGGGGCTGGTCGCTGAAGATTCGGCCAACGCCCAAGGGCATCGTGTTCAACTCCCTGGACCTGGGCCTCAAGGGCATGCTGTTGGTCGGTAGTGGTGGCTGGGAAGGCATGCCCGGCGCCAGCAACAGCTGGTACAAGGGACGCATCAGCGGCAAGAACCTGGCCGATGTGCTCAAGGGCTGGGGGTTTGCGCCGAGCGTCACCAGCCAGGACTTCTATATGGACGTTGATGGCAACTGGCCCGGCTCGCCGGCCTGGGTGGCGACCAAGCGTTTCTCCGGCACGCTCGATGCGACGCTCAATCAGGGCCAGTTCGTCGAAGTTGAGGGCAGTGCCCAGGCGCTGCGGGTATTTGGCTTGCTCAACTTCAACTCCATCGGCCGGCGCCTGCGCCTGGACTTCTCCGACCTGTTCGGCAAAGGCCTGAGTTATGACCGGGTCAAGGGACTGCTGGTCGGGACCAATGGTGTGTATGTCACCCGTAAGCCGATCCAGCTGACGGGGCCGTCGAGCACCATTGAACTCGACGGCACCCTGAACATGGTGGCCGATCAGATCGATGCGAAACTGATGGTGACCTTGCCGGTGACCAACAACTTGCCGATTGCCGCACTGATCGTCGGCGCACCCGCGGTCGGCGGGGCGCTGTTCCTGATCGACAAGCTGATCGGTGACCGGGTCGCCCGTTTCGCCAGTGTGAAGTACAGCGTCAAAGGGCCGTGGAAAGAACCGAAGATTACCTTCGACAAGGCTTTTTGAGATCCTTTTGAAAAGGCGCTCGGCAAGCCTATGGAGTAGCATGGCCGCATACGACTCCAGGAGTGCGCCATGTCTGTAGCGGTGATTCAAATGGTCAGCCAGAGCGATGTGCCGGCCAATCTGGTCCGGGCCCGTCGGCTGCTCGAGCAAGCGGCCGCCGGTGGCGCGAAACTGGCGGTATTGCCGGAAAACTTCGCCGCCATGGGCCGGCGCGACATTGCCGACATCGGGCGCGCCGAAGCACTGGGCGAAGGCCCTATCCTGCCGTGGTTGAAACAGACCGCACGCGACCTCAAGTTATGGATAGTGGCCGGCACGTTGCCGTTGCCGCCGGTGGATCAGCCGACGGCGAAAGTGCATGCCTGTTCATTGCTGGTCGATGACCAGGGCGAAACGGTGGCGCGCTACGACAAGCTGCACCTGTTCGACGTCGACGTGGCGGACAATCGTGGCCGTTATCGTGAATCCGATGACTATGCTTATGGCAACGGGGTGGTCGTGGCGGACACGCCTGTCGGCCGGGTTGGCCTGACGGTTTGCTATGACCTGCGCTTTCCGGAGCTGTACAGCGAATTGCGTGCCGCCGGCGCGGAGCTGATTACCGCCCCTTCGGCCTTCACGGCGGTGACCGGCGCGGCGCATTGGGATGTGCTGATTCGTGCGCGAGCCATAGAGACGCAATGTTACGTGCTCGCGGCTGCCCAGGGTGGGACGCATCCGGGGCCGCGGGAAACCTTTGGCCATGCGGCCATCGTCGACCCGTGGGGGCGTGTGCTGGCACAACAGGATCAAGGCGAGGCCGTGCTGCTGGCCGAACGCGACAGCAGCGAACAGGCGTCCATCCGGGCGCGGATGCCGGTGTCCAGTCACCGGCGCTTTTTCTCGCAGGGCGCCCAGCGACCTGCATCAGAACGACGAATTTAAGGCGTAAAGCATATGAGCGAGTTGTTGTCCTCAGTCAGTGAACACCTGCTGGCGCCCGGTGGCGTCACGATCGAGAGCCTGCAAGGCGTACTCGGCGACCTGGCCGGGCCGGGCATCGATGCGGCCGACCTGTATTTCCAGGGGCAGATCTCCGAGTCCTGGGCGCTGGAAGACGGCATCGTCAAGGAAGGCAGTTTCAACCTTGACCAAGGTGTGGGCGTGCGCGCGCAATCGGGTGAAAAGACCGGCTTTGCCTACAGCAATGCCATCACCCTGGAAGCCCTGGGCGCGGCGGCGCGGGCCGCCCGTTCCATCTCCCGCGCTGGCCAGAATGGCACCGTACAGGCATTCACCAGTCAGGATGTCGCGCAGCTGTATGCGCCGGACAATCCCCTGGAAGTGCTGACCCGTGCCGAGAAAGTCGATTTGCTCAAGCGCATCGATGCCGCGACCCGCGCCCTCGACCCACGCATCCAGCAAGTCACCGTGAGCATGGCCGGTGTCTGGGAGCGGATTCTGGTGGCTTCCACCGACGGCGGCCTGGCGGCGGATGTGCGGCCGCTGGTGCGTTTCAACGTCAGCGTGATCGTCGAGCAGAACGGTCGCCGCGAGCGCGGCGGCCATGGTGGTGGCGGTCGCACCGATTACCGTTATTTCCTTGGCGAAGACCGCGCCATGGGCTATGCCCGTGAAGCGTTGCGCCAGGCGCTGGTCAACCTCGAAGCCATTCCGGCACCGGCCGGTACTTTGCCGGTGGTGCTCGGTTCCGGCTGGTCGGGCGTGTTGTTGCACGAAGCGGTCGGTCATGGTCTGGAAGGCGATTTCAACCGCAAGGGCAGTTCGGCTTATAGCGGGCGCATGGGCGAGATGGTTGCGTCGAAGCTGTGCACCATTGTCGATGACGGCACCCTGGCCGGTCGTCGTGGCTCATTGAGCGTCGATGACGAAGGCACGCCGACCGAGTGCACCACGCTGATCGAAAACGGCGTACTCAAGGGCTACATGCAGGACAAGCTCAACGCCCGCCTGATGGGCGTGGCGCGCACCGGTAACGGTCGTCGCGAATCCTACGCGCACCTGCCGATGCCGCGCATGACCAACACCTACATGCTCGCCGGCGAAAGCGACCCGGCGGAAATCATCGCCTCGGTGAAGCGCGGCATCTACTGCGCCAACCTCGGCGGCGGTCAGGTGGACATTACCAGTGGCAAGTTCGTGTTCTCCACCAGCGAGGCGTACTTGATCGAGGACGGCAAGATCACCGCTCCGGTCAAGGGCGCGACCCTGATCGGCAACGGGCCGGAAGCCATGAGCAGGGTGTCGATGGTCGGTAATGACCTGTCGCTGGACAGCGGCGTGGGCACGTGTGGCAAGGATGGGCAGTCGGTGCCGGTGGGTGTCGGCCAGCCAACGCTGAAGATTGATGCGATCACCGTGGGTGGCACGGGTTCGTAAGCAGTGAGGCTGCGGGTGAGCTGCGAGGCAGCTCACCCGATTCGAGAATTAACGCAGACCGCGTTGAGTCTCGTCCAGCTCACGGATGTACTTGAAGATTTTACGGCTGGAAGCAGGAGGCTTGTTTTGCGCAACCTCATGCTGGGCCTGACGGATCAGGGAACGCAATTGCTGGCGGTCCGCGTCCGGGTAGTCGACGACGAATTTTTCCAGAACGGCATCATCGCCGGCGATCAGACGATCGCGCCAGCGTTCCAGGTTATGGAAGCGTTCGTTGTATTGACGGGTGGAGGCATCGAGTTGATCGAGCAGAACCAGAATGGCGGCAGTGTCCTGATCGCGCATCAGTTTGCCGATGAACTGAAGGTGCCGTTTACGCGCGATGTTCGCGGTGTGCTTGGGCGCATCGGCCAGAGCCCGACGCATTCCGTCGGTCAAGGGCAGTTTTGCCAGCAAGTCAGGCTTGAGTGTTGTAAGGCGCTCGCCAAGGTCAACCAGAGCATGCAGCTCGCGTTTGACCTGGGATTTGCTTTTTTCTCCCGTATCGAGGGAGTCGTCGTAAGAATCAACCATGGTGGCCGTCCGCAAAGAAACGCCGCCATGATAACCAGTCGGGGGCCGCTTGTCCGGCCCGGTCGCTCGATGACCGTCACCGAAAGCAGAATTTGAGTGGAGAACAGCATGAGTGCAGTTGAAAGCGTCGGCCCACAAGCGTTGCCGGCACTGCAGGAACAAGTCGAGCAGATCATCGCTGAAGCCAAGCGCCAGGGCGCCAGTGCCTGTGAAGTGGCAGTGTCCCTGGAGCAGGGCTTGTCGACCACGGTGCGTCAGCGTGAAGTCGAAACCGTTGAATTCAACCGTGATCAGGGCTTCGGCATCACCTTGTACGTCGGCCAGCGCAAAGGCTCCGCCAGCACTTCGGCCAGCGGTCCTGATGCGATCCGCGAGACAGTCGCCGCAGCACTGGCCATCGCCAAGCACACCTCTGAAGACGAAGCCTCGGGCCTGGCGGATGCCGCACTGATGGCGCGGGAAATCCAGGATTTCGACCTGTTCCACCAATGGGACATCACTCCGGAACAAGCCATCGAACAGGCCCTGGCTTGCGAAGCCGCGGCGTTTGCTGCCGACAGCCGGATCAAGAACGCCGACGGCACCACCCTCAGTACCCATCAGGGCTGCCGCGTTTATGGCAATAGCCACGGGTTTATCGGCGGTTACGCCTCGACTCGTCACAGCCTGAGCTGCGTGATGATCGCCGAGGCCGATGGTCAGATGCAGCGCGATTACTGGTACGACGTGAACCGCCAGGGCAATCTGCTCGCCGACCCGGTGAGCATCGGCCAGCGCGCCGCGCAACGGGCGGCGAGCCGTCTGGGCGCGCGTCCGGTGCCGACTTGCGAGGTGCCGGTGCTGTTTTCCGCAGAGTTGGCCGGGGGGCTGTTCGGCAGTTTCCTGTCGGCGATTTCCGGCGGCAGCCTGTATCGCAAGTCTTCGTTCCTTGAGGGGACCCTCGGGCAGAAGCTGTTTCCTGAGTGGCTGACCATCGACGAGCGTCCGCATCTGATGCGTGCCATGGGCAGCGCCGCGTTCGACGGTGATGGTCTGGCAACCTACGCCAAACCGTTCGTCGAAAAGGGCGAGTTGGTGTCGTACATCCTCGGCACCTATTCCGGCCGCAAGCTCGGCATGCCGAGCACGGCAAACGCCGGCGGCGTGCACAACCTGTTCGTCACCCATGGCGACGAAGATCAGGCCGCCTTGCTGCGGCGCATGGGGCGTGGCTTGCTGGTGACTGAATTGATGGGGCAGGGCCTCAATATGGTGACCGGCGATTACTCCCGTGGTGCGGCGGGTTACTGGGTCGAGAATGGCGAAATCCAGTTCGCGGTGCAGGAAGTGACCATCGCCGGGAACATGCGCGACATGTTCAAACAGATCGTTGCCGTGGGTAACGATCTTGAGTTGCGCAGCAACATTCGCACCGGTTCGGTGCTGATCGAGCGGATGACGGTGGCGGGCAGCTAAGCCTCGGCCGCTTCACCAAAAGGCGCGCCACCCATTGGGTGGCGCGTCTTTTTTATTGGCTACAACACAGTTCCCCTGTAGGAGCGAGCCTGCTCGCGATAGCGGTGCGTCAGACGAAATCAATGTTGAAAGTGATGACGCCATCGCGAGCAAGCTCGCTCCCACAATGACCCTGTTGTATTTTTTCGGTATTGTTTTGTTTCTCATTATCATTTAATAATAAATCTCATTATCGAATGAGCCCCGGATCATGAGTTCTGCCTTGCACGAGCAGCCTTACCTCGAAAGCTGGCGCTGGATGAGTCGCCAGATCCGTTGCGCGATGAACCCCGATGAGCCTCGCCTGATCGATCACTACCTGGCCGAAGGCCGGTATCTGGCGTGTTGCACGGCCACCTCACCCTGGACCGTCGCCGAAACTTCTTTCCGTTTGTTGCTCGATACCGCTGCCGATGTCGCGCTGCCGTGGTACTGGCGCACCTACTGTCTCGACCAGGCCTGGCGCCCGCTGCGCGAACTGGAACGCCTTTCGTTGTGCAAATGCCGCCTCAAGCGTTGGCAAAGCTACACCTGGCAACTTGCTACCTGCGAGTTGCAGCCCTCGATTCCTCTTACTGAACTGGTGCAAGGATTTTCTGATGAACAAGACACGTATTGAGCGCGACAGCATGGGCGAGCTTCAGGTCCCGGAAGACGCCCTCTACGGCGCACAGACCCAGCGTGCAGTGGATAACTTCCCGATCAGCGGCAAACCGATGCCGGTTCAGTTCATCCGCGCGTTGATCCTTGCCAAGGCAGCGGCCGCCCGCGCCAACGTCGAGCTCAAGCAGGTCAGCGAAGCCCAGGGCAAAGCCATCGTCGATGCGGCCCAAGGCTTGCTCGAAGGCGATTTCATGCAGCACTTCCCGGTGGATGTCTTCCAGACCGGTTCCGGCACCAGTTCGAACATGAACGCCAATGAAGTGATCGCCACGCTGGCCAGCCGCTTGCTTGGCGAGGCGGTGAACCCCAACGATCACGTCAACTGCGGGCAGAGCAGCAACGACATCATCCCGACCACCATTCATGTCAGCGCAGCACTGGCGCTCCATGAACAACTGCTGCCGGCGCTGACGCATCTGGTGCAGGTCATCGAGCGCAAGGCCGGGCAGGTTCATCGCCACGTCAAGACCGGGCGCACACACCTGATGGACGCCATGCCGGTGCGCATGAGCCAAGTGCTCAATGGTTGGGCGCAGCAGCTCAGGGCCAACATCAGCCATCTGCAGGACTTGCTGCCAAGCCTGCAATCCCTGGCCCAGGGCGGTACGGCGGTGGGCACGGGTGTCAACGCCCACCCCGAGTTCGCGGCGCGTTTCAGCCGGCAGCTAAGCAAATTGACCCATGTTGAGTTCCAGCCAGGCAAGGACCTGTTCGCACTGATCGGCTCCCAGGACACTGCCGTTGCCGTTTCCGGGCAGCTAAAAGCCACCGCCGTATCGCTGATGAAAATCGCCAACGACCTGCGCTGGATGAACTCCGGACCGTTGGCCGGCCTTGGCGAGATCGAGCTGGAAGCCTTGCAGCCGGGGTCTTCGATCATGCCGGGCAAGGTCAACCCGGTCATTCCCGAGGCCACCGCGATGGTCGCGGCTCAGGTCATCGGCAACGACAGCGTGATCACCATCGCCGGTCAGTCGGGCAATTTCGAACTGAACGTGATGCTGCCGATCATCGCCCAGAACTTGTTGAGCAGTATCGAGTTGCTGGCCAATTCCAGCCGTCTGCTGGCAGACAAGGCCATCGCCAGCTTCAAGGTCAACGAAGGCCGGATCAAGGAAGCGCTGTCACGCAACCCGATTCTGGTGACCGCGCTCAACCCGGTCATCGGTTACCAGAAGGCTGCCGAGATTGCCAAGAAGGCCTATCAGCAAGGCCGGCCGGTGATTGACGTCGCGCTGGAACACACCGATCTGTCGCGCAGCCAGCTGGAAGAGTTGCTCAACCCGGAAAAACTCACCGCGGGCGGCGTGTAAGCCCCGTTACCGCTTTGGAGGCGCACCATGGAGCACTGGAAACGCACGATCGAAAGAGCCAACCGTTTTTTCATGCTGGGTGAACTGGTCGATGCCCGCGAGGCGTATCTGCAGGCGTTGGCCCTGGCCCAGGTGCTGTTCGAGCGCTGGGCGGATGCCGACGAAGCGGTGGCGGCCTGCGTGATTTCCCATCACAACCTGGCGGACCTGCACTTGTGTCTGAACCAGCCGGAGGAGAGCGCCGAATACTTGTGTGCCATCCATCAACGGCTGTTGCAGACCCTGCAGGACCCGCGTCTGCCGCAGGCATTGCGAGAAGCCGCGTTGCGCCAGAGCAGCAAGACCTACGTCGAGCTGCTGAATTTCATCAGTGAACATGGCGAATATCCGCGTACCCATCGACTGCTGCACATCGATGTCGCTTTGTCTGCGCCTCATCATCATGGAGTCCATTGAACATGGCTTTTACCCTGCCTGCCTTGCCGTACGCCTACGACGCCCTGGAACCGCATATCGATGCGCAGACCATGGAGATTCACTACACCAAGCATCACCAGACTTACATCAACAACCTCAACGCGGCCGTCGAGGGCACCGAGTATGCCGATTGGTCCGTGGAGAAGCTGGTGTCTGCCGTTCAGCAGTTGCCGGAAAAACTTCGCGCCGCGGTGATCAATCAGGGCGGCGGCCACGCCAACCATTCGCTGTTCTGGGAAGTCATGACGCCCGGCGGCGGTGGCGAGCCCGAAGGTGCGCTGGCCAAGGCCATCGATGAACAACTGGGCGGCCTCGACAGATTCAAGGAAGCCTTTACCAAGGCTGCATTGACCCGCTTCGGCAGTGGCTGGGCCTGGCTGAGCGTGACCCCGCAACAGACCCTGGTGGTGGAAAGCAGCGGTAACCAGGACAGTCCGCTAATGAACGGCAATACCCCGATTCTGGGCCTCGACGTCTGGGAGCACGCCTATTACCTGCGTTATCAGAACCGTCGTCCGGAATACATCAGCGCGTTCTACAACGTGATCAATTGGCCGCAAGTCGCAGCGCGCTATCAGGCCGCACTGGTTTAAGTCTTCTAAAAAACAAATCCAAGGCTGGGCTATGGGCACTGAAACACTGGCGATCGGAAGTGGACGGATGTTTCGTTACGCGTTTGGATCGCTGTTACTGCTGGCAGGTATGAGCCTATTGGTTGCCCACGGGCTGGCATGGCTTGATCTTGAGCCGAAGCTGCTACGTGCACTGCAAGGCGGTGCGATCTGCGCCTTGGGTACCGCGCTGGGCGCGGTGCCGGTGTTGGTGATTAGCCGGATGCCGCAGGTGCTCAGCGACACACTGCTTGGCTTTGGTGCTGGCGTGATGCTCGCGGCGACGGCATTTTCGCTGATCGTTCCGGGCATCTCTGCCGCCGAAGGGCTTGGCCTGTCACCCTGGGCGTCCAGTGGGCTGATCAGCTTCGGCATTATGCTCGGTGCGTTCGGGTTGTTCCTGGTGGATCGGAAGGTCTCCGGGGCCAGCCCGGACATACTGGTCGGCACACTGGAGCGACCGGTCATTGCTCCGCGCATCTGGTTGTTCGTGTTTGCGATCATTGCCCACAACATTCCCGAAGGCATGGCGGTCGGTGTTTCGGCCGGTGGCGCAATGCCTGACGCCGATAGCCTGGCCATGGGCATTGCCTTGCAGGATGTGCCGGAAGGGTTGGTCATCGCTTTGGTACTGGCCGGGGCAGGGATGTCCAGGATCAAGGCGTTCCTGATCGGTGCCGCATCAGGGTTGGTCGAGCCGGTGTTTGCACTGCTATGCGCCTGGCTGGTAAGCCTGGCCGAGCTGCTGTTGCCCTTGGGATTGGCGCTGGCGGCGGGGGCGATGTTGCTGGTGGTGACCCATGAAATCATTCCCGAGTCGCGCCGCAATGGTCATGACAAGCTTGCCAGCCTCGGGCTGCTGATGGGGTTCTGTTTGATGATGGTGATGGATACAGCCCTCGCTTGATTTGTGGCGAGGGGCTTTTGTGGTTGTATTACTCGCCTTCGTCGAAGTAGTTGTTGATCAGCGCCACCAGCGCTTCCAGCGCTTCCTGTTCCTGCTCGCCTTCTGTGCTCAAGTGGATCGTGGTGCCTTTGCCGGCGGCCAGCATCATCATCGCCATGATGCTTTTGCCATCGACCATGGACTCTGGTGTACGACCGGCCCGGATCTGGCACGGGAACTGACCTGCCACCCCAACGAATTTTGCAGAAGCGCGAGCGTGCAGGCCCAATTTATTGATGATTTCGATTTCCAGAGCAGGCATCGCGATGTGAATCCTTTAGCTGAGGTCGCGGTGGCGGACCTGGACGTTCTTCAGGGATTGTTGCAGCGTCTGCCCCAGACGCTCGGTCAGGTAGACGGAACGGTGATGTCCGCCAGTGCAGCCAATGGCAATGGTGACGTAGGCGCGGTTGCTGGCGGCAAAACGAGGCAGCCACTTTAGCAGGTATGTGGAAATGTCCTGGAACATCTCTTCGACATCCGGTTGTGCCGCCAGGTATTCGGCAACCGGTTGATCGAGCCCGGACTGCTCGCGCAACTCCGGTTTCCAGTAAGGGTTGGGCAGGCAGCGCACATCGAACACCAGGTCGGCGTCCACCGGCATGCCGCGCTTGAAGCCGAAGGACTCCACCAGGAACGCAGTCCCAGGTTCCGGCTGATTCAACAGGCGCAGTTTGATGGCATCGCGCAGTTGATACAGGTTCAGGCTGGTGGTGTTGATCTTGAGATCGGCAAGGTCGGCAATCGGCCCGAGCAGGACGCTCTCGACGTTGATGGCTTCGGCCAGCGAGCGGTTGGCGTTGCTCAGGGGGTGACGTCGGCGGGTTTCGGAGAAACGCTTGAGCAGGGTTTCTTCGTCGGCGTCCAGGTACAGCACATCGCACTTGATGTGGCGGGCACGGACTTCCTCGAGCAGGTCGGGGAAACGTGACAGGTGGCTGGGCAGGTTGCGCGCGTCAATGGAAACGGCGACCAGCGGCTGCAACATCTCGGTATGAACCAGGGCGCGTTCGGCCAGCTCCGGCAGCAGACCGGCGGGCAGGTTGTCGATGCAGTAGTAGCCGTTGTCCTCAAGAACGTTGAGGGCGGTACTTTTACCTGAGCCGGAACGGCCACTGACGATGATCAAGCGCATGATTACTGACCGTTTTGCTCGTCCAGGACAACCTGATACAGGGCTTCGTTGCTTGCAGCACTTCGCAGCTTTTCGCGCACTTCCTTGCGGTCGAGCATGCTGGCGATCTGGCGCAGCAGCTCAAGGTGCGCATCGGTGGCGGCTTCCGGGACCAGCAGCACGAACAGCAGGTCAACCGGCGCGCCATCGATGGCGTCGAAATCGATAGGGGCGTCCAGGTGCATCAATGCACTGATGGGCGAAACACAGCCCTTGAGACGGCAATGTGGAATGGCGATGCCATTGCCAAACCCGGTGGAGCCGAGTTTTTCACGGGCGATCAGTGCCTCGAAGACATCTTGCATCTCCAGGGCCGGCACTTCGCGGGCGATCAGATTGGCAATTTGTTCGAGGGCTTTCTTTTTACTGCCTCCCGGCACGTTCACCAGGGAACGGCCGGGGGTCAGGATACTTTCAAGTCGGATCATGGGTAGGGAGTGTTAACGACCGGTTGCGCCCTGGAGGAGGCTCTGGGTCTTTTCCTTATGCTTTTTGAGTTGTTTATCCAGCTTGTCGGTGAGTGCGTCGATCGCGGCGTACATATCGGTATGTTCCGCGTTGGCGACCACTTCATTCCCGGGAATATGCAGCGTGGCTTCGATTTTCTGCTTCAGTTTTTCGACGGTCATCGTGACCTGCACATTAGTGATCTTGTCGAAATGTCGCTCCAATCGTTCGAGTTTTTCGCCGATGTAGGTGCGAAGAGGTTCGGTCACTTCCAGTTGGTGTCCACTGATGTTGACTTGCATACAGCTTCTCCTTCGTTGCCAGTGCATAAAGCGGTAGACCAGATGATCTACCACTGGAACGCTGTGGCGTGGCTCTACATCAACCGCTTGCGTTCGCTCGAAGGCGCGATCCCGAGGGATTCGCGGTACTTGGCGACGGTGCGGCGAGCCACCTGAATGCCTTGTGCCTCCAGTAAACCAGCGATCTTGCTGTCACTCAACGGCTTTTTCTGATTTTCCGCTGCAACCAGTTTTTTGATGATCGCCCGGATCGCCGTGGACGAGCATTCGCCGCCTTCGGAGGTGCTTACGTGACTGGAGAAAAAGTACTTCAGTTCATAAATGCCCCGGGGGGTGTGCATGAACTTCTGGGTGGTCACCCGTGAAATCGTCGATTCATGCATGCCGACCGCTTCGGCGATGTCATGCAGGACCAGCGGCTTCATGGCTTCGTCGCCATATTCGAGGAACCCGCGCTGATGCTCGACGATCTGGGTGGCAACCTTCATCAGGGTTTCATTGCGGCTTTGCAGGCTCTTGATGAACCAGCGGGCCTCCTGCAACTGATTGCGCATGAAGGTGTTGTCGGCACTGGTGTCGGCGCGGCGCACGAAACCGGCGTATTGGGCATTGACCCGCAGCCGTGGCACCGACTCCTGATTGAGCTCCACCAGCCAGCGCTCGTTGTCCTTGCGCACGATGACGTCAGGAACGACATACTCGGCTTCGGTGGACTCGATCTGCGAGCCCGGGCGCGGGTTGAGGCTCTGGACCAGTTCGATGACCTGGCGCAGTTCGTCTTCCTTGAGCTTCATGCGACGCATCAACTGGCTGTAGTCGCGGCTGCCAAGCAGGTCGATGTAATCGGTGACCAGGCGCTTGGCCTCGGCCAGCCAAGGGGTCTTGGCAGGCAGCTGGCGCAATTGCAGCAGCAGGCATTCGCCCAGGTTGCGGGCGCCGATGCCGGCAGGCTCGAATTGCTGGATGCGGTGCAGGACGGCTTCGATTTCGTCCAGTTCGATGTCCAGTTCCGGGTCGAAGGCTTCGAGGATCTCCTCGAGGGTTTCGTCCAGGTAACCTTGATTGTTGATGCAGTCGATCAGGGTCACGGCGATCAGGCGATCGGTGTCGGACATCGGGGCCAGGTTCAGTTGCCACAGCAAGTGGCTCTGCAGGCTTTCGCCGGCCGATGTGCGGGTGGTGAAGTCCCACTCGTCATCGTCGTTGCTGGGCAGGCTGCTGGCGCTGGTCTGGTAAACGTCTTCCCAGGCAGTATCGACGGGAAGTTCGTTGGGAATGCGTTCGTTCCAGTCGCCTTCCTCAAGGTTATCAACCGTAGGGGCGCTTTCCTGGTAGGAAGGTTCCTGAATATCCGTGTTGGGCTTTTGTTCGGCGTTGTCGGCCAAGGGGTCGGAGTTGTCGAAGTCGTCGCCTTCTTCCTGGCGTTCGAGCATCGGATTGGACTCCAGGGCCTCCTGGATTTCCTGTTGCAGGTCCAGGGTCGACAATTGGAGCAGGCGGATGGCCTGTTGCAGCTGCGGTGTCATCGTCAGCTGCTGGCCCATTCTCAAGACTAGCGATGGTTTCATGGCAGGGGCTTAACACCTTATTCGCCGGCGCACATGCGCCATCCACTACAGGGCGCCGGGGCGCCAAACTTAAGCAAATTATATGCCTGAAACTGAAGGATTTGCCTAGAGCGCTGTAACAATAAAAAACTATAAAGTTGTGTTGCTGCGCTGCCCTTGTCGGGGGCTGACGACGCTTGTCGGCACGAGGCGCTGGTGAGTGGGCCGGTCAGGTGCCCGGGCGACTGCCTGGGCACAGCTCAGCGCTTACAGGCGGAACTCATGGCCCAGATACACTTCCTTGACCAGATCGTTGGCCAGGATGGTCTCTGCGTCGCCTTCGGCGATCAGTTGGCCGTCATTGACGATATAGGCGGTTTCACAGATATCCAGGGTTTCACGAACGTTGTGGTCCGTGATCAGCACGCCAATGCCTTTGGCCTTGAGGTGGTGAATGATCTGCTTGATGTCGCCGACCGAAATCGGGTCCACGCCGGCGAAGGGTTCGTCGAGGAGGATGAATTTCGGGTTGGTGGCCAGGGCGCGGGCGATTTCCACGCGACGGCGCTCACCACCGGACAGGCTCATGCCCAGGTTGTCGCGGATGTGGCTGATGTGGAACTCCTGCAGCAGGCTTTCCAGCTCCTTGCGACGGCCGGCCTTGTCGAGTTCCTTGCGGGTCTCGAGGATGGCCATGATGTTGTCGGCCACCGACAGCTTGCGAAAGATCGATGCTTCCTGCGGCAGGTAGCCGATACCGGCTTTTGCACGGCCGTGCATCGGCTGGTGGCTGACGTCCAGGTCGTCGATCAGGACGCGTCCCTGGTCAGCCTGTACCAGGCCGACGATCATGTAGAAGCAGGTGGTCTTGCCGGCGCCGTTCGGGCCAAGCAGGCCGACGATCTGGCCGCTGTCGATGGACAGGCTGACGTCACGCACGACCTGGCGGCTCTTGTAGCTCTTGGCCAGATGCTGAGCTTTCAGAGTTGCCATTACTGGGCCTTTTTCTCGTCGGTTTTCTTCTTCGGCTGGATCACCATGTCGATGCGCGGGCGCGACTCTGTGATCTTGCTGCCCGTGGCGCGACCGGCGCTGGCGAGCTTCTTGTCGGTGTCGTAGACAATTTTTTCGCCTTGGGTGACGTTGTTGTCCTTGTCGACAACTTTGGCCTTGTCGATCAGCACGACGCGATTTTGCGAGGCGTGATACTGGATCGTCACGCCCCAGCCCTGAACAGGCTTGGTATCACCAGCCGTTTGCAATTGCTCGAAGTACGCCAGGTTGCCCACCGAGGTCACTACGTCAATGTCGCCAGTCGAGGTGCGGGTAATGGTAACGGTGTTGCCTGTCACCTTCATCGAGCCTTGGGTGATGATCACGTCACCCTTATAGGTCGCAATGCCTTGCTTGTCGTCCAGTTGGGCGTCGTCGGCCTGAATGCGGATAGGCTGCTGTTGATCTTCCGGCAGAGCCCAGGCGCTCACGCTTCCCAGTGCTGCGCCCAGACTGAGCAAAATCGGGAGGGTTTTAACGAGCCTCATACTGTCCTCTTACGTTCGATAGCAGGTGTATCCTGCTTTCTTTCAAATACGCTTTCATTCCCTTGCCAGTCGATACACCGCCAGCGCCGTCGATTCTAACGTCTTGCTCGGTCTGCGCATATTGCTGCTGCGGGAACACGGTCATGCGGGTGCTGGTGATCAGGGTTCTACGGTTTTTCTCGTCGAAGCGCGTGATGCGCACGTCATCGATCAGTTCGACCTGTGTGCCGTCAGGGTTGACCTCGCCGCGCAGGCTCTGGACGTGCCACGGGAATTCAGTGCCGCGGAACACATTCAGGTCGGGGTTGGTCAGCAATGTCACTTCGGTCGCTTTGAGGTGCTCGACCTTGTCGGACACCAGATCATATTGCAGCTTGCCGTCGGGCAGGTACTGCACGCTGTGGGCGTTGATGGCGTAATAGTCGATCGCGCTTTCATCGACCGGCGTTACCGGCTTGTCGAGGAAGCGTTCCGGGCTGATGTTCCAGTAGCCAACCGCGGCGAATATCGCCGCGATGCAACTGTACATCAGGGTGTTGCGAAACTTTTTGCTCAGCATAGTGGGCTCACAGGTACGCCGCATTGGCCGCATCGAGGCGGTCCTGGGCGCGCAGGATCAATTCGCAGAATTCGCGAGCGGCACCTTCGCCGCCACGGGCGAGGGTGATGCCGTGAGCGTGTTCACGCACGAAACTGGCGGCATTGGCCACCGCCATGCCCAGGCCGACGCGGCGAATCACCGGCAGGTCCGGCAGGTCGTCGCCGAGGTAGGCCACCTGTTCATGGCTCAGGTTGAGTTGGGCCAGTAGCTCATCGAGTACCACCAGTTTATCTTCGCGACCCTGATAGAGGTGCGGGATACCGAGGTTTTTGGCCCGCCGCTCGACTACCGGGGTCTTGCGGCCACTGATGATGGCGGTCTGCACGCCGGCGGCCATCAGCATCTTGATGCCCTGGCCGTCGAGGGTGTTGAACGTCTTGAATTCGCTGCCGTCTTCGAGGAAGTACAGGCGCCCGTCGGTCAGCACGCCATCGACATCGAACACCGCCAGCTTGATCTGTTTGCCGCGTTGCAGCAGGTCCGCACTCATTACATTACTCCCGCACGCAGCAAGTCGTGCATGTTCAAGGCGCCGACCGGGCGGTCTTCACGGTCGACCACGACCAGCGCGTTGATTTTATGGTCTTCCATGATTTTCAGCGCTTCGGCGGCGAGCATCTCGGCGCGGGCGGTCTTGCCGTGTGCAGTCATGACCTGGTCGATGGTAGCGCTATGGATGTCGATGCTACGGTCCAGCGTGCGACGCAAGTCACCGTCGGTAAAGATCCCGGCCAGCTTTCCATCGGCTTCCAGGATCACGGTCATGCCCAGGCCTTTGCGGGTCATTTCCATTAGCGCGTCCTTCAGCAGGGTGCCGCGCTGTACTTGCGGCAGCTCTTGCCCGGCGTGCATGACATTTTCCACTTTCAGCAGCAGGCGTCGGCCCAGGGCGCCACCAGGATGGGAAAAGGCGAAGTCTTCGGCGGTAAAGCCGCGGGCTTCCAGCAGCGCAACGGCCAGGGCGTCGCCCATGACCAGAGCGGCGGTGGTCGATGAAGTGGGTGCCAGGTTCAACGGGCAGGCTTCGTGTTCGACGTGAACATTCAGGTTGACCTCGGCGGCCTTGGCCAGCGGCGAGTCAGGGTTGCCGGTCACGCTGATCAACTGGATGCCCAGGCGCTTGATCAGTGGCAGCAGGGTCACGATTTCATTGGTGGAGCCGGAGTTCGAGAGCGCCAGAATGATGTCGTCGCGGGTAATCATGCCCATGTCACCGTGGCTGGCTTCAGCCGGGTGCACAAAAAACGCCGTGGTGCCGGTGCTGGCCAGGGTTGCGGCAATCTTGTTGCCGATGTGCCCCGACTTACCCATGCCGACCACGACCACGCGGCCTTTGCTGGCCAGAATCATCTCGCAAGCGCGTACGAAATCTGCGTCGATATGGGGTAGCAGGCCTTGCACGGCTTCTACCTCGAGGCGGATGGTGCGTTGTGCCGATTGAATCAGGTCGCTGGATTGGCTCATGTCAGAAATCGTATAGCCTGATGAAAAGGCGGCGATTATAGCGGTTATGATCGAATCCCTCACGCTAGTTCGTCGCGCATTGTCATCCTTGTTGCCGGAAACCTTCTAAACGGGGCTTTCAAGCTGTCATGCAGTTGAACATGTCCTGGCTTTGGCCTTGGGCGCGCAGCCTTTGCAGTGATATAGTTCGCCGCCAGTTCGGCCTGCCCGGGAGGTATGTGCTTTCGTCAGAAAGCCAGGCGTCCAAGTGAGAGGCTGCATCGCAAGGAGTTTAGATGAGTGCCGATAACGCCTACGCGGTCGAGCTGAAGGGACTGTCCTTCAAGCGCGGTGCGCGCAGCATTTTCAATAATGTCGATATCCGTATCCCGCGCGGCAAGGTCACCGGCATCATGGGGCCTTCCGGGTGTGGCAAGACCACGCTCCTGCGTCTGATGGGCGCCCAGCTGCGGCCCACCAAGGGTGAAGTCTGGGTCAACGGTCAGAACCTGCCGAAACTGTCGCGCAGCGACCTGTTCGATGCGCGCAAGCACATGGGCGTGTTGTTTCAGAGCGGCGCACTGTTTACTGACCTCGATGTCTTCGAGAACGTCGCTTTTCCGTTGCGGGTTCACACGCAACTGCCGGAAGAAATGATCCGTGACATCGTCCTGCTCAAGCTGCAGGCCGTGGGCTTGCGCGGTGCCATCGAACTGATGCCTGACGAGCTTTCCGGCGGCATGAAGCGCCGTGTTGCGCTGGCCCGGGCGATCGCTCTCGATCCACAGATCCTCATGTACGACGAGCCGTTTGTCGGCCAGGACCCCATCGCAATGGGCGTTCTGGTGCGCCTGATTCGTTTGCTCAACGATGCGCTGGGCATCACCAGCATCGTGGTATCCCACGATCTGGCCGAGACCGCGAGCATTGCCGATTACATTTATGTGGTGGGCGATGGTCAGGTGTTGGGGCAGGGTACGCCGGACGAGTTGATGAACTCGGATGAACCGCGCATTCGCCAGTTCATGACCGGCGAACCCGATGGCCCGGTGCCGTACCACTTTCCAGCGACGGATTACCGCGCAGATCTTCTGGGGAAGCGCTGATGCGCAGAATTTCATTGATAGAACGCGTTCGCCGCTTCGGCCAGGCCGGCATCGATGTGCTGGCGGTGTTCGGGCGTTCGAGCCTGTTCCTGTTCCATGCCTTGCTCGGCCGGGGCGGTATCGGTGGCGGCTTCGGGCTGCTGGTCAAGCAGTTGCATTCGGTGGGCGTGATGTCCCTGGTGATCATCGTGGTCTCCGGGGTGTTCATCGGTATGGTGCTGGCGCTGCAGGGCTTCAACATTCTTTCCAGCTATGGTTCAGAGCAGGCCGTCGGGCAGATGGTGGCGCTGACGCTGCTGCGTGAGCTGGGGCCGGTGGTGACCGCCTTGCTGTTCGCCGGGCGCGCAG
Organism: Pseudomonas sp. ACN8; assembly: GCF_002303925.1. Lineage (GTDB taxonomy): Bacteria > Pseudomonadota > Gammaproteobacteria > Pseudomonadales > Pseudomonadaceae > Aquipseudomonas. Next base: position 39,290 of record NZ_MRCS01000025.1, read on the forward strand.
GTTCGGCGTTGACCGCCGAAATCGGCAACATGAAGTCCACCGAGCAGTTGTCCAGCCTGGAAATGATCGGGGTCGACCCGCTCAAGTACATCATCGCGCCACGCTTGTGGGCCGGTTTCATTTCCCTGCCGGTGCTGGCGATGATTTTCAGCGTGGTGGGTATCTGGGGCGGCTCGTGGGTGGCGGTCGACTGGCTGGGAGTCTATGAAGGTTCCTATTGGTCGAACATGCAGAACAGCGTGACGTTCACCGAAGACGTACTCAACGGGATCGTCAAAAGCGTCGTCTTTGCCTTTGTCGTGACCTGGATCGCCGTATTCCAAGGCTATGACTGCGAACCCACTTCCGAGGGGATCAGTCGTGCCACTACCAAGACCGTTGTGTATGCCTCGTTGGCAGTACTCGGCCTGGACTTTATTCTGACCGCCTTGATGTTTGGAGATTTCTGATGCAAAACCGCACCCTGGAAATCGGTGTCGGCCTTTTCTTGCTGGCTGGCATCCTGGCTTTGCTCTTGTTGGCGTTGCGGGTCAGTGGTCTGTCCCCGACTTCGAGCACCGACACGTATAAACTTTACGCCTACTTCGACAATATCGCCGGTTTGACGGTCAGAGCAAAGGTGACCATGGCCGGTGTGACCATCGGCAAGGTCACGGCCATCGATCTGGATCGCGACAGTTTCACCGGTCGGGTGACCATGCAGCTGGAAAAACGCATCGATAATCTGCCGGCGGACTCCACTGCATCTATCCTGACCGCTGGCCTGTTGGGCGAGAAGTACATCGGCATCAGCGTGGGCGGGGAAGACACCCTGCTCAAGGATGGTGGAACCATCCATGACACGCAGTCATCGCTGGTGCTCGAAGACCTGATCGGTAAATTCCTGCTCAATACCGTTAGCAAAGAAGCTAAATGAGGAACAGTTAAATGATCTCTACCTTGCGACGTGGCCTGTTGGTAATGCTCGCGGTGTTTCCGTTGGTGTCCCATGCCGTGGCGGCGCCTTCGGCGCACGATCTGGTGCAGGACACAACCAACCGTATGCTCGCGGACCTGGCTGCAAACAAAGAGAAGTACAAGCAGGACCCGCAGGACTTCTATACGGCGCTGAACAACATCGTCGGGCCGGTTGTGGATGCCGAGGGCATTTCCAAGAGCATCATGACGGTCAAATACTCTAAGAAAGCTACGCCTGCGCAAATGAAGACCTTCGAAGAAAACTTCAAGAAGGGTCTGTTCCAGTTCTACGGCAATGCCCTGCTGGAGTACAACAACCAGGGCATCACCGTTGAACCGGCCAAAGACGAGTCGGGCGACCGTACCAGCGTTGGCATGACCGTCAAGGGCAGCAGCGGCGCGATCTATCCAGTGTCCTACACGCTGGAAAAGATCAACGGCGAGTGGAAGCTGCGTAACGTCATCATCAACGGCATCAACATCGGCAAGCTGTTCCGCGATCAGTTCGCCGATGCGATGCAGCGTAATGGCAACGACCTGGACAAGACCATCAACGGTTGGGCCGGGGAAGTCGCCAAGGCCAAGGAAGCCACCGACAAGAAGCCGGAGCAGTCAGCCCAATGAGTGAGTCGGCAGTCCAGATGGACGAAGCGGGCGAGCTGCTCCTTAGTGGCGTGCTGGATTACCGCAGCGGCCCTGGCCTGCGCGAGCAGGGCAAGGCGCTGATCAAGGCCAGCAAGGCTGCGGCGCTGGTGGTCGATTGCTCGGCGGTGACCAAGTCCAGCAGTGTCGGTTTGTCGTTGCTGCTGTGCTTTATCCGAGATGCGCAGGCAGCCGGCAAGACCCTGAGCATCCACGGGATGCCCGAAGACATGCGTGAAATCGCTCAGGTCAGCGAGCTGACCGAGCTGTTGGCGCATCCCTAACCCGCATCTATGAACAAGCCCCCCGTCCGAGTCCTGCTTGGCGGGGTTCGCAGGCGCGGGGCTTTTTTGTATGATGTCCGACCCGCGCGCACAGGGCGCCGATTGAGGTTGAGCATGCAGGCCAACGAAGTTAAGAGCTTTCTTGAAGGAAAGCTGCCCGGAACGAAAGTGGAAGTCGAGGGCGAAGGCTGCAATTTCCAGCTGAACGTGATTAGCGATGAACTGGCGGCGTTGAGCCCGGTGAAGCGTCAGCAGCAGGTCTATGCCCATTTGAACCCATGGATCACCGATGGCAGCATCCATGCGGTCACTATGAAATTTTTCAGCAGCGCGGCCTGGGCCGAGCGCACCTGAGCCCAAGGGCGTCGAGATTCTTATGGATAAATTGATTATTACTGGCGGTGCTCGTCTTGACGGCGAAATCCGCATCTCCGGGGCAAAGAACTCTGCCTTGCCGATCCTGGCTGCCACTTTGCTGTGCGATGGCCCGGTGACCGTGGCCAACCTGCCGCACCTGCACGACATCACCACCATGATCGAGCTGTTCGGGCGCATGGGTATTGAACCTGTGATCGACGAGAAACTCGCCGTCGAAATCGACCCGCGCACCATCAAGACGCTGATCGCACCGTACGAACTGGTTAAGACCATGCGTGCGTCGATCCTGGTGCTGGGCCCGATGGTTGCCCGTTTCGGTGAAGCCGAAGTCGCCTTGCCTGGCGGTTGCGCCATCGGTTCGCGTCCGGTTGACCTGCACATCCGTGGCCTGGAAGCCATGGGTGCGGTCATCGACGTCGAAGGCGGCTACATCAAGGCCAAGGCGCCTGAAGGCGGCCTGCGCGGTGCGCACTTCTTCTTCGATACCGTCAGTGTGACCGGTACCGAAAACATCATGATGGCTGCCGCCCTGGCCAAGGGCCGTAGCGTGCTGGCCAACGCGGCGCGCGAGCCGGAAGTGGTCGACCTGGCGAACTTCCTGAACGCCATGGGCGCCAAGGTTTCCGGCGCCGGCACCGACACCATCACCATCGATGGCGTCGAGCGTCTGCACACCACCACTTATAAAGTAATGCCCGACCGTATCGAAACCGGCACCTACCTGGTGGCGGCGGCGGTGACCGGTGGTCGTGTGAAGGTCAAGGATACGGATCCGACTATCCTCGAAGCCGTTCTGGAAAAACTCCGTGAGTCCGGTGCCGAAATCACCTGCGGCGAAGACTGGATCGAGCTGAACATGCACGGCAAGCGTCCGAAAGCCGTCAACGTGCGGACCGCTCCGTACCCGGCGTTCCCGACCGACATGCAGGCGCAGTTCATCTCCCTCAACGCCATTGCCGAAGGCACTGGTGCCGTGATCGAGACGATCTTCGAAAACCGCTTCATGCACGTTTACGAACTGCACCGCATGGGCGCTCACATCCAGGTCGAAGGCAACACCGCGATCGTTACCGGGATCGAAAAGCTCAAGGGCGCGCCAGTCATGGCCACCGACCTGCGTGCTTCGGCCAGCCTGGTGATCTCGGCGCTGATCGCCGAAGGCGATACCCTGATCGATCGCATCTACCACATAGACCGTGGTTACGAGTGCATCGAAGAGAAACTGCAGATGCTCGGCGCCAAGATCCGCCGCGTACCGGGCTAGTTTCTGCTGCATGGGCATAAGGATGTGCCCGTTGAATTGTTGTAAAGTCGAGCCGGTTTCCGGCTCGATGTGTGTCCGGCGCCATTTGCGACCGGGCATGAGTACCTTGATAAGGACTGACGTTTCCCATGTTGACCATCGCACTGTCCAAGGGCCGCATCCTTGACGACACCCTGCCGCTTCTGGCTGAAGCGGGCATCGTGCCGACCGAGAATCCGGACAAGAGCCGCAAGCTGATCATTCCCACGACCCAGGAAGATGTACGCCTGCTGATCGTGCGCGCCACCGACGTGCCGACTTACGTCGAACATGGTGCCGCCGACCTCGGTGTCGCCGGTAAAGATGTGCTGATGGAATATGGTGGCCAGGGCCTGTACGAGCCTCTGGACCTGCAAATTGCCCAGTGCAAGTTGATGACGGCCGGCAAGGTCGGTGCAGTCGAGCCCAAGGGGCGTCTGCGCATCGCCACCAAGTTCGTCAACGTTGCCAAGCGTTATTACGCTGAACAGGGTCGTCAGGTCGACATCATCAAGCTGTACGGCTCGATGGAACTGGCACCGCTGATCGGCCTTGCCGACAAGATCATCGACGTGGTCGACACCGGCAACACGCTGAGGGCCAACGGCCTGGAACCACAGGATTTCATTGCGGCCATCAGCTCCCGGCTGATCGTCAACAAAGCATCGATGAAGATGCAGCACGCCCGTATCCAGGCGTTGATCGACACCCTGCGCAAGGCAGTGGAGTCTCGACACCGCGGCTGATTCACCTGCGCGACGTTAAGTCGCGCCCGTCTATCCGCCTCATAGCCAGAATTCTCAGGTGCCCAAGCGGATGGAGTGCTAGCTTCGGGCGCCTGAGTTTTTGCCATTCCTATGAGGCTCTCGCTATGACCGCACCGACTGCAATTCGCCGACTCAACGCTGCTGACCCGGATTTCGCGCATCATCTGGATCATCTGCTGAGCTGGGAAAGTGTGTCTGACGACTCGGTCAATCAGCGGGTGCTGGACATCATCAAGGCCGTGCGTGAGCGCGGTGACGCGGCACTGGTGGACTTTACCCGCCAGTTCGACGGCCTGGACGTGAAGTCCATGGCCGACCTGATTCTGCCGCGCGAGCGTCTGGAGCTGGCGCTGACCCGCATCTCCGTGCCTCAGCGCGAAGCCCTGGAAGTCGCCGCGGCTCGTGTGCGTAGCTACCACGAAAAACAGAAGCAGGACTCCTGGAGCTACACCGAGGCCGACGGCACCGTGCTGGGCCAGAAAGTCACGCCGCTGGACCGCGCCGGTCTGTACGTGCCAGGCGGCAAGGCGTCGTACCCGTCGTCGGTATTGATGAACGCGATTCCGGCCAAGGTCGCCGGCGTCACCGAAGTGGTCATGGTGGTACCGACCCCGCGCGGTGAAATCAATGAACTGGTGCTGGCCGCTGCCTGCATCGCCGGTGTCGACCGCGTGTTCACCATCGGTGGTGCTCAAGCCGTTGCCGCATTGGCTTACGGCACCGAAAGCGTGCCGAAGGTCGACAAGGTCGTTGGGCCGGGCAACATCTATGTTGCCACCGCCAAGCGCCACGTGTTTGGCCAGGTCGGTATCGACATGATCGCAGGTCCCTCCGAGATCCTCGTGGTGTGCGACGGCCAGACCGATCCGGACTGGATCGCCATGGACCTGTTCTCCCAGGCCGAGCACGACGAAGACGCCCAGGCAATCCTGGTCAGCCCCGACGCCGAGTTCCTCGACAAAGTCGCCGCCAGCATCGCCAAACTGATGCCAACCATGGAACGCGCCGCGATCATCGAAACCTCGATCAATGGCCGTGGTGCGCTGATCAAGGTTCGCGACATGGAGCAAGCCATCGAAGTGGCCAACCGCATCGCGCCGGAGCACCTCGAATTGTCCGTTGCCGATCCACAAGCCTGGCTGCCGCAGATCCGCCACGCCGGTGCGATCTTCATGGGGCGTCACACCTCCGAGGCCCTGGGCGACTACTGCGCAGGTCCCAACCACGTGTTGCCGACCTCCGGCACTGCGCGCTTTTCTTCGCCGCTGGGCGTGTATGACTTCCAGAAACGTTCGTCGATCATCTTCTGCTCCGAGCAGGGCGCGTCCGTACTGGGCAAGACCGCTTCCGTGCTGGCCCGTGGCGAGTCGCTGACCGCTCACGCTCGCAGCGCCGAATACCGCATCGTTGACGAGCTCTTTAATGAAGAGCAGGGGGAGTGAACATGAGTAAATTCTGGAGCCCGTTCGTCAAGAATCTGGTGCCTTACGTGCCGGGCGAACAGCCAAAACTGGCAAAGCTGGTGAAACTCAACACCAACGAAAACCCGTACGGTCCATCGCCGAAAGCCTTGGCTGCGATGCAAACCGAACTCAATGACAACCTGCGCCTGTACCCGGACCCCAATAGCGATCTGCTGAAGAACGCGGTCGCCAAATACTATGGCGTGCGGAGCAACCAGGTGTTCCTCGGCAACGGTTCCGATGAAGTGCTGGCGCACATCTTCCACGGTTTGCTGCAGCACGATCAGCCGCTGCTGTTCCCGGACATCAGCTACAGCTTCTACCCGGTCTACTGCGGGTTGTACGGCATCAAGTTCGACGCGGTGCCGCTGGACGAGCAGTTCCAGATCAACCCGACGGACTACGCCAGGCCGAACGGCGGGATCATCTTCCCCAATCCGAACGCACCGACCGGCTGCCTGTTGGCGCTGGAGGCGGTGGAGCAGATTCTCAAGGCCAGCCCGGATTCCGTGGTGGTGGTGGATGAGGCCTACATCGACTTCGGCGGTGAGACGGCAATCTCCCTGGTGGACCGTTATCCGAACCTGCTGGTGACCCAGACCCTGTCCAAGTCCCGCTCCCTGGCGGGTCTACGGGTTGGTTTGGCGGTCGGCCATCCGGACCTGATCGAAGCGCTGGAGCGGATCAAGAACAGCTTCAACTCCTATCCGCTGGACCGCATGGCGAATGTCGGCGCTGCCGCGGCGTTCGAGGATCGCGAGTATTTCGACAAGACCTGCCGGTTGGTGATCGAGAATCGCGAGAAGGTCGTTGCACAGTTGGAGGAGAAGGGTTTTGAAGTGCTGCCATCGGCGGCGAACTTCATTTTTGCCCGTCATCCCCGGTACGATGCGGCGGGGCTTGCGGCGAAGTTGCGTGAGCAAGGCGTGATCGTCCGGCACTTCAAGCAGGAGCGGATTGCCCAGTTCCTGCGGATCTCCATCGGCACGCCTGAGCAGAATCAGGCGCTGATCGACGGCCTTGGCGATCTCTAAAACGCCACTTCCCCCTGTAGGAGCGAGCAGGCTCGCTCCTACAAAGGGCGGTGTGAGCTGCTTACTCTTCTTCTTTATCTTTGACCGGAGCCGGTGGCGGACGCAGGCCGACTTCCGCCATCAGCTTGAGTTCCTTGCCGTTGCGCATTACCTCGATCGCGACCTTGTCGGTCGGCTTGATCCGCGCCACCTGATTCATCGAGCGACGGCCATCACCGGCCGGTTCACCATCGATGGCAAGAATCACATCACCCAGTTGCAGGCCGGCCTTCTGTGCCGGACCATCGCGGAAAATCCCCGCCACGACAATGCCCGGGCGCCCGGACAAGCCGAACGACTCGGCCAGTTCCTGAGTCAGCGGCTGCACTTCGATACCCAGCCAGCCACGAATCACCTGGCCGTGCTCGATGATTGACTTCATCACTTCCATCGCCAGCTTCACCGGGATCGCGAAACCAATGCCCTGGGAGCCCCCGGACTTGGAGAAAATCGCCGTGTTGATGCCGGTCAGGTTGCCAATGGCATCCACCAGCGCACCGCCTGAGTTGCCTGGGTTGATCGCCGCATCGGTCTGGATGAAGTCTTCGTAGTTGTTCAGGCCCAGCTGGTTGCGCCCGGTGGCGCTGATGATGCCCATGGTCACGGTCTGGCCGACGCCGAACGGGTTGCCGATGGCCAGCGCGACGTCGCCGATGCGGATGTTGTCGGAACGCCCCACGGTAATCGCCGGCAGGTTCTTCAGGTCTATTTTCAGAACTGCGAGGTCAGTCTCCGGGTCGCTGCCGATCACCCGCGCCAGGGTTTCCCGGCCGTCCTTGAGCGCCACCACGATCTGGTCGGCGCCGCTGGTCACGTGGTTGTTGGTCAGGATGTAGCCTTCCGGGCTCATGATCACGCCGGAACCGAGGCTTGACTCCATGCGTTTCTGCTTGGGCGAGTTATCGCCGAAGAAGCGCCGGAACTGCGGATCTTCGAACAACGGATGATTGGGTTTGTTGATGACTTTGGTGGTGTACAGGTTCACCACCGATGGCGCCGCGGTGGACACCGCTTCGGCATAAGACACCGGGCCCAGCTGCATGCTGGTGGTTTGCGGCGCTTGTTGCAGATTGACGTCGAGGCTCGGGAGCCCGACCCACTGCGGGTAACGCTGGATTATCAAAAGAGCGACAAGCACGCCGGCCAACAGCGGCCAGCCGGAAAAACGCAGCGCCTTGAGCATTAAGCAGTTCCTGAGAGAGTTGCAGGCGGTATGAGACCGCTCATAATGACGCGCATTATACGAGGCCGCACGCGCCTCTGAACGGGATATTTAGGAGTCTTTTATGGCCGTCGCCCTGAGCACCCTGGTTGAAGAAGCCGACCGCTACCTCAACAGCGCCAGAATCGCCGATTATTGCCCCAACGGCTTGCAAGTCGAAGGCCGTCCGCAAGTGATGCGCATTGTCAGTGGCGTCACCGCCAGCCAGGCCTTGCTCGATGCGGCCGTGGAAGCCAATGCCGATCTGGTGCTGGTGCATCACGGCTACTTCTGGAAAGGCGAGAACCCGTGCATCACCGGCATGAAACAGCGCCGCTTGAAGACCCTGCTCAAGCACGACATCAGCCTGTTGTCCTATCACCTGCCGCTGGACCTGCACCCGGACGTGGGCAATAACGTGCAGCTCGCGCGGCAGCTCGACATCACCGTCGAAGGTCCGCTGGACCCCGACAACCTGAAGATTGTCGGCCTGGTCGGCTCACTCAGCGAGCCGATGATGCCCCAGGATTTCGCTCGCCGCGTCCAGGAGGTGATGGGGCGTGAGCCGCTGTTGATCGAAGGCGGCGCCATGATCCGCCGCGTCGGCTGGTGCACTGGTGGTGGCCAGGGTTACATCGATCAGGCCATTCTGGCCGGTGTCGATCTGTACCTCAGTGGCGAGGCTTCCGAGCAAACTTTCCACAGCGCCCGGGAAAACGACATCAGCTTCATCGCCGCCGGTCACCATGCGACCGAGCGCTACGGCGTTCAGGCGCTGGGGGATTATCTGGCTCGCCGGTTTGCGCTGGAGCACATCTTCATCGATTGCCCGAATCCGATCTGACGAAACGCCATCCCTGTAGGAGCGAGCTCGCTCGCGATGAACCTGAGAACACCGCAGGGTGTCAGGCTCCCAGCGTTATCGTTGACGACCATCGCGAGCAGGCTCGCTCCTACAGGGGGTGCGTTTGGCCCAAACGCCGGGGCATATTCATATGCTCTTTCGATCTAGTTGGCGTCCTGATTAGAAGTGGTCGCTGTGCTAGCATCCCCGCTCGAACACGGCCCGCTGGCCGTTCATAAGAAAGTTTTCGTGAGTAGCCATGGTCGACAAACTGACGCATCTGAAACAGCTGGAGGCGGAAAGCATCCACATCATCCGCGAGGTGGCCGCCGAGTTCGATAACCCGGTGATGCTGTACTCCATCGGTAAAGACTCCGCCGTGATGCTGCATCTGGCACGCAAGGCGTTCTTCCCGGGCAAGCTGCCGTTTCCGGTGATGCACGTCGACACTCGCTGGAAATTCAAGGAGATGTACAGCTTCCGCGACAAGATGGTCGCCGAGCTGGGCCTTGACCTGATCACCCACGTCAACCCGGACGGCGTGGCGCAGGACATCAACCCGTTCACCCACGGCAGCGCCAAGCACACCGATATCATGAAGACCGAGGGCCTGAAGCAGGCACTCGACAAGTATGGTTTCGACGCAGCATTCGGCGGCGCCCGTCGCGATGAAGAGAAATCCCGCGCCAAAGAGCGCGTGTACTCGTTCCGCGACAGCAAGCACCGCTGGGATCCGAAAAACCAGCGTCCCGAGCTGTGGAACGTCTACAACGGCAAGGTCAACAAGGGCGAGTCGATCCGCGTCTTCCCGCTGTCGAACTGGACCGAGCTGGACATCTGGCAGTACATCTACCTTGAAGGCATCCCGATCGTTCCGTTGTACTTCGCCGCCGAGCGTGAAGTCATCGAGAAGAACGGCACGCTGATCATGATCGACGACGAGCGCATCCTCGAGCACCTGAGCGATGAAGACAAAGCGCGCATCGTCAAAAAGAAAGTGCGTTTCCGTACCCTTGGTTGCTACCCGTTGACGGGCGCGGTGGAGTCCGAGGCCGAAAGCCTCACGGACATCATTCAGGAAATGCTCCTGACGCGAACTTCCGAGCGCCAGGGCCGTGTCATCGACCACGATGGCGCCGGCTCCATGGAAGACAAAAAACGTCAGGGTTATTTCTAAGGGGTTGTCATGTCGCACGTATCTGATTTGATCAGCGAGGACATCCTCGCCTACCTGGGCCAGCACGAACGTAAAGAGCTGCTGCGCTTTCTGACCTGCGGTAACGTCGACGACGGCAAGAGCACCCTGATCGGGCGCCTGCTGCACGACTCCAAGATGATCTACGAAGATCACCTGGAAGCCATTACCCGCGACTCGAAAAAAGTCGGCACCACCGGTGAAGACATCGACCTGGCGCTGCTGGTCGACGGCCTGCAGGCCGAGCGCGAACAAGGCATCACCATCGATGTCGCGTACCGCTATTTCTCCACCGCCAAGCGCAAATTCATCATCGCCGACACCCCGGGCCATGAGCAGTACACCCGCAACATGGCCACTGGTGCCTCCACCTGTGACCTGGCGATCATCCTGGTCGACGCCCGTTACGGCGTGCAGACCCAGACCCGTCGCCACAGCTTCATTGCCTCGTTGCTGGGCATCAAGCACATAGTCGTGGCCATCAACAAGATGGACCTCAAGGACTTCGACCAGGGTGTGTTCGAGTCGATCAAGGCCGATTACCTGCAGTTCGCCGAAGGTTTGAAGATGAAGCCCACCACGATGCACTTCGTGCCGATGTCGGCTTTGAAGGGCGACAACGTGGTGAACAAGTCCGAGCGCTCGCCGTGGTACACCGGCCAGTCGCTGATGGAAATTCTCGAGACCGTGGAAGTGGCGGGCGATCGCAACTTCACCGACCTGCGTTTCCCGGTGCAGTACGTCAACCGTCCGAACCTGAACTTCCGTGGCTTCGCCGGTACGCTGGCCAGCGGCATCGTCAAGAAAGGCGACGAAGTCGTGGTGCTGCCGTCGGGCAAGAGCAGCCGCGTGAAGTCCATCGTCACCTTCGAAGGTGAGCTGGAGCATGCAGGTCCAGGTCAGGCTGTCACGCTGACCATGGAAGACGAAATCGATATCTCCCGTGGCGACCTGTTGGTTCACGCCGACAACGTGCCGCCGGTGACCGACAGCTTCGAAGCCATGCTGGTGTGGATGGCTGAAGAGCCGATGCTGCCGGGCAAGAAATACGACATCAAGCGCGCCACCAGTTACGTGCCAGGCTCCATCGCCAGCATCGTCAACAAGGTCGACGTGAACACCCTGGAAGAAGGTCCGGCCAGCGCGTTGCAGCTGAACGAAATCGGCAAGGTCAAGATCGCGCTCGATGCGCCGATTGCCCTCGACGGTTACGACAGCAACCGCACCACCGGCGCGTTCATCATCATCGACCGCTTGACCAACGGCACCGTTGGCGCGGGCATGATCGTCGCCCAGCCTTTGGCCCATGGCACCAGCACGCACCACGGCAAACTGGCCCACGTCGCCACCGAAGAACGCGCACAGCGCTTCGGCCAGCAACCGGCCACCGTGTTGTTCAGCGGCTTGTCGGGCGCGGGCAAAAGCACCCTGGCGTATGCCGTTGAACGCAAGCTGTTCGACCTGGGGCGTGCGGTGTTCGTACTCGATGGCCAGAACCTGCGTCACGACCTGAACAAAGGTCTGCCACAGGATCGCGCCGGGCGTACCGAGAACTGGCGTCGTGCCGCCCACGTTGCGCGTCAGTTCAACGAAGCCGGTCTGTTGACCCTCGCGGCGTTCGTTGCCCCGAGTGCCGAAGGGCGTGAACAGGCACGGGAACTGATCGGCAAGGAACGTCTGCTGACGGTCTACGTCCAGGCTTCGCCGACGGTCTGCGCCGAGCGCGATCCGCAAGGTTTGTACGCGGCGGCCGGGGATAACATCCCGGGCGACTCCTTCCCGTACGACGTGCCGCTGGATGCCGATCTGGTGATCGACACCCAGTCCGTTTCGCTGGAAGAAGGCGTGAAGCAAGTGCTGGGTCTGCTGCGTGAGCGTGGTGCGATCTAAGCCTTAGCCGGAAAATGAAAAACCCGCCGATGAGTAATCACCGGCGGGTTTTTTTATTTCAGATCGACTCGGTCAACTGTGGGAGTGAGCCTGCTCGCGATAGCGGTGGATCAGTCGACATAAATTCTGAATGTACGACCGCTATCGCGAGCAGGCTCGCTCCTACAGGGGATTAGTGTTTGCCTGGATACTCGCGATGCATCTGCGCAAGCAACGCATCCTTGTCCTGCCACAACTGATTGATCCAGCCCTGAAACTGCAAGCGGTATTCGCCGTCCTGGTCATAGTTCTTGCCAATGAACTGCGGCGGAATTTTCAGCTCTTCAAAGTGCACCACCACGTCCGCCACATTCCCGCACAGCAAATCCCAGAAACCCGGACGCCCGGCGGGGTAGTGGATGGTCACGTTGACCAGGGATTCAAGCTGCTCGCCCATCGCATCCAGCACAAAGGCAATGCCGCCAGCCTTGGCCTTGAGCAGGTACTTGAAGGGCGACTGCTGTTGCTTGTGCTTGCCCTCGGTGAAGCGCGTGCCTTCGACGAAATTGAAAATGCCCACCGGGTTGTCGCGGAATTTCGCACAGGTCTTGCGGGTGGTTTCCAGGTCCTTGCCTTTCTTCTCCGGGTGCTTCTCCAGATAGGCCTTGGAGTAGCGTTTCATGAACGGAAAGCCCAGCGCCCACCACGCCAGACCGATAACCGGCACCCAGATCAGCTCCTGCTTGAGAAAGAACTTCAACGGTTGAATGCGCCGGTTGAGCACGTATTGCAGCACCAGGATGTCGACCCAGCTTTGGTGGTTGCTGGTGATCAGGTACGAGTGCTGATAGTCCAGGCCTTGCAAGCCGCTGATGTGCCAGCGTGTGCGGCGCACCAGGTTCATCCAGCCTTTGTTGAGGCTGATCCAGGCTTCGTGGGTATGGCTCATCAGCCAGCCCGCGAGGCGCTGGGTGAGGGCGAACGGCAATACCTTGACGAGCGCCACGCAGAACAGGAACGAGCAGAGCAGAATCGTGTTCAGTGCCAACAGCAGCGAGGCGATCACGCCCCGTAGCGGAGCAGGTAGGAAGTCCAGCATTTACACATCCATAGGTCGGTTGGCAGCTTGAATCGCGGTCAATGCGATGGTGTAGACGATGTCATCGACCTGCGCGCCGCGCGGCAAATCGTTCACCGGTTTGCGCAGGCCTTGCAGCATCGGCCCAAGGCTCACGCAGTCGGCGCTACGTTGTACGGCCTTGTGCGTGGTGTTGCCGGTGTTGAGGTCGGGGAACACGTACACCGTGGCACGACCGGCCACCTGACTGTTCGGCGCCAGTTGCCGGGCCACGCTTTCGTTGGCGGCGGTGTCGTACTGCAAGGGGCCGTCGATCAGCAGTGAGTGCTGTTGTTCGTGGGCGAGCAGGGTCGCCTCGCGGACCTTCTCGACCTCTTCGCCGCTGTCCGACTCGCCGCTGGAGTAGCTGATCATCGCCACCCGTGGCGTGATGCCGAATGCGGCGGCCGAGTCAGCGCTTTGCAGGGCGATCTCGGCCAGTTCGCTGGCGCTCGGGTGCGGGTTCATCACGCAGTCGCCGTACACCAGTACCTCTTCCGGGAACAGCATGAAGAACACCGACGACACCAGGGTGCAGCCCGGCGCGGTTTTGATCAGTTGCAGGGCCGGGCGGATGGTGTTGGCGGTGGTGTTGATTACGCCCGACACGAGGCCGTCGACTTCATCCAGGGCCAGCATCATGGTGCCGATCACCACGGTGTCTTCCAGTTGTTGCTCGGCCATCGGCGCGTTGAGGCTTTTGCTTTTGCGCAGCGCGACCATGGGCTCGACATAGCGCTCGCGGATCGAGTCCGGATCGATGATTTCCAGTCCCGGCGGCAACTCGATGCCTTGGGCGCGGGCGACGGCCTGCACGTCCTCGGGCTTGGCCAGCAACACACAGCGAGCGATGCCACGGGCCTGGCAGATCGCGGCGGCCTGCACGGTCAGCGGCTCGCTGCCTTCGGGCAGCACGATGCGCTTGTTGGCCGCCTGGGCGCGCTGGATCAATTGATAGCGGAAAACCGCTGGCGACAGGCGCATCTCCCGTGGCGTACCGCAGCGCTGGTGCAGCCAGTTGGCATCGAGATGGCCGGCGATGAAATCGGTGATGATTTCGGCGCGCTCGCGGTCGTCGATGGGGATCTCCTTGTTCAGGCCATTGAGCAGGTTGGCGGTGTCATAGGAACCGGTACTCACCGACAGCACCGGCAACCCGGCCTGCAGGGCGCCGCGACACAGGTCCATGATGCGCGGGTCGGGCAGGGTGTCGCTGGTCAGCAGCAGGCCGGCGAGCGGCACGCCGTTCAAGGCCGCGAGGCTGACGGCGAGGATGATGTCGTCGCGGTCGCCGGGGGTCACCACCAGCACGCCGGGCTTGAGCAACTCCACGGTGTTGCGCATGGTGCGGGCGCAAATGATGATCTTGGTCATGCGCCGGGTTTCGTAATCACCGGCGTTGAGCACTTGCGCGCCCATCAGGTCGGCGACGTCGCGGGTGCGCGGGGCGTTCAGTTCCGGCTGGAACGGAATGCAGCCGAGCAAGCGGAAATCACCACTGCGCAGCAACGGCGAATGTTCCTTCAGGCGCGAGGCGAAGGCCTCCATGCTTTCTTCGGTCTTGACCTTGTTGAGGATCACGCCGAGGACTTTCGGGTCTTTCGGACCACCGAACAATTGCGCCTGCAACTCGACGCGGCCGGACAGTTCGGTCAGCACTTCGTTTTCCGGTGCCGAGACCAGGATCACTTCGGCGTCGAGGCTCTTGGCCAGGTGCAGGTTGACCCGCGCGGCGTAACTGGCGCTGCGGGTCGGCACCATGCCTTCGACGATCAGCACGTCCTTGCCGATGGCCGCCTGCTGATAAAGGGCGATGATTTCTTCGAGCAGTTCATCGAGCTGACCGTCGCCGAGCATGCGCTCGACATGGGCCAGGCCCAGGGGCTGTGGCGGTTTCAAGCCGTGGGTACGGGCCACCAGTTCGGTGGAACGTTCCGGGCCCGTGTCGCCTGGATGCGGCTGGGCAATCGGCTTGAAGAAACCGACCTTGAGCCCGGCGCGCTCAAGGGTGCGCACCAGCCCGAGGCTGATGGAGGTCAGACCCACACCAAAATCGGTGGGCGCGATAAAAAAAGTTTGCATGCGGATTCTCTAAAGGTGCACTGCAAAGGCGATGACCTATAACTGGTCGTCTACCGAAATTCAGTCGCCAAGGTTATCGCTAACCGAGCCTTGTGCGCACCAACCACAATCAAAGGCTTGGCCTGTTTTTTCCTGGCGCTGCGCAGGATCCATGACCCAGGCGCGCGATTGCCATGGCGGCTGGTGCCGCAGGTGTTGGGTGTGGCCGCAGGAAAGCTCGGCCACCCAGTGGCCGTCCTCGTCCTGATGGAAGCCTGTGATCGTCGAAACCCGTTTGTCCGGGTTGTGTTCGCTTTCGGACGATTGCTTCGCTAAACTTGGCCTTTCTATATTCTTATGCAAAAGGTCTCGCCCCATGCTGATCGCCGCCAATAAGGCTGTCTCCATCGACTATACCCTGACCAACGACGCTGGTGAGGTCATCGACAGCTCCGCCGGCGGCGCGCCGCTGGTCTACCTGCAAGGCGCAGGCAACATCATCCCGGGCCTGGAAAAGGCTCTGGAAGGCAAGGCTGTCGGCGACGAGCTGACCGTAGCCGTTGAGCCGGAAGACGCTTACGGCGAATACGCTGCCGAACTGGTCAGCACCCTGAGCCGCAGCATGTTCGAAGGCGTCGACGAGCTGGAAGTGGGCATGCAGTTCCACGCTTCCGCTCCGGACGGCCAGATGCAGATCGTGACCATCCGTGATCTGGACGGCGACGACGTCACCGTTGACGGCAACCACCCGTTGGCCGGTCAGCGCCTGAATTTCCAGGTCAAGATCATCGACATCCGTGACGCCAGCCAGGAAGAAATCGCTCATGGCCACGTCCATGGCGAAGGTGGCCATCACCACTGATTTCTGCGCTAAGCTCAGATAACTGGAGAGGCGCCCTGTGGGCGCCTTTTTAGTCTGCGGTCGTCCCTGACGACACCGCCAAGTGGCTGTTTCGAGAAGAACACGGGAATCTGGAGTACGCCATGAGTGCTTTTCACGACCTTAAATTGACAGCCCTGGATGGACAGGAGCTACCTTTGGCGCCTTTCAAGGGCCAAGTCGTACTGGTGGTCAACGTCGCTTCCAAATGCGGTCTGACCCCGCAGTACGCGGCGCTGGAAAACCTCTACCAGCAATTCAAGGCCAAGGGCTTCAGCGTCCTTGGCTTGCCGTGCAACCAGTTTGCCGGGCAGGAACCGGGGACCGAGCGGGAGATCAAGGATTTTTGCAGCCTCAACTATGGCGTGACCTTTCCGTTGTCCAGCAAGCTGGAAGTCAACGGGCATGATCGTCATCAGTTGTACCGCTTGCTGGCGGGCGAGGGCGCGGAGTTTCCCGGCGACATCACCTGGAACTTCGAGAAGTTCCTGCTGGGCAAGGACGGCCGTGTACTGGCTCGGTTCTCGCCACGTACGGCACCGGATGATCCGAGCATTATTCACGCGATTGAAAAAGCGTTGAGCTGATATCTCCCCCTCCCTGTAGGAGCGAGCCTGCTCGCGATGGTTGTAGGAACACCGCGGGGCATCAGACCGCCAGCGTTATCGTTGACCACCATCGCGAGCAAGCTCACTCCTACATCACCAAAATCAATAATGCTGTTCAATGTGTTGGACACTCCATATTATCACCGTCATAAAGTTACTTCCCGTGGAGCGTCCCATGCCCGTCAAAGCCCTGTTCAAACCGTTCCACCTCGGCACCCTCGAACTGCCGACCCGCGTCGTCATGGCGCCGATGACCCGCTCCTTTTCCCCAGGCGGCGTGCCTAACTCCAAAGTGATCGAGTACTACCGTCGTCGCGCCGCTGCGGGCGTCGGCCTGATCATCACCGAAGGCACCACCGTCGGTCACAAGGCGTCCAACGGTTATCCGAACGTTCCGCATTTCTACGGTGAAGCGGCCCTGGCCGGCTGGAAGAAAGTTGTCGACGCCGTTCACGCCGAAGGCGGCAAGATCGTTCCGCAGCTGTGGCACGTGGGCAGTGTGCGCCGTATCGGCACCGAGCCGGACGCCAGCGTGCCGGGTTATGGCCCGTCGGAAAAACTGAAGGAAGGTCAGGTTGTGGTGCACGGCATGACCAGACAAGACATCCAGGACGTGATCGCCGCGTTCGCCCAGGCCGCCAGGGATGCCCAGAGCATCGGCATGGACGGCGTGGAAATCCACGGTGCCCACGGTTATCTGGTGGACCAGTTCTTCTGGGAAGGCAGCAACCAGCGTACGGACGATTACGGCGGCAGCCTGGCCAACCGTTCGCGTTTTGCCATTGAATTGATTCAGGCCGTGCGTGCGGCGGTCGGTGAAGGTTTCCCGATCATCTTCCGCTTCTCCCAGTGGAAGCAGCAGGACTACACCGCACGTCTGGTGCAAACCCCGGAAGCCTTGGGCGAGTTCCTCAAGCCGTTGGCTGACGCGGGCGTGGATATTTTCCACTGCTCGACCCGCCGCTTCTGGGAACCGGAGTTCGACGGTTCCGAGCTGAACCTGGCCGGCTGGACCCGCCAACTCACCGGCAAGCCAACCATCACCGTGGGCAGCGTCGGCCTGGACGGCGAGTTCCTGCAGTTCATGGTCAACACCGATAAGGTCGCGCAGCCGGCCAGCCTGGAAAAGCTGCTGGAGCGCCTGAACAACGACGAGTTCGACCTGGTGGCCGTTGGTCGCGCGCTGCTGGTGGACCCGGACTGGGCACAGAAAGTGCGCGACGGCCGTGAGGAAGACATTCTGCCGTTCAGTCGTGAGGCGTTGATGACACTGGTTTAAGCCTGATCAAGCCCCATCGCCAGCAGGCTGGCTCCCACAGTTAACCGCGTTCCACCTGAGGCAATGCGGTCTAATGTGGGAGCTAGCCTGCTAGCGATGAGGGCCTCTAAGTCAGCAAAAAATCAGGGCAAGGTCGGCGCATTCGGCACCACCATCTCCCCCGCACACGCCCCGCGCAACTGCCCCTCGAACTGCTCGATGATCGTCGCCCACCCTTGGCGACTGGCATGCTGGCGCGCATTGAGACGCACATTGCGCAAGGCTTCCCGCTCCTCCAGCAGCCATGCCGCTGCATCGCAGAACGCTTCTTCATCCCCCGGCATCGCCAGCACGCCGTTGTAGCCATGGCGAATATGCTGGGCGGCTGCCGCCTGGTCGTAGGCCACCACACCGAGCCCCGAGGCGAGTGCTTCAAGCACCACATTGCCGAAGGTTTCGGTCAGGCTCGGAAACAGAAACACGTCGCCCGAGGCGTAGTGACACGCCAGGGCTTCACCCCGTTGGGTGCCGCAGAAAATCGCCTCGGGCATTTCGTTTTCCAGTGCCTGGCGCTGCGGGCCGTCGCCCACCACGATCAGTTTCAGCTTGCGCTGGGGATAACTCGCCTTGAGGGCATTGAAGGTGCGCTTGAGCAGGCCGAGATTCTTTTCCGGGGCCAGGCGTCCGACATGAATGACGGCGATGTCTGCCTCGGCCAGTCCCCATTGCTCGCGCAGGGCATTCAAGCGTTTGGCCGGGTGAAACAATTCGCTGTCGACCCCACGGGACAGCAACGCCAGTCGCTCGAACTGACGTCGCTCCAGTTCCAGGCGCTGACTGACGCTGGGCACCAGGGTCATGGTCGAGCGGTTGTGGAACCAGCGCAGGTAGTGAGTCAGCAGGCGCGTGAGCAAACCCAGCCCGTACTGGTTGGAGTACTGCTGGAAGTTGGTGTGAAAACCGCTGACCACGGAAATCCCCAGTCGCCGCGCCGCACGCAAGGCCGACAAGCCCAGTGGACCCTCGGTGGCGATGTAGAGCACGTCCGGACGGTGACGCGTCCAGCGCCGCAGCAGTTTGTGCATCGACGACTGACCCCATTGCAGGCCGGGATAGCCCGGTAGCGGCCAGCCGCGGCACAGCAGCAATTCATCATCGCTGCCCAGTTGCTGGTCGCAACCCTGACGCGGTCGCACCAGTTCCACTTGATGCCCGCGCGCGCGCAATCCGTCGCACAAGCGACCCAGGGTATTGGCCACGCCGTTGATTTCCGGTGGGAAGGTTTCGGTGATCAGGGTGATATGCAGAGCTGTCGTCATGACCCCAGTGTCGACGGGGGCCATGTCGTCAGTGTGACGCTGGGATGATTGATTTGTGACTTAGCGCTGCGCCACCAGGTTTTCCGCCCCACGTTCACGCACCCAGAACAGCGTAGCGCCCGCCACGGCCGCCGGCATCATCAGGATGTTGACCACCGGGATCAGCAGCACCAGGTACACGCTGCCGCCGAAGCTCATGCTCTGCCAGCGCTTCTGGCGCAGCCAGGCGAGCATTTCATTCCAGCCCAGCTTGTGGTTGTCCGCCGGGTAGTCGATGTACTGGATTGCCATCATCCACACCCCGAACAACAGCCACAGCGGCGCGGCGATGATATTCACCACCGGGATGAACGAAAGGATGAACAGCCCGACTGCCCGGGGCAGAAAGTAGCCGAGCTTGCGCATCTCCCGGGCCAGGGTGCGCGGGACCATCGCAATCAACTCGCCCCAGCTGAAGGCCGGGAAGTCATCGGTGCCGCGCACCACCACTTCGACTTTCTCCGCGAGGAAGCCGTTGAATGGCGCAGCAATGACGTTGGCGAGCATGGTGAAGGAGAAGAACACCATCAACACGACGAGGACCACGAACAGCGGCCAGAGGATGTAGCTGAGAAAACTCAGCCAGTCAGGTAGGGACGGCATCAAGGTGTCGACCCACAGGCTGAATTGATGACCAGCCAGATAGATCAATCCGACGAACAGCACCAGGTTGATCGCCAGCGGCAACAGCACAAACAAGCGCAAGCTGGGGCTCAGCACCAGCTTGAGGCCTTCGCGCAGGTATTGCGGGCCGGACAGAACAGGGGCGGGCATAAGAGGCTCCGGGCAGAGGGGAATCGCGCCGACCTTACCGGCTTTGCCTCACAGGCGAAAGCGCGATGGCGGTATCGACATTCACTGTAACAAAGACGTCGATATCGTCGGCCAGATGGCATAGAGACCACCTATGAGCTGGATTGTTAAACCGTATTTCCTTAATCTTCGCCCCCTCGATATGTTGTACCCAATCTTTTTACAGGACGGTCGGGTTCAAGCCTTCCCCAAGTGCTTACAACCGTTCTTTTTTATTCCAGCCGGCAATCCGGCGTTCCGCGCCAGGTATTCCGGGCCGGTCAACAGGAGCAGGTCATGTCTGAAGTCCGTCATTCGCGAGTGATTATTCTCGGTTCCGGCCCTGCCGGTTACAGCGCCGCAGTCTATGCCGCCCGTGCCAACCTCAAGCCACTGCTGATCACCGGCATGCAGGCCGGCGGTCAACTGACCACCACCACCGAAGTCGACAACTGGCCGGGCGACGTCCACGGCCTGACCGGCCCGGCGCTGATGGAGCGGATGCGCGAGCACGCCGAGCGCTTTGAAACCGAGATCGTGTTCGATCACATCAATGCCGTGGATTTCGCTGCCAAGCCATACACCCTGACCGGCGACAGCGCGACTTACACTTGCGATGCCCTGATCATCGCCACCGGCGCCAGCGCTCGTTACCTGGGCCTGCCATCGGAAGAAGCGTTCATGGGCAAAGGTGTTTCGGCCTGCGCGACCTGCGACGGTTTCTTCTACCGCAACAAGCCTGTGGCTGTGGTCGGCGGCGGCAACACCGCTGTTGAAGAAGCCCTGTACCTGGCCAACATCGCCAGCAAGGTGACCCTGATCCACCGTCGCGAAACCTTCCGCGCCGAGAAGATCCTGATCGACAAGCTGAACGCCCGTGTGGCCGAAGGCAAGATCGAGCTGAAACTGAACGCGACCCTGGACGAAGTGCTGGGCGACAACATGGGCGTGACCGGTGCCCGCCTGAAGAACAACGACGGCAGCTTCGACGAAGTGAAAGTCGATGGTGTGTTCATCGCCATCGGCCACACCCCGAACACTTCGCTGTTCGAAGGTCAGTTGACCCTGAAAGACGGTTACCTGGTGGTGCAGGGCGGCCGTGACGGCAACGCCACTGCCACCAGCCTCGAAGGTATCTTCGCCGCCGGTGACGTGGCTGACCACGTGTACCGTCAGGCCATCACCTCCGCTGGCGCCGGTTGCATGGCGGCACTGGATGCCGAGCGTTACCTCGACGATCTGCAGAACGCTTGATTTTGCTGTTGTTGAAATAAGAAAACCGGCTTCGGCCGGTTTTTTTGTGCCCGCGATTGATTCATCAACCCCTGTAGGAGCGAGCCTGCTCGCGATTACGGTGATTCAGTCGACATCAATGTTGAATGAAAAATCGCCATCGCGAGCAGGCTCGCTCCTACAGGAATTGTGTTCAGGTCAGTTTTGCAAGGCAGGCTTCAAGAATATCCAACCCTTCCTCCAACACCGCAGCCTCAATGGTCAACGGCGCCAGCAAGCGGATGATGTGCCGCGACTTGCCGCTAGGCATCAACAGCAAACCTGCATCCCGCGCCAGGGTCAGCAGTTGGGTCAATTGTGCCGGGGCGGGCGAGCCATCGGCATTGATCAACTCGATACCACGCATGGCGCCGACGCCGGTCAGGCGTCCCAGGTACGGCGTCAGGTTGTTCGCACGCCAGGTTGCATGGCGGCCGACAATCGCTTCTTCCTGTTGGGCGCCCCAGGCATGCAGGTTGGCATCGGTCATTTCGTCCAGCGTCGCCAATGCGGCTGCGCAAGCGATGGGATTGCCGGAATAGGTGCCACCGAGTCCGCCCTTGGGCAAGTTGTCCAGCAGCGACTTGCGCCCGACCACCGCACCCAGCGGCACACCTCCGGCGATGCTTTTGCCGAGCAGGATCAGGTCGGGTTCGATGCCCAGCCGCGGGAACGCGAAGCGCTGGCCGGTTCGACCGAAACCGGACTGGATTTCATCGGCGATCAGCACAATGCCCTTGTCGTCGCAGAACTTGCGCAGCGCTTGGGCGAACTCGGCCTCCATGGCCAGAAAGCCTGCTTCGCCCTGCACCGGTTCGACGATAAAGCAGGCGACATCTTCGACATCGATCTCGACGCTGAACAGGCGCTCCATGGCTTTGAGGGCCTCGGCACAGGTGACGCCGTTGTCCTGGCTGGGGAAGGGCAGGTGAAACACCGGCCCCGGCAGCACGCCGACTTTTTGTTTGTACGGCGCGACTTTTCCATTGAGGTTGAGGGTGGCCAGTGTGCGGCCGTGGAAGGCGCCGTCAAAGGCAACCACAGCGGTGCGCCCGGTGGCGCCACGGACGATCTTCAGGGCGTTTTCCGCGGCTTCCGCGCCGCTGTTGGTGAGCATGCCGCTGACCGGGTAACCCACCGGCATGAACGCACTGAGGCGATCCATCAGCTCGAGGTAAGGCACATGGGGGGCCGCGTTGAACGCGTAGTGGGTCAGCCGGGTGGCTTGTTCGCGAATGGCCTCGACGATGCGCGGATGGCAATGGCCGAGGTTGAGTACGCCGATGCCACCGACAAAGTCGATATAGCGCTGGCCATCGGTGTCCCAGACCTCGGCATTCTTGCCGTGGCTGAGCGTGACAGGGTGAACGATGTTGATCGACTGGCTGATGGTTTCGCTGCGCATGGAGGATCGGCTCGGAAGAAGGAGGACTTCTTTTTATCTAAGCCGTGAGCAGCGGTACCCGGCAAACGAAATAAAGTTGCCGGGTCAATCTTAAAAGTCAGGATGTGCTGTCGATCGTCTGTAGGAGCGAGCCTGCTCGCGATGGTAGTGAACGATAACACGGGGTGCCTGATGCCCCGCAGCGCTCTCAGGTTCATCGCGAGCAGGCTCGCTCCTACAATTTGAGTCAGCGGCGAGTCAGTGGTTGCTGAGCGAACTTCACACCCGCCAGGCCATGGGCGATCAATGCGCGGATATTGCCATGGTCGTTACCTTCATGAGTCGCGACTACCGAACGGTAATGCTCGCCAAAAGCCAGCAGGGCTTCTTCATCGCTCAAGCCTTCGAGCAGCGCCAGGCCCAGGGTCTTGCACGAGCCTTCGTTTTGCCCGGCCGCGTTTTCCACACCACCGTTGTTGAAGGCCTGAGGCTGATAGTCGTAACCGGCGGCGATGAAGGCCAGGGTGTCGGCGAAGGCGTGTTCGCCGCTTTTGAGGCTGGTGCGCAGGGTGTTCAAATCACTCATTGGGTTTTCCTTTGGCGAACGCCGCTTGCTGGTCGGCGCTGGCTTCTTGCTGATATTGGGCTTTCCATTCGGCGTACGGCATGCCGTAAACCACTTCGCGGGCTTCGTCGAGGCTGACTTCGATCTGGCGGTCGTCGGCCGCCGCCTTGTACCACTTGGACAGGCAGTTGCGGCAAAAACCCGAGAGGTTCATCAGGTCGATGTTCTGCACATCCTTGCGGCTGTCCAGGTGGGCCACCAGCCGGCGAAAGGCGGCGGCTTCGAGTTCCAGGCGTTGTTGATCGGTCATGGCGGTCTCTGCGAGTCAGCTTCAAACGGCACGCTTGAAGCTGCAAGTTGGATGGCGGTGGCTGCAAGTTTACAGCCTGGCGCTTGTGGCTTGAAGCTAGCGGCTCGCTGCAAGCGTAATCGATACCGACTCGGCGAATCGCAGCGCGTGGGGCTTGTCGACCTCGACCTCTGCGTACAGCACCGATGCGTTGGCCATCACCAGGTCGAGAATTTCCTGGGTCAGGCGTTCGAGCAGCGCAAAGCGGTTGCCTTCCACATGGGCGATGATCGCCTTGGTAATGGTCCGGTAGTTCAACGCGTGATCGATGTCGTTGTCCCGTACCGCTTGCTGGGCTGCGTACAGAATGGTGAGGTTGATCAGCACATCCTGCTTGTTGAGGATTTCATCCTCGTTGATGCCGATGAAGGTACGCAGGCACAGGTCTTTGACCCGGATGCGTGCCATGCCTGGCTGAAGTTGTGGCATTGCTACTTGCTCCGTCCAATCAATTGCAGGAACTCCTGGCGGGTGTTGCTCGACTCGCGGAAGGCGCCGAGCATCACCGAGGTGTTCATGGTCGAATTCTGTTTCTCGACGCCGCGCATCATCATGCACATGTGCTGCGCCTCGATGACCACTGCGACGCCTGCCGCGCCGGTCACTTGCTGCACCGCGTCGGCGATTTGCCGGGTGAGGTTTTCCTGGATCTGCAGGCGCCGGGCGAACATGTCCACCAGCCGCGCGATCTTCGACAGGCCCAGCACCTTGCCGGTTGGAATATAAGCCACATGCGCCTTGCCGATGAAGGGCAGGATGTGGTGTTCGCAAAGCGAGTACAGCTCGATGTTGTCGACGATCACCATTTCATCGTTGTCGGAGGCGAACAGCGCGCCATTGACGATTTCTTCGACACTTTGCTCATAACCATGGCAAAGGTACTGCATGGCTTTGGCTGCGCGCGTCGGCGTATCGAGCAATCCTTCGCGGTCGGGGTTTTCACCGAGACCGATGAGGATCTCTCGGTAGCTCTGGGATAAGGCGTTCTGGGGCAGCGATAACGTCATGGAAAATCCTCGCGGGACACTTATTTGATGTGCCTTCCGCCGTTGACGGTCAGGGTGGTGCCGGTGACATAAGGGTTGTCGAGCAGATAGCGCAGGCTCTGGTAGATCACTTCGCAGCCGGGTTCAATGCCCAGCGCGGACTTGGCCAGCGCCTTGGCACGGTAGGCCGCGTCGTCCTCAGGGTTGAACAGTAGCAGGGCCGGCGCGATCCCGTTGACCTTGATCGCCGGCGCATACCTGGCGGCAAAGGACAGGGTCAGGCTGTCGAGTCCGGCTTTGCTCGCGCAATAGCCGATGTGCTTGCTGCTGCCCTTGCGTGTCACGTCATCGCTGATGTGCACGATGTCGGCGGGGCTCGAGCGTTGCAGCAGGTCGGCGCAATGCAGGTTGATCAGGTAGGGCGCCAGCATGTGCACGCTGAACATGCGGGTGAATGCCGCGGCGTCGGTCTCCGGGGTTTCGGCCAACCATTCGGAGGCATTGTGGACAATCGCCCGCAGACAGTCGGTGTGGGTTTTCAGTTCGCTGATGAAGGCGAGGATCCCGGCCTCGCTGGCGAAGTCCGCGAACACCGCGGTGGCCCCCAAGTCGCGCAAGGCTTGTACGCCGGGGCGCTCGCTGCGGTAGCTGAAAATCACCCGATGGCCATCTTCCAGCAATCGCCGGGCACAGTGCAGGCCGACACGCTGGCCGGCACCGGTAATGAGGACAGGGGCTGCGGAAGAAGTCATGAACGGCTCGCATCGCGGTGAGAGCAAAACTATACCAGCGACGGGAGCGCTCTACCTATTGCGAGGGAAACAACTGTGGGATCAATGATTCTGAGTGGAGGGTTCGGCACGCAATGGGCGTATCGGCGTGCTGTTCAGCCAGCCGGCCAGCAGGCGGGTCGACAGGGGAATGAACAAATACACCATCAGCGGTGTCAGGCACAGTGTGCTGATGAACACCCGCGGCAGCAGGCTCATGTCACTCATCAGCGGCCCCAGCACAAAGTTGAACAGCAGCGAGACCGGAAAGAACGCCAGCCAGATCGCCACGGCCTGCTTCCAGCGCGGCGGGCGTTGACCGACGGCGCCGAACCAGCCCTCGATGCCGCTGACCCGGTGCTCTGTCGGGTTGGCGAACAGGTCGCTGCCACGTGCCAGCCAGGCAGTGCGCGAGGCCGAATGCTCCCAGGCGTGCAGGGTCTGCTCGTCGGCGAAGCGGAAAATGATCTGGAATTCGTCGTCCTCGGGCGGTGGAGCGAGCACACCGGAGCCGAGATAACCGGGAAAATCGGTGGCCAGTTGTTCGCCTTCGCGCAGCCAGGCAATCAGGTCCTGGTAACGTCCATTGGCAACGCGGCGAGCAACCATCAGCGTGACGGGAGGGGTAGACATTGTGTATCTCCGTAAGGCATTTGCGTCGCTCCGGATAGGAACTTCGCCAGGCACAGCGCTGGGGTGGTGGGCTGTGACTCGAAACAAGCAAGGATTATTCCTGATTCCGCCCGTGGTGTGTGTGACGTTTATCCGCTCATTCGCGGTATCGATTTTTTACGGAAACTTTACGGGGTAGGGGCGTTAGAATAAAGCTCGGACGATACAGAGATGTTTCAACAGGATGCCCGTAATTACAGACGTCGCTTCAGGCTCCACGCAGGCCGTCGCTCTCGAACAGGAAGAACTCTTCCCCATTCGCGAGGTGGCGCGACTGACAGGTGTCAATCCGGTCACGCTTCGAGCCTGGGAGCGACGATATGGCCTGATTGTTCCCACACGCACCGATAGTGGGCATCGCCTGTATTCGATGTCCGATATCGAGCGTGTCCAAAGTATCCTCGGCTGGATCGAGCGTGGGGTTGCCGTCAGCAAGATCGGCAAGCTCCTGGCCAGGGCCGAGCCGCTCCAGCCGTTGTCGCACATCATCCCCAACAGCCTTGTGGAAGCCGATTACGCGCAGTGGCGGCAGCAGGTGCTTGCTGCGGTCAACGGGTTTGACGACATTCGGCTGGAGCAGGTCTACGGGCAAATCTTTTCCAGTTATTCCTTGCCAGTGGTGTTCCAGGACATTCTGATCCCCATCTGGAAACAATTATTGCAACGCCAGGACCAGTTCGGTGGAACCAGCGAGTGGCTGTTCCTGGATGGTTTTCTGCGTTCCCGGGTGGTGCAGCGTCTGTTGTTGATGCGCGAAAAACAGCCGCGCCGCGTGGTCATCTGTGCCCTGGATGGCAATTGCCGGGAACTGGAACTGCTGGTCGCCGCCCTGTTCCTGAGTTCCGGGCCATCGGCCGTTCGCGTACTGAACATGGGCCAGCCATTCGAGGAATTGGTGCTGATGTGTGAAAGGATCAAGCCCTTGGCACTGGTGCTGTTTTCCAATCACGTGCCGGCTCCCGAGTTGCCGCGGCGCATGAATCGCCTGGCCATGAGTCTGGAGTGTCGGTTGTTGTTGGCCGGCGATGCTTCTGACCTGGCACAGGAAAGCCTGGCCGGGTCATCGATCGGTTGCCTGGGCAGTGAAGGGGAGGTCATGAGCCAGCGTCTGAAGCAGTTCCTGGCGGGTACTCTGGATACTTGAAGTTCAGAGATGCAGCGTTGGATGAGTCAAACGATGCTGTTGCAGGATGAACTGGCGCAGACGCTCGGTTTCGTCCGTATCGCTCTGGTTCAGTTGATAGGCGTAGAAGCCCTTTTCGTTTTCTTTCTCGAAGGTGCCGCGCAAGGCTATCCGCTCATAGCCTGAAGGACTGAACCACAAGGCGAAATGCTTCGGCGGTTTGGTCTTGTTGCGAGCTTCCAGCAAAACCCCTTTGCACGACACTTCGTGTACCCACAGGGTGCCGGGTTGACCCTTGGCGTTTTCCAGGGCTACCGGTTCGTCCAGTACCAAGCGCCAAGGCCGGACCATCGGCCCGTCTTCATAGATGCTCGGTACGCCGAGACGCAAATGCAGCGCATGGAACTCGTCTTCCACCAGGTGCAGGGGGAAGGTCATTTGCTGGTTTTCGAAGCTGGCTTGAATGGTGACCTGCTCATGGGCCGCCAGGCGGGTGAGCAGGTCACGGATCTGCGACCCGCCGTTGACGAGCAGGCTCGACGTCGCGTCCCGCACATTGAGTTGCGGGTTGTGTTGCATGGTCTGGATGAAATCCAGCTCATCCTGGGTCAGGAGCGCATCGCGTTGCATGGCCAGCTCGAAAGGTATAGTTACAAAGTTATTGGTGATTGTAGTTACTGACCATTAATTCCGGGTTTCGTTTTCGCCGTTCGTCGCCTTGAGCGCGGCAAGCTCGGCCTGGAGTTCAGCCAACTGCGCCTCCAGCTGTGCCACGCGCTGTTGCGCCTTGACCTGTATGGTGACGTCTTTCTGCACACCGACAAAATAGGTTTGTCCGTCCGCCGGATTTTTTACCGTTGAAAGGGACAGCTCGTTCCAGAACGGTGTGCCGTCCTTGCGGTAGTTGCGCAGTATTTCCCGGCAGGATCCTTCGCGGTTCAATGCATCGCGAATCAACGGCAGGGCTTGCTGATCGCGGTCCCCCGACTGCAGGAAGCGACAATCCTGATAGAGGATTTCTTCACTGGAGTACCCCGTCAGGCGTTCGAACGCGGGGTTGACGTAAATGAGGATCTTGTCCTGTTCGCCTTCCTTTTCGGCAATCACGATACCGTCATTGGAGGCGTTGATTACCATTTGCAGCAGTTGTGCATTAATCATCGGAGTATCCTTTCCTGATTGATTGTCGATTGCATTCTAAAAGAACTATCACGACCGTGCTGTTAATATCCCGGTCTTTTACTCGGATTCAGGATCAGATTGATGAAAGTCGCCATCATTTCCGGCTCGGTGTACGGCACGGCCGAAGAAGTTGCCCGCCACGCCGCCAGCCTGTTGAAAGCCGCCGGGTTCGAAACCTGGCACAACCCCCGTGCGACCCTCGCCGACGTCCTGGCGTTTGGCCCCGAAGCCTTTCTGGCGGTGACCTCGACCACCGGCATGGGTGAGCTGCCGGACAACCTGCAACCGCTGTATTCGACCATTCGTGACCAATTGCCAGCGGCCTGGCGCGGTTTGCCGGGCGCGGTGATCGGGCTGGGTGATGCGAGCTATGGCGATACTTTTTGTGGCGGCGGCGAGCAGATGCGCGAATTGTTCGGTGAGCTGGGCATCCGCGAAGTACTGCCGATGCTGCGCCTGGATGCCAGCGAGAGCGTGACCCCCGAGACGGACGCCGAGCCTTGGCTGGCGGACCTGATCAGCGCACTGCGCGACTGAGCGTTGCCCCGACCCACATGCCGGTCAGGGTTCTGACAGTGCGCTTAAAGGTGCCTGTCAGACCTTTGCCGGCGCCGGTCATTTGACATGGATCCAGGGCAGCAGGGCGACTGACTCGCTGGGCCATCAAGCTGGCTGCCAATGCAACTACACGAACCACAAGGGCTGACTAGACTCGGTGAGCATAGGAAACACTCCATAATAAAAACACCGAGGCTTCTTGCCGTGACCGTCGCTCCCTTCCAATCGCCACCCAGTGTCAAAGACCAGGTCAGTGCTGCCGAATGGCAGACCCGCGTCGACCTGGCAGCCTGTTATCGCCTGGTCGCCCAACATGGCTGGGATGACCTGATCTTCACCCATATCTCCGCCAAGGTGCCCGGCACCGAAGATTTCCTGATCAACCCGTTCGGGTTGATGTTTCACGAAATGACCGCGTCAAGCCTGGTCAAGGTGGATCAGGCCGGCCACAAGCTGATGGACAGTCCCTACGAGATCAATCCGGCGGGTTACACCATCCACAGTGCCGTGCATGAAGTCCGCCACGATGTCGTCTGCGTGCTCCATACCCATACGGCTTCGGGAGTTGCGGTGTCGGCGCAGAAGCAGGGCGTTCTGCCGATCAGCCAACAGTCGTTGTTCGTGCTTTCCAGCCTGGCCTACCACGCCTATGAAGGCGTGGCGCTCAACCATGAAGAGAAAGAGCGGCTACAGGCCGACCTCGGTGAAAACAATTTCCTGATGTTGCATAACCACGGTCTGCTGACCTGCGGCAGCACCATCGCCGATACGTTCCTGATGATGTTCACCTTTCAGCGTGCCTGCGACATCCAGGTCATGGCGCAAAACGGTGCCGCTGAACTGATCACCATCGAACCGCAGATTCTGGCCGGTGCCAAAGCCATGATCGCGGGTGTCACCCGAAGTGCTCAAGGAATGGGCGGAGCGCTGGCCTGGCCGGCGCTGCTGCGCAAACTCGATAAACTGGACCCGGGTTATAAACTCTAATGGAACTCGCCGAGATCCCCCTGTGTGTCTGGCGCAGACGCAGCCAGACGTTCGTGTTTCGTAGCCAGAGCATCCGTTACTGGACAGCAGGGCAGGGTGAGCCGTTGTTGCTCATTCACGGCTTTCCGTCCGCCAGTTGGGACTGGCATTACCTGTGGCAGCCATTGGCCCAGCGCTTTCGCGTGATCGCCTGCGACATGCTGGGCTTCGGCGATTCGGCAAAACCGGTAAATCACGAATACAGCCTGCTGGAGCAAGCGGATCTGCAACAGGCACTGCTCGAACACCTGAATGTCGAGCAACCAGTGCACCTGCTCGCCCACGATTACGGCGACAGCGTGGCCCAGGAACTGCTGGCCCGGCATTACGAGTCGCGGGTGGAGCTGGCCAGTTGCGTGTTTCTCAACGGCGGGCTGTTTGCGGAAACCCACCGCCCGGTACTGATGCAAAAGCTCTTGCTCAGCCCTTTGGGCTGGATGATTGGCCGCGCCTTCAGTCGTGATGGTCTGGTAAGAAGCTTTCGGCAAATTTTCGGTCCGCAAACCCGTCCCAGTGAAAGCCAGATGGATGACTTCTGGAGCCTGGTCGAAAGCCAGCGCGGGCCACGG
Source organism: Pseudomonas sp. ACN8 (assembly GCF_002303925.1). Taxonomy (GTDB): domain Bacteria; phylum Pseudomonadota; class Gammaproteobacteria; order Pseudomonadales; family Pseudomonadaceae; genus Aquipseudomonas. The sequence continues at coordinate 69,775 of NZ_MRCS01000025.1, forward strand.
ATCATGCACAAACTGATCACCTACATCCCGGAGCGACGCGTCTGGCGCGACCGCTGGGTGAGTGCGATGCAACGCGGTGAAGTGCCGCTGCGAGTGATCGATGGCGGGGTCGATCCGGTCTCCGGCGTGCACATGGTCGAGCGTTATCGGGAGCTGATCCCGGATGCGGACACGGTGGTGTTGCCCGACATTGGCCACTACCCGCAGATCGAGGCCCCTTGCGAGGTGCTCAAGCACTATCTGGCGTTTCGCGATCAACTGCTGTCGCCGCCGCGCAAAATGGCGTGTTCCTGATTCGCAGCGTTGAACCTGTTCTGCTTCTGTGGGATCGCGTCATCCTGTTCGACGCGATCATCATCCCCCAGCCTTATCGCGCACCATTCAGCCTCCCCCGTATTCATTGTGACCCACTGCGCCGTGCCTGAAACTCGGACTCACTGTCCCCTGGCCTGCTGGAGTCCCCCCATGAATGAGTCTGTGCGCTTCGAAGATAAAGTCGTGATCATCACCGGAGCCGGTGGTGGCCTGGGACGGACGCATGCATTGCTGTTCGCCAAACAGGGCGCCAAAGTGCTGGTCAACGATCTTGGCGGCTCGGCCCAGGGCGAAGGCGCCAATGCCTCGGCTGCCGACCGTGTGGTCGCGCAGATCCGTGAGGCCGGCGGCATTGCCGAAGCCAACCACGACTCGGTCACTGACGGTGACAAACTGGTCCAGCATGCCCTGGACGTCTTCGGTCGCGTCGACGTTGTGGTCAACAACGCCGGGATCCTGCGTGACAAGACCTTCCACAAAATGGATGACGCCGACTGGGACCTGGTTTACCGCGTCCACGTCGAAGGTGCCTACAAAGTCACCCGCGCCGCCTGGCCGCACATGCGCGAGCAAAACTACGGCCGGGTGATTTTCACCGCGTCGACTTCGGGCATCTATGGCAACTTCGGCCAGTCCAACTACGGCATGGCCAAGCTCGGTCTCTATGGCCTGACCCGCACCCTGGCCATCGAAGGCCGCAAGAACAACATCCTGGTCAACGCCATTGCCCCCACCGGCGGCACGCGCATGACCGAAGGCCTGATCCCGCCGCAAGTCTTCGAACAGCTCAAACCGGAACTGGTCAGTCCGCTGGTGGTGTACCTGGCCAGCGAGAACTGCCAGGAAACCTCCGGTCTGTTTGAAGTCGGCGGCGGCTGGATGGGCAAGGTCCGCTGGGAGCGCAGCCTAGGCATCGGGTTCGATCCACGGGCCGGTTTCTCCCCGGAAGACGTGGCGGCGCACTGGCAGCAGATTTGCGACTTCGAAGGCGCGGCGCATCCGAAGGACAATATCGAAGCGCTGAAGGAAATGATGGGGAATTTGCAGAAGTATTCGATTTAACAGCACTGACAAGGGCACGCAATGTGCTCTTGTCAGTTTTTCAATGACGGATCACATAGGTGATTCAGGGAAGTATTTATGTACCAACGCAGCTAGGTTTGCGGCGGTCTGCGCGTCTATTACCCCATCGTAATTATCCTGGCGAAAGTGCAGTTGAAACGCGCGGACAAGGGCTTTGAATCCAGCCTTGTTTGAGGCGTTGGATGTATCGTAGCCATAACGTTTAAATAACCTCAATAATTCGCACTGCGCCGGAATTCCGGACGCTGCGTATTGCATCAGATACTTGTCTCGGGTCGACTCATCAAACCAAGCCCCAACGCCCTTCAAGTAAAGTGTATGCCAGGGAAACTCCGGGCCGGGATCGCTTTTGTTGCCGATCGAGATGTCGGAGTGACCTACAACATTAGTGGGGTTGATATCTGGGTAGCGTGCCAGAATATTCAGAGCCAGCGCTTCAATCGCTGAAATCTGCTCGGGATGATAAGGCGGAAAAAAGAACTCACCATTATTGTCCGTTGCAAGGTTGACGATTTCAATGCCAAGGGAAGTGTCATTCAGCGACGAGCGACTGCCCCACTGGCTCACGCCTGCATGCCAGGCGCGAGCGTTTTCATCTACCAGGTTGAATACTTCCTGCTCCGTGTAACCAGCTTTCAGATAACTCGGGTCGGTAATGTCTGGAATCAAATAGTGAGAACTGACCTGCGGGCCGGTCAATAACTCGACGGAATGGGCAAAGTCGGCCGCGGTGTAGTGCAGAACCAGAAAGCGTACGCGGCTGTTGAAGCCTGCAGTTGAGCGATACTTATCATAGATAATGGGTTTCATATTAATACTCGTAATGAACAAGATTGGAGTCGGCGGCCAATGCAAAGTGAAAGGCTGCTGCGAAGGATCTTAAGTCGTTAGAGTGTTTTTGGTGCTGATGAAAACGTGTATAGGTGTTCCTGACAAGATGGTGATGTTGAATATGTAGTTACGATTTGATTCGTAACTAATTTTCGGTAAACCATCGCCTATAAAAAAGGCCGCTGCAAACGCAGCGGCCAAAGTAAGACGTTGGATCAGGAGCTACAAATCAACGTCAGTGAACACGGGGCGATGAACCGAATCTTCAATTCATCTGAAATCTTTCAGTCAAGACGCAGGCCGGTACAGGGTGCCTGCGGTGGTTTACCGTGACAGCCAGGTAAGAATAGACCCTTGGTGTCGTGGGAAAAATACCAATTACGGACATGCACTGTTGCAGCCCCGGCAACAGTCAGGATTCGGCTGCTCGTCGTCTGCGCCTGTCATCCTTTAGAGGTACACCACGAATACCTCCTTGGTGCGCTTATCGACCCCGATGCCCGGCAGTAGGGTGAGGCCTTCTGTCACTCACCGGGGAAGACGCATGACAAAAACAACAATGCGCGCCATCTTCACACCACAGGCGCTGGCGGCTGCGGTCGCCTTGGGTTGCTGCGCCCAGGCGCAGGCCATTTCGTTCAATATCGGGGAAATCGAGGGGACGTTCGACTCCTCGCTGTCGGTCGGCGCGAGCTGGGGCATGCGTGATGCGGATAGCGCGCTGGTAGGCGCCGTCAACGGCGGTTCCGGCCAGTCTTCGACCGGCGACGACGGGCGATTGAATTTCAAGAAGGGTGAAACCTTCTCGAAGATCTTCAAGGGGATTCACGACCTCGAACTGAAGTACGGCGACACCGGTGCGTTTGTGCGTGGCAAGTACTGGTACGACTTTGAACTCAAGGATGAAGGTCGCCCATTCAAGGACATCAGCGATCACAACCGCAAAGAAGGCGCCAAGTCTTCAGGCGGACAAATCCTCGACGCTTTCGTCTATCACAATTACTCCCTCGCCGATTTGCCGGGCACGGTCCGCGCCGGCAAGCAGGTGGTCAGTTGGGGCGAGAGCACCTTTATCGGCAACTCGATCAACAGCATCAATCCGGTCGACGTGTCCGCGTTCCGTCGTCCTGGCGCCGAGATCAAGGAAGGCCTGATCCCGGTCAACATGCTGTTCGCCTCCCAGGGCCTGACGGAGAAGTTGACCGTGGAAGGCTTCTATCAACTGGAATGGGACCAGACGGTCGTCGATAACTGCGGCACTTTCTTTGGTGTCGATGTGGTGGCGGATGGTTGCAACAAGGGTTACACCGTGGCCAACCCGGCCATTGCACCCTTGCAGCCGATTGCGGCTGCCTTCGGCCAGGGCTTCGAGGTCAGCAAGGAGGGGGTGATCGTCCCCCGTGGCGGTGACCGCGATGCCCGGGATTCGGGACAGTGGGGTACGGCGTTGCGCTGGTTGGGGGACGATACCGAGTACGGCCTGTACTTTATGAACTATCACAGCCGTTCGCCGAATGTCGGGACCACCACCGCCGGCCCCGGTACGCTGGCGAGCATTCCGGGGATCGTTGCCACCGCCAACCGTATCGCGCCCGGTAGCGGTTCGGGCCTGGCCCAAAGCGTGATGCTCGGTCGCGGCCAGTATTACCTCGAATACCCGGAAGACATCCGCCTCTACGGCGCGAGCTTCGCCACCACCTTATCCACCGGCACCGCGTGGAGCGGGGAAATCAGCTACCGCCCCAACCTTCCGGTGCAGGTCAACACCAATGACCTGACCCTGGCCATGCTCAATCCGATCGCGGGCGGTGCGGCATCGCCCATCGCCACGTCACCCGGGGCTGACAACACAGGTTATCGCCGCAAGGAAGTGACACAGATCCAGAGCACCCTGACGCACTTCATCGATCAGGTCGCGGGTGCGGATCGCCTGACTCTGGTGGGTGAGGCGGCGGTGGTCCGGGTCGGTGGTCTGGAGTCGCGCAGCAAACTGCGTTACGGCCGCGACTCGGTGTATGGCCAGTATGGTTTCGGCGGCGATACCGACGGCTTCGTGACTTCGACTTCATGGGGATATCGCGGCCGGGCCATCCTTGACTACAACAACCTCATCGCCGGGATCAACGTCAGGCCCAACCTTTCGTGGTCACACGACGTCGCAGGCTTCGGCCCCAACGGTCTGTTCAACGAAGGCGCCAAGGCCATCAGCCTCGGTGTCGATGCGGACTATCGCAACACCTACACCGCGAGCCTCAGTTACACCGACTTTTTCGGCGGCGACTACAACGTCCTCACCGACCGTGACTTCGTGGCGTTGAGCTTTGGTGTGAACTTCTGATCTGGCTGAAAAGGATGATTTCAATGCGCAAGATGATTCTGCAATTGGGCACCGTTCTGGCCCTGAGTCTGCTGGCCGCCAACGTGATGGCCGCGGTGTCGCCGGAAGAAGCCGGCAAGCTTGGCTCCAGTCTTACACCGCTCGGTGCCGAGAAGGCCGGCAATGCCGATGGCTCGATTCCGGCCTGGACCGGCGGCATCCCGAAAAACGCTGGCGCGGTGGACAGCAAAGGTTTCCTGGCCGACCCCTTCGCCAACGAAAAGCCCCTGTTCGTGATCACCGCGGCGAACGTCGACAAGTACAAGGACAAGCTCTCCGACGGCCAGATCGCGATGTTCAAGCGCTATCCGCAGACCTACAAAATTCCGGTCTATCCCACCCATCGCACCGTTGCGTTACCGGCCGAAATCTATGAGTCGGCCAAACGCAGCGCGCTGAACGTAACACCGATCAATGACGGTAACGGTCTGGCCAACTTCACCGGCAATCGCTACTACGCATTCCCGATTCCGAAGAATGGCGTGGAAGTGATCTGGAACCACGTCACTCGCTACCACGGCGGCAATCTGCGCCGCACCGTCACCCAGGCGACACCGCAGTCCAATGGCGACTTCACCGTGATCCGCTTCAAGGACGAGGTCGCCGTGCCGTCGTTGCTCAGCGATCTGAAACCGGGCAGCGACGATAACGTCCTCAACTACTTCAAGCAGGAAGTGACCGCGCCGGCGCGGCTGGCGGGTAACGTGTTGCTGGTCCACGAGACCCTCGACCAGGTCAAGGAACCGCGCAAGGCCTGGATCTACAACGCCGGCCAGCGCCGGGTACGGCGTGCGCCCCAGGTCGCTTATGACGGCGTCGGCACCTCGTCCGACGGCCTGCGCACCACCGACAACTTCGATATGTTTTCCGGTGCACCGGATCGTTACGACTGGAAACTGATCGGCAAAAAAGAGATGTACATCCCCTACAACAGCTACAAGCTCGACTCGCCCGACCTCAAGTACACCGATGTGATCAAGGCCGGGCACATCAATCAGGATCTGACCCGCTACGAGCTGCACCGGGTCTGGGAGGTCGTCGCCACGGTCAAGCCGAACGAGCGGCACGTGTACGCCAAGCGCCACATGTACATCGACGAAGACAGCTGGCAAGTGGCGCTGGCCGACCACTACGACGGGCGGGGCCAGCTCTGGCGCGTCGCCGAAGGGCATGCCCAGTTCTACTACGATCACCAGGTCCCGGCCTATACCGTCGAAGCGCTGTATGACCTGATTGCCGGCCGCTATATCGCCCTGGGAATGAAGAACGAGGAGAAGCGCAGCTTCGAATTCAACATCGATGCGAAAGCGGGGGACTACACGCCTGCAGCCTTGCGTAGTACGGGGGTCAGGTAGGTTTCCTACAGGCTCCTACACAAAAGGGTGACTTTGCGGTCACCTTTTTTATAGCAGTCGATCAGTGTGTTGAATACTTCTTCAACAAGCGCTCGGGAGGGGGCTAGGGTGGCGCCAGAATTATAAAAAAGGCGCATCACAATGACTGCAATGACGCACTGTCTGGACCGCCCTGGCTTCCTGCCCCGACTGTCGTCCCATCACCTGTCCCGCGAGCGGCTGATCGAGCCCATGCTGGTCTCGACCGCGCGGGTGAAATTGCTTTGCGCACCGGCCGGTAGTGGCAAGAGCGCATTACTCACCGAATGCCTGCTGCGGGCGCCGGAGCACACTCGGGTTTGTTGGCTGCCGCTGGCGGGGGCGTCGTTGAGTGCAGCCGATTTTTTGTTGCGCCTGACGCAAGCCCTGGGTCTGCCCTCGACGGATGAGCCCGGACTGCTGGCGCATCTGGCCCGATTGCAGGCGCCGACCTGGCTGTTTCTCGATGATTACAGCCGAGCACCCAATCCGGAACTCGACCGGATGCTTGATCGCCTGTTGGCCGTCGCCAGCCCGGCGCTGACCTGGTGGCTGAGCTCCCGTCGACGACCACCCTGCAACTGGCCGCGGCTGCTGCTCGATGATGAGTTGTACGAGTGCGAAGCCCGGACGCTGGCCTTTACCGAGGCCGAGGTCAGACAGTTGCTCGGTCATGTCGAGCCGACCCTGGCGGCACAAACCGCCAAAAGGATGGTTCAGCGCAGCGGTGGCTGGTGCGCTGGCGTACGTATCGCGTTGCTCAATGGTTGTCCGTGGTCGGGTGAGCAGGGGCGTTCGGCAACATTGCTCGATTATCTGCAACACGAGTTGTTCAACACCTTGCCATCGGAGTTGGTCGAGGTCTGGAAGGTGTTGGTGCATCTGCCACGCTTCAACGCCAGCCTGTGCGAGCATCTTTTCGGTCCGGGGGAGGGCGCGCAGTGGCTGCAGGTGTTGCAGGATATGGGCTGCTTCATTGAACCCTGGGAAGACTCCGTCGAGTGGTTGCGGATCTTCGAGCCACTGGCCCGGGAGATGCGTGAAGAGCCGACCTCGGCCGGGCGATCCTGGCATCGCCGCGCGTGCCAATGGTTCAGCGCCGAGGAAGACTGGCAGGGCGCCTTCGAGCAGGCATTGCTGGCGCAAGAACACGAAGTCGCGGTCAGCCTGATGCAACACTTCAGTTTTGAGCATCTGTTCAAGCGACAGAACGTCAGCTGGTTACTCGAGCTGCACGAGCAGCTGGGTGAACAGCTGACCCTGGGCACGCCACAACGGGTGGGGTTGATCACCGCGGCGTTGCTGTTTGCCGGGCGATTCGAGCAGGCGGCCGCCTGCATTGGGCAGTTGTCCCGATTTGCCCCGCAACCGACGGCATGCTTGCAACGGCAATTGCTGGCACGGTGGCAGGCGCAACAGGGGTGGTTGCTGCATTTGCAGGGACGCCAGCCGGCGGCACGGGCGCATTTTATCGAGGCGCTGGACGGGCTGGACGCCGAGGCGTGGCCTGCACGATTACTGTGTCTGTCCGGGTTGACCCAGCAAGCGCTGCTCAACGCCGACCTCGATGCCGCCCAGACCTTCAATCGTGACGCCCTGTGCCTGGCACGGGCACAAGGCTCGTTGCTGTTTGAAGGCTTGCTCGAACTCGATCATGCGCAGTTGCTGGAGCAGCGTGGTGCCCCCCGGCGAGCCGGGCAACTGCTGGCCGACATCCATGAAATGCTCGGACGGCAGGCTGATCGACCGACGCCGCTGCTGGGACGAATCGCCCTGCGACGTGGACGGTTGGCCTTGTGCCAGGGCCAGGATGAATTGGCCGGTGAGTGCTTCCAGGCGGGCCTTGATGACTGTCTTCACGGTCAGGACAAGCATGTGCTGTACGGGTTTCTCGGGCAGGCGCAACTGGCGGCCAATCAACGCGACTATGCCCACGCGTTTGATCGCCTGCGCGAGGCTGAACGGTTGATGCAGCAACGGCAGATCCCCGACACGGTGTATCGCGGCGTGTTGCTGCAAATCAGCAGTCATTTCTGGCTGCAACAAGGGCGCCCGGAGTTGGCCCGGGAAGCGCTGACCCGGGTCTTGCGACATTACCGCGGGACCCACGCGCGCCAGGCACCGCCGGCCACGCTGCAGCTGATTGCACGTATCGAATACCAGTTGGTATTGGCCGAGACTCAACTGCAACTGGTGCAACATCCACTGGATAGACTCAGGGCGTTACTCGAACATGCGCAACAACACGCCATGCTGGTGCTGGAAACGGAGCTGCAATTGGCCATCTGCGAAGTGGCGGACCTGACGGGGAAGCCGGACATGGCCCACGCAGCACTGGAGGCCGGTCTGGCGTTGGTCAAGCGTTGTCAGGGGCAACAGGCATTGCGTGATTTGAACTTGCGCCAGCCGAACCTGATCTGTCGTTTACAAGGGGAGGAGGCGGTGACCGCGCTCGCCCTTGATGCCAACCTGCTGAGTTGTCGGGAGCTGGAAGTGCTCGGCCTGATTGCCCAGGGTAATTCCAATCAGCAAATTGCCGAGCAGCTATTCATTTCGCTGCATACGGTGAAAACCCATGCCCGGAGAATCCATAGCAAATTGGGGGTTGAACGTCGCACGCAAGCGGTGGCGATGGGCAAGAAGTTGGGCCTGATCCTGCTCGCCTGATCATCGCCGCTGCGTTCAGGTTGTCGATGAGCCGGGTTCAAAGCCCATGCGCCAGCTCACGGCACGGGTGGCGGCTAACAAACGCTGTGCCGCCGGGCCGTTTTCATCGGCATGGAACAGCGAGGTCGGCCCGACCACGGTCAGTACTGCCGCGATCCTGCCCATGGCGTTGAACACCGGCGCCGACAAGGCATCCACTCCGGGCATCAACAGTCCATGCACATGATGCAGGCCCCGATGGCGGATCTGTTCGCTCATCGTTGCGTAGGCCTGGTCATCCGCCAAGGCGTGGGCAGTAGCGTTTTGCAGTTCCTGTTCACGCAGATCCACGGTTTCACGGGCAGGCAAGTAGGCGCCAAACACCAGTCCCGTCGAAGAACTGAGCAATGGCAACACCGAGCCCAGTTGTGTCACCACCGTCACTGCACGCACCGCCGGTTCGATATGCACCACGGTCGCGCCCTGATTGCCCCACACCGCCAGAAAACAGGTCTCGTTCAAGTCGTCGCGCAGTTCAGCCAAGGGCAGGGCGGCGACTTTCAGCACGTCCATACTGTTGAGTGCCGCCAACCCTACGCGCAAGGCTTCGCGGCCCAGGCCGTAATGGTTGGTGGCGGCATTCTGTTCGGCGAATCCGCTGGCGATCAGGGCCTGCAAATAGCGGTGAACCTTGCTCGCCGGCATCTGCACGTGTTCGGCCAGGCGCGACAGCGAAGTCGAGGGCGACAACTCGGCCAGAGCCTTGAGGATGTCGGTGCCAACCTCGGCCGAGCGGACTTTCTGCTTACCGTTGTTGTCGCTGGTTTTTTCCATGGTGGCTGGGATCCCGGGACGAATGGGCGTCTTTATAGCTTGACGGTCAATACCAATCAAATTACGTTATGCGTAATCGAATTACGATAAAAATAACCCAGGCGTGCCTCGACCTCTGCAACAGAGCGAGCGGCCACTGCCGACTCCCTGTTCAGGAGGCTCCATGAACCCCGATTCAACGACGCCAGCGCTGGCCTACCTGTCAGGCTTCGGCAACGAATTCAGCAGCGAAGCGTTGCCCGGCGCACTGCCTGTCGGCCAGAACTCCCCGCAAAAAGCCCCGTACGGCCTTTACACCGAACTGTTCTCCGGCACCGCGTTCACCATGGCGCGCAGCGAAGCGCGGCGCACCTGGATGTACCGCATCCAGCCGTCGGCCAATCACCCGGCATTCGTCAAACTGGACCGGCAACTGGCCGGCGGCCCGCTGGGTGAGGTGACCCCCAACCGCCTGCGCTGGAACCCGCTGGACATTCCCACCGAGCCGACCGATTTCATCGACGGCCTGGTGAGCATGGCCGCCAACTCGGGCGCGGAAAAACCGGCCGGGATCAGCATCTACAACTACCGCGCCAACCGTTCCATGGAACGCGTGTTCTTCAATGCGGACGGTGAGATGTTGCTGGTGCCTGAACGGGGGCGACTGCGCATTGCCACCGAACTGGGCGTGCTTGAACTCGAGCCGTTAGAGATTGCCGTACTGCCACGCGGCCTTAAGTTCCGCATTGAACTGCTCGACCCGCAAGCTCGTGGTTATGTCGCCGAAAACCACGGTGCGCCGCTGCGACTGCCGGACCTGGGGCCGATTGGCAGCAATGGCCTGGCCAATCCGCGAGATTTCCTCACCCCGGTGGCGGCCTACGAAAACCTGCAACAACCCACCACGCTGGTGCAGAAATTCCTCGGCCAGTTGTGGGCCTGCGAGCTCAATCATTCACCGCTCAACGTGGTCGCCTGGCACGGTAACAACGTGCCGTACAAATATGACCTGCGCCGCTTCAACACCATCGGCACCGTCAGTTTCGATCACCCCGATCCGTCGATCTTCACTGTGCTGACCTCGCCGACCAGCGTTCACGGCCTGGCAAACCTCGACTTCGTGATCTTCCCGCCGCGCTGGATGGTGGCCGAGAAAACCTTCCGTCCGCCGTGGTTCCATCGCAACCTGATGAACGAATACATGGGATTGATCCAGGGCGAATACGACGCCAAGGCCGAAGGCTTTGTGCCCGGCGGCGCTTCGTTGCACAGCTGCATGAGCGCCCACGGTCCCGATGGAGAGACGTGCACCAAAGCGATCAACGCGGAGCTCAAGCCGGCGAAAATCGACAACACCATGGCGTTCATGTTCGAGACCAGCCAGGTGTTGCGCCCAAGCCGTTTCGCCCTCGATTGCCCGCAACTGCAAAACACTTATGACGCCTGCTGGGCTACGCTGCCCGCCACTTTCGACCCGACCCGGAGATAACCCATGACGCAGACTTCCATCACTCGCAGCTGGGTTGCATCCGCCAACGGCCACGCGGATTTTCCCCTGCAAAACCTGCCGCTGGGCGTGTTCAGCCTCAACGGCTCGGCACCGCGCAGTGGCGTGGCCATTGGCGAGCATATCTTTGACCTGCAAGCGGCCCTTGAGGCCGGGTTGTTCGATGGCGCCGCGAAGGCTGCCGTCGAGGCCACCCGTGGCGGCCAGCTGAATGCGTTCTTCGAACTGGGCCGCGAGGCTCGCGTCGCGTTGCGCGAGCGTTTGCTGGAACTGTTCGCCGAAGGCAGCACCCTGCACGGCAAGATCGAAGCCCAGGGCGCAAAACTGCTACCGCTGGCGGCGGATTGCGAGATGCACCTGCCGGCGAAAATCAACGATTACACCGACTTCTACGTCGGCATCGAGCACGCGCAGAACGTCGGCAAACTGTTCCGACCGGATAACCCGTTGCTGCCCAACTACAAGTACGTGCCAATCGGCTATCACGGTCGCGCGTCGACCATTCGCCCGTCCGGTACCGATGTGCGCCGCCCGAAAGGCCAGACGCTGCCGGCCGGTCAAACCGAGCCGACCTTTGGCCCTTGCGCGCGCCTGGACTACGAACTGGAGCTGGGCATCTGGATCGGACAGGGCAACGACATGGGGGACTCGATTGCCATTGGCGACGCCGCCGATCACATCGCCGGTTTCTGCCTGCTCAACGACTGGTCGGCACGGGACATCCAAGCCTGGGAATACCAGCCGCTGGGGCCGTTCCTGTCGAAAAGCTTCATCACCAGCATCTCGCCGTGGGTGGTCACCGCCGAAGCGCTGGAGCCGTTCCGTCGTGCCCAGCCTGCGCGTCCCCAAGGCGATCCGCAGCCGCTGCCGTACCTGCTCGACAAGCGCGACCAGGCCGCTGGCGCGTTCGACATCGAACTGGAAGTGTTGCTGCTCACCGAGGCCATGCGCGAACAGAACTTGCCAGCCCATCGCCTGACCCTGAGCAACACCGGGCACATGTACTGGACCGTGGCACAAATGGTCGCGCACCACAGCGTCAATGGTTGCCAATTGCAGGCCGGTGACTTGTTCGGCTCGGGTACCTTGTCGGGGCCGGAAAACGGTCAGTTCGGCAGCCTGCTGGAAATCACCGAAGGCGGAAAAAAGCCGATTGAACTGGCCTCGGGTGAGGTGCGTAAATTCCTTGAGGACGGTGACGAAATCATCCTGCGCGGCCGCTGCCGCCGCGACGGTTTCGCTTCCATCGGTTTCGGCGAATGCCGTGGCAAAGTGCTGCCGGCGCGCTAACAGGAGCGGGGCATGGAACTCTATACCTACTACCGTTCGACTTCGTCGTACCGGGTGCGTATCGCGTTGGCGCTCAAGGGCCTGGATTATCAATCCTTGCCGGTCAATCTGATCGCACCCCAGGGCGGCGAGCATCGTCAGCCACCTTATCTGGGCATCAACCCCCAAGGCCGCGTGCCGGCCTTGCGCACCGATGAAGGCGAGTTGCTGATCCAGTCTCCCGCGATCATCGAGTACCTGGAGGAACGTTATCCACAGGTGCCACTGCTGTCCAAAGACCTGGCTGCCCGTGCTCACGAGCGCGGCGTGGCGGCAGTGATCGGCTGCGATGTGCACCCGCTGCACAATGTCAGCGTGCTCAATCGGCTGCGCCAGTCGGGTCACGACGAGCCGCAAGTGGTGGAGTGGATCGGCCACTGGATCGGCCAGGGGCTGGCCACGGTGGAGCAGTTGATCGGTGATGACGGTTACTGCTTCGGCCCAGAGCCTGGGCTGGCGGACGTCTACCTGATCCCGCAGCTGTACGCGGCCGAGCGTTTCAATGTTTCTCTTGAGGCTTATCCGCGAATCCGGCGAGTGGCGGCATTGGCGGCGACGCACCCGGCGTTCATCAAGGCGCATCCGGCGAACCAGCCAGACACGCCCTGAGGCCTCACACCATTCCAATGTGGGAGCGAGCCTGCTCGCGATAGCGGTGTGTCAGTCACATTGATTTGACTGACACTCCCTCTTCGCGAGCAGGCTCGCTCCCACAATGATTTGTGATCAGTGAACGATGGAATTGGGCGGCAGATGCCCCAGCCGTTCCGTCAGGCGAATCCGCTGGATGGGGTCGTCGCTGAGCAGCAGCGCATGCTCCAGATCAAAACGCTCGGCGTTCGGGCAGTCCAGCCGTTGGTAAAGGCTGGCCCGGGCAAGATAGTCGGAGGCAGTGGCGTTGCCCAGTTCCAGGACGCGATCGGCGTCGATCAAGGCATTGATGAAATCGTCGTGGGACAGATACAACTGGCGCAGGTTGCGTGACAGCCGTTGCAGCATCTGCGCCGGGTCGGCGGTTGCCAGGTGCTCGGCGCTGAGCTTCATGTTCGGTCCGTACTGGCGCTGCAACAACTCCCGACAATCGTTCGGATAAAGGCGACGGCCGCCGCAGGGATCGAGCAAATGATCGGCGCCCGGTACCCGCAGCAGGAAATGCCCGGGGAAGTTGACTCCGTCCATGGGAATCTCCAGGCCCCTGGCCAACTCCAGCGCAATCAGCCCAAGCGTCAAGGGCTGCCCTCGTCGGCGCTCCAGTACTTTGTCCAGCAGTGCCACTTGCGGGCGCAAGGGTGTGAAGTCGTCCTGGGCATAGCCAAGGTCATTCATGCGTCGCAGCAGCGGCTGGGCCAGTTCACTGACCGGCAGCATCGGCAAGCCGCCACTGACCCGTTGTTGCAATACCTGGAAATCGGCCAACAGTGCTTGCGGCTGCACCTCACTGTCGTGCTCGGCCGCAATCCACAGTGCCGCCTCGAACAGCGCGGGCGGTGAACGTTGCAGGCAGGCGAAGAACGATTGGCGCGGGGTCATCAAAATCTCCGGACAATGCCTCGTTTTAGCCCCCTCTCCAGCATTCGTCCAGTGCTGCAAAAGGGCAACTACAGGTTATTTCCGAAAGTCTGCTTCGGGGCCGTGCTTATTCCGGTGCGCTTCTGCAATTTTTGGGCGCAAGCCTATACTGGCGACTACAAGAAGTGATTCGGGAGCCTTACGATGTTCGCTCTCATGCAAAGCACTCGCCTTGAATCGCTGCATCTGAGCGTTGACTCGGTCACCGGGTTGAAGGCGGTCATTGCCATTCATAACAGCCGGCTGGGGCCTGCCTTGGGTGGTTGTCGTTACCTTGCCTACCCCAGCGACGAGTCGGCGGTCGAGGATGCCGTGCGCCTGGCTCAGGGCATGAGCTACAAGGCTGCGCTGGCTGGTCTGGCCCAGGGCGGCGGCGTGGCGGTGATCGTGCGCCCGGCCCATGTGGAAAACCGTGCAGCGCTATTCGAAGCCTTCGGACGCTGCATCGAACAGCTCGAAGGCCGTTACATCACCGCCATCGACAGCGGTACTTCAGTGGCGGACATGGATTGCATCGCCCAGCAGACCCAGCACGTCACCAGCACCACCTCGGCGGGCGACCCCGCGCCACACGCGGCGATGGGAGTGTTCACCGGCATCCGCAGCACCGCCATGGCCCGGCTCGGCAGCGACAACCTCGAAGGCCTGCGCGTGGCCATCCAGGGCCTGGGCAATGTCGGGTACGCATTGGCCGAACAGTTGCACGCCGCCGGTGCCGAACTGTTGGTCAGTGACATCGATCACGGCAAGGTGCAACTGGCCATGGAGCAACTCGGCGCCCATCCGATTGCCAACGACGCCCTGCTCAGCACACCTTGCGACATCCTCGCGCCCTGCGGGCTGGGCGGTGTACTCAACAGCCATACCGTGACGCAACTGCGCTGCTCGGCGGTGGCCGGTTCGGCGAACAATCAGCTGACGCATCTGGATGTCGCCGACCAACTGGAACGCCGCGGCATCCTGTATGCGCCGGATTACGTGATCAACGCCGGTGGGCTGATTTACGTGTCGCTCAAGCACCGCGGCGAAGAGTTGTCGACCATCACCGCGCACCTGTCGAAAATCAGCTCACGCCTGACCGAAGTGTTCGCCCACGCCCAGGCGGAAAAACGCTCCCCTGCAAGGGTGGCCGACGAGTTGGCGGAGAAAGTGTTGTACCGGTGAGTCGGATGGGTTTTCCACAGGCATGAAAAAGGCCCTGAGCCATTCGACTCAGGGCCTGTTCAATTCGGACTTTGCCTACTTGGCGGCTTTGGGAGCCTTGGCAGGTTTGGCCGGGGTGACCGGCTCAACGGCCTCAGCAACTTCGACCGCTGCAGCAGGTTGTGCGACTTCAACCGGAGCGCTGAGCAGTTCGGACAGGGCGTCCGGCTGGCTCTTGAACGCCTTGGCAAACACATCGCGATTTTTCGCCATGTAGATCCCGGCTTCTTCCACCTGCTGCTCGGTCAGGGACGGAACGGCTTTTTGCAACACTTCAGCCAGCAGTTCGGCCAGTTCGAGCATTTTGTCATGACGGTCAGCTTCGGCTTTATCCATGAACAAGCGCTCCAGATCTCGGCTGCTGCGGTATACCACTTCGACGGCCATTCACCACCTCACATGCCTTACATTGGTTGTCGATTTCGACTACTGTATCTATATACAGCTAAAGGATAAGCGAAACCCTGTCTTTTGGGTAGTGGCTTTTTAATGTAGACCGGATTCGGGATTTGTCAGGCAAGGCGCTGCACAGGTGCGACCAAACGCCACGGCGCGTTATCCCGAGCGGCTCGCCATCATGGGCTGGCCTTTTTTCTGCATGCAGGAAAACCGTCACGTCCAACCCGCATCATCCGGTCGAATCGACCTAAGGAAGCCGCATCGTGAAAATCAACTGGGCCGAAAAACTGCGGCAGAACGTGCATGAACTGGCCGAGTCCCTGGGCAATCTGTTCGTCGAAACCTTTCACTACCTGGCGCTGTTCGCCATTGGTGCGGTGACCGCGTGGGCGGCGGTGATGGAGTTTCTCGGGATGATCGAAGAAGGGCACATCAAGATCGATGACATCTTGCTGCTGTTCATCTACCTGGAACTGGGAGCGATGGTCGGGATTTACTTCAAGACCAATCACATGCCCGTGCGCTTTCTGATCTACGTAGCGATCACTGCGCTGACGCGGCTGCTGATTTCCAACGTTTCGCACCACAACCCGCCGGACCTGGGGATCATCTACCTGTGCGGCGGGATTCTGCTGCTGGCGTTTGCGATTCTGGTGGTGCGTTACGCTTCGTCGCAATTTCCTTCGGTGAAGATCGAGAACCCACACCGCAAAACAGGTGCGGGCTCCAGTGAACATCCGGAGGTAGAAAAGGGCGAGCTTTAAAGCCCCATGGCGGGTCGGGGACGGCCGTTGGCGGGTGGCGGCAGGCTGTGCGTGCCGCCATCGGTCATGGATTCAAGGACGGCCACGGCGCTGTGGCCCTGCTCGATGGCAATGCCGAACTGAATGCTTTGCACCAGTCGTTTCAGGCGCTCGGGGTCATTGCGTTGTTCGGCGCTGATCATGCGCTTGGCCACCACGTGCCCACTGTTGGACAGGGTCAGCATGATGCTGCCGTCCAGGCCCTGAATGCTCAGGTTGATCTGGTAATCCGCTGCAAAGGCATCGGTAATGAGCTGGAAAGGGTTGTCCATGATGCGTCACCGCCTGATTGAACGTGCAGTTGTTGACCGGCCGTGATCGGGTTGGTTCGCAATGCCTGACCACCGGCCATCTCGCCATCATTGTTCCAACCAGGATGTAGCAAGGGGCATGCCGACAAAATTGTCGGACAAAAAACAAGTTCTGTAGGAGCGAGCTTGCTCGCGATGGTCGTCAACGATAACGCGTAAACCCAGATGGTTCGCGGCGCCCGTGGGTTTTTCGCGAGCAGGCTCGCTCCTACAGGGGCCGCGTTTTCTGCACGTTTCGGGGCAATAACGGCTGGCGTGCCTCCAAAGCGATCAGCATTCCACCCAGTTCACCGCCAAGCCGCCCCGAGACGTCTCTTTGTATTTGTCATGCATGTCGGCGCCGGTGTCGCGCATGGTGCGGATCACCCGGTCCAGGGAAATGAAGTGTTTGCCGTCGCCACGCAGGGCCATTTGCGTGGCGTTGATGGCCTTCACCGCGGCGATCGCGTTGCGCTCGATGCACGGCACTTGCACCAGTCCGCCAACCGGGTCGCAGGTGAGGCCGAGGTTGTGTTCCAGGCCGATTTCGGCGGCGTTTTCCAGCTGCTCCGGGGTGGCGCCAAGCACCTCTGCCAGGCCGGCGGCGGCCATGGCGCAGGCGGAGCCGACTTCGCCCTGGCAGCCGACTTCGGCCCCGGAGATCGATGCGTTTTTCTTGCACAGGATGCCGACCGCAGCGGCGCCCATGAAGAATGCGACCACATCATCGTCAGACGCATCGGCATTGAACTTCATGTAGTAGTGCAGCACCGCCGGAATGATCCCCGCCGCCCCGTTGGTCGGTGCCGTGACCATGCGCCCGCCGGCGGCGTTCTCTTCGTTCACGGCAAGGGCGTACAGGTTGACCCATTCCATCGCCGATAAGGTGGACGTAATGACATTCGGCTTGCCGATTTCCTGCAGGCTGCGATGCAGTTTCGCCGCTCGCCGCGGGACATTCAGACCGCCGGGCAGAATGCCTTCGTGGCGCAAGCCCTGCTCGACGCATTCACGCATCACCGACCAGATATGCAACAGGCCCTGGCGGATCTCTGTGTCACTGCGCCATGCCCGTTCGTTGGCCATCATCAGTTCGCTCACCCGCAGCCCATGCTGGTTGCAGAGCTTGAGCAGTTCGGCGGCGCTGGAGAAATCGTAAGGCAGCACCACATCGCCGGCCGGTGCTATCCCGGATTCGGCTTCGGCCGCTTCGATGATGAAACCGCCGCCCACTGAGTAGTAGGTCTGCTCGAACAGTTCGCCGGTTTCGCCAAAAGCTGCCAGGGACATGGCGTTGGGGTGATAGGGCAGGCTTTCGTCTAGCAGCAGGAGATCGCGTTGCCAGTCGAAGGCAATTTCCACAACGCCTGCCAGGCACAATTTACCGGTTTGACGCAGGGTGTGAATGCGGCTGTCGATGGTGGTGGGGTCGATACGATCGGGCCATTCGCCCATCAGGCCCATGACGCAGGCGCGGTCTGTTGCGTGGCCGACACCGGTCGCTGACAGAGAGCCGTAGAGGCGGATTTCCACGCGTCGCACGTCAGCCAGAAAACCCTGATCGACCAACGCTTGGGCAAAGGTTGCGGCAGCGCGCATCGGACCGACGGTATGGGAACTGGACGGGCCGATGCCGACTTTGAAGAGATCGAAAACACTGATAGCCATGCTAAAGCCTGTACATGCAATGGAAGGGAAATCGCTGCCATTTCTGTAGGACAAGCGCAATTTGGGCGATACTGCCTGTCACGATCCAGTGTGACCAACGAAAATTCCTAAGACATCCTTTAGCGGTACTAAACGATGAGCCGTCAATTACACGCCCAGACGTATGTCTGGCTGAACGTGTTTGCCTGTGCCGCTCGGCACCTGTCGTTCACCCGTTGCGCCGAAGAGCTGCACATCACACCGGGGGCCGTCAGCCAGCAGATCCGCCAGCTGGAAGAGCGCCTGGGCTTTCGTCTGTTTCACCGCCGCGCCCGCGGGGTGGAGCTGAGCGCAGAGGGCCAGCGCCTGGCGATTACCGTCAACGAGGCCTTTGGCAGCATCGACGCGGAATTGCGACGACTGGATGCGGGCATGATCAGCGGGATTCTGCGGGTGCGTTCGATTCCGTCGTTCCTGAGCAAATGGCTGACGCCGCGCCTGCCGCGTTTGCAGCAGCGCTTTCCGGACATCCAGTTGCGCCTGGTGGCCGAGGACAGCAGCGTGCCGTTGCATGAAGGCGACTTCGACCTGGCGATCGACCTGAACGACGGCAGCTACCCGGGCCTGTTATCCACAGCCTTGCTGGATGAACAGATTTTCCCGGTGTGCGCGCCGAGCCTGTTGCGTGGTCGTCCGCCGCTGCACGGTCCGGCAGACCTGATGCACTTTCCCTTGCTGCACGACATCACCGCCTGGCGCGGCAGCTATGAGTACGCGGAATGGGAGTTTTACCTCAACGCCATCGGCTTCGAGGGGGCGGATGTGCGACGCGGGCATACGTTCAACCGCAATCACCTGACCATCGAAGCGGCCATCGCCGGCATGGGCGTGGCGATTGCGCGCCGAACCTTGCTCAATGATGAGTTGGAGCGTGGTGCCTTGATCGTGCCGTTTGGCCTGGCGGTGCCCAATCACAAGCGCTACATGCTGCTTTACGCACCGGGGGCATTAAGCCATCCGGGTGTGCGCGCGGTGCACGATTGGTTGGTGGAGGAGGCGGGTGCTTTTCGCAGCTTGCACCCGTTGGGGGAGCGGCAAATGTGAGCAATTATTACGCAAGAGCAGGGCGACCCAACTCCCGACATTAACAGCGCTTTTGCTCCTTGTCCGGCTTTTTTTGCGTATGAATATTTATCTTTTTTCAGGGGTTGAATTGTTCAGCGTACAGACCGATTGTGTAAGCAAGAGGTCACGGTGATGACGCCCAAGGGCTTAGCTGACCGGCCTCTCGCGAGCTAGCTGAAATAAGGGATGAACTATGCAAATCCAAGTCAATAGCGATAACCATATTCAAGGCAGTAAACGACTGGAGGAGTGGGTACGTACGACCATTGAGAGCACGCTCGAACGCTACGAAGAGGACCTGACACGAGTCGAGGTTCACCTGCGGGACGAGAACGGCGACAAGCCGGGTCCCCACGACATGCGCTGCCAGCTGGAGGCGCGGCCAAAAGGCCATCAACCGGTTTCCGTCACCCATAAAGCCTCCACCATGGAGCAGGCGATCGACGGAGCGGCCACCAAACTTGAACATGCGCTGGAGCATATGTTCGGCAAGTTACGCGGTAAACGAGCCAATGTGGTGCCCATCGAGAGTGCCACCCATGCCGACCATCTGCTGGAAGAAGAGTTTCTTGAGAACGAACAGGCAGCGCTTAACGGCTGACACCTGATTCACTTTTTTACCTTCCCATGAAAACGGGCCTGCATTGCAGGCCCGTTTTGTTTTCGCCCGATCCTTTTGCATGTGAGAATATTTATCATTACTATTGCGATCTTGCCGGCCCCTGACGCTGTCGTGGCTTCACCGGTTTTCAGGTCGAAACATGAACGATGATCAATCTGCCCCCCGACCCCCACGATATCGAGCGCGATCAACATCGCGGCGACCGTGCGCACTTTCTCCAGGTGTTTCTCTCCCAGCGTTCGCAAATGGAGGCGCTGGTGAGTCGGCGTGTCGGTTGCCGGGCGACCGCGGCTGACCTTGTACAGGATTTATTCCTGCGTTTCTGGCGGCGGCCGCTGGTTCAGGTCGAGGAACTCAGCACCTACCTGCTGCGCTGCGCCGGCAACATCGCCATCGACCATTTACGCAGTGAAGGCACACGGGTCCGGGCCAGCGAAGGCTTGATGGTCGAGCCACCGGACAGTCATGGCAGCGGACCGCAAGCGGCGCTGGAGGCGGGCAACGATTTGCGCCACGTCGAAGCTGCGTTGCGCGCGCTACCGGAGCGCACGCGGCAGATTTTTTTGCTCAATCGCATTCACGGCCGTAAGTACGCCGAGATCGCCAAGGCCATGGGCTTGTCCCAAAGTGCCGTGGAAAAACATATGATGCGCGCCCTCGAAGCCTGCAAGGCCAGCCTTCGGGAACCCGAACCGCGTACGCCAGGGAAAGCACCGTGAACCACTTCGAACGCGTCGTTCCGACGCCCGCTCAGGAGCAGGCCGCGCTGGCCTGGCTGAGTTTGTTGCATGACCAGCCCAGCAGCGGTGACCAGGCGACATTCAGCCAATGGTTGCAGGCCGACCCCGCCCATGCCGAAGCCTATGCCCAGGCGCAAGTGCTGTGGGAGTTGAGCGAAGGGCCGGCGCGTACGCTCGCCAATGAAGACGCTTTTGCCTTGCAGGGCTATCTCAACGCCATGGACAAGCCGCGGCGCAGTACGGTCGGGCGCTGGTCCGGGGCGCTGGCGATGGCTGCGTGCCTGCTGTTGATGATCAGTGTCGGCACAGGCTGGCAGCCGATGCGCTGGATGGATGACCTGGGGGCGGATTACGTCTCGGCACCGGGGGAAATCCGCACCGTCACCCTGGTCGATCAGTCGCAGGTGACACTGGATGCCGACAGCGCCATCGCCGTGGATTTCAGTCGCGGCGAGCGGCGAGTGCAACTGCGTCGAGGCGCCGGTTTTTTCAGCGTCACCCACACTGGCCAGCCGTTTGTGGTGGACGCCGAGAAAGGGCAGGCGCGGGTCTTGGGTACGCAGTTCGAAGTTCGATTGCAGCCCCACGGTGCGCAGGTGACGGTGCTGTCCGGTCGAGTCGGCGTGGCGGCGCAGCAAAACGCCGAGCAGCAAATCCTCACCGCCGGCCAGCAACTGGCCTACGGTGAAGGCACGGCGGAAAAACTCCACGGGGTGGACAGCGAAGCGCAATTGGCCTGGCGCCAGGGCTGGCTCAATTATTACAGGGCGACGTTGGCGGATGTGGTGCAGGATTTGGCGCGCTATTACCCCGGTCGGATCGTGATACTCAACGATGAACTGGCGACGCGCCGGGTCAGTGGCAGCTTTCCGAGCAGGAACCTGCAGGCGGTGTTGAGCTCGTTGCAGGGCGTGTTGGGGTTTGAGCAGCATCAGGTTTTGGGGCAGCTGATTATTTTGCGTTGAGGCGGCCGGCCCCATCGCGAGCAAGCTCGCTCCCACAGGTTCTGCGGCTTACACAATCAAATGTGGTAGCGAGCCTGCTTGCGATGAGGCCATTAGTTTCAACATCTTCGTGGACTGATACACCGCCATCGCCAGCAGGCTGGCTCCCACAATAGTGATGTGGCGCACACGGCTCCCTGTAGGAGCGAGCCTGCTTGCGATGAGGCCATTAGTTTCAACATCTTCGTGGACTGATACACCGCCATCGCCAGCAGGCTGGCTCCCACAATAGTGATGTGGCGCACACGGCTCCCTGTAGGAGCGAGCTTGAACTGGCCTAATAATTCCGGACACCTCTTAAGGGCGATATGATTTCGCCAACTTGGAGGTTCCATGAACGAAAGAAAGGTCTATACCCGCGAATTCAAGCTGCATGCTGCCAGCATGGTGCTTGA
>NZ_MRCS01000026.1 GCF_002303925.1 Pseudomonas sp. ACN8
AGCCAGGACGGTTCACTGCGCAAAGAGGCGACCATCTACAAGCTGTTCTGGTCGAACTGGCACGCCAGCCTCGGCAAGTTGGCGATGGACGTCCTCGGCGCCGAGGCGGAATTGCTCGAAGCCGCGCCTTACCAGTTGACCCGTTTGCAGTCGCTGTACCTGTTCAGCCGCGCCGACACCCTCTACGGCGGCAGCAACGAAATCCAGCGCAACATCATCGCCGAGCGTGCCTTGGGCATGCCCAAAGAGCCGCGTCCGCGCGCCTGAAAGGAGAGAGTTCATGTCTGTACCTCAATATGTTGAAGGTCGCGGCCTGCTGCGCGGCAAGTCGGTGCTGATCACCGCCGCCGCAGGCGCCGGGATCGGTTTTTCCGCCGCCGTGCGTGCCGCCGAAGAAGGCTGCCGCGCGCTGATGATCAGCGATATCCATGAAGGCCGGCTGGCCGAAGCGGTGCTGAAAATCCGCGAAACCACCGGGCTGCAACAGGTGTTCGGCCAGGTCTGCAACGTTGCCGACGAAGCCCAGGTGCAGCAGCTGATCGCCTGCGCCGAACGTGACTTGCAAGGCGTGGATGTGCTGATCAACAACGCGGGCCTCGGCGGCTCGCGCTTGCTGGTGGACATGGCCGATGAAGAGTGGAATCGGGTCATTGATGTGACGCTCACCGGCACCATGCGCATGACCCGCGCCATGCTGCCGAAAATGATGGAGCGGCGTGCCGGAGTGATCGTCAACAACGCCTCAGTGCTGGGCTGGCGCGCGCAGAAAGAACAGGCGCACTACGCCGCCGCCAAGGCCGGAGTCATGGCGCTGACCCGCTGCACAGCGGTCGAGGCCGCCGACTACGGCATCCGCATCAACGCGGTCAGCCCGAGCATTGCCCTGCACGATTTCCTGCGCAAGTCCGCGCCCCAGGCGGTGCTCGATCAACTGGCCGCCAACGAAGCGTTCGGCCGCGCCGCCGAAGTCTGGGAAGTGGCCAACGTGATGATGTTCCTGGCCAGCGACTACAGCTCCTACATGACCGGCGAAGTGTTGTCGGTGTCCAGCCAGAGGGCGTGACCATGCCACGAATGTTCGACACGCCGATGGCCTTGTTCGATGCCGTGGGCGAATCACTCGGCGCCAGCGACTGGCTGTTGCTGGAACAAGACCGCATCGATCGGTTCGCCGACGCCACTGGCGATCACCAGTGGATTCACGTCGATCCAGTCAAGGCTGCCAGCGGCCCGTTTGGCACCTGCATTGCCCATGGTTACCTGAGCCTGTCGCTGGTCAATCTGTTCCTGCCGCAGATCGTCGAGGTCCGTGGCCTGGCGATGGGCGTCAATTACGGCTGTGAGCGGGTGCGTTTTCCTTCGGTGGTGCGCGTCGGCTCGCGGGTGCGCGGCAGTGCGCAATTGATCGCGGTCGAGGAAGTGAAGGGCGGCGTGCAGGCGACCATCCGCGTCAGCGTCGAAATCGACGGCGAGGAACGTCCCGGGTGCGTGGTCGACACCATCAGTCGCTATTACCCGGCTTGACCTTCAATAGAATTTTCGAGGAATCCAGCATGAAAGAAGCCGTCATCGTTTCCACCGCCCGCACTCCGATCGGCAAAGCCTTTCGTGGTGCGTTCAATGACACCGAAGCGCCGCAACTGGGTGGCCACGTGGTGCGCGAAGCCGTGCGCCGTGCCAGCATCGAGCCGGGTGAAGTGGACGACGTGATCATCGGCGCCGCGGCGCAGCAGGGCACCCAGTCCTATAACCTGGGGCGTCTGTGCGCGATTGCCGGCGGCTTGCCGGCATCGGTGGCCGGGATGGCGGTCGAGCGCCAGTGCTCGTCGGGCCTGATGAGCATCGCCATGGCCGCCAAAGGCATCATGTGCGACGAAATCGACATCGCCGTGGCCGGTGGCCTGGAGTCGATATCCCTGGTGCAGAACAAGCACAAGAACCTCTATCGCAACCAGTCGGGTTCGGTGATCGAGCTGGACCCGCACGCTTACATCCCGATGATCGAAACCGCCGAGATCGTCTCCGCGCGCTACGGCATCTCCCGCGACGAGCAGGACGAATACAGCTACCAGAGCCAGCTGCGTACCGCGCAGGCTCAGAACGCCGGGCGATTCGACCGGGAACTGGCGCCGCTGACCAGCCGCAAGGCACTGTTCGACAAGGCCACCGGCGAAACCAGCTATGAAAACGTCACCTTGCTGCGCGACGAATGCAACCGCATCGACACTTCTCGCGAAAGCCTGAGCGCCCTGGAACCGGTATGGCCCGGCGGTCAGTGGAGCGACAAGGGTCGATTCATCACCGCCGGCAACGCCTCCCAGCTATCCGACGGCGCATCGGCTTCGGTGTTGATGAGCGCCAAAATGGCCGAGAAGCGTGGCCTGGAACCACTGGGGATCTATCGCGGCATGGCCGTCGCCGGCTGCAATTCCGACGAGATGGGCATCGGCCCGGTGTACGCCATTCCCAAGCTGCTCAAGCGCCACGGCCTGACCATGGACCACATCGGCCTGTGGGAGTTGAACGAAGCGTTCGCCTGTCAGGTGCTGTACTGCCGCGACACCCTGGGCATTGCGGCCGAGCGCCTGAACGTCAACGGCGGGGCGATCTCCATCGGCCATCCGTTCGGCATGTCCGGGGCGCGGATGGTCGGCCACGCGTTGGTCGAAGGCCAGCGTCGCGGCTTGCGTTACGTGGTGGTGAGCATGTGCATCGGTGGCGGCATGGGCGCTGCCGCCCTGTTCGAGGTGGTCTGAATGATCAGCGCACAGCAGATCCAGGCGACCATGGCACGCTACGTGGAACTGGTGGATGCCGGCGACATCGAGGGCATCCTCGCGCTCTACGCCAAAGACGCCACCGTTGAAGACCCGGTCGGCCAGGCGCCGTTGCAAGGCATCGACGCCATCACGCGCTTTTACCGTGAAGGACTGGGGGCGATGAAGGTCTCGGCGACCCGGACCGGTCCGGTGCGCGCGACGCTCAACGGTTGCGGAGCGATGCCGTTCCGGGTCGATATGGAGTGGGGCGGGCAACCGTGCTCACTGCATGTGATCGACGTGATGGAGTTCGACGCCGACGGCAAGATCCGCTCGATGAAAGCCTACTGGAGTGAAGTTAACGTAACAGCGCGAGGTGCAGCATGAACCTGGAACAGCGGATTGCCCGCCTGGAGGCACTGGAGGATATCCGCCAACTCAAGCATCGCTACCTCAACGCCTGTGACCTCAAGCAGGTCGAGGTGATTGCCGACTGCTTCGCCGAAGGTGAAGTGCTGATCGATTACGGGCCGTTGGGGATCTTTCGTGAGCGCGACAGTTTTGTCGCGCTGTACCGCGAACTGGCTTGCCATGAGCGGGTGATCGACCTGCATCACGGCGCCAACCCGGAAATCGAGGTGCTGAACGAGGATCAGGCCCAGGGCCGTTGGGCCCTGTGGTATTTCAACCTGGATGGCGAGAGCGGGGCGACGCGGCAGCTGGGTGGCTTCTATCATGACCGTTACCAGCGTATCGCCGGCCAATGGAAGATAGTCGCCACCCGTTTTACCGCTCACTCGCAAGTGGCGCGTTCCTGAAGACCGCTCGCCCCAGAGGTGGCCCAACCCCATCCACACTGTGGGAGCGAGCCTGCTCGCGATGGCGGCATGACAGGCAACATCAATGTTGAATGTGCCGGCCTCATCGCGAGCAGGCTCGCTCCCACAGTTTCTTTGTGGTGAACCTGGCATTAGCGTACAACCCGATCCCCCTTGTGGGAGCGAGCCTGCTCGCGATGGCGGCATGACAGGCAACATCAATGTTGAATGTGCCGGCCTCATCGCGAGCAGGCTCGCTCCTACAGTTTTTTTGTGGTGACGCCGACATTGCGAGTATCCCCAATCCCCTGTGGGAGCGGGCTTGCCCCGGGCGGCGTTCCGACGAAGGCGGCGTGTCAGGCAACATCGATGTTGGATATGCTGACAGCCATATCCGGATTCTGCGTTCGGCCGGTTTCGTAGTAAACCTTGAGGTTCTCGGCAATCTGCCGCACGACTTTGTTGAAGGCTTTTCCCAAAAATAATTCCATCAGCCTGCCGCCGCGCAGGCTGTATCTCATTTGCAGGGTGATGCGGGTCGCGTTGCCTTCGGCTTGCAAGGCATAACTGAAACTCGCCTCGCGAAACGGAAAGGGCGAGTCATTGCCGCCCTTGTGCAACCGCAACACGAACCCTGTGCCTTCCTGCCACTGCACCACGCTTTCATCCAGATACTGACCACTCTTGCGCAACACTCGGCGACTGGCGCCGACACCTTGCGTTGCGCCGGGATGAAACTGGCAACCGGTCAGGCCCGGCACGTAGTGTGGAGCGAGGCTCAGGTCGCGCAGTTTGGCCCATGCGGCTGGCTGTGAAAGGTCAAGCAGTACGCTGTGGCTGGCAATCGCGGGCATCTCGAAAGTCCTCTTATGAATGAGATTGTGCGGCATCAAGAAACGCCGGCCGCTCGCCCGCGCCATGCACTGCGATATCCGCGCCACTGACGTAACGGGCCAGCTTCGAGGCCAGGTACAGGCAGGTGTCGCCAATGTCCTCCGGGGTCGCCAGGCGTTGCAACGGAATGGTTGCCGCCACCCGTGCAATGCCTGCGTCGTCACCATAATGCATGGCCGCCTGCTCGGTGAGAATCAGCCCGGCGGTCACGGCGTTGACCCGCACCTTCGGCGCCCATTCCACTGCCAGCGAGGTGGTCAGGTTCAGCAGGCCGGCCTTGGCCGCGCCATAAGCGGCGGTGCCGGGGGAAGGGCGGGTGGCGCTGACGCTGCAGATGTTGATGATCGCACCGCCATCGGCCTGGGCCTGCATCACCTGGTTGGCCTGCTGGCAGAGGTTCAGCGGCGCTATCAGGTTCAGGCGGATGATCGCTTCGCTGAAACGCGACGAAGCTGTGGCGGCATCGGCATTCGGCGAACCGCCGGCGTTGTTGACCAACACATCGAGGCGACCGAAACGCTCGACGATGTGTGCGATCAAACGCCCGGACTGCTCGACATCCCGCAGATCACAGGGCAGGAACAGCGCCTCGCGCCCGGCGCTGGCAGGTAAGGTCTGTGGTGCTTCGCGCCCGCAGATCACCACCTCGGCGCCGCAGTCGAGGAAGCGCTGGCTGATACCGCGCCCCACACCTTTGCCACCGCCGGTGACCAGTACCACTTTGCCGCGAAAGTCCATCGGATCAAGCATGGGATTCTCTTTTTGTCGCTCGGGAATGCCGTCGATGCTAGGTCTGTGGTCCCTGTAATCCAACGTCCGATGAGACTAGGAACGGTGTAGGAGCGAGCCTGCTCGCGATGGACGTCAACGATAACGCGTAAAACCTGATGCCCCGCGCTGTCCTGGCCTCCTTCGCGAGCAGGCTCGCTCCTACAGGTGGGGCACGTAGTCCTGTCGGACGATGTTGACCATCCGGCCCCTCGGAATAATCCGGCTACAACAACAGGCCGGGAGGACACCTTATGGGCGCTTCAGCGCAAGGGCACTTCGTTACGCTGCCGGACGGTTTGCAGCTGCACTACAAAGACATCGGCGGGCATGACACCGGCAACGGCGAACCCGTGATTTTCATCCATGGCAGCGGGCCGGGCGCCAGCGGTCACAGCAACTTCAAGCAGAACTACCCGGTGTTCGCCGAGGCCGGTTACCGGGTGATCGTCCCGGACCTGCCGGGCTACGGCGCTTCGGACAAACCCGACACCCTCTATACCCTGGACTTCTTTGTTGCAGCGCTGAACGGTCTGCTCGACGCCCTGGACATCCAGCGTTGCGTGCTGGTCGGCAACTCCCTGGGCGGCGCGATCGCGATCAAACTGGCCCTCGACCAACCGCAGCGTGTCAGCCGTCTGGTGCTGATGGCGCCCGGTGGTCTGATGGAAAAGGAACAGTACTACCTGCAGATGGAAGGCATCCAGAAAATGGGTGCGGCCTTCGCCAAGGGTGAGCTGAACGATGCGGCGGGCATGCGTCGCCTGCTGGCCTTGCAACTGTTCGATGAAAGCCTGATCAGCGACGAAACGGTCAACGAACGCGTGGCTGTGGTGCAACAGCAACCGGTGTGCGTGCTGTCGACCATGCAGGTGCCGAACATGACGTCACGCCTGGGCGAGTTGCAGTGCCCGATCCTCGGTTTCTGGGGCATGAACGACAAGTTCTGCCCGTCCTCCGGCGCCCAGACCATGCTTGAGCACTGCAGCAAAATCCGTTTCGTGATGCTCAGCGAGTGCGGGCATTGGGTCCAGGTCGAGCACCGTGACTTTTTCAACCGCCAGTGCCTGGCGTTTTTTCAGGAGGCCCTCGGATGAGCGTGCAATTGCGCCGAGAGTTCGGCGAAGAGCTTTATCAGGCGCTGCTCAGCGGCTCCACCCTGGCGCCGCTGACCGAGCGTTGGCCGTCGATCAGCATCGAAGATGCCTATCACATTTCCCTGTACGCCATTGAGCGTCGGGTGGCGGCGGGTGACCAGATCGTCGGCAAGAAAATCGGCGTGACCTCGGCGGCGGTGCAGCAGATGCTCAACGTGCATCAGCCGGATTTCGGCTTCATCACGCGGCAGATGTCGTTCGATGACGATGCCCGGATTTCCCTGTCCGCCAACAAACTGATCCAGCCCCGCGCCGAGGGCGAGATCGCCTTCAAGCTCAAGCATGACCTGGTCGGCCCCGGCATTACCGAGGCCGACGTGCTGGCCGCCACCGAATACGTGATGCCGTGCTTCGAGATCGTCGACTCGCGGATTCACGACTGGCGCATCCGCATCCAGGACACGGTCGCAGACAACGCCTCTTGCGGCGTGTTCGTGCTGGGCGACAGCAAGGTCGACCCCCGCGAGCTGGACCTGCCGAACTTGCGCATGCGTGTGTTCAAGAACGGTGAGCCCCTGAGCGAAGGCCTGGGTTCGGCGGTGCAGGGTAACCCGTTGACGGCGGTGGCCTGGCTGGCCAACACCCTGGGTGCCTTCGGCATTCCGTTCAAAGCCGGGGAAATCATCCTGTCCGGCTCGCTGGTGCCACTGGAGCCGGCCCGTGCCGGCGACCGTTTTGAACTGACCATTGATGGCCTGGGCAGTGCCCGGGTGTCTTTCTGCGCCTGACTTTTGGAGTTTGACCCCATGAGCAAAAAACTCAGAGCGGCCATTATCGGCCCGGGCAACATCGGCACCGATCTGCTGATGAAAATGTGCCGATCGCAATGGATCGAGCCCGTCTGGATGGTCGGTGTCGACCCTGAATCCGAGGGTCTGAAACGTGCTCGGGAAATGGGCATCAAAACTACTGCCGGCGGTGTCGATGGCTTGCTGCCCCACGTACTCGACGATGACATCCGTATCGCCTTCGATGCCACCTCGGCCTACGTGCATGCCGAAAACAGCCGCAAGCTCAACGAGCTGGGGGTGATCATGATCGACCTCACGCCGGCGGCCATCGGCCCGTTCTGCGTGCCGCCGGTCAACCTCAAGGAGCACGCGTCGAGCCTGGCGATGAACGTCAACATGGTCACCTGCGGTGGCCAGGCGACCATCCCGATGGTGGCAGCAGTGTCGCGGGTGCAACCGGTGAGCTACGGCGAAATCGTCGCGACGGTTTCTTCCGGTTCGGTCGGCCCGGGTACGCGACAGAACATCGACGAGTTCACCCGCACCACGGCCGGTGCGGTGGAGAAGATCGGTGGCGCCCGACGCGGCAAGGCGATCATCGTGATCAACCCGGCCGAGCCACCGCTGATGATGCGCGACACCATCCACTGCCTGACCGATGACGAGCCGAACCAGGATGCGATCCGTACGTCGGTGCTGGAGATGGTCCGCGAAGTTCAGCGCTATGTACCGGGCTACAAACTGATCAACGGGCCGGTGTTCGACGGGCGCAAGGTGTCGATTTTCATCGAGGTCGAAGGCCTCGGCGATTTCCTGCCCAAGTCCGCCGGCAACCTCGACATCATGACCGCCGCCGGTTTGCGCACGGCCGAGATGTTCGCCGAAGAAGCCCACAAGGGCACCCTGCAACTGCCTGTCCGTTGAGTGGAGAATTCCGATGAATTTGCAAGGTAAGAGCGTCCGTCTGCACGACATGAGCCTGCGCGACGGCATGCACGCCAAACAGCACCAGATCAGCATTGAACAAATGGTCTCGGTGGCCACCGGCCTCGATGCGGCGGGTGTGCCGCTGATCGAAATCACCCACGGCGATGGCCTGGGCGGTGCGTCGCTGAACTACGGCTTTCCGGCCCACAGCGACGAGGAGTATTTCGCCGCGGTGATTCCGCAGATGAAACAGGCCAGGGTCTCGGCCCTGCTGTTGCCGGGGATCGGCACCCTCGACCACCTGAAGATGGCCCACGAACACGGCGTATCGACCATTCGCGTGGCCACTCACTGCACCGAGGCAGACGTGTCCGGCCAGCACATCGGTATGTCGGCGAAGATGGGCCTGGACACCGTCGGCTTCCTGATGATGGCGCACATGGTCAGCCCGGAGAAGCTGCTGGAGCAGGCGCGCCTGATGGAAAGCTACGGCGCCAATTGCATCTACTGCACCGACTCGGCCGGCTACATGCTGCCCGATGAAGTGACGCAGAAGATCGGCGCCCTGCGTGCCGGATTGAATGCCGGGACCGAAGTCGGTTTCCACGGCCATCACAACATGGGCATGGCCATCGCCAACTCCCTGGCGGCCATTGAGGCCGGCGCCGCGCGCATCGACGGATCGGTTGCAGGTCTTGGCGCGGGGGCGGGCAATACGCCGCTGGAAGTGTTCGTCGCGGTGCTGGAGCGCATGGGCGTCAACAGTGGCGTCGACCTGTACAAGATCATGGACGTGGCCGAAGACCTGGTGGTGCCGATGATGGACCAGCCGATCCGCCTCGACCGCGATGCGCTGACGTTGGGTTATGCCGGGGTGTACAGCTCGTTCCTGCTGTTCGCCAAGCGGGCTGAGCAGAAGTACGGTATTGCTGCTCGCGAGCTGCTGGTTGAGCTGGGCCGACGCGGAACCGTGGGTGGTCAGGAAGACATGATCGAAGACCTGGCACTGACCCTGTCGCGGGCCAGGGGTGCACTGCCGACCTGATTATTGCGGCAACGAAAAAACCACCGATGATTCGGTGGTTTTTTTATGGCCGGTGGAAACCATGCTCAAGGCAGCAGATTGCGCACCACGGGCGGAAAGCAATTGATCGCCGAGCTCGAACAGCTGAAGTAGGCGGTGGTCGGTCGGTAGGCTTCGTTCTTGAACAGTTGGCAGAGGCTGGTGGAAGCACCCGCACAGAGGATGATGAACAGAGCACAAGTCGTTTTGCGCATGGTGAGTCTCGACACGGTTTTATTGTTGTAGAGACAGGTTATGGCGGCGGTTCGCGAGTGGCTTCGTCCGAATGGACTATCCGTTCAAATTGAAGCTTCCCCGTTCCTTGTGGTGTTCCCGGGATCTGTGCCTGGTCGTGATCCCCTGTAGGAGCGAGCCTGCTCGCGATGGGCGGCATGGATGTTGGATGTGCCGGTCTCATCGCGAGCAGGCTCGCTCCTACAGGTTTTGTGTGGCGTCAGGTGCGTCGGGCGAGGGCGCCCATGGCCATGAACAGCGCCGCAATCGCCCGGGCTTCATGCAGTTCGCCACGGGCCACCAGTTCGGGGATCTGTGCCAGGGGTACACGCAGGCATTCCAGGGGTTCGGGTTCGTCGCCTTGCAGTTGGCAGGGGCTCAATTGTTCGGCCAGCACCACCCGGTAGCGGTGGCACAAGTGCCCCGGTGCCAAGGTCAGCTCGCCCAGTTCGGTAAGGCGGGCGGCGCGCATGCCGACTTCTTCGCTCAGCTCGCGCTGCGCCGCCTGCAAATAGTCTTCATCGGGCTCGGCACCGCCCTTGGGCAGGCCGAGAATGGTTTTTTCCACACCGACCGCGTATTCGCGCACCAGCAGCACATGCGCAGGATCGGGCATCGCCACCAGCATCACAGAGCGATAACCGGTACCACGCAGGCGTTCGTAGACCCGTTGCTGGCCGTTGCTGAATTGCAGGTGCAGGGCTTCGATCTGAAAGTGGCCGCTTTGCGCCAGCAGTTCAGTCTTGAGGATGGTTGGGCAGTTGCGCATGGGGCAGTCCCCTGTTTGGGATAAAGACACTGTGCGCTGTACAACGGGAGCCGCCATCGTCCGAGCGGACGAGGGCAGCAATGAGGGTTAGCCGAGGGTTGCCACGCTGCGCAGGATCAGGCGCACCAGCATGGTCTGGCGGGTCACGCCGGTCTTGGAGAAGGTCGAGCGCAAGTGTGCCCGGGAGGTGTTGCGGCTGATGCCCAGCTCTTCCGACGCTTCGTCGAGGGTCAAGCCGTTGGCCAGCAACATCGCCAGCTGGGTTTCCGCCGGGGTGAAGTCGAACAGCGCGCGGACAATATCCTGCGGTGCGGTGGACTGCTGCTCCGGGTCGCTGATGAAAATCACCACGGTCGGACACTGCTTGCCTTCGCTCCAGTCGCTCAAGGGCACCGAGCGCACGATGATCCCCAGATCCGCTTTCCCCGACGGCCGCTGTACGCGCAGGGCCTCGACCACTGACGGGTTGCCGCTCTTTTGCGACAGTAGCGACTGCTTGACCAGTCTGCGGAATTCCTGGGTATCCCGGGCCGTACCGACCTGCAAGCCATCGTTGACCAGTTTGATGCCGTCCTTTTCCTGGATCAGCCGGTCGGCGACCTGGTTGGTCTGCAGCACCTTGCCGGACTCGTCGAGGATGATCGTGCCGACCGCCATCTGGTTCACCGCGCCGGCGTACAGGTTGCGCTCGGCTTCGATGCGGTTGAGTTGCATGTGGATCTTGATCGAGCGTTCCAGGTGCGCAATGAAATGCGTGAGCATGGCCTTTTCTTCATTGCCGAACGGCTTGTCGTCACGTCCGCGGCTGATACGAATGCGGCACTGGGCGCCGTCGACGGTGTTGATGTCGGCACCGAGGATGTGGAACACGTCCACCGGTTCGAGGAAGTTCTTATAGAACTCGGAATTCTGCCAGTCGTCGTTGGAGACGAACTCGGCGAGGGTCACGACCTGGCGGTTGGGCAGGTCGACAAACGGATCGAGGCTGAAAAAGTGTTTGTTGTACGACGCGGTCGCCTCGGTCGAGGTGCCGGTGGTGTTGACCATCAGACCATCCACGTGGGCGCTGGGCGGACGCAGGATGAAGGTCACGTACTTGCTGTTCAGATGCACATTGAGCTGATTGAGAAAAGTCGCCCAGGGAATGGTTTCCAGCGGACCCTGATAGAGGTTGCCGATCAAATCACTGAACGTATCGAGGCTGAGGCTCTGCTGCATAGGGAAAAACCGTTTTTATTATTAGCGTTGGCGGTGGCCGAGGATAAGCGCCGGTATCGACTCCTTGCAACGCTCGGGCTCAGGGCCTGACCGGCGGCTGCCGGTCAGGCCCGGGGCGGGCGAAAAGCCGCTGGCGTCAGACCCGTTCGCTGGCGCGCACGACAAACTTCTTGTGTTCGCCGACGTCCGCCGACAGCGCCTGGACGTCGGTGTAGAACTGCTCGTACCAGCGGCGCAACTGGTAGACCGGACCGTCGCCGTCACACAGCAACGGGTTGTCGACGCGGGTCTTGCTGTGCCAGATGGCCACGTCTTCGTAGAAGGCTGCCTGCGCCTGCGCTACGTAGGCCTTGGCCATCGCCTGGTTCTGTTCTTCGCTCAAGCCCGGGATCTTCTTCACCAGCACGCCGTAGCGCAGGGTGAAGCTGTCCAGGTCGATCGGCACGTGGCAGTTGAGCAGGATCGAATGGATCGGCTGGCCGTTCATGGCGCCGTTCATCTCGGTGATCTGATAGGCCGGGCCGAAATAGGTGGCTTCGGTGGTCAGCACGCTGTCGCCGGACAGGCGCTCACTGCGGGCGCGCATGATCTGGGTGGCCAGGTGGCCCTGGAAAATGTTGATGAACTCTTCGACCGGCGCGCCGTGCACGGTGCCGAAGTGCGCCATGTCGGCGATGTTGTCGATCAGTTCGCGGCAGTTGGTGCCAATCTGCAATTCGGCAACTTCCCATGCCGCCCATTCGTCGCTGTAGCAGGCGTCGATGCGCGGAATGCGTTGTTCCGGCAGCGGCGGGTTGCCTTCGGGGTCATTCCAGACGAACAGCAACTGGTTCTCTTCCATGATCGGCCAGCTCTTGATCCTGGCCCGTGGCGGAATGCGCTTGGCATAAGGGATGTCATCGCAAACACCATCGGCGCCCCAGCGCCAGGCGTGGAACGGGCAGCGGATCGAGTTGCCTTCAACGCAACCGGTGCTCAGGTCGGCGCCCATGTGCGGGCAGTAGCCATCAAGGATATGCAGTTCGCCGTCTTCACCCTGGAACGCCACCAAGCGGGTGCCGAACACCTCCAGGCGGTGGGCCTTGCCGTCGCGGTATTGCGCGGCCAGGCCCAGGCAATGCCAGCCGCGGGCGTAGCGGTCTTCCAGCAGTTTGGCTTCGATGCGGTGCAGGGTACTCATCTTATTATTCTCCCAAGGGATCACGGGGTTGGCGCATGTAACGGATTCTGCCGCCCCTGTAAAAGCGGGCATCGTCTGAATGGACGATGGCTGCGTTAAGTAGGCCCGCTCTACTGGTGCCATTGGACCCATGGCAGGAGTTGGCGATGAGTAATGAGCAAGGGCCGGTAGCGGTGATTACCGGGGCCGCCAGTGGTATCGGCCGTGGCCTGGCCGAACACGCGGCGACGCTGGGCATGCGCCTGGTGCTGGCGGATCGGGATGCAGCGGGCCTGCAAGCCCTGTGCGACGAATTGAAGGTTCGCGGTGTGCAAGCGATTGCCTGCGTCACCGATGTCGGTGATGCGAAGCAGGTCGAGCGCCTGCGTGACCGAGCTGTCGAGCACTTTGGCGGGGTCGACCTGCTGTTCAACAACGCCGGGGTGATGCAAACCGGCTTCAGCTGGGAAATCACCGAGGCGCAATGGCAGCGCATGCTCGACGTCAACCTCAATGGCGTGATCAACGGCATTCGCAGTTTTGTGCCGCTGTTGCTCAGCCAGGGCCGGGCGGCCCATGTGATCAACACCGCATCCCTTGCCGGGCTGGTCAGCAGCCCGTTGATGGCGCCGTATAACGTGACCAAGCAGGCCGTGGTCGCGCTCTCGGAAACCCTGCATTACGAACTGGCAATGATCGGTGCACCAGTGTCGGTGTCGGTGCTGTGCCCGGGGCCGGTGGCCAGTGAAATCATGGCCTCGAACCAGGTGGTGGACACTGCCGGATCCGACTTCAGTCAACTGCTCGACAGCACCATTCGCCAGGGCATGACCCCGGCGGAGCTGGCCGCGCAGGTGTTCGCCGCCGTCGCGCAAAAGCGTTTCTGGATCCTGCCCCACAAGGGTTTCAAGCCGGCCCTTGAGCGTCGGGTCCAAAGCATTCTGGGCGAGACCAATCCGCAGTTCCAAATGGCCGATATAGAGGACGATGCCCATGCCGCTCGATAAGCAGATCGCTGGGGTTCTCCAGCAGTTTCGCGACATCCCTGAGCCCGATTTCAGTCTGGTCGATGCGGCTCAGTACCGGCAGTTCTCCGACAACCTGCTACCGGCGATCCCCGGCGAACCGATGAGCGAGGTGCGCAACCTGCGGGTGGCCGGCGCGGACGGTGAACTGGACGCACGCCTGTACCGGCCATCGGAACAACCTGATCTGCCATTGCTGGTGTTTTTCCATGGCGGCGGATTTGTCATGGGCAATCTCGATACCCACGACAATCTCTGCCGCTCGCTGGCCCGCCAGACCGAGGCGGTGGTGGTGTCCGTTGCCTACCGACTGGCCCCCGAAAACCCGTTCCCGGCGGCGCCCCTCGATTGTTATGCGGCCACCTGCTGGCTGGTCGAACATGCCGCCGAACTTGGGGTCGATGGCAGTCGACTGGCCTTGGCCGGGGACAGCGCCGGAGGCAATCTGGCGCTGGCGGTCAGTCAGTTGGCGGTACAGCGCCGGGGGCCGAAAATCAGCTATCAGTGTCTGTTCTATCCCGTTACCGACGCAGGTTGCGACTCTCAGTCCTTCGAAGACTTTGCCGAAAGCTATCTGCTTTCCGCCGGGATGATGCGCTGGTTCTGGCAGCAATATCTGCAAGACGTCGGGCAGGCGGATGATCCTTTGGCCTCGCCACTGCGCGCCGAGAGCTTGGCGGGATTGCCGCCAACGACCCTGATCACCGCCGAATTCGACCCGTTGCGTGATGAAGGCGAGGCAATGGCCGAGTGCTTGCGCGAGGCCGGTGTGCCTGTGCGGGTACAGCGTTGTGACGGCATGATCCACGGTTTTATCAGCATGGCTGCATTTGTCGAAGGGGCGGCACGCGCCTTGTCCGATGCGGCGACCGACCTGCGCGGGGCGCTCAAATGAGCGGCCTGGCTTTCAACACGGTACCGCAACTGATCGAGGCCATTGGTGCAGGTCAGATGGTGGTGATCACCGACGACGAACACAACGGCGAAGGCTCATTGCTGATGGCCGCCGAAAAAGCCGGGGCCGAGGCCGTCACCTTCATGGCGGTGCAGGCGCGCGGGCTGATTTGCCTGGCCCTGACCGAGCAGCGCTGCCGTGCGCTGGGCCTGGACCTGATGGTGCCCAACTCCCGGGCGCAACATGGCGTGGGGTTTACCCGCTCGATCGAAGCCGCCACCGGGGTGTCCACCGGCATCTCGGCGGCGGACCGGGCGCGTTCGATCCAGGTCGCGGTCGACCCGGCCAGCGTTCCGACGGACCTGGTGCAGCCGGGGCATATCTTCCCGGTGCAGGCCTTGCCCGGTGGCGTGATGCAGCGGGCCGGACATGTCGAGGCCGCGTGCGACCTGACGCGCCTGGCGGGACTGCAACCGGCGGCAACCCTGGTGGGCATTCTCAACGAGGACGGCGAACTGGCCCGTGGTGCCGAGCTGCATGAATTTGCCCATCGGCATGGCCTGCGCATCGGCACCATCGCCGACCTGATTCACTACCGCATCCTGCATGAAGGCACGATCGAGCGCGGCGGCGAATATCCCTTGCATACCCGCCACGGCGAGTTCCGCGTGACGACCTATCAGGACACCTACCAGGGCTCGCTGCACCTGGCGCTGGTCAAGGGCCGGATCGACAGCACGCAACCGGTGCTGGTGCGGGTGCAAGGCATCGAGACGTTGCGCGATGTGCTGGGGTGTGAAAGCGAAAGCGGGGCGCAGCAGTGGAGCCTGGATCGCTCACTGGCGAGCATCGCCGCCGCCGGTAACGGCGTTCTGGTGTTACTGGCCCAAAAGGAAAGCGCCGACGGTGTGCTTGAACAGTTGCGCCAGCGCAGTGGCGGCAAGCAGCGCACACCACAGTTTCCACAACGAACCCTGGGCATCGGCGCACAGATCCTGCGCGACCAGAATGTACGCAAAATGCGCTTGATGAGCTCGCCGGTACCGTACAAGGCCGTGTCCGGGTTCGACCTGGAAGTGACGGAATTCGTGCCGTTTCAACCGATAGGCTAATGCAAGCCCATAAACCGGTGGGAGAGGGCGTGCGCCGGGCGTCGTCTGCCAGACTTTTCATCATCCTTGGCCTCGGAGTGGCAGCGCAGGGTTACCAACTGCCATAGGGGATGCCGTAGCGTTCGATGTAGCGCTGAACTTTCTCGTCGAGTGTGTAGGCGTACCGGCCTTCATTCTTGCCTTGGCTCGGCCCCAAGGGCTCGATTTCGGCTTGAGCCCGGGCGACCTTGATTGCGTCATGACAGCTATTGCGCACCCACACCTGCACCACGCCGCCCGGGGCCAGGCCCAGAGTCAGCGAGGCCCGGTAGGGAGATCGAAGGGTGTCCGGGCAGCGTCGACTGATGGAGGTGCGCATGATCTCGCGCGCTTGCTCGGGGATGTCGACCCAGACCTTGTAGGTTTGGGGTTCGACGATTGATTGCCAGCGGACGTAGATGCGTTTGGGCAGTGCGGCGCCGGTCACGGGCCTGACATTCCCTCCGACCCGGTGCCAGCCACGAGCAGCCTCCGAGCCCTCCAATGCGGTGTCAGTCCCGATTACTCCTCCCATATGATTGTTGAAGAATTTGCCGTTTATATCTTCTGCAGTACTGTTTTCGACCCAGCCGAGCATGTACGACGGCCCTTGAAAATCAATGCTCCACCAAGGCGAGTGCGGGTCGTGCTCAGCTGACAGCGGGTCGGTGGCCTGACAACCGCCGATGAGTAAAAGGCCCATGAGGGCCATCAATCTTTTCATCATCCTTGGCCTCGGAGTGGCAGTGGAGGGTTACCAACTGCCATAGGGGATGCCGTAGCGTTCGATGTAGCGCTTCGATTTCTCGGATTGTGGGTAGTAGTGTCCATTGGACTTACCCAGATGCGGACCCAAGGGCTCGACCTCGGCCTGAGCCCGGGCGACCTTGATTGCGTCATGACAGCTGTCGCGCACCCATACCTGCACCACACCGCCCGGGGCCAGGCCCAGAATCAGAGAGGCCCGGTAGGGGGATCGAAGGGTGTCCGGGCAGCGTCGACTGATGGATATGCGCATGATCTCGCGCGCTTGCTCGGGGATGTCGACCCAGACCTTGTAGGTTTGGGGTTCGACGACCGATTGCCAGCGGACAAAGATGCGCTTGGGCAGTGCGGCGCCGGTCACGGGCATGACGCTTCCTGCAATCACTCTCGGCCAACCGCGAGCGGATTCGGTGCCGTCTTCAGGAGTAGCGGTCCCTATGGAACCTCCCCCGGGGCGACGGAAGAATTGACCGTTGATATCTTCGACAATACGCAACTCAACCTCCCCAAGCATGTATGACGGCCCCTGAAATGCGATGCTCCACCAGGGCGAGTGCGGGTCGTGCTCAGCTGACAGCGGGTCGGTGGCCTGGCAACCGCCGAGGAATAAAAGGCCTATGAGGGTCACCCATTTTTTCATCATCCCTGACCTCCGCGTGGTGCGTGAGGGTGCTGCACACGTACGGCATCGGCGGTGGGCGCATTGATGTACAGAAGCCTGGCTTCGCGTTGCCCGGTTTTATCCAGCGGGTGATTCCAGTGTGCCGATGTGTGGATGTAGCTGTGCTTGAGCATGCG
Organism: Pseudomonas sp. ACN8; assembly: GCF_002303925.1. Classification (GTDB taxonomy): domain Bacteria; phylum Pseudomonadota; class Gammaproteobacteria; order Pseudomonadales; family Pseudomonadaceae; genus Aquipseudomonas. Next base: position 17,111 of record NZ_MRCS01000026.1, read on the forward strand.
TTCTTCGGCTGGCATAACGTGGTAGGCACCGGCAACAAACCTGTCGCATAGCGCTTGGAGTTCTATCGGAAGGCTGTATTGAGGGTCATGCTCATCAAGATCGTTAAACCTCACACCTTTTTGCCTGGCTAGTTCGTGCATCAGTCGCAGGTAGACTCGCGACAGCTCGCCCCGGACCGAGCGCGTAAGTTGCAAGCCAGCGTAAACCCGTTGCTCCCGCGCGCTTGCACGGTCCTGCAGGTCGGGGGGCAGCAGCCTTGGCTCGGGGGTGACAATTTCCAGCATGTCGGCCGGCCAACCCTGGGCAATCATGTTGGCCCTGTGCTGCCGCGCAACACGGTAGATCGACGTGCTCCTGACATCCGTGCCCTGGGCTACGGTCAAACCCTGCATCGGGCCAACGAGTACGCGTTCCTGGGCTTCGGCGAGGTAGCCGCCACCGATGTCCGAGTGCACCCCGGGCAAGGCAATTTCTGGATGGTCGGGTGCGACCCGGCTCAAGGGGAAATTGGCGCGATGCTCATCGCGGGCTACCAGATGTACTACATCGAAAAACAGGGATCGAGGCAGATGCAGGCGCAAACCCGGAGCGACCGAACTCTGGACATTGCCCAGGTTGCTGATACCGGCAATGGAGGCGACGGTGTCAAACAGACCGATAAACCCCATATGGATGTCGCGGTGATACTGCCCCAGGAACTGGCGACTGAAGCCCTGTGCATTGTTGATCAGAACCCTTTGCAGCAGTCCCTGACTGCTCAGCGCCACCTCATTGGCGAAGTGACGGGCAGCGGCTGCACCGCGACTGAAGCCGAAGGTGTCGAAGGTCAGTGAGGTGATTTCGCCGTCCGGGTTTTCACGAACAGCTCTATCAATGAGACCGGCCAGATCATTTATCGCCTGCTGAACTCGCCCAACAACACCAGACTCACCTCGACCTGTTCCGGACCCCATCAGGCTGTCCTTTTCACCGGCCCGCGTACCGATACCCTCAACATAAAGCTTGCGCTGTACCGACCTGCTCCGTGCATCATCCTGGAGCTCATTCGACTCCAGGTAGCGGTCCCAGAGTTTTGCCACATTGGTCACATCATTCCCATAACTACTCCCCGGATCACTCATATACGGCTTGCAACTGGCCTCCAGGTCTTCAGGCAGGATGGCATGGTGGGCCCCGCAAGCCAGCCCGAGTGCGGTGTTGTCGGCATTATTTCCAGTACCGTCGAAAAACACGCCAATGCGCAGTGCAATGCCGATTTTGTTGGGTGTCGGCTGTTTCTGCACCCATCCCGATGGCGGTTTTGGGGAGACCGGTGCCCGTGCGGTCGTTGAATAATAGGCAGGAGCGTAAGTTGCCGGCTGTGCGACTGTTTTGGAAGTCAGTGCCTCAGCGTCATCGCTGGACTCATAAGTGGTATCGAGTATCGAAGGGATCAGCCTGGCGCTGCAGGGGCAACTGCTGTAGCTGTCCAGAGTACCGGCCACCAGTCTTCCGTCGCTGTCGATACTCGGGACACCGCCGAGGATCACGTAAATATTGTTGTTCGCGCCACAGGAAACCGGATCGCCCTCACACGCAAGGGCGACGTCGAACATCGCGACGTCTGCTTTGGCGTCCAGCACCTTGCCACCGCAGCTGGTCCAGTCGCCCAGACAAATAAAATATCCTTCAGCCATGATTCGAACTCCGTGTCCTTGGCACCCCCGGTGAGGGAGGCGCTGCTGCTCGATGGTTTGCACTGGCTCGGGTGTGAGCCGGGCTAGCGCAAACTAACGGGGCAGCGACGGAATTCAAGGTGTCCGGGTACGAACAGGAAATGTCCTACGAGTCATTCAGAAACAAGAGACGTCGAGTTGAACTTGCCGGTCGATATGCGTCGGTTTAAGGCTTGATGCCTTGCAACATCTCCTTCGCCTGATCCTGCACTGCCTGCGGCGCGGTCATGTTGCCGTCGATCACGGTGATGACCGCGTGGCCTTGCCACAGTTGATAGGCATCGGCCTTTTGCTGGACTTCGGTCGGTGTCGACGGTGGGGCCAGGTTGACGTGGACCACGCCGTCGGCGCCGCGCTGTGAGGTGAAGTTCACCCGATCCCAGTTGCCGATCGGCGCAAAGCTCACGCCTTTGACTTCATCGGGTTTCAGGGGCGGGTAGTTGAGGTTCAGGCCGTTGACGCCTGGCAGGCCGAGCACGTTCAGCTCACACGAGTGTTTGCTTTTGGCGCAGGCCTGTCTGGCTTCGGCGCCGGTCAGGCTCGCCTGTTCGATCACCTTCACGGCAAAGCGCGCCGTGTCGTCCATGGCGCCGAGGGTCTTGCGGTAGCCGGCCTGTTGGTCGCGGATGATCAGGTCCATGTCAATGGCCGTTGACACCGCCACGGCTGGAACCCCTTTGAACATGGCACGAACGGCGGCGTTGAGGGTGCCCGACATCTGCGTCAGCGGGCCGACGTTTTCGCCAAAGTTGCTGCCCGATACCACCAGGTCCGGCGGCGAATCCTTGAGGATCACATCGAGGCCGACGTTGACTGCATCCACCGGCGTGCCGATGGCGGACGTCTTGCCGGCTGGCGGGGTGTAGCCCTGCGGTGGCCCGACGCAAAATTTGCCCGGCGCCAGTTCGGTCACCGCCAGGGCCTGGCCAGGTACGACCACGCTGGCGGCGCTGATGCCGCTGCTGTCGTTCAACGGGCCGACCAGGGTGACTTTATGCCCGGCAGCAGTCAGGGCGCGGTACATCGCATCGATGCCGGGTGCGCGGCAGCCATCGTCGTTGGTCAGCAGGAGGTTCAGGGCGTTGGCTTGCAGCGACAGGCCAACGCTGGCCATGGCGATGATGCCGGTGACGAGCTTGTTCATGAAGAAGTCTTCCGTGGATGGAGCGGATTTTACAAAGCACAACGCCCCGACCGAATGATTCGGTCGGGGCGCGGTGAGTTTAGCGGGTGCCGAGTTTGCGCAGGTTGCCAGGGGTGAACTCGTCTTCGGTGAAGGCGGTGGCGTTGAGCTTCGCCGGTTTCTGATCGATCAGCATCCGGTCAACCAGATACGAACCGGCGATCAGGTCGTGATAGACCCCGAGGCGAGCATGGTAACGCTGCATCTCGTAGGCGTAGATCGATGTCTGCATGTTGGTGCGCCAGAGTTGGCCGCGACTGTCGTAGTTGTCGGCCAGGGTCGCGGCCCAGGTGTCCTCGTCCAGGTACATCACACGCTTGGCGTACACGTGGCGGGCGCCTTCCTTGAGGGTGGCTTGCAGCACCCAGACGCGGTGTTTTTCATAGCGCATGTACTGCGGATCGATATGGCCGGTGGTGGCCAGAATCTGATCGGTGCTTACGCTCGGATCATCGATCTTGTAGTTGTGATAAGGAATGTAGATTTCCTTTTTGCCGACGATGGTCCAGTTGTAGCGGTCCGGGGCACCGTTGAACAAACGGTCTTCGTCGTACACGCGGAAACCGCCGGCGCCGGTCGGCGAGTCGTAGCCCACGGTCGGCGCGCGACGCACCCGGCGCTGACCCGGGCTGTACTGCCAGGCCTGACGCGGGGAGGCGGTCGGGTTGATGAACTCGTGACCGACGACGATCTCGCCTTTCTTGCGCACCGGTTCCAGCGTGGTGATCAGGAAGTTGGTGAGAATGCCGTTGGATGTCTCCAGGGTTCGGTCCGGGTTGGACCAGATCGAGAAGATCTTGTAGTTGACCTCTTCGAGTACCCGCTCCTTGTTGGAGTACACCACGGCCTGCCGGTAGTTGGCCTCTTCGGCGGCGGCGCGGCCGGCGAGGGTGTGGTTGAACATCAACTCGCTGCCGTTCTTGGGAATCGGGAACGGTGAACCGGCCCAGGCGTTTTTCGTGTCGTTGTTGTCGTTGGCCAGCTCGGCGTTGACGGCGTTGTGCTTGACCGCCTCGACCAGTTTCGGGTCAACGCGGAAGTCGCGGTGGCTCGGGTACACCGGGATCTTGAAGGTGTCAGGGTAGCGCTTGAGCAACGCTTTCTGGCCGTCGGTGAGGTTCTCGGCGTACTTGTCCATGTTCTTCGAGTCGATCACGAACAACGGTTTTTCCGCGGCATAGGGGTCCGGGTATGGCGTACCGGGGCCGTCAAACTTGAGGCCTGGCGGCAGGCCGAGCCATTTGCCGGACCAGGCCGGGATGCTGCCGTCGGCGTTGCCGGCTTTTTCCGCGCCCATCGGGGTCAGGTCCTGGCCCAGGCGGGCGGCTTCTTCGGGGCTGACCTTGGCGTAGGCCAGGCCACTGCCGAGCAAGCCGACGGTCAATGCCGTGCTCAGTAAGGTTTGGGTGAATCTGGACATGCTGTGCTCCTCCGACAGGGGAATCAGAACCGGTACTTGAAGTTGAGCGCGACGTTGTCGCGGTCGGCCAACGGGCTGTTGTTGGCGCTGCCGAGGTAGGCGTTGTAACGGGCCTCGACGGTGAAGTTGCCCAGGTAGCGCCACGAGCTGCCGATGCTGGCGCGGTTATCGTTCTGGCCGGCGTTGATCGAGCCGACCATCGAGCTGTCGCCGTGAGCGGCGGCGCTGAAGGTGACAGGCACCGACATGTCCCATCCGCTGAACACGTCGTTGTAGTCAAAGTTCGCCTGCACCGTGTAGCCCCAGGCATCGCGGTCGTAGACCAGGCTGTCGGTTCCCGGCAGCGCGAAGCCCGGCGCCAGGGTCACCGGCTGCGACTTGTCGTTGCTGACCACGGTGTTGTAGACCAGCTCGCCGGTCAGGCTGGTGTTGTCGGCGAAGGCGGTCGGGCCGAGCACGTAGATCATCGACGTTTGCGCTTGCACGGTCTTGCCACGCACGGGGCTGGAGAAACCGTTGTCGACCATCACCGGCGTGCCGTCGCGGTAGCTGACTTCACCGGCCCAACTGACGTCGCCCAGCACGGTGGCGAAGCTCGCGCCGAACAGGTCGATGTTGTCGAAGTAGCGCACCTGGTAGCGGCCCAGGTTCGTCGCGAAATCCAGCGACGGCGTCTTGTCGTGATAGCGCGAATAGAAGAGGCCGAACTCGGTGTTGTTCAGCGACTCGGCGGCGTAGGTGAAGGCCACACCGTACTGGCCGCTGTCGCTTGGCTTGTCGTCCTTCAGACGGGTGACAAAACCGGAGGCGTCGTTGAAACCGCCCTCGTCGATGAAGTCGGTGGTGGAGAAGTAGCTACCCACGCCGAACAGCTCGGTCTTTTCCCACTTGTATTGGTAGTAGGCCTGGATACCCAGGCTTTCGGTCAGGGCGAACTGGGTGAACAGCTGGCCGACCGGCAGCAGGATTTCCTTGACCTCGACGCCGGGGGTGGTCGCCTTGGTCGCGTCCACCGGGCTCTGGGCCGCGGAAATGCCCGGATAGAACAGGCTTTCACCCCAGCTCACCACCTGGTTGCCTAGGCGCGCGTTGAAGGCATGGCCGCCCAGGTCCCAGGTGCCATAGGCGTAGTAATCGAGCATGCGCAGTTCATTGCGGTGCTGGTCGATGGTGTCCTGGGAGAAGCGGTCAGGCTTGCTGCAATGGCCGCCGGCGAAGCAGTTGGAAGTGCCGGTGGTGTTGTCGTTGTCCTGATCGTAGACGTTGTCGTAGAAGCCCGTCGCCCGGACGAACACGCCGTAGTCGTCCTGCCACTTGATGTTGGCTTCGGTGAGAAAGCCACTGCGGTTGTTGATCAGGCTGCCTTTGTCGAACGCGTTGTCGCCGTCGTTGCCGTTGGCATTGGCAGTCAGTTTGTGATCGCGAGACTCGGTCCGCCAGGCGAGGCTGTACGTCAGTGTGGTGTCCCAGTCGATGCTCAAGTCTTCGCTTGGCTGAAAGCTCATGGCGTTAACGTGAGCGCTAAGTCCACCAGCCAGCATCAATAGAACAAGCTGTGTGCGAGGGTGCTGTGTTGGTGGGGCGATTATTGTTTTTATCATGTCGTCCTCATGGCCCAGGTCAGACCTGCCCGACCTGCATTTCAGGGGGGTGATTGGTGCTGTGGGCGACTATGGAGTCACGACTTGCGCGCAACATCGTCCAAGCGGACTAAGCGATTTGTACGGGGCGGCCCCAGGCCTGGCCTTAGTCTTATCGGACGATGAACACCCGGCGCGCGCGGCGAACAATCCCGAGACCGACTGCACCGGGCGAAGATCCGGCGGTGGCGGTTTCTGCCTGATGGGCGCTGAACAAGGGTGATCGCATGAACGCTGCCGGGATCAAATGGGATGAGTGCTGTGATGTGTTGGTGATTGGCTCGGGAGCCGGGGGCATGACCGCTGCGCTGCGCGCCCACGACCTGGGCCTCAATGCGCTGCTGATCGAAAAGAGCGGCGAGTACGGCGGTACCTCGGCGGTGTCCGGCGGCGGCATCTGGATCCCCAACAACCACCGGATCAATGCGATCGGCGGCAGTGATTCGGCGGCCGAAGCGATTGCCTACATCCGCGCCGTGACCCATGGCGAGATCGATGACGGGCGCATCGAAGCCTATGTCGAGCACGGTCGGGAGATGGTCGAGTACCTGGAACAACACACCCGTGTGCGCTTCGAGGCGCAACCGCGCTACGCCGATTACTACCCGGAAGTCGAGGGCGGCAAACCGGGCTATCGCTCGATGGATCCGCAACCGTTCGATGCCGCCGAACTCGGCGAAGAATTCCTGCGCATGCGCGCACCGTCCCCCGGCACCCTGATGATGGGGCGCATGGCGATGACCATGAAAGAGGCGCAAGTGCTGTTGTGCCGTGGGCCCGGCTGGTTGCGCCTGACCCTGCGGGTGATGTGGCGCTACTGGCGTGATCGCGAAGGCCGACGCTTGTCCCGTCGCGACCGCTTCCTGACTTTGGGCAATGCCTTGATCGGCGCCTTGCGCTGTTCGTTGCTCGATCGCGGCAAGTCGCTGTGGCTCAACTGTGCGCTCGAAGAACTATTGCTGGTTGATGACCGGGTCGGCGGGGCGCGGGTCAATCGCAACGGTCAGTTGCTCAACGTCAAGGCGCGTTACGGGGTGATCATTGCCGCCGGTGGTTTCGAGCGTAACCAGGCGATGCGCGAGCAGTACCTGCCGCAGCCGTCCCAGGTGAACTGGAGCGCCACGCCGCCGAACAATACCGGCGACGGTATCCGCGCGGGTCAGGCCATTGGCGCACGAACCGCATTGATGGAGCACAGCTGGTGGGCGCCGACCACCTACGTGCGCGGGGAAGAAAAACAGCGCGCCTTGTTCGTTGAACGTACGTTACCGGGGTGCGTGATGGTCAACGCGGCGGGGGCGCGTTTCGTCAACGAAGCCGCGCCCTATACCGATATCGTTTACGCGATGTACGCCAATAACCGCGAAGGTGCCGCGAGCGTGCCGTGCTGGATGGTGTTTGACGCCGAGTTCCGCCGCAAATACCCGTGCGGTGCGTTGCTGCCGGGCTATGCCCAGCGCGATTGGCAATTGCCCGAGCATCTGCGTGATTACTTTCAAAAAGCGTCGAGCCTGGAAGAACTGGCGACGAAAATCGGCGTCGATGCCGCCGGACTGGTGCGCACTGTGCAGCGTTTCAACGGCATGGCGGTGCAGGGTGTCGACGAGGATTTCCACAAGGGCGAATCGCTGTTCGATCGCTACTACGGCGACCCGAACGTGCAACCCAATCCGTGCCTGGCGCCGTTGCTCAAGGGACCGTTCTATGCCGTGCGCATCGACGCCGGCGACATCGGCACCAAGGGTGGCCTGCTGACCGACGTGCACGCCCGCGTGTTGCATGAAGACGGCGAACCGATCAACGGCCTGTACGCCATCGGCAACAGCGCCGCCTCAATGATGGGCCGCACCTATCCGGGCGCCGGTTCTACCATCGGCCCGGCCATGACTTTCGGTTACCTGGCCGCCAATCACATCAAACGCCAGAGCGAAACCGCGTCGGCGAAAACCTTGTTCGGGAGTGTCGAATGAACAACCAGCATCCACAGGTCGCCGTAGTGACCGGCGCCAGTCGCGGAGTCGGGCAGGGCATTGCCCAGGCCCTCGGGGCGGCGGGCATGACAGTGTATGTCACCGGTCGTGCTCCGGCGCAAGGCGGGTCGAATTTGTATGGGCATGCCTTGCGCGGCTCGTTGCAGGACACCGCCGCTGCGGTTACCGCTGCCGGTGGACGCGGTATCGCGGTCGTCTGTGACCACGCCGATGACGCGCAGGTTCAGGCACTGTTTGCCCGCGTTGAAGCAGAGAGCGGGCATCTGGATTTGCTGGTCAACAACGCCGCGTTCATCCATGACCGGTTGATCGAACCGGGGCCGTTCTGGGCCAAACCGCTGGAGCTGGTGCGCATTCTCGACGTCGGTCTGCGCTCGGCTTACATCGCCAGCTTCTACGCGGCACCGTTGTTGCTGAAAAGTGCCCAGGGGCTGATTTGCTTTACCTCGTCATTCGGTGCCGGGTGCTACATGCATGGCCCGGCGTACGGCGCGCAAAAGGCCGGGGTCGACAAGCTGGCGGCGGACATGGCGATCGATTTCGAAGGGCAGGGTGTGGCGGCGTTATCGCTGTGGCTCGGCCCGCAACTGACCGAACGCACGAAGATTGCCGGCGAGCAGCATGGCGAGCAGTACCAGGCGTTCCTGGCTCACGCTGAAACCCCACAGTTCAACGGGCGGGTGATTCATGCCTTGCTCAATGATCCACAGTTGATGGCGTTGTCCGGGCAGACCCTGATCACCGCCGAAATCGCCCCCGGCTACGGCATCAGTGAAGCCGAAGGCCGCCAGCCACCGTCCCACCGCGCCATGCTCGGCAACCCGCGCCAGCAGCATCCGGCGCGGGTGGTCTGAGCCGTCCAGTCATACACAAAAATCTGTAGGAGCGAGCCTGCTCGCGATGACGGCAGAACATTCAACATCTATGTTGACTGACCTGACGCTATCGCGAGCAAGCTCGATCCCACAGTTGATCTGTGTCGGACGCGAAATCTGTGTACACCCTCGAACATTGTAGGAGCGAGCCTGCTCGCGATGGTCTATCAGTTGCATTGATGTCGACTGACACACCATCGCGAGCAGGCTCGCTCCTACAGGGATTGCGTTTAGTCTGCGGGCTGCAGTGCCCACTCGCGCAACACATTCTTGGTCACTTTGCCCGCCGCATTGATCGGCATCTTCTGCAGCACCTGCACCCGGCGCGGAACCTTGTAGTTGGCCATCTGCTCGCGGCACCAGGCGAGGAACCGCGCCTGTTCGATTTCCACACCTGGTGCGGGCAGCAGGAACGCCATCGCCACTTCACCCATGCGCTCATCGGGAATGCCGATCACCGCTGCCTGGGCCACGCCCGGATAGGTCAGCAAGCACTGTTCGATCTCCGCCGGGTACACATTGAAGCCGCCGGTGATGAACATGTCCTTGAGGCGGTCGGTGATGCGCAGGTAACCCTGCTCGTCGAGCATGCCGATGTCGCCGGTGTGCAGCCAGCCGTCGGCGTCGAGAATTTCCTGGCTGGCTTCGGGGTTGTTCAGATAACCCTGCATCAGGTTGTAGCCGCGAATCTGCACTTCACCGGGAACGCTCGCCGGCTGGCTGCGACCGCTGCTGCCGACACAACGCACTTCAACTCCCGGCATCGCCCGGCCACTGGTGTTGGCGACCCGTTCCGCAGAGTCACCGGCGCGGCAGATCGTGGCGAAACCGCAGACTTCCGTCAGGCCATACGCGGTGACGATGGTGGCGAAGCCCAGTTCGTCGCGCATGCGGTGGATCATCTCCACGGGAATCGCCGCCGCCCCGGTCACTGCCACGCGCAAGGAACTCAGGTCGAATTCGTTGCGCTGCGGATGGGCCAGCAACGACTGATACAACGTCGGTGGCCCGGGCAACACGGTGATGCGTTCCCGTTGCACGCATTCGAGCACGGCCTGCACGTCGAACACTTGCTGCGGCAGCAGAGTGCAGCCACGCATCAACGCCGCCAGCCAACCGGCCTTGTAGCCGAAGGAGTGGAAGAACGGATTGACGATCAGGTAGCGATCGCTCTCGCGCAAGCCGACGATATCGCTCCAGTCACGCACGATGCGCAGGTTCTGGCCGTGGCTGGTCATCACGCCTTTGGGTTTGCCGGTGGTGCCGGAGGTGAACAGCACGTCGGACAAGGCCTGCGGGCCAACGCTCTGTTCGCGGGTACGCAGGGCCAGGTGCGGCACGTCGATCCCCAGGTCCATAAACCGTTCCCAGGCCAGGGTGCCTGAGTTGGCACCGCGTACGCTGACGATGTGGCGCAGCTCAGGCAGATCCTCGGACGCCAGCATGCCGGGATAGTCCGCACCAAGAAACTCGCCGATGGCAAACAGTACGCAGGTGCCGCTTTCTCGCAGGATGTAGCCGGCCTCGCTGCCTTTCATCCGGGTATTGAGCGGCACCAGGGCGGCGCCGACACTTTGCAGGGCACCGGCGGCGACAATCCATTCCCACACGTTGGGTGCCCAGACCGCCACGCGGTCCCCGACCTGTACGTCGAGGGCCAGCAGTGCGCGGGCAGCCTGGCGGCGCAGTTGGTCCAGTTGTCGGTAACTGATGACGAGGCCCGCGTCCTTGATGGCCGGGCGATCGCCGTAGGCCTGGGCAGCGTTGGCGAACAGTTGAGCGATGGTCAGTGCGGTGGCGACAGGCGGCATGGGGCCTCCCCGATTAGAAGACAGTTGCGAAAAAGGGAGTAGGCCGGGCAGGGCGCCCGGCCGGATAACGAATTACTGGGCGGGCGGGGCGAAACGGCGACCGGCGGAGAAACCACCGTCCACGGCGATCATCTGGCCGCTGACAAAGGACGCTTCGTCGGAGGCCAGGAACAGCGCGACGTTGGCCACTTCTTCCGGTTGCCCGGAGCGGCTGAGCATATGCTGCGAGGCGAAGAAGGCGTGGAACGCGTCGTTGTCACGGACCATGCTGGTCATCGGCGTTTCGATCAGGCCCGGGCACAAACCGTTGACGCGCACGTTGGCGTAGCCGTAGTCGATGGCCATCGAGCGGGTCAGTTGGTTGATGCCGCCCTTGGACACGTTGTAGGCCACGTTGCCGTCGCAGCCTTGCAGGCCGAAGATCGAACCGACGTTGATGATCGAGCCATTGCGTTGTTCAACCATCGACGCCAGCGCGTACTTGCTGGTGAGCATGCTGCCGGTCAGGTTGATGTCCATTACCCGTTGCCAGTTGGCGGTGGTGGTCTGGGTCACGCTGCCCTGGTCGGCGACGCCAGCGGCATTGACCAGCACGTCGATGCGTCCGAAGCGGTTGATGACTTCTTGCATGACCTGCTGCACCTGCGCTTCGTCGCGCACGTCCAGGGTCATGAACAGGCCGGGAAAGTCTGCCGGTGCGCTGCCGATGTCCAGCCCGACCACTTGCGCGCCTTCGGCCGCGAAACGGCGCACGCAGGCCAGACCGATCCCCGAAGCGCCGCCGGTGACCACCGCGACCTTATTCTGCAAACGAGCCATAACTGCACCTCTTTATTGTTGTGGGCTAATGCTGTGGCCGAGTCTAACCGCTGACCGGGCCTGGGTGATCGTCCAATGAGACTAAGCAACAGATCTCAAGACCGGCACATTTCAACTGTAGGAGCGAGCCTGCTCGCGAAAAACGCCCGGGCACCGCGGTCATTCAGATAGGGCGCGTTATCGTTGACGTCCATCGCGAGCAGGCTCGCTCCTACAGGGGGATGCGTATCTTCAATCGGGGAATTTCAGGTGTACCTTGGCGCCGGTTGGTCGGCTCTGGCAGGCCAGGGTCCAGCCGTCGGCCAGTTCCTTGGGCGTCAGCACATCGTTGCGTGCCAACTGAACCTCGCCTTCCTTGACCACACACATGCACGCGCCGCAGAAACCTTCTTCACAGGACGACGGCACATCCAGGCCGGCGGCCTTGCAACTTTGCAGCAGGGTGTCGCCCGGCTGGCAGGTAATTTCGTGTTGCTGGCCATCGAGTTCGACGATCAGCGCTTTGCACTGCGAACCCATCGCTGCCTCGCGGGCGAGGGCTTCTTCGGCCAATAGTTCGTCGGGGTCCGGCGGTGAGACGAAACGTTCGACATGGATCCGCTCGGCCGCTTCGCCCAGTGCCAGCAGCGCGCGCTCCACGGTGTCCATGAACGGTCCCGGCCCGCAGATGAAGTAGTCGCCGCCGGCCGACCCGCGCAGCAGATGACGGACCTGATGGTCCGTCAGGAAACCCTGCACCGAATCGAGGACGTGCACCACGTGCAGTTGATCAGGATGCGCCTTGATCAACCGGCACAGCTCGTCCTTGAAAATCACCGACGCTTCATCGCGGTTGGCGTAGATCAACTTGATCGGCCGCCGACTGCTGTGCAGCACTGATTTGAGAATGGAAAACACCGGGGTGATGCCCGAACCGCCCCCGAACAGGACCAGGGGCTTTTCGGTGTCCGCCTGCGGGTCCAGGCAGAACAGCCCGGCCGGTGGCAGTACTTCCAGCCAGTCGCCGACCTGCACTTCGTTCATCCAGTTCGACACCCGGCCGCCGTCGACCCGTTTCACCGTGACCTTGGGCAGCGCGTCCGCGAGGGGCGAGCTGGCCATGGAATAGCAACGGGTCAACAGTTTGCCGGCCAAGGGCACGCGAAAACTCAGGAACTGGCCCGGTTTGTAGCGAAAGCGCTCACGCAGGGTTGGCGGTACGTCCAGCACCAGCGAGCGCGCATCGGCGGTCTCGTCGATCACCGCGCACACTTGCAATGAGACACTTCCCGTCGTGTGTTCGGCCGGGGTCAGGTTCTGTTGTTGCGTGCCCATGTTCACCTCGACCTCAGAGCCCGCTGATCAGCTGGGCGTTGTCGACGCGGATCTCGGCACCGTTGACGAATCGCGACTCGTCGGCGGCGAGGAACAGCACCACGTTGGCAATGTCCCGTGGCGCGGCCATTCGGTTCATCGGGTCCTGGTCCAGCGCTTCCTGCGGGATCGGTTGACCACCGGCCAGGGCCTGGGTCATCGGCGTGTTCACGCCATCGGGGTGCACGCTGTTGCAGCGGATGCGGTAACCCTGTTGCTTGCAGTGCAAGGCGATGGAGCGGGTCATCGCCGCCACTGCGCCTTTGGACGCCGAGTAGGCACAGAACATCGGCATTGCGCCCAAGGCCGCCACCGACGACATGTTGATGATCGAGCCGCCGCCGGTTTCCTTCATGGCCTGGATCGCGTACTTGCAGCCGAGGAAGTAGCCTTCGCCGTTGATCTTCTGCACTTTCTGCCACAGTTCCAGCGTGGTGTCTTCGATGCTGCCCAGGGCCAGGATCGCGGCGTTGTTGACCAATACATCGAGACGGCCGAAGTGTTCGACGGTGGTCTTGACCACGTGTTGCCAATCGCTTTCGCTGGCGATGTCGTGGCGGATGAATAGCGCGTTGCTGCCGATCTCGGCGGCAACCTGACGGCCAGCCTCTTCGTTGAGATCGGTCAGCACCACTTTGGCGCCTTCGCGGGCCAGCAGCAGGGCGTCTTGGCGACCGATGCCGCTGGCGGCGCCGGTGATGATGCAGACTTTGCCTTCTACACGTTGCATTGTTGTTCTCCTGATCGTGCGGTTTGAAGTGCGAATTGGTCGGCCACGTGGGCGGCAGCCCGGCGACCGGAAAAGATGCAGTCGGCCAATGACAGGCCGGAGACATAAAGGTTGGACGCGACACCGACAGCGTTACGGCCGGCGCTGTAGAGCCCGTTTATTGGCTGGCCGGCGTGGTCCAGCACCTGTCCGCTGGCCTCGCAGACCTTCAGCCCGCCGAGGGTGATGACCGGGCAGGGGAAGAGCTTGCTGTCGAAAGACAGGTCGAGGGCGTACCACGGACCCTGGTCGAGGTTGGCGAGCATCGCGGCGGACTTGCCGAACTCGTCGGCGACCTCACCGCGTGCCGCGCGGGAATAGCGTTCGACACTCTGGCGCAGCAGTTCCGGCGGCAGGTTGCAGCGTTTGGCCAACCCGGCCAGGCTGTTGCTGCGCTTGGCGTTGAACAGCAGGTTGAGCAGCACCGGCAGGCGCTGGAAATTCCAGACTTTGCCCGGGCCGACCTGGCGCAGCGCTTCGCGCACCAGCTCACGGTTGAGTACCAGAATGGCTCGGCCTTCCTGTTCTTCGACCATGGCGTGGCCGAGGGTCGCGCCGTAGATTTCTTCGTTGGCGTAACGCTGTCCGCGGGCATTGACGATCAGTCCCCGGGCCCAGGCCAGTGGCGGGTTGATGAAACGCCAGGCGCTGACCTTGTCCATCCGCGCCACGCTGCCACCGGCGCTCTGGCCCAGGGCGATGCCGCTGCCATTGCACCCGGTGGCGCCCAGCGGCAGGCCGGCCAGGTATTGCGGCGCGTGTTGGCGCACCAGATCGCGATTGAAGATAAAGCCGCCGCTGCTCAGCAGCACCGCCCGTTCGGCGCGAATCAATTGCCGAATGGCGCTGCTCTGTTCGATGCGACGCTGCCGGGCGCGCAAGCGGTCGGCCAATGCCGGAGCGTACATATGAATGGCCGCGGCCCAGCGCGACAGACGCGCATGTTGTTTGGCGGCGCGGCTACCCGACGGCAGTTGCCAGGCTTCAACACCGATGACTTTGTCGTCGAGGTCGAGCACCAGTCGCCGTACTTCGCACTGGCTGCGCAGGCGTGCGCCATGACGCAAGGCGCTGGCCTTGAGCGGCGCGAACAGGCTGGCACCGGACATGCCCGGGCCTTGGGTGCGGTGGCCACGGGGCGCCGGCTTGGCGCTGGCGGCATAGGCCGGCACGGCTTCGTTGCCGGAGTAATAGAGATAGTACTGGTCGCTCGGGTACGAGGTTTTATGCGGTGGCACGCTGGCCTCGAAGGCCGCGCCTTGTCGCTCCAGCCAGGCCAGTTGCTCGCGGCTGCCGTCGCAGAAGTGCTTTAGGGTTTCGCCGCTGACGGCTTCCCCGACTTCCTGACGCAGGTAATTGAACATGGCTTCGCTGCTGTCTTCGTAGCCAGCCTGACGCTGATACGGCGTACCGCCGCCGGCATACACCACGCCACCGCTGAGTGCCGTGGCGCCGCCGCCTTCGAAGCGATCCAGTGCGAGCACCGACAAGCCGCGAGCACTGGCTTCGATGGCGGCACAGGCGCCGGCACCGCCAAACCCGACGATCAGCAAGTCGCAGCGGTCGTCCCATGGCAACTGGTCGGCGCTGTTCACTCGCAACGCCGTCAACCGGTTCAGGCTGTCCATGTTCGGGCCTCAGCCAGCAGCAGCGAGAGAAGGTGCGGGTTTGGCGGTGGTGGTATAGCTGCCGTCGAGGTAGACCAGCGGGGTGATTTCGGCGGTGGTGTGGATCTGCAGGATGCGCCCGATGAACACGGTGTGGGTGCCGTAGCTGAAGTGGCCGTCCTGGCGGCAGAGGATTGCCGACTGCGCATCACCCAGGTAAGGAATACCGCCGGGGCTGGTCAGCCAGTTGCCACGGTCGAAGCGCGCTTCGCCCTTGATTGCACCGCTGCACAGGTTGGCCAGGTCTTGTTGTTCGACGCCGAGGATGTTGACGCAGAAGTCGGCGCCGGTCGCCAGTGCGGCGTGGGGCGAGGCGGTCTTGTTGACGCAGATCAGCAGCGATGGCGGCTCGGTGCTCAGGGAGTCAACGGCCGTGGCGGCCATGGCGAAGCGTTCGGTGCCGTTGCTGGTGCTGATAATGGTGACTGACTTGGCCAGGCGGCGCATGGCCTGGAGCATGTCGGCTTTGAGATTGACGTCGTTCATCGCACTGGGCCTTTTTGTTGGTTGGGGAGTGCGATGGATTCTTGCGCTGACGTCTAGCGCAAACATCGTCCGAGGGGACTAGGCATCAGGCCATTTCAATGTTGAATGTGCCGGCCCCATCGCCAGCAGGCTGGCTCCCACAGGGTTGGTGGTTGTTCACTGATTTTGTGTACGACGCTAATCCCTGTGGGAGCCAGCCTGCTGGCGATGGCGGCCTGCCAACCAACACACCTCTTTCAGATGTACCCCAAGTAACTGTTGTCCCAAAACCACATGGTCCGTTTGAGGGATGCCCGCCGCTTTGCGCATTGTTTGAATGCCAGTGTAGGGGCGCTACACCCGCCCCGTTGCACGCGCGCCCCGGCGGATGGGGTGAACAAAGGAGAACAATAAAAATGCTCAACCAAGACCTGATTCGCCAGCGTCTGAGCCAACGTGCCCGCGAGTTGGTGCCGATCCTGCGTGAGCGCGCCCTGAATGCCGCGCAAGCCGGGCAGTTGCCTGAAGAAACCCTGAAGGATTTCCAGGACGCCGGGTTCTTTCGCATCCTGCAACCGTCCCGTTGGGAAGGCTATGAACTGGAGCCCAAGGATTTCTTCGACGTACAGATGACCCTGGCCGAAGGCTGCATGTCGTCTGCCTGGGTGCTGGGGGTGGTAGCGATCCACAACTGGCAATTGGCGCTGTTCGACGACCGCGCGGCCCAGGATGTCTGGGGTAGCGACTCCAGCGTGTTGATCTCCTCTTCCTATATGCCGGTGGGCAAGGTCGAGCGGGTCGAGGGTGGCTTCAAGTTGAGCGGTCGCTGGGGTTTTTCTTCCGGCAGCAAGCATTGCGACTGGGCGTTCCTCGGTGCGCTGGTGCCGTCGGCAGAGGCGGGCGGGGCGCCGGATTATCGGACGTTCCTGGTGCCGCGTAGCGACTATCAGATTCTCGACAACTGGAACGTGATGGGCCTGGAAGCCACCGGTTCCCACGACATTCTGGTGGAGAACGCCTTCGTTCCCGAGTACCGCACCCATCGCGCGTTCGACGGTTTCATGCAGAACAGTCCGGGCAATGCGGTGAACACCGCACCGTTGTTCCGCCTGCCGTTCGGGCAGATTTTCGTGCGTGCGGTTTCGTCGTCGGCCATCGGTGCCCTGCAAGGCGCGGTGGATCAGTTTGTCGAGCACAACCGTGCCCGGGTCGGGGTCAATGACGGGCGCAAGATGGTCCAGGACCCGGCTGCGCAATCGGCGTTGGCCAATGCCATGGTCTGCGTCGACGAGTGCAAGACCGTGTTGCATCGCAACTTCGCCCTGATGCTGGAGCGCGCGCAGAAAGGGGAGGCGTTGAGCATGCCTGAACGGGTGAAGATGCGTTACGACTCGGCGCTGGTGGCCGACAAGTGCGCCAAGGCCGTTGGCGATCTGATGTTCAACAGCGGTGCTTCGACGATCTTCCGCAGTCATCCGATCAACCGTGCGTTCCGCGACATTCACACCGGTCGCGCCCACGTCGCCAACAGCCCGGCCAAGTACGCCTGGAACCTTGGCGGCGTCAGCATGGGGCAGGACAGCAGCGACTTTTTCCTCTGACGCGATGCCACGAATCAGCTAGTCCGTTTGCGTGATTCGAGCGCCCTGCCAATACCCGAGCATGGGCGCAAGGCGAAGGTCTACGGCGCCGACTGCGCATCCAAATAAGCACAAGGATCAACCATGAAATTTTCCCTGATTTACGAAGCCCAGACGGTGGACTCCAGCCGCGAAGGCGACCGCAAGATTTTCGAAGACACCGTCGAGCAGGCCGTGCTGGCCGACAAGCTCGGCTTCGACACCTTCTGGTGCGTGGAGCACACCGCGCTGAGCAACTACTCGCACATGTCCGCGCCGGAAACCATGCTGGCTTTCGTGGCCGGTAAAACCGAGCGCATCGGCATCGGCCACGGCGTGGTCTGCCTGCCGCCGGCGATGAACCACCCGGTGAAGGTCGCCGAGCGCATCGCCACCCTCGACCTGCTGTCCAAGGGCCGTGTGCACTTTGGCGTGGGCAAGGGCGGCACCCAGCAGGAAGCCGGCACCTTCGGCTACGACCTGGCGACCTTGCAGCCGCAGATCGACGAGATGATGTACCTGATCCCGAAAATGTTCGTGCAGGACGAGATCGAGCACAACGGCGACTTCGTGCAGATCCCCAAGCGCCCGATCCATCCAAAGCCTTACCAGGATCCGCACCCACCGATGTACCTGGCGTGCACCAACACCGAGTCGCTGAAGAATGCCGGCGGTCGTGGCATGGGCGCGCTGGTGCTGGGCTTCGGTGGCCCGGAAGAAATCGCCAAGAAGGTCGAGGTGTATCACACGGCCTACGACAACCGTGACGAGAAGAAGCAA
The DNA here is from genome assembly GCF_002303925.1 of Pseudomonas sp. ACN8. GTDB lineage: Bacteria > Pseudomonadota > Gammaproteobacteria > Pseudomonadales > Pseudomonadaceae > Aquipseudomonas. Next base: position 35,219 of record NZ_MRCS01000026.1, read on the forward strand.
GTGGGCTTCCGCCCTAATCGTCACATCGCCGCGCTGTGCCCGGCCATCGTGCTGGAAGATAACGAAGAAGCGCGCCGCATCGGTATCCGTGGCCAGCGTTACTTCATGGAATCCCTGGGCTACTGGTACGGCGGTGGCGAGCGTCCGGACCCGGAGAAGTGGAAGGACGACACCTTCGTCGACGGCAACGGCCAGAGCGTGATCAAGTCGCGCTTTGCCTCGGAAGAAGTCAGCGTCGACTTCTCCGACCCGACCATGGCCATGATGAACCCGAACCATGCTTACGGCACCGTCGAGGATTGCATCGGCTACGTGCAGCGCCTGATCGATGCCGGCGCCGACGAAATCCTGTTCATCTGCCAGATGGGCACCGTGCCGCAGTGGGCGCAGCTGGAGACTTTGAAGAACATTGGCGAGAAGGTGATTCCGCACTTCCGTAAGGGTTGATGCGGGTCAAACCTCGCAACCCCTGTGGGAGCCAGCCTGCTGGCGATAGCGGTCTTACATTCAACATCCATGTTGTCTGACACACCGCCATCGCCAGCAGGCTGGCTCCCACAGTTTGATCGCATTTCAGGCCTGGCATGGACGTCAGGTCAACTTTCCAACGGGTCCCCAAGGCCCGTTTTTTTATGCCTGCCGAATAAGATTGAACACCGCATACCCCTTGTAGGAGCGAGCCTGCTCGCGATGAACCGGAGAGCGCCGCGGGGTGTCAGGTTTCCAGCGTTATCGTTGACGACCATCGCGAGCAGGCTCGCTCCTACAGGTTTTTGGCCTATAGATAGCGCCTGTTTAACGGCTGTCAGTGTTACTTGATGAAAGCTACAACGCCTTGCGTCGTTGCCTACAGGTACGCCAGAATCCGCCGGCTTGTGCGCCCTGGACCCCCTCGGTAACTTGATTCGCGTCACTGCTCATCAGTGATCGGGTTTAGTCGCCCGTTGTGACACGAAGCGCATTTGCATCCCAAACAGTCAGGCCATTTCATGCCCTGCACTTCATGGTAGCTGTGCGCAGGGCGCCTTCGGGCGCGCCGGTTTCGTGCTCCGCCGGTCGACTAACCTGCGTACAGCTGCCACCCCTCTTGTTTAGTCGCAAGTAGGTGACGGCTCCACATTTTGGAGCATTCAACTATGGTCAAACCTTCACCTAATCCGCCGGAAACCGAGCGCATCCCCTCAAACGCCGACATCCGCGCCACCCCTCGAACAATCAGTACGCTGTTCATCGTCGACCCCGGGGCCACGACCGAAACCCTGGTGGTCTATCTGGTCGAGACGCTGGCCTCGGTGGATGTGATGGTTCATTACCTGGTCGATCATCTGGAAGGTTCATCGCGCAATGTCCTGCCAGGCATTTCAAACAGCGTGATGCTGGCCGAAATCACGGCAAACCGCGTGCTGGACCAAATCGAACCAGCCGCATAAACCCGCCATACCACTGCCCCCTGTGGGAGCTAGCCTGCTGGCGATAGCGGCCTGACATTCAACATCCATGTTGCCTGACACACCGCTATCGCCAGCAGGCTAGCTCCCACAGGTTTTTTTGCATCAAAAGCCATCATTTCCGCTAGTCCCATTGGACGATGTTGCCCCTCGCCGAACCCGTTTGAATAGGCCCTACATAAAGTCTCCCCCGGCACCAGCCGAAGGGCGACACCGCCTGAGAAAAACGAGGAGTGCATCCATGGATATCCGTGGTCTGGGTTACGTCACCCTGCTGTCCAGCGACCTGGCGCAATGGCGCCACTACGCAAGCCAGGTGTTGGGCATGATGGTCAGCGGCGATGATGAGCGTCTGTACCTGAAAATGGACGAACGTCATTACCGCATCCTCGTGCAGAAGAATGCCGAAAACAGCTTCGGTGCCTGCGGCTGGGAAGTGGCCGGCAAGGCGGCGCTGGAACAGGCGGTCAGCGAGTTGCAACAGGCCGACGTGCAAGTGACCCGTGGCACAGCGGCCGAGGCCGAGCTGCGCAAGGTCCAGGAGTTGGTGCACTTCAGCGACCCGGATGGCAATCGCCACGAAATTTTCTGGGGCCCGCTGCAGGACTTCGCCCGTTTCGTTTCGCCGGTTGGCGTCAAAGGGTTCGTTACCAACGACCTCGGCATGGGCCACGTTGTATTGCCAGCCCCGGCCTTCGAGCGCTGCCGCGATTTCTACGAACAGGTGATGGGTTTCGGCCTGTCGGACCTGATGAAAGTCCGCTTCACCCCGGACCCGGCCGAGCCGCAAAAACGCATCCACTTCCTGCACTGCAACAACGGCCGCCACCACTCGCTGGCGATTTTCGAGTGCCCGATGCCCCACGGTTGCGTGCACATGATGGTCGAGGTCAACGCGCTGGACGAAGTCGGCCGCGCCCTGGATCGCGTCCACGCCAATGGCGTGAAGCTGTCGGCCACCCTCGGCCAGCACACCAACGACCAGATGATTTCTTTCTATATCAAGACCCCGTCCGGGTTTGACCTGGAGTACGGCTGCGATGGCCTGGTGGTCGACTGGGATCGCCACACGCCGTTCGAAAGCACCTTGGTCAGCCACTGGGGCCACGACTTCAGTGTCGGTCGCCAATGAGGAACAAGACGATGGACAAGCAAATGAGCACCGCCGAGATCGTCGGCCAACTGCGTGACGGCATGACCATCGGTATCGGTGGCTGGGGTCCGCGTCGCAAGCCAATGGCGCTGGTGCGCGAGATTCTGCGCTCGGACCTCAAGGACCTGACCGTGGTCGCCTACGGTGGTGCCGATGTCGGCATGCTCTGTGCCGCCGGCAAGATCAAGAAACTGATATTCGCCTTCGTGTCCCTGGATTTCATTCCGCTGGAGCCGTACTTCCGCAAGGCGCGCCAGGAAGCGGCGCTGGAAGTGATGGAGATCGATGAAGGCATGCTGCTGCTCGGCCTGCGGGCGGCGGCGATGAATGTGCCGTTCATTCCGACCGCCGTGGGCCTGGGCACTGACGTGCTGCGCCACAACCGCCAGATCAAGTTGATTGCCTCGCCGTACGCCGATGGCAAGGACTGGGTGGCCATGCCGGCGCTCAAGCTCGACGCGGCGCTGGTGCATGTCGACCGCGCCGACAAACGCGGCGTGTGCCAGATCAGCGGTCCGGATCACTACATGGACGACCTGTTCGTACGTGCCGCGACCCACAGCTACGTAACCTGCGATGAGCTGGTCGACAGCGACTACTTCCATCAGGACAGCGCCCATGCCCATCAAGTGTTCTGGGAACGCAACCTGACCACCGCCGTGGCTCACGTGCCGGGCGGGGCGCATCCGTCGTCCTGCGCGCCGCTGTACGGTTTCGATGTCGCGCACTTCAAGGCCTACAACGCCACGGTCCAGGCGGCCGATGGCTGGCAGGGCTATGTCCGCGACTACGTCGACTGCACCCACGAACAGTATCTGGAAAAGGTTGGCGGCCTGGCTGCGATCCGTGAACTGCCGTTGCCGATTTTCTAAGGAGCCTTTCGATGAGCACTATTGATTACAGCCTCGCTGAGTTGATGATCTGCGCGGCCTGCGACGCCTGGCGCGAAGACGGCGAAGTATTGGCCTCTGGCATCGGCGTGATCCCGCGTCTGGCCGCGTCCTTGGCCATGCTGACCAGCAACCCGCAACTGCTGATGACCGATTCCGAAGCCTACATGGTGGCCGAGCCGGTGCCGTTGGGCGCACGTAAAGGCTACGAACCAAAGCGCGACAGCTGGATGGGTTTCTCGCGGATTTTCGACAACGTCTGGGGCGGCAAGCGCCATGCCCTGGTCGGCCCGACCCAGATCGACCGTTACGGTCAGGCCAACATTTCCTGCATCGGCGACTACGCCAAACCCAAGGCGCAGATGCTCGGTGTGCGCGGTTTTCCCGGCAACTCGATCAGCCACGTCAACTCGTTTTGCGTGCCGAGCCATAACCGTCGGGTGTTCGTCGAAGGCGAGGTCGATATGGTCGCCTCGGTCGGCTACAACCCGGCCCGTCTGGCGCGGGGCTGGTCGCTGGATGACATCGACATCCGCCTGATCATTACCGACCTCTGCGTCCTTGATTTCCAGGGCCCGCAGCGGCAGATGCGCATCCGCTCACTGCACCCCGGCGTGACGGCGGCGCAAGTCCAGGACAACACCGGCTTCGAACTGCACGTGCCGGACGACTGCCCGATCACGGCAGCACCGACGGCCGAGCAGTTGCAGCTGATCCAGCGTCTGGACCCGCACAACCTGCGCGCCCTGCAACTCAAAGACAACCCGCCAGGCCAACGCTGAGCAACGCGTTGCGGAGAAAAGTGATGGCTGAAGATAACGATAACAATCAGGCCGAGGTGGTGCTGTACGAGGTGCGTGGCGCGGTGGCCCTGGTCACCATGAACCGCCCCGAGTTCCACAACGCGCAGAACTCGCAGATGACCTATGCGCTGGACGCGGCGTTTCGCCGGGCCTGCGATGACGATGAAGTGAAGGTCATTGTGCTGCGTGGCGCCGGCAAGCATTTCTCCGCCGGGCATGACATCGGCACCCCGGGCCGCGACGTCGACAAGACGTTCGACCGCGCCAGCCTGTGGTACGACCATGTAAACAAACCGGGCGGCGAGTTTCTCTATGCCCGGGAGCATGAAGTTTATCTGGGCATGTGCCGCCGCTGGCGCGAAATCCCTAAGCCGACGATCGCCATGGTCCAGGGCGCGTGCATTGCCGGTGGGCTGATGCTGGCCTGGGTCTGCGACCTGATCGTCGCCAGCGAGGATGCCTACTTCGCCGATCCAGTGGTGCGCATGGGCATTCCCGGGGTCGAGTATTTCGCCCATGTGCATGAACTCAATCCGCGTATCGCCAAGGAATTCCTGTTCCTTGGCGAGCGCATGCCGGCACCGCGTGCCTATCAGATGGGCATGCTCAACCGGGTAGTCGCTCGCGACGAGCTGGAGCAACAGACCCTGGACATCGCCGGGCGCATCGCCCAGATGCCGCGCCTGGGCCTGCAACTGAGCAAGCAAGCGGTGAACAACGCCGAAGACCTGATGGGCAAGCGCGCGACCATGGACATGGTGTTCGGCCTGCATCACTTCGCCCATGCCCACAATGAACTGGTGTCCGGCGACCGTCTCGGCGGCTACGACGCCAAGGCCATGGCCAGTTCCCAGCGCAAAACGGGCGAGGCGTGAACATGGCGATCTCGTTGAATACCCGTTTAACACAACTGCTCGGATGCCGTTATCCGATCATCCAGACCGCCATGGGCTGGGTCGCCGACCCGAAACTGGTGGCGGCCACGGGCAATGCCGGTGGCTTCGGTTTTCTCGCCGGGGCGACCATCGAACCGCAGCAGATGGAAGCGGCGATTATCGAAACCCGTCGCCTGACCGATCAGCCGTTCGGGGTGAACTTCCACATGTACCAGGCCAATGCCGGCGAGATCGTCGAGCTGGTGTTGCGCCACCAAGTCCGGGCGGTCAGCTACAGCCGTTCGCCGGGCAAGCAAATGATCAGCCGCCTGAAGGATGCCGGGGTGGTGTGTATTCCTACCGTGGGCGCGCTCAAGCATGCGCAGAAAGCCGTGGAAATGGGCGCCGATGCGGTGACCGTGCAGGGCGGCGAGGGCGGTGGTCACACCGGGTCCGTACCGACCTCAATGCTGCTGGATCAGGTGGTCAATGCCGTGTCGGTGCCCGTGGTGGCTGCCGGTGGTTTCAAGGATGGCAAGGGTCTGGTCTCGGCCTTGGCCTATGGCGCGGAAGGCATCGCCATGGGCACGCGTTTCCTGATGTGCGCCGACAGCCCGGTGCCCCAGGCGACCCTGGCCCGATACCTGGCGGTCAAGGACCCGGCGGCGATCATCATCAGCCGCGCCATCGACGGCATGCCGCAACGGATGATCCGCAACGAATTGCTCAACCAGCTGGAAAACAGCGGCGGCCTCAAGCGTCTGTTGCTGGCCTTGCAAAGTGGCCTGGCCTACCGCCGCCACACCGGCATGAGCCTGACCCAGTTGCTCACCAGCGCGCTGAAGATGCGCGGTGCCGGAGAGTTGACCGCCGCGCAAAGCATCATGGCCGCCAACGCACCGATGGTGATCCAGAAAGCCATGGTCGACGGGCAACCGGCCGCGGGCGTGTTGCCCGCCGGACAGATCGCCGCCTCCATCGACAGCTTGCCCAGCTGCGCCCAATTGATTGAACAGATCGTCCGCGACGCCGAAACGCGCCTGGGCGAGCTGTGCCGCCGTGTATCGTGAAGGGGAAAGGCATGAAACCATTTAGCGTGAGTATTGATAGCGGCATTGCAGAATTGGTGTTCGACCGGCCACCGGTCAATGCCTTCAGCAGTCAGGGCTGGGCCGATATCGCCAGCGAGATCGAGGGCCTGGGCCGCAACAGCGACGTGCGGGTGATCGTGATCCGTGCCGAAGGCCGGGGTTTCTGCGCCGGGGTCGACATCAAGGAACTGGCCGCCGACGGCAACCTGATCGTCGCGGTGAACAAGGGCAACTACGACAGCTTCAAGGCCATCCACCGCAACCCGAAACCGGTGATCGTGGCCGTGCACGGCTTCGTATTGGGCGGCGGCATCGGCATCTGCGGCGCCGCCGACATCATTGTCGCGTCCGAGTGCGCCACCTTCGGCGTGCCGGAAGTGGATCGCGGGGCCATGGGCGGCGGTGCGCATTTGCAGCGCCTGTTCCCGGTGCAGAAAGTCCGCCACATGTACTTCACCGGCGAGGCCATCGACGCCGCCGAGGCTTACCGCCTGGGTGCGGTGGAGCGGGTGGTCAAGCGCGAAGACCTGCGTGAAGCCGCGTTGCAGATCGCCCGCACCATCGCCGCCAAGAGCCCCGGCATGATCAGCCTGGCCAAGGAGGCGTTGAGCGGCATCGAAGACGGCAATCTGGAAGACAAATACCGCTGGGAGCAGGGCTTCACCCTCGAAGCCTACCGCTCACTGGACTCTCAGGAAGCACGCGACTCGTTCGTCGAGAAACGCGATGCCCGATTCAACGGCTGAAGGCATATCCATGGACCTGACCTATACCCCGGCCCAGCAGGCCTTTCGTGCCGAGGCACGGACCTGGCTGGCGGCCAATGTACCGAGTGAACCGCTGCAATCGTTCGACACCGAACAGGGCTTTGCCGAGCACCGCGCCTGGGAAGCCAGGCTCAATGAAGGCCGTTGGGGCATGGTCACCTGGCCGACCGAACTTGGCGGGCGCGGCTGCGACCTGATCGAGTGGCTGATTTTCGAAGAGGAATACTACCGCTCCGGAGCGCCGGCACGGGTCAACCAGAACGGCATCTTCCTGCTCGGCCCGACCCTGATGGAGTACGGCAGCGCTGAACAAAAGGCACGCTTTCTGCCGCGCATGGCCACCGGCGAAGACATCTGGGCCCAGGCCTGGTCCGAGCCGGGCGCCGGTTCCGACATGGCGGCGATCCGTTCCAAGGCAGAGCGGGTGGGCGATCACTACGTGATCAACGGCCAGAAGACCTGGTCGACCCGCGCGGTGTGGGCCGATTGGGCGTTCGGCATTTTCCGGACCGACTCGCAGTCCCAGCGTCACCACGGGCTGACCTTCATCCTGCTGCCGCTGGACACGCCGGGCATTACCGTGCGGCCGATTCCGCAGCTCAACGGCTTGCCGGGTTTCGCCGAAATTTTCTTCGACGACGTCAAGGTGCCGGTGGAAAACGCCCTCGGTGGCGAAGGCATGGGCTGGCACGTGGCGATGTCCACTGCCGGGTTCGAGCGTGGTTTGTTGCTGCGTTCTCCGGCGCGCTTCCAGGAAACCGCCAAGCGCCTGGTGCAGTTGTACCTGGCCAATCGTGAGCAGGCCGACCGCGACCCGGCCATCGTTGAAGCGGTGATGCGCGCCTGGCTCGATGCCGAGGCCTACACCCTGAGCACCTACATGACCGCTTCGCAACTGGTGCAGGGCGGCAAGATCGGGCCGGAGTCGTCGACCAACAAGATCTTCTGGTCCGAACTCGACCAGCGCATGCACGACACCGCCATGAGCATTCTTGGCCTGCGCGGCGAACTGCTGCCGCAAGCCCCGGCCGCCGGTGACGTCGGCCATTGGCTGGAAGGTTTCCTGTTTGCCCAGGCCGGGCCGATCTACGCCGGCACCAACGAGATCCAGCGCAACATCATTGCCGAACGCATGCTCGGCATGCCGCGTGCCTGAGGAATAGACCATGGACTTTAGTTTCAGCCGCGACCAACTGCTGTTTCAGGACAACGTCCGCAGCTTTCTGATCAACGAAGTCACCCCGGAACGCATCCGCGAACTGTGGCAGAGCGACAGCGGGCGCAGTGATCAGCTCTGGGCGCAATTGGTGGAACTGGGCCTGACCGCCCTGACCGTGCCCGAGGCGCAGGACGGCATGGGCATGAATGAGCTGGACGTCGTGCTGATCGCCCAGGAATGCGGTTACGCCGGGCTGCCCGAACCGCTGGTGGACACCATGCTGATCGGCGTACCGATGCTCGCCGCTCTCGATGAGCAACACGCGCCACTCAAACAAAAATGGCTGTCGCGAGTGGCCGAGGGCCGTGCGCGTCTCGCGGTTGCCGAGCCGGGTAATCCGCTGGTCAGCGATGCCCATGTCGCCGATCTGCTGTTGCTGGCCCATGGCGATGAGGTGCATGCGCTGGAGCGTGATGCCGTGCGCCTGACCCGCAACGAGTCGGTCGATCCGAGCCGTCAATTGTTCCAGGTCGAGTGGACGCCAACTCCCGCCACTTGCGTTGCCTGCGGTGAGCAGGGCCGACGCTTGTGGACGGCCACGTTCAACCGTGGCGCCCTCGCCAGTGCCGCGCAATTGCTCGGGCTGGCCAAACGCATGGTTGACCTGGCGGTGGACTACACCTTCGAGCGCAAACAGTTCGGTAAACCGGTGGGCTCGTTCCAGGCGGTCAAGCACTTGATGGCCAACGTCGCGGTGCAGATCGAGTTCGCCAAAGGCCCGTTGTACCGCGCCGCGTATGCGTTGGCCGAGCAACAACCGGGACAGGACGTGCAGGTGTCCCACGCCAAGCTGGCAACGGCGGAAGCGGCGATGCTCGCGGCGAAGAACAGCATCCAGGCCCATGGCGCCATGGGGTACACCTGGGAAGTCGACCTGCACCTGTTCATGAAGCGCGCCTGGGCGCTGGACAAGGTCTGGGGTGATCGCGGGTACCACAAAGGGCGAATTCGCGCGGCGCTGTTTGACGGCAAGCTCGCGCTGGGAGCGGGTAGTACGTTCTAACCAGTCATTAAGGGTGACTACATCCCTGTGGGAGCGAGCCTGCTCGCGAAGAGGCCGGCACATTCACTATTCATGTTGCCTGATACACCGCCTTCGCGAGCAGGCTCGCTCCCACAGGATTTTCGGCACTTTCAATACCAGATTTCAATTTCTTCACCGAGGTAGACCATGCCTGAAGCTTATATCGTCGACGCCCTGCGTACGCCCACCGGGCGGCGCAAGGGTGGTCTGAGCCAGATCCACGCCGCCGACCTGGGCGCCCATGTGTTGCGCGCGCTGGTCGAGCGCAACGCCATTCCCGACGAGGATTACGACGACGTGATCTTCGGCTGTGTCGATACCATCGGCCCGCTGGCCGGTGACATCGCCCGCACCAGTTGGCTGGCGGCCGGCCTGTCGCAATCGGTGCCTGGCACCACCATCGATCGCCAGTGCGGTTCGTCCCAGCAAGCGGTGCACTTCGCCGCCCAGGCGGTGATGAGCGGCACTCAGGACGTGGTCGTCGCCGGTGGTGTACAGACCATGACCCAGATCCCGATTTCCTCGGCAATGATCGCTGCCGAGCCTCTGGGCTTCACCGATCCGTTCAGCGGTTCCGAAGGCTGGGTGCGGCGCTACGGCGCGCAACCCCCGACGCAGTTCCGTTCGGCGCAGATGATCGCGGAAAAATGGGACCTGTCCCGGGCCCAGCTTGAAGCCTATTCGCTGGAGTCCCATCGACGTGCCTTGCAGGCCATCGAGCAAGGCCGCTTCAACCGCGAGATCGTGCCACTGGCCGGCGTGATGCATGACGAAACGCCGCGCCAGACCAGCCTGGAAAAAATGGCTGAGCTGGAATTCCTGTTCGGCTGCGACCGGGTGACCGCTGCGGTGTCGAGCCAGACCTGCGATGCGGCCAGCGCGATGCTGATCGTCTCGGAGGCGGCGCTCAAGCGTTACGGCCTGACGCCACGGGCACGCATTCATCACCTGAGCGTGCGCGCCGAAGACCCGATCTGGATGCTCACCGCGCCGATCCCGGCTACCGCTTACGCACTCAAGCGCGCCGGCATGAAGCTCGAAGACATCGACCGGGTGGAGATCAATGAAGCCTTCGCCTCGGTGGCCATGGCCTGGCTCAAAGAGACTGGTTATCCCCATGAACAAACCAACGTCAACGGCGGCGCGATTGCCCTTGGTCACCCATTAGGCGCCACCGGCACCCGCTTGATGTGCACCTTGCTGCATGAACTGGAACGCAGCGGCGGTCGCTTCGGTATGCAGACCATGTGCGAAGGCGGCGGGCAGGCCAACGTGACCATCATCGAACGCTTGTAACCCAGGATGCACACCGAGCCTGTGGGCGCGAGCCTGCTGGCGATGGACTCAAGAACGACGCGGTTATCCAGATACCCCCGCGTATTCGTTAACGACCATCGCGAGCAGGCTCGCTCCTACAGGGGATTGTGTCGACCCGTGATGAATTTGAAGGATGTAGAACATGAAAACCTGTGAAAACCGCGTGGTGATCATCACCGGTGCCGGCGGTGGTCTGGGCCGCGCCTACGCGCTGGCTTTCGCCGCCGAAGGCGCGAAAGTGGTGGTCAACGACATCAACCGCGAAGCGGCGCTGGCCGTGGTCGGTGAAATCCTCGGCCAGGGCGGCAGTGCCGTGGCCAACAGCGACGACATCACCCGCTATGACTCGGCGGGGCTGATCGTGCGCCAGGCCATCGAAACCTTCGGCGACCTGAACGTGGTGGTCAACAATGCCGGCATCTGCCGCGACCGCATGTTCGCCAGCCTCAGCGAAGCCGACTGGGATGCCGTGGTGGCCGTGCACCTCAAGGGCCACTTCTGCATTTCCAGCCACGCCGTGAAGTACTGGCGCGAGCAGGCCAAGGGCGGCGCCAAGGTCGATGCGCGGATCATCAACACCAGTTCCGGCGCCGGGTTGCAGGGTTCCATTGGTCAGTCCAACTACGCGGCGGCCAAGGGCGGTATTGCCTCGCTGACGTTGGTGCAGGCGGCTGAACTGCGCCGTTACGGGATCACCGCCAACGCCCTGGCACCGGCCGCGCGCACCGGGATGACCGAGCAAGTGTTCGCCGACACCATGAAAAAGCCTGAAGAGGGCTTCGATTACTTCGCCCCGGAAAACGTCGCGCCGCTGGTGGTGTGGTTGGGCTCCGAGGCTTCCGCCGAGGTGACCGGGCAGATGTTCGAAGTCGAGGGCGGCAAGTTGTCCATTGCCGACGGCTGGCGTCGTGGCCCGCAACTGGATCGCCAGGGCCGTTGGGCGGTCGGCGAGATGGGTGAGGCGATTGCGCAACTGATGACTCAGGCCGTTCCGGCGGCGAAGGTTTACGGCAGCTAAAAAAGTCCGGTCCGGGGAGGGGCGTGCATGGCTATAATCGGCCCACGCTCCAAAACCGACCACCTGTGGGAGCGAGCCTGCTCGCGATGGACGTTAACGATAACGCGTTGATTCTGGATAAACGCGTTGCGCTTGAGTCCATCGCGAGCAAGCTCGCTCCTACAGGTGGCCGACGTTTCCCTCCAGTCACCACACGAGACCTGTCATGACCATTTCCCTGTACGACGCTTCCATCCCTGTTTTCCAGCAAATGCTCAACGCCCTGAGCGATGTACTGAAGAAGGCCGAAGCCCACGCCACCGAAAAAAACATCGACCCTAACGCCTTCCTGCAAGCGCGCCTGTTCCCGGACATGTTCCCGCTGGTGCGTCAGGTGCAGATCGCCGTTGATTTCGCCAAAGGCATTTCTTCGCGTCTGGCCGAAGTCGAACTGCCGAAGTACGACGACACTGAAACCACCTTCGCCGAGCTGCAAGCACTGATCGCCAAGGTTCTGGCCTACATCGGCGAGTTCACGCCAGAGCAGATCAACGGCAAGGAAGGCATCGAGATCGTCACCCGTCCGGGCACGCCTAAAGAGAAGCGCTTCAGCGGCCAGTCCTACCTGCTGACCTACGGCCTGCCGCAGTTCTTCTTCCACGTCACCACCACTTACGCACTGCTGCGCCACAACGGCGTGGAAGTGGGCAAGCGCGACTACATGGGCGCGTTCTAAACCGGCCAGGTACTTGTAGGAGCGAGCTTGCTCGCGATGAGCCAGAGAACGCCGCGGGGTGTCAGGCTGCCAGCGTTATCGTTAACGTCCATCGCGAGCAAGCTCGCTCCTACAGCGGGTGAGTGTCAGGCCAGACGTTCGGCTTTCTGCTCTTCACCCAGGCAGGCCGCCGCGGTGAACAGCACGTCGGTGGAGGAGTTCAGCGCGGTTTCCGCCGAGTCCTGCAACACGCCGATGATGAAACCGACCGCCACCACCTGCATGGCGATTTCGCTCGGGATGCCGAACAGGCTGCACGCCAGCGGAATCAGCAACAGCGAACCACCGGCCACACCCGAGGCGCCGCAAGCGCAGATCGCCGCGACAACGCTCAACAGGATCGCGGTGGGGATGTCCACGGCGATACCGAGGGTGTGCACCGCCGCCAGGGTCAGCACGGTGATGGTGATTGCCGCGCCGGCCATGTTGATGGTCGCACCCAGCGGGATCGATACCGAGTAGGTGTCTTCGTGCAGGCCCAGTCGCTTGCTCAACTCCAGGTTGACCGGAATGTTCGCTGCCGAGCTGCGGGTGAAGAACGCCGTGATGCCACTTTCGCGCAGGCAGGTGAGCACCAGCGGGTATGGGTTGCGGCGCAGCTTCCAGAACACGATGAGCGGGTTCATCACCAGTGCCACGAACAGCATGCAGCCCAGCAGCACGGCCAGCAGGTGCGCGTAACCGATCAAGGCGCCGAAACCGGAAGTGGCCAGGGTCGAGGCCACCAGGCCGAAGATGCCTAGCGGTGCGAAGCGAATCACCACTCGCACGATCACAGTCACACCGTTGGACAGGTCGCCCAGTACTTCACGGGTGGTGTTGCCAGCATGGCGAATGGCAATGCCCATACCGATGGCCCAGGCCAGGATGCCGATGAAGTTGGCGTTCATCAAGGCACTGACCGGGTTGTCGACCACACTCAGCAACAGGCTTTGCAACACTTCGCCAATCCCGCCTGGCGCTGTGACCGCAACGTCCTGGGTCGACAGCACCAGGTTCGACGGGAACGTCATGCTGGCAACCACCGCGACCACGGCCGCGGCGAAAGTACCCAGCAGATACAGGAACAGAATCGGCCGGATATGGGTTTCCTGACCGTGCTTATGGTTGGCAATCGACGCCATGACCAGCACGAACACCAGAATCGGCGCGACGGCTTTGAGTGCCGAGACAAACACTTTGCCGATGAACGCCGTGGACTTCGCCATGTCGGGGGCAATCAGCGCCAGGGCAATACCGGCGATCAGGCCGATCACGATCTGTGTGACCAGGCTCAAGCGTTTAAGGCGGTGCAATAGAGAAGGGGATGAAGCAGTCATAAAACGGCATCTCTGATTTTTTATAAGTGCAAGGTTTCACCGCGCATGCAGCCCGCAGGAAACCGAAGAGGATCGTGACATCGACGCCAAAAATGGCCGACGAACACTGGGTGTACGTTTTACAGGGCGCGGACTTTATCACAGCGCAGGAACGATCTTTCAGACCTGTGACGAACTGCCACCCTGGCATTCAACGCGAATTGCAGGTTCGTGCAACCGCATCCGAAAACACTCTGTTAAGATTCGCCATCCTCATTTTCATGTCTGCCAGTGGGCCTTCGGGCTATCGCTGGTGTCGTCGTTTTCTGGAGTTCTGCATGCTGTTGCCCATTCTTCTGTTGTCTGCCGCCGGTTTCACGGTGCTGACCACGGAATTCGTCATCGTTGGCCTGTTGCCGGCCATCGCCCGGGATCTGGAGGTCAGCATCCCGCAGGCCGGCCTGCTGGTGACCCTGTTCGCCTTCACCGTGGCCGCGTTCGGGCCGTTCCTGACGGCGTATTTCGCCCGTTTCGAGCGCCGCAAGCTGTTCATCTCGGTGCTGATCATGTTTGGCCTGGCCAACACGCTCGCGGCGCTGGCGCCGAATATCTGGGTGATGGCGTTCGCCCGCTTGATCCCGGCGCTGGGGCTGCCGGTGTTCTGGGCCTTGGCCAGCGAAACGGCGGTGGACATCGTTGGGCCGGATTACGCCGGTCGCGCCATCGCCAAGATCGGCTTCGGCATCGTCTGCGCCACGGTGTTTGGCATTCCCGTAGGCACGCTGATTTCCGATGCGTTCGGCTGGCGCAGTGCCTTCGCGATTCTGGCGGTCATCGCCTTTGCCAAGGCGTTGTTGCTGTTTATCTATCTGCCCAGGACCCACCTGCACCAGCATCAGGTGAGCTTTCGCTCGCAGTTCAAGATCCTGCGCAGCCCGCTTATGCTCGGTCATGTGCTGCTGTCAGTGATTGTGTTCAGCGGCATGTTCACCGCCTACACCTATCTGGCGGACATTCTCGAGCGGCTGGCCGGCTTCAACGGCACCGTGGTCGGCTGGTGCTTGATGGGCTTTGGCGCGGTGGGGTTGATCGGCAACTCCCTGGGCGGCCGGGCGGTGGATCGTCATCCGCTGATGGCGTCGATGATGTTCTGTGCATTCATGATTGCCGGCCTGGTGGCGCTGGTGCCGAACATCCATTCGCCCCTCGGTCTGGCGGCGGCGATGGGCATCTGGGGTGTGACCCAGGCGGCGTTGTTCCTGGTCAGCCATGTGCGCCTGATGAAAGCAGCGCCCGAAGCGCCGGCCTTCGCCGCGTCGCTGAACATTGCCGGGGCCAACCTCGGTATTGGCTTGGGCGCGATGATCGGTGGTCGGGTGATCGACAGCGTCGGTCTGCAAGGCCTTGGCTTTGCAGCCGCCGCTTTCATTCTGGCGTCGATCCTGCTGGCCATCGCCCTGATGACCCTCAAGCCGCGCGAAGAAATCACAGCGCTGTAAACAGCTCGCGTCGGGCACCTTCGGTAATGGCGACAATGCCGGGGTGCTTGACCTTGCGTTCCACTGAGATGGCATAGAACGACTCGCTCACCGCGTCGGTCTGGCCAATCACCTCCACGCCATATTGGCGTTGCACTTCATCGGCAATCACGCTCGGGCCGATGAAGATCCCGCTGCCGGATTGGCCGAAGGCCTGCATCAGGGCGCTGTCGTCGAACTCTCCGACAATTTTTGGCTGGATCTGCTGCTCGGCGAACCAGCGTTGCAAACGGCTGCGCACCACGGTTTCCGGGCCGGGAATCAGCAGCGGCGCACCGTGCAGATTGCGCGGAAAGTCGCGACCGTAACGGGCCGCCAGCTCAGGGGTGGCGAAGAAGCTGATCCCGCACTCACCGAGTTTCTGGCTGTAGCCCTTGATGTCCAGGTGCGACGGCATCGGGCTGTCGGATATCACCAGGTCCAGGCGCTGGATCGCCAGGTCGGCCAACAAACGTTCAAGCTTGTCTTCGCGGCACGTGATGCGCAGCGGTTCGCTCAGTTCCATGGTCGGTGCGATCAGGCGATAGACAATGGACTTGGGCACTACGTCGGCCACACCGACGCGAAACAGGATCTGCTGTTCATTGGGCTGTGCCCGCAGCATCAGTTCCAGTTCGCCACCCAGCTGAAACATTTGTTCGGCGTAGGGCAGGGCCTGGCGGCCGGCCTCGGTCAGTTCGAGTTGACGTCCCACGCGCTGAAACAACTCGATGCCAAAAGTCTGCTCCAGTAATGAAATCTGCCCGCTGATGGTTTGTGGCGTGAGATTGAGCTGCTCGCAGGCGCGCACGATGCTGCCGGTCTTGGCCACCACCCAGAAGTAATGCAATTGCCGATAGTTGAGCATGATCTCTAACACTTCGTAAAAAACGAAGTATAACCGCTGAAAATACGAATTTTCCTGAAGTGTTTACTTCCCTAGAATGCATCGCTATCAACGGGCCATCGTTTAGGTCCCGTTCGTTCTATCGAGGAAAGCATCATGAAGCTTAAAGCCACGGCACTGCTGATCACGTCTTTACTGGTACTGGCCGGTTGCGACCAGGCCGAGAAAAGCGCGCAACAATTGATGGGCAAGGCTGCCGAAAGCGCCAAACAGGCGATTGACGATACCCACAAGGCCGCCGAGCAAGCGCTCAGTGACGCCACCAGCGGGTTGATCAGCAAAAAAGAATCATCGGAAAAAGAATCGGAAAAAACCGAATCTTCCTCCCAGGAAATCTAAACCGTATTACAACGAGTCAGGACTGACCCATGGACTACCTTTTACAACTTGCCGCCAGCCCCACCGCCTGGGTCGCCCTTGCCACCCTGATCGTGATGGAGATCGTGCTCGGCATCGATAACCTGATCTTCATCTCGATCCTGACCAACAAGTTGCCCTTGCACAATCGCCAGCGCGCACGGCGCATTGGTATCGGTATGGCGTTGATCCTGCGTCTGGGCTTGCTGAGCACCATCGCGTTCATCGTGCAGTTGACTGCGCCGGTGATCGAGATCCTGGGCCACGCGTTTTCCTGGAAAGACATGATCCTGATTGCCGGTGGCCTGTTCCTGTTGTGGAAGGCGACCACCGAGATCCATCACAGCATGGACCCGGCGCCGGAAGATCCGAAGTCGGCGACCTCGACCGTGACCCTGGGCTTCGCTGCCGCGATCGGTCAGATCCTGATGCTGGACATGGTGTTCTCCATCGACAGCATCATTACCGCTGTCGGCATGACCGAGCATTTGCCGATCATGGTCATCGCGGTGGTGGTGTCGGTACTGGTGATGTTGCTGGCGGCTGATCCGCTGGCCAAATTCATCAACGACAACCCGACGGTGGTGATGCTGGCCCTGGGCTTCCTGATCATGATCGGCATGACGCTGATTGCCGAAGGCTTTGGCGCCCATGTACCGAAAGGTTACGTCTATGCGGCCATGGCATTCTCGGCTGCGATCGAGGTGTTGAACATGATGTCCCGTCGGTCCAGGGAGAAGCGGGCAGCCACTGAGGCCTGACCCACGCTAAAGGAAACGGCCGCCTGAACTCGAAGGAGTGCAGGCGGCCGTTTTTGTTGGTTTGGGGTAAAGGTGTGGTCAGTGAGCGTTGGCGGGCTGGTTCGGCGTCTTGTCTGCTTCAGGCGCAGGGGCCGGCCGGACAGGGTGATGGTGGCGGCGAGTAATGCGCAGCACGCCCCACAGCATGGCGGCGGCGACCGCCAGCCAGCCGCAAACCAACATTACAATGATCATGGTCAGGCTCATCTGTGCCTCCTCTTTGCCCTTCTTTGGGCACTCACGCTTCGCTGTCGTCTCTTCAGGGAACAGTCTAGCCGTTGCTGCATTTCAGGCTATTGACCGAAAGTCGCCTGTCACCAACCAGTTCGCTCTATCGAATTCACTCCACTACCGTTTAGAGCTATACCGTAGCGGCGCGGCGACCTATGATCGACGACCAAGCCGGGAATGGGATTGCCTGGCGTCTGAACCTGAACAAGAGAGAGATGATGGTGCGGGGATTTTCTCGAATTTTGTCGAGCATGCTGATCGCTGGTTGCGTGGCAAGCCTGGCGGGCTGTGCCGGGAGCGTTGCGCCCGAGATCAAGCGCTTGCCCGAGCGTGTCGAGCTCAGTGGCCGGTTCTACCGGGGCGATGCGTATCAAAGCGGGCCGCAGGTGCTGGCCAGCATGCTGTCCCAGCAGGGCATCGTGATTACCCCGGGACTGCTCGACAAACCCTTGCATTTGCCAGGGGGCGAAGCCCAATTACAACAGAACATGCAGAACCTGGCCCGGGAGTACGGGATGGTCGTTTATCCCCTCGACAGCAACCTGGCGGCGTTGTTGACGCAAGTCGCCGCCGGTTATCCGGTGATGGTGCGCTTTACCGAAGGCTCGGCCATGTGGGCCGAACCGCGATACGCCATTCTGGCCGGCTACAACCGTCAGAAGCAGACCGTGCTGCTGCGTGCCGGGATGAACCGCCGCGAACTGATGAGCTTCAGCTCCTTCGAGTCGGCGTTCAAGGACGCCGGTGGTTGGGCGGTGCTGATCCAGAAACCGACGCAAATACCGGCCCAGGTCGATCAGCAGCGATGGCTCAAGGCCGCCAACGATCTGGCCCAGGCCGGTCAGGAGCAGGCCGCCGCCAGGGCGAAAAAAGCCTTGGCCAGCCAGTAAGTCCGTTGGTCACCCGCCGGGCACCATTGTCCACCGCCAGCCTCTGATCTAAAGGGCCCGCAACATCACTTCGGGCCAAGATCAGGAGGCTCCCATGGCTGATTCCACAACCCCCGTCGGTCCGCACTCGTCTGAACATTCGTCTGGCGATGAGTTGGGTTTCGATCCCGATTCCCCGGACCTTGCCGATCCTCAGGTCGACCCGATCGGGCCCGCCAAGGCACCGAGGGACGTGAAGCCGGGTGACAACCCCAAGGCACCGGCCAAGCCCTATGATCCACTGGGCAACCTGAAGCCTTAGGTTCAATGGAGGTATGTATGTCTACCGATTCCAGTTTCGACGACAAACGTCCGGAAACCGTCCCCACGACTCCCGAGCAAAGCACCGATCCGGTGATGGACCCCGACAGCCCTTTGAGGGATCCCCTGGCGCGGCCAACGGTGGTGCCCACTGGAAAGCCGAAGGGGTGGAGGGATCCAAGTGCTGGCGACGGCATCCCGGATGACGACCAGATGCCGCTGCCCAACGACTGACGTTGCGACGAAAAAAAGCCCCGGATGTTCGGGGCTTTTTCATGGGTTTGCAGCAAGGTTACTTCGAGGCTTCAACCACGCCGCTCTGGCGCTGCTTGAGGTTCTTGTCTGCCTTGTACTGCAAGGCCACGGAAGGCACCTCCGCGCTCTTTCCGCTCTCTACCCAATTACGCATGCGCGTGGCATCGGCGAAGTGGGTGTACTTGCCATAGGCGTCAAGGATCACCAGGGCCACCGGGCGGTTGCTCATTCGGGTCACCAGCACCAGGCAGTGACCTGCTTCGTTGGTGAAACCGGTTTTTGTCAGCTGGATGTCCCAGTCCGGCTTGCGGACCAAATGGTCGGTGTTGCGGAAACCCAGGCTGTAGTTCGGTTTGCGAAACGAAACGGTCTTTTCCTTGGTTGTACTCAGCTCGGTCAGCAGCGGGTACTTGTGCGCGGCGATCAACAGTTTGCTCAAATCACGAGCGGTCGAAACGTTGCGCGGCGAGAGACCTGTCGGTTCGACGAAATGGGTATTGGTCATGCCCAAGGCCCGGGCCTTGGCGTTCATTGCAGCAATGAACGCGGCATAACCACCCGGATAGTGGTGGGCCAGGCTTGCGGCGGCCCGGTTTTCAGATGACATCAGGGCAATAAGCAGCATTTCCCGGCGCGGCAGTTCGCTCTTGAGCTTGACCCGGGAGTACACACCTTTCATTTCCGGTGTGTCGCTGATGTTGATGTTGATGTATTCATCCATGTTTTGTCGGGCTTCAACCACGACCAGGCCGGTCATCAGTTTGCTGACGGACGCGATGGGGACGACAACGTCCGGATTGCTGGCATAGATGACTTTGTTGGTCTGCATATCCAGCAGTAAAGAGCTGCCGGAAGCGAGTTTGAGTTGCGAGGTATCCCGAGGCGCGGCGGTGGTTTCGCCAGCGCTGGCGATTGGCGTGATGAAAGTCCCTGTAACTGCAAAAAATAGGCTCAGGATGGAAAGACGGATTTTCACGCTGGCAGACTCGTAAGGTGTTGATAAGCCGTTTTGTAACGGGCTATTTCGTAAAAAGCGCGACATTCTGGAGTATGGCTGAATAACTGTCGATGGTTGTTCAAGTAACGGGTGAAAGTCCTGAGAAACATGAAAAAAAAGTCATTTTCCGGCGGGCGGTCGGTGTTTCTCGCAGGCAAAAAAAACCCCGCCAGGGCGGGGTTCCTTGTCACGCTGTCAGCGTCCGCGGTGTAACTCAGCTGTGCAGGGTTTCGGCGGCATACAGGGTGTTTTCCAGCAGGCAGGCACGGGTCATCGGGCCTACGCCGCCCGGTACAGGAGTGATCCAGCCGGCGCGGGGCAAGGCGGTTTCGTAGATCACGTCACCCACCAGCTTGCCGTCTTCCTGACGGTTGATGCCGACATCGATCACGATCGCGCCTTCCTTGATCCACTCGCCCTTGACCAGGCCCGGCTTGCCGGCGGCGACGACGACCAGGTCCGCACGGCCGACATGGCCGGCCAGGTCCTTGGTAAAGCGGTGGGTGACCGTCACGGTGCAACCGGCCAGCAGCAATTCCATGGCCATCGGACGGCCAACGATATTGGACGCGCCGACAACCACGGCATCCATCCCGTAAAGGTCGACACCGGTGCTTTCCAGCAGGGTCATGATGCCTTTGGGGGTGCATGGGCGCAGCAGCGGGATACGCTGGGCCAGGCGACCGACGTTATAAGGATGGAAACCGTCGACGTCTTTGTCCGGACGAATGCGTTCCAGCAGCCTGGACGCGTCCAGGTGTTCGGGAAGCGGAAGCTGAAGCAGGACGCCGTCGATTGCAGGGTCGTCATTCAGGCGATCGATCAGCTCGGTCAGCGCTTCTTGAGTGGTTTCCGAAGGCAGGTCATAGGCTTGGGATAGAAAGCCGACCTCTTCACAGTCTTTACGCTTGTGCGAGACATAAACCTGAGAGGCAGGATCGCTGCCGACCAGGATCACCGCAAGGCCGGGCGTGCGCAGGCCTTGCTGGCGACGCTCGGTGACACGTTGGGCGATCTGCTGGCGCAGGCTGGCGGCGATCGATTTGCCGTCGATAAGTTGTGCAGTCATTGCGCGTGATTAACCATCGAGAGGGGAAAAAAAGAGAACGCATTCTCGCATGTCATGCGGTGAGGGCAAAGGCGCTTGGTCTGCAAATTCCCCTAACTCCTTTAATTAAATGAATTTTTTTTAAAAAGGATTTGACGACCTTCGGGTGGCTCTATACTATTCGTCGCACTTGTCGGGCACAGCCTAGCACTGGTTAGGAAGGTTGAGCGGGATTACGGTTCTGCGAGACTGGAAAGCACTTAGTTTGTAGTCCTCCAAGGTTACAGCTAACAAGGCGCCCGTAGCTCAGCTGGATAGAGCATCCGCCTTCTAAGCGGATGGTCGCAGGTTCGAGTCCTGCCGGGTGCGCCATTAGGCAGCTTTGGCACAAGTAGCGCGATATGGTGGGCGTAGCTCAGTTGGTAGAGCACGGGATTGTGACTCCCGTTGTCGTGGGTTCGATCCCCATCGTCCACCCCATATTTCGAAAGGCGCCAGATTAACAGTCTGGCGCCTTTGCTTTAAAGGCTTCACCCGCGGATGTGGTGGAATTGGTAGACACACTGGATTTAGGTTCCAGCGCCGCGAGGCGTAAGAGTTCGAGTCTCTTCATCCGCACCAATTAAAGCTTCACTCAGGTCGTTGGCCTGGCTGGAGCTTGATAAAGAAGTTGTTTGGCTTCTTTAACAGGCAATATGGTGGGCGTAGCTCAGTTGGTAGAGCACGGGATTGTGACTCCCGTTGTCGTGGGTTCGATCCCCATCGTCCACCCCATATTTCGAAAGGCGCCAGATTGAAAAGTCTGGCGCCTTTTTTGTTTCAGCGGCCGCAGGTTCCGGGTCGCAGGGGCAGGGCGTTTCGTCGTATTTATGTTTCTCGATGATGCGGTCCTGCCCGCCGGCCTTGCTTGCGAGTTCGGCTGTCAGGGAGATGATTGGCGACCTCCTCTATATATGGAAAGGTTGGCGCAGAGCCCTGGCGTGATTGGTTGTATTTGCCATCGGGGCGAGGTGCATTCGTGCATTCGCACCTATAAATTGCCTGCTGCGTTTTTACCCGTTTTCAGTAGGGTGACTTCTTGAGTTTGACCCACTAGAATGCATGCCCTTGATTCTGGGGTCGGAAACGGCCGGCTAACGTCTGTGCAACGAGGAATATCCATGCAAGTTTCTGTTGAAAATACTACTGCTCTTGAGCGCCGCATGAGCGTCACCGTGCCGGCTGAGCGCATCGAGAGCCAGGTCAACAAGCGTCTGCAGCAGACCGCCCAAAAGGCCAAGATTGCTGGCTTCCGTCCAGGCAAAGTGCCAATGAGCGAAATCAAGCGCCGTTTCGGTGCCGACGCTCGCCAGGAAGCGGTAGGCGACGTGATCCAGTCTTCTTTCTACGAAGCTGTGGTTGAGCAGAAGCTGAACCCGGCCGGTCAGCCTTCGATCGAGCCGAAATCCCTGGAAGCGGGCAAGGACCTGGAATACGTAGCCGTATTCGAAGTGTTCCCTGAGTTCACCGTTGCCGGTTTCGAAGGTATCACCGTAGAGCGCCTGAGCGCTGACGTGTCTGATGCTGATCTGGACAAGATGCTGGACATCCTGCGCAAGCAGAACACCCGTTTCGAAGTGGCCGATCGCGCCGCTCAAAACGAAGACCAGCTGAATATCGATTTCGTCGGCAAGGTCGACGGTGAAGTGTTCGCTGGCGGTTCCGCCAAGGGTACTCAGCTGGTTCTGGGTTCCGGCCGCATGATCCCTGGTTTCGAAGATGGCCTGGTTGGCGCAAAAGCCGGTGAAGAACGCGTTCTGAACCTGACTTTCCCAGAGGACTATCAGAACCTGGACCTGGCTGGCAAAACCGCCGAGTTCACCGTGACCGTCAACACCGTTTCCGAGCCAAAGCTGCCAGAACTGACCGAAGAGTTCTTCGCTCAATTCGGTATCAAGGAAACCGGTCTGGAAGGCTTCCGCGCCGAAGTTCGCAAGAACATGGAGCGCGAGCTGCGTCAGGCGATCAAATCCAAGGTCAAGAATCAGGTAATGGACGGTCTGCTGGCCACCAACCCGATCGAAGTGCCAAAGGCTCTGCTGTCCAACGAAGTTGACCGTCTGCGCGTGCAGGCTGTCCAGCAGTTCGGCGGCAACATCAAGCCTGACCAACTGCCGGCCGAGCTGTTCGAAGAGCAAGCCAAGCGCCGCGTAGTGCTGGGCCTGATCGTGGCTGAAGTGGTCAAGCAGTTCGACCTCAAGCCTGACGAAACCCGCGTTCGCGAGATGATTCAGGAAATGGCTTCGGCCTACCAGGAGCCTGAGCAAGTTGTGTCCTGGTACTACAAGAACGACCAGCAACTGAACGAAGTTCGCTCGGTTGTGCTGGAAGAGCAAGTTGTGGATACTGTTCTGCAGAAAGCTAGCGTGACCGACAAATCGGTCTCTTACGAAGAAGCGGTCAAGCCGGTAGAAGCTCCACAAGCCGACTGATCACTTTTGCGGTAAGAAGCAAACACCATAAGCCAGCCTTCGAGCTGGCTTATGCGTATTCAAGACATAACTATTTGGGAGTGACTGCAGAGCATGTTCCGTAATTCGTATATTCAGCAGAACTCTGATATCCAGGCCGCAGGCGGCCTGGTCCCGATGGTTGTCGAGCAGTCCGCTCGTGGCGAGCGCGCCTACGACATCTACTCGCGTCTCCTCAAGGAGCGGGTGATCTTTCTGGTTGGTCCGGTAGAGGACTACATGGCCAACCTGATTTGTGCGCAACTGCTGTTCCTTGAAGCGGAAAACCCGGACAAGGACATCCATCTCTATATCAACTCCCCGGGCGGTTCGGTGACGGCGGGCATGTCGATCTATGACACCATGCAGTTCATCAAACCCAACGTGGCGACCACCTGTATCGGTCAGGCGTGCAGCATGGGTGCGTTCCTGCTGACGGCCGGTGCACAAGGCAAGCGTTACTGCCTGCCGAACTCGCGTGTGATGATTCACCAGCCACTGGGCGGTTTCCAGGGCCAGGCGTCGGATATCGAAATCCATGCCAAGGAAATCCTCTTCATTCGTGAGCGTCTCAACACGCTGATGGCCCAGCACAGCGGGCGCACTCTCGAAGAAATCGAGCGTGATACCAATCGCGACAATTTCATGAGTGCAGAAGCCGCGCGTGAGTACGGGTTGATCGATGAAGTGATCAGCCAGCGTCCTGCTTAAAATAAGCAGCTCAAAATAAGGTTGGTCGGCGGGTCCGACACCTGCGGGCTTGAAAAAGCCCGCAATAGCCTTCATCTTGTGTTGCAAGCCTATCGGATTTGGATCGAACGAATGACTGACACCCGCAACGGCGAGGACAACGGCAAGCTGCTCTATTGCTCCTTCTGTGGCAAAAGCCAGCATGAAGTACGCAAATTGATTGCCGGCCCCTCGGTCTTTATCTGCGACGAGTGCGTCGACCTGTGCAACGACATCATCCGCGAGGAGGTGCAGGAAGCACAGGCCGAAAGCAGCGCGCATAAATTGCCTTCGCCTAAAGAAATCAGCGGCATCCTTGATCAGTATGTGATTGGTCAGGAGCGTGCGAAAAAGGTTCTGGCCGTAGCGGTGTACAACCACTACAAGCGCCTGAACCAGCGTGACAAAAAGAATGACGACGTCGAACTCGGCAAGAGCAACATCCTGCTGATCGGCCCGACAGGCTCGGGTAAGACCCTGCTTGCCGAAACACTGGCCCGCTTGCTGAACGTTCCGTTCACCAT
This sequence comes from Pseudomonas sp. ACN8, assembly GCF_002303925.1. Classification (GTDB taxonomy): domain Bacteria; phylum Pseudomonadota; class Gammaproteobacteria; order Pseudomonadales; family Pseudomonadaceae; genus Aquipseudomonas. The sequence continues at coordinate 59,920 of NZ_MRCS01000026.1, forward strand.
CGCCGACGCAACCACCCTCACCGAGGCGGGTTACGTGGGTGAAGATGTCGAGAACATCATTCAGAAGCTGTTGCAGAAGTGCGATTACGACGTGGAAAAAGCCCAGATGGGCATTGTCTATATCGATGAAATCGACAAGATTTCGCGCAAGTCTGACAACCCGTCGATCACCCGGGACGTTTCCGGTGAAGGCGTGCAGCAGGCCCTGCTCAAGTTGATCGAAGGCACGGTCGCTTCCGTTCCGCCACAAGGCGGTCGCAAGCATCCGCAGCAGGAGTTCCTGCAGGTCGACACCCGTAACATCCTGTTCATCTGTGGTGGTGCGTTCTCTGGTCTGGAAAAGGTTATTCAAAACCGTTCCACCAAGGGCGGCATCGGCTTCAACGCAGAAGTGCGCAGCAAGGAAGAAGGCAAGAAAGTCGGTGAGTCCCTGCGTGAAGTCGAGCCTGACGATCTGGTCAAGTTCGGTCTGATCCCGGAATTCGTTGGTCGTCTGCCGGTACTTGCCACGCTGGACGAGCTCGACGAGGCTGCATTGATGCAGATCCTCACTGAGCCGAAAAATGCCCTGACCAAGCAGTATGCCAAGCTGTTCGAGATGGAAGGCGTGGATCTGGAATTCCGCAGCGACGCTCTGAAATCGGTCGCCAAGCGCGCCCTGGAGCGTAAAACCGGTGCCCGTGGCCTGCGTTCGATTCTCGAAGGTGTATTGCTCGACACTATGTATGAAATCCCCTCGCAATCGGAGGTGAGCAAAGTAGTGATCGATGAAAGCGTGATAGAGGGCAAGTCCAAGCCATTGTATATCTACGAAAACAGTGAGCCTGCTGCCAAGGCAGCGCCAGACGCTTAAGCGTCGCGCAGCCGGTACAAAGAAGGGGCCTTCGGGCCCCTTTGCTTTTGTGGGAGCTGGCCTGCCGGCGAAGGCGAGCTGACAACCCATCTGATTTTCGGATGTGTCCGGACCATCACAAACGCTGCCATCAGCGGCAATCTTTTAAGTCGTACTTTTATCCGCTTGTTTTTTTCCAGAGCAGCCCCCATCTTGGTTTCAAGCTTACTTCCATCTGTTTCCGGCCTTATGGCCGCCGTAGAGGCGAAATCATGAAGACAACCATCGAATTGCCTCTCCTGCCATTGCGTGATGTCGTGGTTTATCCGCACATGGTTATCCCGCTGTTCGTGGGGCGCGAGAAATCCATCGAAGCCCTCGAAGCTGCGATGACGGGTGACAAGCAGATTCTTCTGCTGGCCCAGAGAAACCCGGCTGACGACGATCCCGGTGAAGAGGCCCTGTACCGCGTTGGTACGATTGCCACCGTTCTGCAGCTGCTGAAGCTGCCTGACGGAACGGTCAAGGTTCTGGTCGAAGGCGAGCAGCGGGGCGCTGTCGAGCGCTTCAGCGAAGTGGACGGCCACTGCCGTGCCGAAGTCTCCCTGATCGACGAAGTCGAAGCACCAGAGCGCGAGTCGGAAGTGTTCGTTCGCAGCTTGCTGTCCCAGTTCGAGCAATATGTGCAGTTGGGCAAGAAAGTCCCGGCTGAAGTCCTGTCGTCGCTCAACAGCATCGATGAGCCAGGCCGCCTGGTAGACACCATGGCCGCGCACATGGCATTGAAAATCGAACAGAAGCAGGAAATCCTCGAAATCATCGATTTGTCGGCCCGGGTCGAGCACGTCCTGGCGTTGCTGGATGCCGAGATCGATCTGCTGCAAGTCGAAAAACGCATTCGCGGCCGCGTCAAAAAACAAATGGAGCGCAGTCAGCGCGAGTACTACCTGAATGAGCAGATGAAGGCCATTCAGAAAGAGCTCGGCGACAGCGACGAAGGTCACAACGAAGTCGAAGAGCTGAAAAAGCGTATCGATGCTGCCGGCCTGCCGAAAGACGCACTGGCCAAGGCGACGGCCGAGCTGAACAAGCTCAAGCAGATGTCGCCGATGTCCGCGGAAGCGACTGTGGTGCGTTCGTACATCGACTGGCTGGTTCAGGTGCCGTGGAAGGCTCAGAGCAAGGTACGCCTGGACCTGGCGCGTGCAGAAGACATTCTGGATGCCGACCACTATGGCCTCGAAGAGGTCAAGGAACGCATCCTTGAATACCTCGCCGTGCAAAAGCGCGTGAAGAAGATTCGTGGTCCGGTGTTGTGCCTGGTCGGTCCTCCCGGGGTGGGTAAAACGTCCCTGGCGGAGTCGATTGCTCACGCCACCAACCGTAAATTCGTACGCATGGCCCTCGGTGGTGTGCGTGACGAGGCGGAAATTCGTGGTCATCGCCGTACTTACATCGGTTCGATGCCAGGAAGATTGATTCAAAAGATGACAAAAGTGGGTGTCCGCAACCCGCTGTTCCTGCTCGACGAAATCGACAAGATGGGCAGCGACATGCGTGGCGATCCGGCATCGGCGTTGCTGGAAGTGCTCGATCCCGAGCAGAACCACAACTTCAACGATCACTATCTGGAAGTCGATTACGACCTGTCCGATGTGATGTTCCTGTGCACCTCGAACTCGATGAATATCCCGCCGGCGTTGCTGGACCGGATGGAAGTGATCCGTCTGCCGGGCTACACCGAAGACGAGAAGATCAACATCGCCGTCAAATACCTTTCGCCAAAACAGATTACGGCCAACGGCCTGAAGAAAGGCGAGTTGGAGTTTGATGCGGAAGCGATCCGCGACATCATCCGCTACTACACCCGTGAAGCCGGTGTGCGTGGGCTGGAACGCCAGATTGCCAAGGTTTGCCGCAAGGCCGTCAAGGAGCATGCGCTGGAAAAACGCTTTTCGGTGAAGGTCACCGCAGACATGCTGGAGCACTTCCTGGGCGTGCGCAAATTCCGCTACGGCCTGGCCGAGCAGCAGGATCAGATCGGTCAGGTGACCGGGCTGGCGTGGACTCAGGTGGGCGGCGAACTGCTGACCATTGAAGCCGCGGTAGTGCCGGGCAAGGGCCAGTTGATCAAGACCGGTTCTCTGGGCGACGTGATGGTCGAGTCGATCACCGCTGCCTTGACCGTAGTTCGCAGCCGGGCGAAGAGCCTGGGCATTCCCCTGGACTTCCATGAGAAGCGCGACACGCACATCCATATGCCGGAAGGGGCGACGCCCAAGGACGGCCCTAGCGCCGGCGTGGGCATGTGCACGGCCCTGGTATCGGCATTGACCGGCATTCCGGTGCGCGCGGATGTCGCCATGACCGGCGAAATCACGCTGCGTGGCCAGGTCCTGGCCATTGGTGGCTTGAAAGAAAAACTGCTGGCTGCCCATCGCGGCGGAATCAAGACGGTGATCATTCCTGAAGAGAATGTGCGCGATCTCAAAGAGATTCCGGACAATATCAAGCAGGATCTACAGATTAAACCGGTTAAATGGATTGACGAGGTCCTGCAAATTGCGTTGCAATACGCGCCGGAGCCCTTGCCGGACGTGGCTCCGGAGATAGTCGCGAAGGATGAGAAACGTGACGCAGATTCTAAGGAAAGAATTAGCACGCATTAGTACGTATTTGCCTGGGGGGCTTTCTTGACAGCTTTTTAGAGCCCTTGTTATAAAGCGGCTCTTAAGTGTCTGTAGGCCATTCAGCACTCGTTTTTGCTTTCACCAAAAAAACTTAGAATCATACTCAAATAGATATAAGGGGACTTAGAGTGAACAAGTCGGAACTGATTGATGCTATCGCTGCATCCGCTGATATCCCGAAAGCTGCTGCTGGCCGTGCGCTGGACGCTGTAATCGAATCCGTCACTGGCGCTCTCAAGGCTGGCGACTCTGTTGTTCTGGTTGGTTTCGGTACCTTCTCCGTAACTGATCGTCCGGCTCGCATTGGTCGTAATCCACAGACCGGTAAGACGCTGGAAATCGCAGCAGCCAAAAAACCAGGTTTCAAAGCCGGTAAAGCACTGAAAGAAGCTGTCAACTAAGTTCGATTCAGGTTTTTACCCATCCGGGTCGGGGTCATGCCTGACTTGGCAGCGGAGCGGCAGTCCTGTCTGCAGGTCGCCGGTTCAAGACACCGAGGGTCGCCAGTTCGAGCCCCTCGATCCGCTCCGCCAGTTACGAGAAGGCGCATCCTCGGATGCGCCTTTCTTCTATCCGGATTCTACCCACGCTCCACGGTTGCCTAATTTTTGAAGTTCAACCGTTTCTGGGGGACGCATGCTGCAGAATATCAGGGACAATTCACAAGGCTGGATTGCCAAGACTATTATCGGGGTCATCGTTGCACTGATGGCTTTGACCGGTTTCGACGCCATTTTTCAGGCCACGACGAACAAGAATGAAGCGGCGAAGGTCAATGGCGAAGAAATCAGCCAGAACGAGCTGAGCCAGGCGGTCGATATGCAACGCCGCCAGCTCATGCAACAGCTGGGCAAGGATTTCGATGCTTCCTTGCTCGATGAAAAAATGCTGCGCGAGTCGGCTCTCAAGGGCCTGATCGATCGCAAGCTGCTGCTGCAAGGCGCAGAAAGTTCGAAATTCGCTTTTTCCGAAGCGGCTCTGGATCAGGTCATCCTGCAAACGCCTGACTTTCAGGTGGATGGCAAGTTCAGTTCCGAGCGTTTCGACCAGGTGATTCGCCAACTCGGCTACACCCGCATGCAATTCCGCCAACTGATGGCTCAGGAAATGCTGATCGGTCAGCTGCGTGCCGGCCTGGCCGGTAGCGGTTTCGTGACCGACGCACAGGTACTGGCCTTTGCCCGTCTGGAAAAACAGACTCGCGATTTTGCCTCCCTGAACATTAAGACCGACCCGGCAGCGGTGAAGCTGACCGACGATGAGGTCAAGGCTTACTACGACGAGCACGCCAAGGAATTCATGACGCCGGATCAGGTGGTCATCGATTACCTCGAGCTGAAGAAGGCTTCCTTCTTCGATCAGGTCAGCGTCAATGACGAAGACCTGCAGGCGGCCTATCAGAAAGAAATCGCGAACCTGTCCGAGCAACGTCAGGCGGCGCATATTCTGATTGAAGTGAACGACAAGACCACCGAGGCGCAAGCCAAGGCGAAGATCGAAGAGATCCAGGCCCGTCTGGCCAAGGGCGAGAAATTCGAGGCGCTGGCCAAGGAATTCTCCCAGGATCCGGGTTCGGCGAACAACGGCGGTGACCTGGGTTATGCCGGTCCTGGCGTCTACGACCCTGCGTTCGAGAAAGCCCTGTATTCGTTGACCAAGGATCAGGTTTCCGCGCCGGTGCGTACCGATTTCGGGTTCCACCTGATCAAGCTGTTGGGCGTGGAAGCGCCAGAAGTTCCGACATTCGCCAGCCTGAAAGACAAGCTGACCCGCGAAATGAAGGCCCAGCAGGTCGAACAGCGGTTTGTCGAGGCGACCAAGCAACTGGAAGACGCCTCGTTCGAAGCCTCCGATCTGGCTCAGCCGGCGCAGGACCTGAAACTGACCGTCCATACGTCCAAGCCGTTCGGCCGTGAAGGCGGTGAGGGTATTGCCGCCAACCGTGCCGTGATCACGGCTGCGTTCAGCCCGGAAGTGCTGGATGAGGGTGCGAACAGCACCGCCATCGAGCTGGATCCGGAAACCGTGGTCGTATTGCGCGCCAAGGAGCACCTGAAGCCTTCGCAATTGCCGCTGGAAAGCGTTTCTGCCGCGATCCGTGTGCAATTGGCCAAGGAACACGCCAGCGCCGATGCCAAGACCAAGGCTGACACCCTGATTGCCAGTCTGCGCGACGGCAAGACCCCGCTGGATCAGGCGATCGACGGCCAGACCTGGAAAGTCACCGAGGCGGCGACCCGTGCTCAGGAAGGTGTCGACCCGGCGGTGCTGCAAGCGCTGTTCCGCATGGCGAAGCCTGTGGCCAAGGACAAGCCGACCTTCACCAGCGTGACGCTGGCTGATGGAAGCCTGATGATCGTGCGCCTCAATGGCGTGAACGAAGCCGCGGCGCCGACTGAAGAAGAGAAAGCACAGTATCGTCGCTACCTCGCTTCGCGCATCGGCCAGCAAGACTTCGCGGCCTATCGCAAGCAGCTGGAAAGCCAGGCGGAGATCAAGCGTTACTGATGCCTGACCAGGTTTAGTGCTGCACAGAAGACCCCGGCCGAAAGACCGGGGTCTTTTTTTGTTGTGCGCCGTACGTCATTTGCCGCGGTGACTTTTACGCAAAACCGGGGTCAATCAGCCTGTAACCGTAATAAGACAGATCGATGCTCCGCTGAGCATCGATCTGTTGCACAATATGCCCCGAACCGTTTTCCTCAGGATGTTCAATGTTTAAATCACTTCCCATGCGGGTTGTCGGGCTGGCAGCCGTGTTTGCCACTGCGGCTGGTTGTTCATCGAACAAGGCTGCCATCTATGAGCATGAGAATTTCGACGACTCAGGTACCTTTTCCAGAAACTATCCGGTCACCGATACCCAGAGCTGTGAAGCCGCCCGTCGCGCCTTGCTCAGTCAGGGTTACATCATCACCAGCAACGATCCGAAGCTGGTCAGCGGTCACAAGAGTTTCCAGCAGACCGGCGAGAATCACATGGAGATCAGCTTCAGTGTGGTCTGCGCCGATGACGGCAGCGAAGGGCACCACGCGACCGTGTTCGCCAATGCCCTGCAGGATCGTTATGCGCTGAAGAAGACCAACAACTCCGCCAGTCTCGGTGTCGGTGTGTTGGGCTCGGTGTCGATGCCGATCGGCTCCTCCGATGACTCGATGGTCAAGGTCGCCAGCGAAACCGTATCGTCTGCCAAGTTCTACGAGCGTTTCTTCGCACTGGTCGAGCTGTTCCTGCCGCCGGAAGCGAAAAAGGCTGCGCACATCCCCGAAAAGCCGAAAACGGACCTGGGCATGCCTGAAGCCAAGGCAGCACCGGCACCGTTGGTACCTGCCCCGGCAGCGACTCCCGCTGTAGAGCCTGCTGCACCAGCACCCGTTGAAGCCGTTCCAGCGGCCTCCGAGCCGGTTGCCCCGCCTCCTGAAGCGGCGCCGATCACGCCGATCACGCCGACCGAGCACGTAGAGCCTGCATCGTTCCAGGAAATCGTCACGCCACCGTCGAACCCGAGTGACTTGCCACCGCCGAGCGAACCCATCCCGGCGATGCCTGCCTCCGGCCAGTGATGGAAACGTCACGGGATCGGGTCAGATGACCCGATCCCGTGGCCAGCCAAAAGATTGACCCTCATCAACGAGGTCCGCTGTTCTGCGGCCTTGCGCTAAAAAAACCAATGATAAATTCCTGACCAGCTGCTACGTTTTATTCAGTAGCGACAGAGTGTCGTGTCCGCGTCATTTTTCTTTCACGCGGGCACTTTATGCTCAGGGAACTGGTCATTAATTCAGACGTTTTTCAGTATGGTTTGGGGGATTCAAAAATGGACGATTATCAAGAAGAGCTGCTCGAGTACCAGGCGTTTGAACTGGATCCACTGGAGCCAGCGGAAGACGCTACCGAGTTGTAGGCATCAGGCGGATTGGCGATGGCTGCGGCGAAATTCGCCGGGTGTCTGCCCGTTCCAGCGTTTGAATGCGCGTTGAAAGGCTTCGGCTGAGGCAAAACCCAGCAGGTAGGCGATCTCTCCGAACGCCAGTTCGGTGTCGCGTATGTAAGTCATGGCCAGGTCGCGACGGGTGTCGTTGAGAATCGCACGAAATTGTGTGCCCTCATCGGCGAGCTTGCGGCGCAAGGTCCAGGTGGGCAGCTTCAGGCGTGCCGCCACCTCCTGCAGGTCGGGCTCCCGGCCACCATTGAGTAAGGGTCCCAGCAGCGCGATGATGCGTTCACGCAGGCTGCGGGTGCGTGTCAGTTGTTCCAGTTCCCGCTCGCACAGTTGCAGCAAATGCCTCCAGGTACTCGGGCAATGCTCGGGATTGCGCTGGGCGAGACTTGCCAGGCTCAAGCGCAGTTGATTGCGCTCGCCGCCAAACTGAATCGGACAATCACCCAACACGTCATAGGCCGCACGGTAACCGGGCTCCTCGAATTCGATCTCGATGCGTTCGGCGTGCAGCGGGGCAGGGCTGACACTGGATAATTGCTGCAACCATCCGGCGATGATCGAATCCACCACAAAGCGGTTATAGGCATTGTAGGGGCTGATCGAATAGAAGCGCAGCCAGGCGCCTTGGGCATCTTCGTGAAAGCTTGATTGGCCCCGATAATTGGAGCCGTACAAGGCTTCGAATCGAATCAGGCAACGCGCGGCTTCACGTACCGTCGGCGCCTGGGCGGCGGTGACCCCGGCGAGGCCTGCCTGGCTCAGGCGACTGAGCCGCCCCATGCGCAAGCCAAGGGCAGGGTTATCGGTCAGTTGAATGGCGCTGTGGCCCAGGCGCATGTAGCGCGGTATCGACAACCGGGCACCGGCTTCGCTCAGGCGCGCGGCATCGAGACCGTATTGATCGAGCAGCGGCTGCGGATCGACGCCATGACTGCGCACGGCATCGGCCAGGCTATGAACAAAGCCCACCGACAGATCGCCGAGGCGCATCGGCTGTGGATTCATGGCTTACAACCAGAGGTTCAGCAAGCGTGCACCATGGGCGTTGCCATCGGCAAAGTGCTGGCCATTGCTGCTGAGGAAGCTATGCCCGGCGCTGCCCTGGTCCCAGAACCGACCTCGCAGGAACACACTCATGCCAGCGACCGCCTGACTGGCCGGCATCCGGGTCGTGAGGGTCAGGCGCTGCCAGGCCTGGCCTTCACTGACGTCCCCTGGCTTCAAGTTGACCGACGCCGGCGCCGACGAGCCCCTGTAGCCGCGCCACGGTTGATCCCAGGTGCCACGGCCGGCAACATAGGCCGGTACCGCAACCAGCTGCACGCTTTGGTCGTTGAGCTTGAGGTAGTTTTCCGGGTACCAGCTGTCGTGGCCGATCAATACGCCCAGCCTTCCCGCGGGGGTATCAACGACATTGAGCGAGTGCTCGCCGTTCGCCTTGATCCCGTTCTGTTCCGCGAAGAGCGGGTGTATCTGGCGCTGGGGCTGGCCGATCGGCAGGCCTTCGCTGTTGAACACCACGCTGCTGTTGTACAGCGCGCCGCGGCCGATTCTCAAGGTGCCGTCGATGATGCTTGGTTCGGGCAACACGATGGAGCCCGCCACCAGTGTCACGTGGAACTCCCTGGCCAGACCTCCGAACAATGCCTGGTAGTCCCTGGCCATTGCCTTGGCTTTCATGCGCAGGTGGGCATCGTCCAGACGATTGCCGCCTTCGGCACCGATCAACGCCTTGGCGAACTTCAGGGGATTGCTCACCGCCAGCCAGTTCATGGCCTCCTTGAGGGTGCTGGCCTGATACAGCTCATCTTTCTCGCCGCTGACCATCAGCCAGGTACCGACGTGCTCCGGCAACACAACGACGGTCTTGCCGTTCAGCAAACCCTGGTCCCGGGCTGCTTGCAGATAGGCCGCGAGTTTGCGGTGCAAACGCTCGGGGCTTTGATAGTCGGTAGGAAACAGTTCGGGCTGGATGCCCAACAGATTGCCTCGGTCCGCGGGCGTGCCCTGGTCGACAGCCAGGCTGATCCGCAGGTCCGAAAGGTAATGACCCACCGGCCGGTCTGCGGCCCACATCGCGTAGGTCGTGAGGGCGGCGAGCAACGCCATGGAAAATGTCAGGTACAAAAGTTTGCGCATGGGGAAACAGTTTACAGCCTGGAGCCGGGCGTGGCTTTTGATTTGGAACCGGATCGAGCATAAAGGGAATCAAGAGCTTAGTGGAACGCCGGCCAGCCATCATTTTGCGCGACCGGCCGGCAAGTGAGCGTCAATTGGTGACCAGCAATTCCGGGCCGAGGTAGTTGTTGATCTGGTCGATATCGTCGTCGCCCAGGCTGCCTACCGAGGAGGCCAGGCGCAGGCGTGACATCAAATAGCGCAACTTGGCATCGAACAGATCGTGGCGCGCAACGAAGAGCAGTTCTTCTGCATTGAGGACATCCGAGTTGGTGCTGGTGCCGCCTTCCTTGAAGCCCTTGCGTGACGATGCCAGTGAGCGTTCGTTGGACGCCACGGCCTTCTCCAGGGCACGGATGCGTTTGGCTCCGCTCAGGATGCCTTGATATTCGCGGGTGGTTCCGGTGATGACTTCCTGTCGCGCGGCGTCGAGTTCGTCCGTGGCCTTGTCGCTATTGGCACTGGCCTGGCGTGTCAACGCGCTGACGCCGCCACCGGCGAATATCGGGATGTTGACTTCCAGTCCGATCGAACCGTAGCGGTTGCGTTGATTCAGCTCGGAGAGGGATTGGCTCTCACCCGCGGTGTAGCCGGCAACGAAATCCAGGGTTGGCCAGTGGCCGGCCCTGGCGCGGTTCACTTCTTCTTCGGCGAGGTCGCGGCTGTACCGGCGCGCATGGAGTAACGGGCTATCGACCTGGGCTTTGACCAGCCAGTCCTGCAGGTTGCTCGGCAGCAGCGGTGGTGTATCGAAGCTCGGACGCAAGGTGGTCAGCGATTCGGGGGTTTCACCGATGTATTCCTCGAGCTTGCGACGCGCGTTGACCAGGTTGTCTTGCGCTTCGATCAATTCGGCTTCGGCGAGGTCACGGCGAGCGGTCGATTCGTCGACGTCGGTGACGGTGCCGGCCCCCAGTTCCAGGCGCCGTTTCGCCGAGGCGAGTTGCTCTTCAAAGGCGGTCAGCTTGGACTTGGCCAAGGTGATGGTTTCGCTGGCCAGGAGCACGTCGAAATAGCTTTCGGCCAGGCGCACCGCGGCATCCTGGCTCTTGGCATCGAATACCGCATTGCTGTAGTCGGCACGCTGCTGACCCTGACGGTATTCGGCCATTTTCTGTTTGTTGAACAGCGGCTGGCGCAGGCGCACGTTGGCGCCCTTGGAGTCGTAGTCGAGATCCCTTTCGATACCGCTCTGGCGTTGCGTGCCATTGACCTTGTTGTCGTAGGCCGAGGCGTTGATCTGCGGTAGCAGGCCGGCCGTGCCAATGGCGCGGTTTTCCCCGCCGGCCTCCTTTTCATGCATGGCGGCCTGGTAGATGGGGCCCTGGAACTGCAACAGGTCCCAGGCTTGCTTGAGGTCCATGGCGTTGGCCGGCAAGGCCAACCCCATCAGGCAGAAGAGCAAGCAATGACGATCCATTTCATTGTTCCTTGAATGAGCTGTCCACACGTTCGAGCATTGGTTTAAGAAGATAGCTCAACATATTGCGTTCGCCGGTCTTTATGGTGACGCTGGCGGGCATTCCGGGGCGAATGTGATTGGTGCCAAGTAGACCCATGCCATCGGGGGTGACTTCCACCTGGGCCAGATAGAACGGCTGCTTGCTTTCCTCGTCCATCAGGCGGTCGGCGGAAATGGTCATCACACGGCCGGGGATGTTTGGTGTCTTGGCATGGTTGAAGGCCGGGAAGGAAATGTCCACGGGCAGGCCGGGGACCATCTTGTCGATGGCCTGCACAGGAATCATCGCGTCGACCTGCAAGGGTTCGTTGACTGGAACGATCTCCATGATCTTGAAGCCGGGCTGAATGATCCCGCCGACGGTGGCGATGCTCAAAGCCTGGACCATGCCATCGATCGGTGACCGAATCACCGTGTGGGTCACTTCATAGTCGAGCGCGCGCAAGCGGTCGGCCAGGGTAGTATTTTCCTTGGCGGTTTCCGTCAACTGCGATTCGACTTCCTTCAGGTAGTCGTGTTGGCGCTGCAGGATGCGCAGCTTGATTTCGGTGGTCTGGCTGCGCACGCGGGCGATGTTGTTGAGGTTCTCGGCCTGGCCGGCGGAGAGGTCGGCATTACTGCGTTCCAGCTCAAGCAGGCGGTTGCGCGGCACATAGCCTTCGGCCGTCAGCACGCGGGTGCCTTGCAGTTCCTGGTTGAGGAAACTGATCTGCGAGGCGCGGGCACTATAGACCTGCTGCAGGCCCTTGAGCTGCACGGCCGACGCCGCCAGGTTCTCCTGCAGGATGCTGATTTCGCCGGCGAGACCGGCGCGCCGGGTGTCGAGCAGACGCTGTTGCAGGTCCATGGCGGCTTCCAGGCGGTGGTCATCCTGGAAGCGCTTGAGCAGTTCAGGATCGAAGTTCACTACATCGCGACCGTCACGTTCCGCTTCCAGACGGTTTTCCACCGTCTTGCTGACGATGTACTGAGCGCTGACCGCACCCTGTTCGGCAAGGGCACGCAACGAATCGAGGCGGACCACCTCCTGGCCTTTTGTCACCAGATCGCCTTCGCGAACGAGAATGGCCTCCACGGTGCCGCCGCTCAGGTGCTGCACGGCTTTGCGATTGCTGGTGACCTTGACCGTGGCTGTCGCTACCACGCCGGCATCCAGCGGCGCCAGCCATGACCACAGGAGGAAGCCGCCGAAGCCGGCAAGCACCAGCCACACGCCCCACCGCGCGGGTTTGCCAACGTCCAGGTCTACCACGCTCCTGGAATCGGCTGTAATCATCTCGGTATGTTGGCTCATTTGCATGATCGGTCACTCCCGTGCTTTGACGGAGGCCAGCGGAGTCGACGCGCCTGCAGGGATGACACTGGCCTTGCGCAGCGCTGCGAATACTTCATCGCGCGTGCCGAGCATCTGCACGCTGCCGTCGCGCAGCATCAGTACCTTATCGACGGCACAGAGTACGTTGGGACGGTGAGAAATCAGAATGACGGTCGCGCCACGGCCCTTGAGTTCGGCCAGGGCATCGACCAAGGCCTTTTCGCCGACGTCGTCGAGGTTGGCGTTCGGCTCGTCCAGCACGATCAGATTGGGCTCGCCATACAACGCGCGGGCCAAGGCGATGCGTTGCTTCTGGCCGCCGGAAAGCGGGCTGCCATCAGTACCCAGGCGGGTGTCGTAACCCTGCGGAAAACGCAGGATCATCTCGTGCACGCCAGTGATCTTGGCGGCGCGGATGACCGCTTCGCTGTCCACTTCGCCAAAGCGCGCAATGTTGTCGGCGATATTGCCCTCGAACAGCTCCACGTCCTGTGGCAGATAGCCGAGCCAGGGGCCAAGTTCGCCCTTGTTCCAGTTGAATATGTCCGCACCGTCCAGGCGCACCTTGCCGGCCTGCGCCGGCCAGACGCCGACCAGCAGGCGGGCGAGGGTGGATTTGCCCGAGGCGGACGGGCCGATAATGCCAAGGCTTTCGCCGGGGACAAGGCTGAAGCTCACGCCGCGCAGAATCGTGTTGTTGGTAGCCGGGGCGCCGGCATACACATTCTCAACCGCCAGCATGCCCATTGGCCGCTGCAGCGACATGCTCGGTGGCCGGCGCGGATAGTCCTGCAGCATCTCGTTGAGCCGGCCCCAGGCCGAGCGGCAGCCGAGCAATTGCTTCCACGACGCGATGACCTGTTCCACCGGACCCAGTGCGCGACCGGAGAGGATCGAGCAGGCAATCATCATCCCCGGGGTGATCTTGCCTTCGATCGCCAGCAGCGCACCGGCGCCGAGGATCAGCGACTGCAAAGTGATCCGCACGAAGCGCCCGGTGCTGCTGATCAAGGCGGCGCGGTCGGAGGCCAGGGTCTGCATTTCCAGGATGCGCAAATGGCTTTGGAACCAGCGCTTGCTGATCGACGGCAGCATGCCCATGGCCTCGATGACCTCGGCGTTGCGCAGGTTGTTGTTGGCGTATAGGGAGGAAGACATGGCGGCCTGATTGGCTTCGGCCAGCGGCTTCTGTGTCGCCTTCTCGGTGAGCCAGGCCAGGGCCACCAGAATCAGCGAGCCGATCAGCGTGATCAGTCCGAGTATCGGGTGGATCAGATAGGCGACCAGCAGGTAGATCGGCGTCCACGGTGCATCGAAGAAAGCGAACAGGGCGTTGCCGGTGACGAACTGACGAACCTGGGCGAGGTCTTGCAGGGCCTGGGCCGGGTTACCTCCGGCGCGGCTCAGGTTGCGCTCGAATGCAGCGGTGAAAATGCGTCGGTTGAGATCCATGTCGAGGCAGTTGCCGACCCGGATCAGCACGCGGGTGCGGACCATCTCCAGCGTGGACATCAGCAGGAACAGGCCCACCACCAAGACCGTCAACATCGCCAGCGTCGTAACGTTGCGACTGACCAGGGCTCGATCGTAGACCTGCAGCATATAAATAGCTGGCGTCAACATCATGACGTTTATGACGCCGCTGAATGCTGCCAGCGAATAAAAACTGCGGCGCAGGCGAAAGAGCGCGTCGGCCAGTTCGGAACGGATGCTCGACTGCTTGGGCATGTTGATCCTCCCACTGCGAAAAGCCGATTGCCCCTGGGGCGCAACAGCTAACAGTAAATGTAGTCCTGTAAACAGCTTATGGACACGCAGGCTGGTCGCTCTAGGGTTGGCGAGTCTTCCGAAATCGCTGCGTTGCTCCCTTATGCAGCAGCGTAGGTGGCGCTTAAACACTCCGAAATAACATTTCGCTCTATACCAGCACACAACATTCTATATATCTTTTAAAAACAGCTAGTTGGGATGCCTGCCACCAGTCGTCTGTTTTAACGACGTAATATTGACAAAGATTTGCTATGGAACTTTAGTCTTAGTTATCGGGGGGCCCGCCCGCCTGAAGCCTGCCATCGCTTTGGCAGTGCAAGGCGCGGTGATTTTCCCGAGAGGAGCAGAAATATGTCGATCATTTCGTTCTTTTGCAGAGGGAAGGGGCTTTCCAGGACGTTTGCCTTCACTTCCAGATTCCATGGCCCGCCCAGGGCTCGAATCCGCTCTGCCTGATCGCCCGGCGAGCAATTCATATAGCGAATTCCAAGCGCTGATCCCGGGTCCCGGGTAACGCCAGCTCTCGCAAAAAAACACAACCAACAAACTGCGCAAGCCAGCACTTGACTTGGCGCGGGAGGATTTTCTCGTCCCGCGCCTTTACCCAGACAGATCGAGGGCAATCCAAAATGGCCAATTTCAGCAAGTCGGACCTGGAGTTCATCCTCAAGCAAATCTTTATCGCCGAAGCGAATGCCGCCGGCACCAGCCTCATTGATTTGCTTCCCAATTCTCAGGTGCCGTTCGGCCTGCGTACCGTCGATGGCAGCTTTAACAACCTGGTCACCGGCCAGAGTGATTTTGGCGCCGCGGACGCTGACTTCCCGCGCCTGCTCGATCCTTCCTTTCTATCGCCGCAATACGCCGGAACAGGCACGGTGATCGATCCGCAACCACGGATTATCAGTAATCTGGTCGTCGACCAGACCGCCAACAACCCGGCGGCCTATGCCTCTGCGTTCGACCCGGGCCTGGACGGTGTGCTCAACTTCGGCACGGTGGGTAATGACGACGTACTCAAGGATGGCGTTCAGATAGTCGCCAGCCCCGGACTGGATGGCGTGTTCGGCACGGCCGATGACAAGGACGTATTCTTCTTTCCCAACGTGTCGCCGGACGTCGGCCTGACCGCCAGCTTCAACTCGTGGATGACTTTCTTCGGCCAGTTCTTCGACCACGGTCTCGACCTGGTCACCAAGAGTGCTACCGACATTGTGTTCATTCCGCTGCAGCCGGACGATCCGTTGTTCGTACCGGGCAGCCCGACCAATTTCATGGTGCTGTCACGCGCAGTGCGTACCGCTGGAGCGGACGGAGTAGTCGGCACTGCCGATGATGGCCAGACGAACACCACCTCGCCGTTCGTCGACCAGAGCCAGACCTACAGCTCGCACCCCTCGCATCAAGTGTTCCTGCGCGAATACGTGCTCAACGCGGCGGGCGATCCTGTAACAACGGGGCGCTTGATTACCAACCGCGACCTTGGCGCCGATGGCTTGTTCGGCACCGCCGATGATGGCGCCAGCGAAAATGGCGGCATGGCGACCTGGAAAGTGGTCAAGGCCCAGGCCCGTGACATTCTCGGCATCAACCTGACCGACGCCGACGTGCACAACGTGCCTTTGCTGGCAACCGATGCGTACGGCAACTTCATCCGCGGGCCGAACGGCATGCCGCAGGTGGTGATTCGCATCAGCAACGGTGCCGACGGCATTGCCGGGACGGCTGATGACGTCACTCAACTGGTCGAAGGCAACCGGGCAGCCCCCATCAGTCTGGCCAATGCCGTAAGCACCGGGCATGGTTTCCTCGACGACATCGCCCACAATGCCGCGCCGGTCGTCGTCGGCGGGGTTCTGCAGGCGGACGCCGACATCGCTGTCGGCAATGCGCAGCCCGTTGGCCCTACCGGCAACAACCTGACGTATGACAACGAACTGCTCGACGCCCACTACATTGCCGGCGATGGCCGGGCGAACGAAAACATTGGCCTGACCTCCGTGCACCATGTGTTTCACTCCGAGCACAACCGTCTGGTCCAGCAAACCAAGGACACCCTCATTGCCGCTGGCGACCTGGCCTTCCTCAATGAGTGGCTGGTGAACGACGTGGCCGCTATACCCACCACACCGGCCGAGATCGCGGCGCTGGTGTGGGACGGCGAACGCCTGTTCCAGGCTGCCAAGTTCGGTACTGAAATGCAGTACCAACATCTGGTGTTCGAGGAGTTCGCGCGGACCGTCCAGCCACAGGTCGACGCATTCCTTGCTCCCACCGGGTATGACACCTCAATCAATCCGGCAATCCTCGCCGAGTTCGCCCATGTGGTGTACCGCTTCGGTCACTCGATGTTGACCGAGACCGTCGATCGCTTCGACCCCGCGTTCAATCCGCTGCTCACTGACCCCACCAACCCGGACTCGCAAATGGGGTTGATCGCGGCCTTCCTCAACCCTCTGGCGTTCGCCAGCAGCGGGTTGACCGCGGACCAGGCGGCAGGTGCGATCATTCGCGGTGTGACCCGCCAGGTCGGCAACGAAATCGATGAGTTCGTCACTGAAGCGTTGCGCAACAACCTGCTCGGTCTGCCACTCGATTTGCCGGCCCTGAACCTGGCACGTGGTCGCGACACGGGCATCCCCACCTTGAATGAGGCGCGCCGGGAGTTCTACGCATCCACCGGTGACAGCCAGCTCAAGCCGTACATCAGTTGGGCTGACCTGGCAGACAGCCTCAAGCATCCCGAGTCGCTGGTCAACTTCATCGCGGCCTATGGCACCCATAGCACGATCACGGCGGCGCTCACACTGGCAGACAAACGCGCTGCAGCCCTGGCGCTGGTATTGGGTGGCGTGGGTTCGCCGGCTGACCGCCTGGACTTCCTCAACAGCACCGGTGCCTATGCCAACGTAACGACGGCCGGCGCGGATGGGGTACTGGGTACTGCCGATGACGTGACAGGTGTGACGGTCACGGGCGTCGACGACATCGACTTCTGGGTCGGTGGCCTCGCCGAACAGAAGATGCCGTTCGGCGGCATGCTCGGCTCGACCTTCAACTTCGTGTTTGAAACCCAGATGGAGGCGTTGCAGAACGGCGACCGCTTCTACTACCTGTCGCGTACCGCGGGCCTGAACTTCGGCACCGAGTTGGAAAACAACTCCTTTGCCAAGCTGATCATGCTCAACTCTGATGTCACCCACCTGTCGAACACCGTGTTCCTGACGCCAACGTTCACCCTCGAAGTGAATCAGGCCTCTCAGTTCACCGGCCTTGGCGTGGATGGCCGTGCCGACCCGACTGGCGGCATCCTGATCAACGGCGTCGAAGTCGTGTCGCTGGTGATTCGCGACAACCCCGACACCGTGGGTCCGGACACCAACTATCTGCAGTACACCGGTGAAGACCATGTCGTCCTGGGCGGCACTGCCGGCAATGACATCCTTATTTCCGGTGACGGCGATGACACCCTTTACGGCGACGCAGGCAACGACCGCCTCGAAGGCGGTGCGGGCAACGATGCGGTACTGGGTGGCGATGGCGATGACATCATCAGCGACTCGTTCGGTGACAACCGTCTGGAAGGCAATGCCGGTAACGATGTGATCGTGGCCGGCAGCATGCTTGCTGCAGGCAACCTGATCCTGGGTGGCGATGGTCAGGACTTCATCATCACCACCGAAGACATCACCACCACCTTCGGCGGCCAGGGTGACGACTTCATCCTCGGTGCCAAGACCAACCTGCCACCGACCGGCAACGAAGGTGATGACTGGATCGAGAAGGGCACCCAGGACGGTGCGCCTGGCGATAACTTCGCACCACTGCTCACTGACGATGTGATCGGCAACGACATCTTCATCGGTGGTCCCGGCTTCGACGAAATGATCGGCGAGGGTGGCGATGACATATTTACCGGCAGCGACGCTCAGGACAAGATGGAAGGCATGTCCGGTTTCGACTGGGTGACCTACAAGAATGACAGGATCGGCGTGACCGCCGACCTGACCATGGCCGCGCTGGCACAGCCACACGGTAATGCGCCAAACCAGAACACCGGGGTGTTCAATCCGGTCGGCGCCTCGCCGGCCTCGATTCTCGACCGTTTTGCCGAGGTCGAGGGCTTGTCCGGTTCGAGTTTTGGCGATGTGCTCAGGGGCGATGATGTCAATGCGGACACCATCATCAACCACGGTGGTACCACGGGCAGTGCGCTGACCAATGTCGCGTTGATCCGCGGACTGGACCAGTTCCTGGCCGATGCCGGATTGCCGGTCACCGGTTTTGCCACCGGCAACATCATCCTCGGCGGTGATGGCAGTGACCTGATCGAAGGCCGTGGTGGCGATGACCTGATCGATGGCGACAAATGGATCAACGTCAGGATTGCCGTTTATGCCGCTGGTGATGTCAACCATACCGGCCCCGAGATCGCCTCCTTCGACAGCATGGTCGATATGATCCCGTTCATGCTGGACGGCACCTTTAACCCTGGTCAGCTCAAGGCCGTGCGGGAAATCATGCCTGGCACCTCGACTGGTGGGGCGGCCTTCGACACCGCCATTTTCTCCGGGCTTGAAGCCGAGTATGCGGTGACTGTCGACGATCGTGGCACGAACGATGTGACGGACGATGTCTGGACAGTAGCCGATAGCGTCGCGGGTCGAGACGGCATCGATACGCTGCTGCATATCGAACGCCTGCAGTTCGCCGATAACCAGCAAGTGCTGGTGGACGGTCTCAATGCCCAACCGGATGGCAGTCCGACTGTCGCGGATGGCAACGGCGGCGCGATTACCGTGGGCGATTTACTGACGGTCAGCGTGGCCGGGGTGAGCGATGGCGACAACGTCGCGGCGGGCAATCCGCAGGGATTGATCACCAACTCCTCTGTGTCCTACGTCTGGCAGTTCGAGGCCACTCCAGGCAGCGGCGTATTTGAGGATATCATCCTGTTGCCGGCTGGCGACCTGGCGTTCCAGAGTGCCGACGGCACTGCGTTCAAGGTCTCTCCTGACCTCGCCGGGTTGTCATTGCGGGTCAAGGCGATCTATCAGGACGGTCACGGCACCACGGAGATCCTGTTCTCCACGCCGACGGCTGCCATCGTTGCCGGTGCACCGGTTACGCCAACGCCACTGGTACCTGTAGTCGATGCCACTGCGGGTGGCGCGGGCCTGCACATGGTCCGCTCCGACCTCAACTTCATTCTTGACCAGATCAGGATTGCCGAGGCGGATGCGGCCGGCCAGGACATCCTCTCGCTGATCCCGAACATCCGCGCGCCGCTGGGACTGCGTACGGTCGACGGGTCGAACAACAACCTGATGAACCTCAACGGCAACAACCACACCGAGTTTGGTGCCGCCGATAACCTCTTTCCGCGCTTGACCGATCCGGTCTTCAATCCGGCGGAAGGGGGAACGTCGTATGCGCAGAGCAGCGGCCTTGTGACTGACTCGCAGCCGCGCACCATCAGTAACCTGATCGTCGACCAGACGGCGAACAACCCGGCGGCCTATGCCACGGCATTCAACCCGGGCCTGGACGGTGTGCTCAACTTCGGTGCAGTGGGTAACGACGACGTGCTCAAGGACGGCGTACAGATTGTTGCCAGCCCCGGGCTGGATGGACAGTTCGGTACGGCCGACGACCGCGATGTGTACCTGATCGAAAACACCGCGCCGGATGCGGGATTGTCCGCGCCGTTCAACGCCTGGATGACCTTCTTCGGGCAGTTCTTCGATCATGGTCTGGACCTGGTGACCAAAGGCGGTTCGGGTACCGTGTTTATCCCGCTGCAACCGGATGATCCGCTGTTTGTGCCAGGTAGCCCGACGAACTTCATGGTCCTCACTCGCGCGACCAACCAGCCAGGGGCGGATGGCGTTCTTGGTACGGCCGACGACATCCATGAGCACACCAACACCACCTCGCCGTTCGTGGACCAGAACCAGACCTATAGCTCGCACCCGTCGCATCAGGTGTTCCTGCGCGGTTATGAACTGACCGCCAACGGCCCCGTAGCGACTGGCCGGTTGATCACCAACCGTGATCTGGGTGTGGATGGCACGTTTGGTACCGCGGACGACGTCGAAATCGGTGGCATGGCAACCTGGAAGGTGGTCAAGGCGCAAGCCCGCGACATCCTGGGTATCAACCTTACCGATGCCGATATCGACAGCGGCCCGCTGCTGGCGACTGACGCCTATGGCAACTTCATCAAAGGGCCGAACGGCTTCCCGCAGGTTGTCATTCGGGTCAACAACGGGGCGGACGGCATTGCCGGCAACGCCGATGACGTCACTACGCTTGTCGAAGGCAATCCGGCCAGTCCGGTAAGCCTCGTGAACGCGGTGCGCACCAGCCATGCCTTCCTCAACGACATCGCCCACAACGCCGTGCCGGTCGTTACCGGCGGGGTTCTGCAGGCGGATGCCGACACCCTTGTCGGCAATGCTCAGCCCGTTGGCCCAGGCGGCAACAACCTGACCTATGACAACGAACTGCTCGACGCTCACTACATCGCTGGCGACGGCCGGGTCAACGAGAACATCGGCCTGACCGCGGTGCATGCGATCTTCCACTCCGAGCACAACCGCCTGGTCCAGCAGACCAAGGACACCGTGCTCGACTCGGGTGACGTGGCCTTCCTCAACGAGTGGCTGCTCAATCCGGTGGCGGCATTGCCAACCACCCAGGCCGAGTTCGATGCGCTGCAGTGGAATGGCGAGCGCTTGTTCCAGGCGGCCAAGTTCGGCACCGAAATGCAGTATCAGCACCTGGTGTTCGAGGAGTTTGCGCGGACCATCCAGCCTCGAGTCGACCTGTTCTTCGCACCGACCCAGGTCTACGACGTCGACCTCGATGCCTCGATCGTCGCCGAGTTCGCCCACACCGTGTACCGGTTTGGACACTCGATGCTGACCGAGACCGTCGATCGCTACGACATCGACTTCAACGTGATAGGCGATCCGGCCAGCGCTAATCCCGATCAGCAACTGGGCTTGATCGCGGCGTTCCTTAACCCGTTGGCGTACGCCGCCAGTGGCGTGTCGCCAGAGGATGCGACCAGTGCGATCATACGTGGGGTGACTCGGCAAGCCGGTAACGAAATCGACGAGTTCGTCACCGAGGCGCTGCGCAATAACCTGCTCGGCCTGCCGCTCGACCTGCCGGCGATCAACATCGCCCGTGGCCGCGACGTGGGGATTCCCTCACTCAACGCGATCCGCCGCGACATCTACAGCCAGACCGGTGATACCCAACTCAAGCCGTACACCAGCTGGGTCGATCTGGTGCAGTACCTCAAACATCCGGAGTCGTTGATCAACTTCATCGCGGCCTATGGCACGCATGACACGATCACGGCGGCGACCACTCTGGAAGGCAAGCGCGCGGCAGCTCTGGCGCTGGTCTTCGGTGGTGTGGGCGCACCGGCTGACCGTCTGGACTTCCTCAACAGCACGGGTGCCTTTGCCAACGTAACGCTGGCCGGCACGGATGGCGTGCTGGGCACCGCCGACGATCTGAGGAACGTGACGGTCACTGGCGTCGACGCCATCGATCTCTGGATCGGCGGTCTGGCCGAAGCGAAAACCCCGTTCGGCGGCATGCTCGGCTCGACCTTCAACTTCGTGTTCGAGAACCAGTTGGAAAAACTGCAGGACGGCGATCGCTTCTACTACCTGGAGCGTACCTCTGGTCTGTCGATGAATGCCGAACTTGAAAGCAACTCGTTCGCCAAGCTGATCATGGCCAACACGTCGGCCACTCACTTGCCGGGCCTGGTGTTCTCGGATCCGGGGTTCTATCTGGAAGTGGATCAGGGCAGGCAATTCAACGAAGGCCTGCTCACCGCCGACCCGCTCGGCCCGAACGGCGAACAGGTGGTGTTCCGCGACAACCCGCTGACAGTGGGGGCGGACACCAACTACATCAAGTACACAGGTGACCAGCATATCGTGCTGGGCGGTACCGACAACGCAGACATCCTCATTGCCAGTGAAGGCGATGACACGGTCTGGGGTGATGGAGGCAACGATCGCATCGACGGCGGTGACGGCAACGATCAACTGCGCGGTGGCGACGGCGACGACATCATCACCGACACCGGCGGCGACGATAACCTCCAGGGTGGCGACGGCAACGACGTGCTGCACGGAGGCAACGGCGTCAACCTGATCATTGGCGGGTTCGGCAACGACTTCATCATTACCGGTGAGGACGCCTCCGAGGCCATTGGTGGCCAGGGCAATGACTTCATCCTGGGCAGCAAAGCCAACGAACAGGACATGGGTAACGAAGGCGACGACTGGATCGAGAAGGGCACCTCGGACGGTGCACCTGGCGACAACTTCGACCCGCTGGGCAACGACCCTGTGATCGGCCACGATGTTTACATCGGTGGCGGCGAGAACGATAAGTTCAACGGCGAAGGCGGTGACGACATCATGGTCGGCAGTCTCGGCTTTGGTGACCGCTATATCGGCGGCTCGGGCTATGACTGGGCGACCTTCAAGGGGCTCGCCCAGGGGGTGAGCATCGATTTCAGCGACCGCTTCTTCGATGTACCTCCGATCCCGGGTTCGGGTGCCTCGGCGCTGGTGCGTTTCGACGCCACGGAAGGTCTGTCGGGCTCGTCACACGGTGACTTCCTGCGCGGTGATAGCTCCGATGCAACAACGCTACCCACTTTGGGTGCAACCGGCAGTGTGCTGACCAACATCAGCCTGATCAACGGTCTGGCGGGTCTGCTGCCGGTCGGCGCGACGTTCTACGACGGCGGCAACATCATCCTCGGTGGCAGCGGCAGCGACCTCATCGAAGGTCGCGGCGGTGACGACATCATCGACGGTGACAAGTGGCTGAACGTACGCATCAGCGTACGGGCAAACGCTGATGGCACCGGCGCGGAAATCGCCACGTTCGACAGCATGGGGCCGATGGTCCAGGCGATGTTGAACGGTACCTACAACCCGGGCCAACTGGTCATCGTGCGGGAGATCCTGACCGGCACTGACGACTTCGACACTGCGGTGTATTCCGGTAATGCGTCGGAGTACACAGTCGCTGTCGAAGGCAACGCCGTTATCGTGACTGACCTGGTGGCCGGGCGTGACGGCGTCGATCGCCTGACGGGCATCGAGCGCCTGCAGTTCGCTGACCAGGCGCAGGCCTCCGGTGTTGGCACCGTCACGAACTTCGCCCCTGTGGGACGTCTGGCGATCCTCGATGCTACCACCGGTGCACGTGTCGATGCGCCTGTCGCCGGCCAGCTGCTGCGCGTCAGCAGCCAGGCTGTACGCGACGCCAACAACGAGGGTGCGGCCAATGTGACCGGCGCGATTACCGGTCCCGTGGCTTACTACTGGCAGGCTGAAACCATTGCCGGTTCGGGCATATATGAAGACATCACCATTCTCGCCGCCGGGGAGGCATCGCGAGTGACGGGCACCAGCTATCTGGTGGCGGACGATGTCGCCGGTCTGAACATCCGTGTTCGGGCGGTGTATCAGGATGCCAATGGGACGCTGGAGATCGTCGACTCGTCGGCGAACAACGCACCGATCGCAGGGCCGGGCATCCTCGGGTTTGCGTTCCTGAACGAAGTGCTGACCGCCAACCTGTCGACCCTCGTCGACGTCGATGGCCTCAGCAATCCCCAGTTCACCTTCCAGTGGCAGGAGACCAACGGGGTCAGCTTCGTCAACATCGCCGGAGCCACCAGTAGCACGTTCACGCTTGGTCAGGCTCAGGTCGGCGATCAGGTGCGCGTGGTGGTCAGTTTCGTGGATGACTTCGGTGTGACCGAAAGCATCGCATCCGACGCCACGGCCCCGGTGCTCGTCGGTACTGTGTTTGCCGGTACCGTCGGTGCCGACACATGGATCGGCACGGCGGGCAATGATGTGGCCAGCGGAGGTGACGGCAACGACTTCATGAACGGCCAGGGTGGCAACGACATCATCAATGGTGATGCGGGCAATGACATTCTCGTCGGTGGTAACGGTAACGACACGATGGCCGGCGGTATTGGCAACGATACCTTCGAAGTCACCTCCGTCGGGGACGTGGTGACCGAGCTCGCCGGTGGCGGTAGCGATACGGTCTGGACTTCGCTCGCGACTTACACCCTGGGTGCCAACGTCGAGAATCTGTATTTCGGCGGTAGCGGTAATTTCAGGGGCACCGGTAACGCGCTCGCCAACACACTCGTGGGCGGTGCGGGTAACGACATTCTCATCGGAGGTAATGGTAACGACACGATGGCCGGCGGTATCGGCAACGATATCTACGAAGTCACCTCCGCTGGGGACGTGGTGACCGAGCTTGCCGGTGGCGGCAGCGATACAATCTGGACCTCGCTCGCGACCTACACCCTGGGTGCCAACGTCGAAAATCTGTATTTCGGCGCAAGCGGCAATTTCAGGGGCACCGGTAACGTGCTCGCCAACACGATTGTGGGTGGTGCGGGTAACGACATTCTCATCGGCGGTAACGGTAACGACACGATGGCCGGCGGTATTGGCAACGATGTCTACGAGGTTACCTCCGTTGGGGACGTAGTGACCGAGCTCGCCGGTGCCGGTAGCGACACGATCTGGACCTCGCTCGCGACCTACACCCTGGGTGCCAACGTCGAGAATCTGTATTTCGGCAGTAGCGGCAATTTCAGGGCCACCGGTAACGCGCTCGACAACACGCTCGTGGGCGGTGCGGGTAACGACACTCTCATCGGTGGTAACGGCAACGACACGATGGCCGGCGGTATCGGCAACGATGTCTACGAAGTCACCTCCGCTGGGGACGTGGTGACCGAGGCCGCCGGTGGTGGTAACGATACGGTCTGGACCTCGCTCTCGAGCTACACCCTGGGTGCCAATGTCGAGAGTCTGTTCTTCGGCGGCAGCGGCAACTTCGCGGGCACGGGTAACACGCTCAACAACACGATCGTGGGTGGTGCGGGTAACGACGTGCTCACCGGTGGTGGTGGTAACGACCTGTTGAGTAGCGGTATCGGCGGCAACGATACCTTCGTGTTTGCTGCCGCGGGTTTCGGCACCGATGCGATCTTTAACTTCGGAGCCAATCTGGTCGCAGGGCACGACTTGCTCAACATCACGGGGTTGGGGATCACCAGTGCGACGTTCGCGGCCAACGTGAGCATAACGGCTGACGGGGCGGACACGATGGTGGGGATCGGGGCGGACTCCATCCGCCTTGTGGGTGTCGCCAGCGCGGCCGTTGATCAGACGGATTTCATTCTGGCCACTTGAGGTCCTGGTCGGTACTGTCGCAGGGAGCATGGACAGCGCAGGGGAGGGCAATGGATGCCCTCCCTTTCTCCTTCCGTTCGATTGCCCATTAGCTATCGGGGTGCCAGCAGCGTACTGGAACTCATCAAAGCAGGTTGGAACCGAACTGCGAAATCAAAGAAACAATGGAAAAAGGAAACCCGGCCTTGAACATTTCAGCCATCTGCCTCTTGAGCAGCCTATTGGTTTCGGTCGTGGCATCTGCCAGTGGGGTCACTCCGCTCTTCGACCTGGACTTCACCCGATCAGCCACGCAAACGCTCAAAGAAATGGGCATCAACGACGCCTGCATTATCGCCGTCTCAAGTCCTGCTGCGTTTACCTACTGCCGGGAAGGATCATCAACGCTCTGGAAGTACCAGGCGCTGGATCTGGAGCAACAGGCGGTGATCCAGATTGGCCAACAGCGGTCTTCGGCGGACTATCAGCGAATAACCGTTGTGGAAGTCGATAGCGTTGCTTGCGAAGAGGATCACCTTGCGCCACTGGTTAAACCGGCTTTCAGGCATGCCCTTTTCCTTGGCTTGATTACCCTGTTTCTGTTGGCCGGCCTGCGATATACCTACCGGGCGATCATGCATTACTGTTATGACCAGGCCGGATTTTCGAAGTTCGGCTTGCAGCGATTGGACGAATCCTGGTCGACGCAAAACTCAACGGTAATGGCGTTGGTCGCATGGGGTATCGTGGCAGCTGCGGCATTTATCTATTTCGGGTTTTGAGTGTGACCACAACTGGCGGGTATTCCGTTTTAATGTACTTTCCATTCGATAGGGTTTGACTGTGCACAGTTTTATTCGCTGACAATTAACTGACTTGATTGGCATCCTGTCTGTTTCAGTTAATCCTGCGTTGCCGTCTACCTGAAAGGGTGGCTGGATCACGGTGAATCCGCAGTTGGAGTTTGCTCTGGATGAGAGTCGCTCGCTATAGCGCGAGTTGTGAGATGTATAACAACTAGCGGATCCAATTTTCAATTGTCGAAGTGCATCTAGTCAAGCAGGCCAGTTGTCGTGGGCAATAGCGCGGAAGTTTACTCATTGCTGTCGCGTCAGGCGAACTTGCGCTGTGCACCGTTTGTCGGTGGTTTGTGCGAAAAATGAACATTGCAGCGTCTGCGGCCTCTGATCCTTGAGCACGTCAGCCATGACTTGCCTCCGCGATTGCAAAAAAAGAAGTGGAAATGGAATCTCAAATGCAGTGAAAGCAAATGGGGGTTTTTTATCTGAAACTCAGGGAGGCAATAAACCAACCGGTCGTTGATTTGCCAAGTGAGTCAATGAGGTTGACAGTGCTGAGTCCATGATTTGGCTTATCTTTTAGAAGTAAGGTCGTACAGGGTTTTTAATAATTAAAGATTCTGTCAAGTGGTCGATCCGTACTCTCGAATAAGGTGGAGAAATTACCGTGGCGATAAATACCATTATGAGTCTGCTGGAAAATAAGGAATTCCTGGAGTTTTTGCGTCTTGGCGTTATTTTCGTTCATTTGGTGGCGTGTTGTGTGGCCATCGGTTTGGTGCTGACCAGTGATGTTGCGATGGTCAGGGACCTTTTAAAACGGAAAGTATTTACTGAGCATGATAATGCTCACATGGAAAGTCTTCAGAAGTCTGTCATCGTTGCACTCATAGCGTTATGGGTAACGGGTGTCGCTGTCGTCGGTATCGATTACCTGGGTAAAGGAGCCGATTACTTTTTGAATCCAAAGCTTCAAGCCAAAGTCATTATTGTGGCGTTGCTTAGTTACAACGGCGTCCTGTTGCATCGCCTGGTACTGCCGGCCCTGAAAAAGGCAGGCTCCTTGCTCAATCTCGGATTCAGTGCACGGATGATGGCGTTGGCCTGCGGGTCGTTGTCGGCAGTGTCCTGGCTGTATGCCGCCATGCTGGGAGTCGGGCGCCCTTTGGCCTGGAAGTATTCCCTTTCCGAACTGTTGATGGCTTATCCGCTGCTGATTGCGCTCGGGTTCCTGACGATGCTGGTGTTGACCCAGCGAGCGAAACAACAGGACGACTACGTTGCGCCTGCGCGGGCAGTAGCAAGCGCATGCTAGGCCGGTACTGAGTTTCTGCTCATTTTGATCAATAAGTTGTAACTTACGGTCATTGAGCGATGGCGGTGCGACTCTTAGTCTGTCGAACATGACTGATGGGGGCCACAGAGCCCCTGCACTTTCCGTGATCGCTCGATGTGGAGTTACCGATGACCGCCGCTCAATACCCGCACCTGCTGGCTCCGCTGGACCTGGGGTTCACCACGCTGCGCAATCGCACCCTGATGGGGTCGATGCACACTGGCCTTGAAGAGAAACCGGGTGGCTTCGAGCGCATGGCGGCGTACTTCGCCGAGCGTGCCCGTGGCGGTGTCGGCCTGATGGTTACCGGCGGTATCGGCCCGAACGACGAGGGTGGCGTGTATTCCGGCGCGGCCAAGCTGACGACCGAAGAAGAGGCGCTCAAGCACCGTATCGTCACCCGTGCCGTGCATGACGCGGGCGGCAAGATCTGCATGCAGATCCTCCATGCCGGTCGTTATGCCTACAGCCCGAAACAGGTTGCGCCCAGCGCGATCCAGGCGCCGATCAACCCGTTCAAGCCCAAGGAACTGGACGAGGAAGGCATCGAGAAGCAGATCAGCGATTTCGTTACCTGCTCGGTACTGGCACAAACCGCCGAGTACGACGGCGTGGAAATCATGGGCTCCGAAGGTTATTTCATTAACCAGTTCCTCGCCGCCCACACCAACCACCGTACCGACCGCTGGGGCGGCAGCTACGAAAACCGCATGCGCTTGCCGGTGGAGATCGTGCGTCGCGTGCGTGAAGCGGTAGGTCCGAACTTCATCATCATTTTCCGCCTGTCGATGCTCGACCTGGTCGAAGGCGGCAGCACCTGGGGAGAGATCGTTCAACTGGCCAAGGCCATCGAGCAGGCCGGCGCGACCATCATCAACACCGGTATCGGTTGGCACGAAGCGCGGATTCCGACCATCGCCACCAAAGTTCCACGCGCGGCCTTCAGCAAGGTCACGGCCAAGCTGCGAGGTTCGGTCAATATTCCGCTGATCACCACCAACCGTATCAACACCCCGGAAGTGGCCGAGCAGATCCTGGCCGACGGCGATGCCGACATGGTGTCCATGGCGCGGCCGTTCCTCGCCGACCCGGATTTCGTCAACAAGGCCGCTGAAGGCCGTGCCGATGAAATCAACACCTGCATCGGTTGCAACCAGGCCTGCCTCGACCACACCTTCGGCGGCAAGCTGACCAGTTGCCTGGTCAACCCGCGTGCCTGCCACGAAACCGAGCTCAACTATCTGCCGGTGCAGCAGTTGAAGAAAATTGCCGTGGTCGGTGCCGGTCCGGCCGGTTTATCTGCAGCGACCGTGGCCGCCGAGCGTGGCCATCAGGTGACGCTGTTCGATTCGGCCAGCGAGATCGGCGGTCAGTTCAACATTGCCAAGCGCGTTCCGGGCAAGGAAGAGTTCTACGAAACCATTCGCTACTTCAACCGCAAGTTGCAGACCACCAATGTCGAGGTGTGCCTGAACACCCGCGTCGACGTGGCCGGGCTGGTCGAGGGCGGTTACGACGAGATCATTCTGGCCACCGGCATTGCGCCGCGCGTGCCGGCCATTCCAGGGGTGGAAAACGCCAAGGTGCTGAGCTACCTGGACGTGATCCTGGCGCGCAAACCGGTCGGCAAGCGTGTCGCGGTGATTGGTGCCGGTGGTATCGGTTTCGACGTCTCCGAGTTCCTGGTGCATGAAGGTGTCGCCACCAGTCAGGATCGCGCCGCGTTCTGGAAAGAATGGGGCATCGATACGCATCTTGAAGCGCGCGGCGGTGTCGCGGGTATCAAGGCGGCACCCCATGCGCCGGCCCGCGAGGTATTCCTGCTGCAACGCAAGACGTCCAAGGTCGGCGACGGCCTGGGCAAGACCACCGGCTGGATTCATCGCACGAGCCTTAAGAACAAGCAGGTGCAGATGCTCAACAGTGTCGAATACCTGAAGATCGACGACGCAGGCCTGCACATCCGCATCGGCGAAACCGGCGAGCCGCAGGTGCTGCCAGTGGACAACATCGTGATTTGCGCCGGGCAGGATCCGCTGCGCGAATTGCATGACGGTCTGGTGTCGGCGGGGCAGAGTGTGCACCTGATCGGCGGCGCGGATGTTGCGGCAGAACTGGATGCCAAGCGGGCGATCAATCAGGGTTCGCGGTTGGCGGCGCAGTTGTAATAGCAGGCTCAGCATACCAATGGCTATCGCGAGCAGGCTCGCTCCCACACTGAATCTGTGTCGTTCAGCAGATCGAAGGTGGGAGCGAGCCTGCTCGCGATAGCCATTGGTATGCTGAGCCTGCTATTACAACTGCGCCGCCAACCGCGAAC
>NZ_MRCS01000027.1 GCF_002303925.1 Pseudomonas sp. ACN8
TTCTGCACAATGCAGCGATGTCGGCTAGCCGTACGAAAGCCTGGAAAGGGTATTACGAAGAACAAAGAACTCGGGGGTTCAGCACCACTCAGGCGCTAGTGATGCTGGCTCGCAAGCTTGCTCGGGTGGTATTCGCCTTGCTGAAAGGGCAAAGCGAATATCAGCCAAAAGCCAGTTGAGGACTTTCCCTCAACCATAGAATCTCCCACAGGGGATTTGAGGTGCTATTGGGCCCAAGGCGCCCGGCGCGAATCGTTCAGCCCGACCAGATAGCTGTCGCCACCCAGTTGGCTCATTTGTCGCCGAATCCAGCCTGCACGTCGCGCCACGTAAGCGGTCGGATGGCTCGCACTCCACACGCGAGGGTTGGGCAGCACGGCGGCCAGCAAGCTCGATTGCTGACGGCTGAGGTTCCTGGCGCTCACACCAAAGTGATGCCGGGCCGCCGCTTCGGCGCCAAACACGCCGTCATCCCACTCGACACTGTTGAGGTACACCTCAAGAATCCGCTGCTTGGGCCAGAGCACTTCGATCAGTCCGGTGAACCAGGCTTCAAGGCCTTTGCGCAGCCAGCTGCGGCCAGACCACAGGAACAGGTTTTTCGAGACTTGCTGGCTGAGGGTGCTGGCGCCACGGATCGAGCCGCCGCGCTCGTTATGGGCAAACGCCGCCTGAATCGCGCCGATATCGAAGCCCCAGTGCTCCGGGAATTTCTGGTCTTCGCCGGCAATCACCGCGACTTTCAGGTCGTCGGAGATCTCGTCCCAGGGTTTCCAGGTCCGTTGCAGGTCAATGGGTTCGCCGTCAAACCAGGATTCGATCTTGCGCTCGACCATCAGCGTCGTCCCTGGCGGCGGCACCACGCGAAAGATCAGCACCAGCAATACGCTGCCACCCATGAACCAGAGCACGGCCTTGGAGAAATGACGGAAATAGATACGCAGCATAGAGATGGCTTGGCCGAACCCGTTGAGCGGGCCATTATACAGACCCTTTGGATCGAAACTGACTGGAGTTCCGCATGCTGCGTGGCTTTCTGATGCTGGCCGCTTTTTTCGGCTTCACCGGTGTCGGCCTCGGGGCCTTTGCCGCCCATGGCCTGAAGAGCCGCCTGAGCGCCGAGTATCTGGCGATCTTCCATACAGGCGTCACCTATCAACTGGTGCATGCCCTGGCGTTGCTCGGCGTTGCAGCGCTGGCCACGCAAATTCCCGGTCGACTCGCCACTTGGGCCGCTGCATCGTTTGCCATCGGTATCCTGCTGTTCTCCGGTAGCCTGTATGTATTGACGCTGACGGGCATCAGTAAGCTCGGCATCATCACCCCGTTCGGTGGCCTGGCCTTCCTGGTGGGCTGGTTTTGCCTCGGACTTGCCGCCTGGCGCCTGAGCTGACTTAACGGTCCATTTCATGACGAATGGCTTGGGTCGGCCTGACTGATCGGGCTAGAATGCCAGCCCCTAAAAATGATGGCGGCATCCGGCATGCGCATTCAGTTGAACGGCGAATCCCTTGAACTGCCCGACGGTGAAACCGTTGCGGCCCTGCTGACCCGTCTGGACCTGACCGGACGCCGGGTGGCGGTCGAACTCAATCTGGATATCGTCCCGCGCAGTCAGCATGCAGATACCACGTTGAACGACGGCGACAACGTCGAAGTGGTGCACGCCATCGGCGGCGGCTAGCAGCCTCGGCCCAGTGGCCACACAATTCTGCAAGTACCTCACCCCTACAGAGGATTTCCCATGAGCATCGTTCGCAGCGACAAGCCTTTCGTCCTGGCCGGTCGTACTTACCAGTCGCGTTTGCTGGTCGGTACCGGCAAGTACCGTGACATGGAAGAAACCCGCCTGGCCATCGAAGCCTCGGGCGCCGAGATCGTCACCTTCGCCGTGCGCCGCACCAACCTTGGCCAGATCGAGGGCGAGCCGAACCTGCTTGAAGTGCTATCGCCGGATCGCTACACCTTCCTGCCGAACACCGCCGGTTGCTACGACGCCATCGAAGCTGTGCGCACCTGCCGCCTGGCCCGTGAACTGCTCGACGGCCACAACCTGGTGAAGCTGGAAGTGCTGGCTGACCAGAAAACCCTGTTCCCCAACGTGATCGAAACCCTCAAGGCCGCCGAAACGCTGGTCAAGGAAGGCTTCGACGTGATGGTCTACACCAGTGATGACCCGATCATCGCCCGTCAATTGGCGGAAATCGGCTGTATCGCGGTGATGCCACTGGCCGGTCTGATCGGCTCCGGCCTGGGAATCTGCAACCCGTACAACCTGCAGATCATCCTCGAAGAAGCCAAGATTCCAGTATTGGTGGATGCCGGTGTCGGTACTGCTTCCGACGCCACCATCGCCATGGAACTGGGGTGTGATGCAGTGCTGATGAACTCGGCCATTGCCCACGCCCAGCAGCCGGTCATGATGGCTGAAGCCATGAAACATGCGATCGTCGCAGGCCGCCTGGCCTACCTCGCCGGCCGTATGCCGAAAAAACTCTATGCCAGCGCCTCTTCGCCGCTGGATGGTCTGATCAAGTAAGAGCCATTGATGACTGAATCGAACGACACGCCAATCCAGACGGAAGAAGGCGACGAGCGCCAACACCGCCGCATCAAGAGTTTCGTGATGCGTGCCGGGCGCATGACCGAAGGCCAGCAAAAGGGCCTGGAGCAGGGCACTCCGCTGTTCGTGCTGCCATTGGCCGACGCGCCGGTGGATTTCGACCAGGTGTTCGGTCGCTCGGCACCGCGCTCGCTGGAAATCGGTTTCGGCATGGGCCATTCGCTGCTGGAAATGGCAGCGGCCTCGCCCGAGCAGGATTTCATTGGCGTCGAAGTGCACCGTCCGGGTGTCGGCGCGCTGCTCAATGGCGTGCTGACCCAGGGTTTGACCAACCTGCGTGTCTACGATTGTGACGCCATCGAAGTGCTCAACCGTTGCGTGGCGGACAATAGCCTTGATCGCCTGATGCTGTTTTTCCCGGATCCGTGGCACAAGAGCCGTCACCACAAGCGCCGTATCGTTCAGGCGTCCTTCGCCGAGTTGGTGCGCAGCAAGTTGAAGGTTGGTGGCATTCTGCACATGGCCACCGACTGGGAACCTTACGCCGAGTACATGCTGGAAGTGATGAGCGTCGCGCCGGGTTACCGCAACCTCGCTGAAGACGGCAAGTGCGTACCGCGCCCGGCCGAGCGGCCGATCACCAAGTTCGAGCGCCGTGGCGAACGTCTTGGGCATGGCGTGTGGGATTTGAAGTTCGAGAAACAGTCCTAAGCCGTAATGCTGTAAAAACTGTAGGAGCGAGCCTGCTCGCGATGAGGCCATGACATTCAACATCTGAGTTGACTGTCAGACCGCTATCGCGAGCAGGCTCGCTCCTACAGTTGTTTTGTATTCGGCAAAAAAATCAGCGGCGGTCAGCGACCACGCCAATCAACACCAGCACCACCAGCAACACCGGCGCCAGGCTGTAGTTATTGAACTGGCTCAAGCCGCGCACAACCCACGGTGTGGCGTAGATCAGTGCCGCGCCGCTGCCGATCATGCACAGCAGGGACATCAGCGGCACGCGCAACGCGCCGGCGATGCTGCCCAGGCGCTGCTCGACCCAGCCTTTGAAATCCGCACCAAACAGCACCAGCAGGCAGCCCACCAGGGCCAGGGCGATTTCCGAGAGGTTGCTGCGGCTCCAGCGAGACACGGTGGCAAGCAGGTCGAGTACCAAATCCATTCGATTTCCTTATGTCAGAAATTTCTGCAGCAAGTCGTTGAGAAAGAGTTGTCCGCGCTCGGTGGCTACCAGACGTGACGGTTCGACCTGCAACAGGCCGCTTTGTTCGGCTTCACGGCGGCCTTGAGCAAGGCTTTCCAGCGTCATGCCGGTACGTTCCGGGTACAGCCGCGATTCGACGCCTTCAGTCAGGCGCAGCGCGTTCATCAGGAATTCGAACGGCATTTCATCATTGGTTAGCGCTTTCTCGCCAGCCTGGAAGCTCTTCGCCGGATTCAGGTAATCCTTCGGCAGGCGGGTCTTCCAGGTGCGAATGATGCGCCCGTCCGGATGGCTGAGCTTGCCGTGGGCGCCGGCGCCGATGCCGATGAAGTCGCCAAAACTCCAGTAATTG
This sequence comes from Pseudomonas sp. ACN8, assembly GCF_002303925.1. Lineage (GTDB taxonomy): Bacteria > Pseudomonadota > Gammaproteobacteria > Pseudomonadales > Pseudomonadaceae > Aquipseudomonas. Next base: position 4,126 of record NZ_MRCS01000027.1, read on the forward strand.
AGGTTGTGGCGCGCCGGGCGACCGGGCAGGGCATAGGCCGAGACTTCGTATTGCACGTAACCGTGTTCGGCCAGCAGCGCTTGCCCGGCCTCCTGAATATCCCACAGCGTGTCGTCTTCGGGCAGCGTCGGCGGCTGGTTCCAGAACACGGTGTTCGGTTCCAGAGTCAGTTGATACCACGACAGGTGTGTCGGCTTCAGGGCGATGGCGGTGCGCAGGTCGGCCAAGGCATCGTCCAGGGACTGATTCGGCAAGCCATGCATCAAGTCCAGGTTGAAGTTATCGAACCCGGCCTGCCGCGCCATGCCGGCGGCACGTACGGCTTCGTCACCATTGTGGATGCGGCCCAGGGCCTCGAGCTTTTCTTGCTGGAAGCTCTGGATGCCGATCGACAGGCGATTGATCCCCAGTTTCCGGTATGCCACGAACTTGTCTTGCTCGAACGTCCCCGGATTGGCTTCCAAGGTGATTTCGATGTCGCTGGCAAACGGAATGCGCTGTTCGACGCCTTTGAGCAAGCGACCCAGCGAATCAGCGCTGAACAGGCTTGGCGTGCCGCCGCCAAAGAAAATCGAGCTCAGCTCACGACCATAAACGGCGTGCAGGTCCTGATCGAGATCGGCCAGCAATGCGTCGACGTACTCTTCTTCAGGCAGCACGGGGCTGGCAGTGTGAGAATTGAAGTCGCAATAAGGGCATTTGCGCACGCACCACGGGATGTGGATATACAGCGCCAGCGGCGGCAGCACGGGCAGGGCCGCCCGAGGCGATTGAGCATCGCCGCCGAAGATCAGCGGCGACGCGGATGATTCACGGGTCATTTCAAGCCCAGACGCTGGCGCAGCAGATCCATTGCACGTGCGCGGTGGCTGATCTGGTTCTTGTCGCTCGGGCTCAGCTCGGCGCTGGAGCAATTACGCTCCGGCACCCAGAACAGCGGGTCGTAGCCAAAACCGTGCTCGCCGCTGGCCTGGGTCAGGATTCGCCCGTGCCACAAACCTTCGCAGAGGATCGGCAGTGGATCATCGGCGTGGCGCACCAGTGCCAGCACGCATACGAACTGCGCGCCGCGTTCGGCTTCAGGCACGTCTTTCAACACGTCGAGCAGCTTGGCGTTATTCGCCGCATCGCCCTTGCCATCGGCATAACGCGCCGAGTAGATGCCCGGCGCACCGCCAAGGAAATCCACCGCCAGCCCGGAATCGTCGGCCAGCGCCGGCAGGCCGGAGATGCGCGCGGCATTGCGGGCCTTGAGGATGGCGTTCTCGACGAACGACAGGCCGGTCTCCTCGGGCTCGACGCTGCTGAACTCGCCGATCGAGCGCAGATGCACCGACTCGCCGAGCATGGCCTGGAGTTCCTTGAGTTTGCCGGCGTTATGGCTGGCCAATACGAGTTGCGTGAAGTTGATCATTGGCCAGGGAAGAGCTCTTGGTTGAAATTGATGGTGTTGATCTTGTCGCCGGTCTGCACCTTGATGTCGAAGGTGCGGATTTCCTGCTGGGGTACCGGGTATTGGGCGATGTAGTAGATCGCTCCTTGCTCGGTGACCTGTTTGAAGTTCAGTGTGTAGCTTTGGCTGGTCAGGTCTTTGACGGTGCCGCTGACCTCGGCCGCCATCGGCGTGCCGGCCTTGATCACCGAAATGTTGATCACGCCCTGATCCTTGCTGCGGGTCAGTTGGGCGGCCTTGGCAACGTCCGGTAGCAAATAGGTGGAGTTGAAGGTGTTGTAGTGCACCGTTACGTCACCGAAGGTTTCCTTGCGTTCGCTCTTGATGGCGTCGGCGGCCATGGCGGTGACGCTCAGGCAGGCAGTGAGTAGAAACAACGCTAGACGACCCATGATCGTTCTCCTTGAAATAGGGTGGATCAGACTGCGACCCTGTGGTCGGCAAGTCCCGGGCTGCTGACCCGGTAGATGCCGATCTCACCTAACAGATTAGGCCATAGCTTGCTGGCCCACCCGTGCCGATGTTGTTGATCCACGGCCAGCCGATCAATGACCTTCGCTTCACGTTCGCGACACAAGGCTTCAAAGTCGGCGAAGGTACAGAAGTGAATGTTCGGCGTGTTGTACCAGGTGTACGGCAGGAACTCGGAAACCGGCATGCGGCCCTTGCTCGCCAGGTACCAGCGGCAGCGCCAGTGACCGAAATTCGGGAAAGTGATGATGCACTGGCGACCGACGCGCAGCATTTCCTCGAGGATCCTGTCCGGGTAGTGCACCGCTTGCAGCGCCTGGGTCATGACCACGACATCGAAACTGTTGCTGGCAAAGTTGCCCAGGCCCTTGTCCAGGTCCTGTTCGATGACGTTGATGCCCTTGGCCACGCACTCGGCGATGTTGTCGGCGTCGTTTTCCAGGCCATAACCGGTGACTTGCTTGTTGTCGCGCAGCCAGGTCAGCAGTTCGCCATCGCCGCACCCGAGGTCGAGCACGCGGCTGCCGGCGGGGATCCATTCCTGGATGATTTCCAGATCAGCTCTCATGGCTTTCTCACAACGTAATGCGGTTCATGTAATTGCCGAATGCCTGCAGGTAGCGCGGGATCGGAATCAGGAAGGCGTCGTGGCCTTGCGGGGCGTCGATCTCGAGGTAGCAGACGTCCTTGCGTGCGGCCATCAGTGCGTCCACCAGTTCCCGCGAGCGGGCCGGGGAGAAGCGCCAGTCGGTGGTGAACGACATTACGCAGAACTTGGCTTTTGCACCTTCAAAGGTTTTTGCCAGGTTATCGTCGAAGTTCGCTGCCGGATCGAAGTAGTCGAGCGCTTTGGTCATCAACAGGTACGTGTTGGCATCGAAGCGCCCGGAGAACTCTTCGCCCTGATAGCGCAGGTAGCTTTCCACCTGGAATTCGACGCTGTGGAAGTCGTAGTTGAGCTTCTCGCTCTTGAGCCCGCGGCCGAATTTTTCGCCCATGGAATCGTCGGACAGGTAGGTGATGTGCCCGACCATCCGCGCCAGCATCAGGCCGCGCTTGGGAATCACGTTGTGTTCCTGGAACGAACCACCGTGGAATTCCGGGTCGGTGAGGATCGCCTGGCGCGCCACTTCGTTGAACGCGATGTTCTGTGCCGACAGCTTGGGCGCCGAAGCGATGGCCAGGCAGTGACGAATGCGGTCGGGGTAGGTGATGCTCCATTGCATCGCCTGCATGCCGCCGAGGCTGCCGCCGATCACGGCCGCGAACCGGGCGATGCCGAGACGATCCGCCAGACGCGCCTGGCTGTGTACCCAATCCTCGACGGTCAACACCGGGAAGTCGGCGCCGAACGGCTTGCCGGTGTCCGGGTTGATGCTGCTCGGGCCGGTGGAGCCGTTGCAGCCTCCGAGGTTGTTCAGGCTGACCACGAAGAACTTGCTGGTGTCAATCGGCTTGCCGGGGCCGATGCAGCTGTCCCACCAACCGGGTTTGCGGTCGTCGACGCTGTGGTAGCCGGCGGCGTGGTGGTGGCCGGACAGGGCGTGGCAGATCAGCACGGCGTTGCTCGCCGTGGCGTTGAGCGTGCCGTAGGTTTCGTAAATCAGGTCATAGGCCGGGAGCGAACGACCGCAGGCCAACGCCAGGGGTTCGCTGAAGTGCGCCACTTGCGGCGTCACCAGACCAACAGAATCGGGGGGAAAGGCAGCTGGCATCGACCCTGCTCTCATTGAAATGAGGCGTAAGTCTAAAGACCGCTGGGGTTAGCGGCAAGCAAAGGCCGGGCCTGATTTCATTCAATAAGATCGAGGTGCGCCATTCGCGAGCAGGCTCGCTCCCACAGGATTGATGCGGTCCATGTGGGAGCGAGCCTGCTCGCGATGAACGATGACGCGATCAGCCTGCCGGACGCACCAGATCTGGCAAGTCCGGCAGCTTCTTCGGCGAGCAGATTCGCACCCGTTTCTGCCGGTTCAACTCGCCGCTGATCAAACTGACCTGGCTCTTGGACACGCCGAAGGCCTTGGCCAGGAACGCCATCAGATACGCGTTGGCCTTGCCCTCGACCGGCGGCGCGGTCAGGCGGATCTTCAGGCGATCGCCGTGCAGCCCGCAGAAGTCATCGCTACGGGCTGCCGGTTGCAGGTGACATTCCAGAATCAGGTCGTCACCGTCCCAGCGAAACCATCTCACCGGGTCAGATCAACACGCGGAGGATTTCCGGCATCATGGTCATGGCGGCGAGGTTGTTGATCACCAGCATGTCGAACAGCTTGAGTGCCAGGAACGCAAAGATCGGCGACAGATCCAGGCCGCCCAGGTTCGGCAGGAACTTGCGGAACGGCGCCAGGGCCGGCTCGCAGACGTCGTTCACCAGCTCGGCGCCCGGGTTATGGCTGCCCGGGGCGACCCAGGACAGGATCACGCTGATGATCAGGGCAAAGAAGAAAATCTTCATGAACAGCGCGGTCACGCCGATGATCGACCAGATCAGCAGTTGCAGCGGGTTCCCGGTGGTGCCGTAGGTCAGTAGCAGGGTCAGGGCCATGAGCGCCAGTTGTACCAGGATCGCGAGCACCAGCGAGGACATGTCCAGGCCGAACACGCTCGGGATGATCCGGCGCAGTGGCTTGAGCAGTGGCTGAGTGGCCTTGACGATGAACTGGCAGATCGGGTTGTAGAAGTTCGCCCGCACCAGTTGCAGCACGAAGCGCATCAGCACGATCAGCAGGTACAGGCTGCCGAGGGTTTGCAGCACGTAGACCGCTGCGGTGTTCAATCCAATCATGAAAAGCTCCTTATTGACCCAGTTGTTCGGCCATCTCGGCCGAGCGATGCGCGGCAGCGCCGAGTGCCTTTTCGACCAGGGCTTCAAAGCCATTAGCCTGGAACGACTTGATTGCAGCTTCCGTGGTGCCCGCAGGCGAGGTGACGCGGCGGCGCAGCTCGGCGGCGTCGACGTCGCTGGAGACCGCCATGTGGGCGGCGCCCAGGGCGGTTTGCAGGGTCAGTTGCGCGGCGATGTCCGCCGGCAGGCCGAGTTTCACGCCGGCGGCGGTCATGGCTTCGATCAGCAGGAAGAAATACGCCGGGCCCGAGCCGGAAACGGCGGTGACGGCATCCAGTTGCTGCTCTTCATTCAGCCAAAGGGCGATGCCGACCGCGGACAGCAGCTCCTGGGCCTGCTGGCGCTGTTCGGCAGAAACCTCGGCTGTCGCGAACAGGCCGCTCGCGCCCTGACGCACCAGCGCCGGGGTGTTGGGCATGCAGCGCACGATCGGCTGGGCGCCGAGCCAGTTGTTCATGCTGGCACAGGTGATGCCCGCGGCAATCGACACCACCAGTTGATTGGGCTTGAGGCTTGGGCGAATGGCTTCGCACACGGCTTTCATCGCCTGGGGTTTGACCGCCAGGACGACCACGTCGGCACCGTCGATGGCCTGGGCGTTGTCGGCAAAGGTTTCGATGCCGTGTTCAGCGCTCACACGGGCGCGGGTTTCTTCGCCCGGATCGCTTGCGCGGATCTGCGCGGCTTCCAGACCCTTGGCCCGCAGGCCACCGATCAGGCTGGCGGCCATGTTGCCGGCACCGATAAAGGCAATACGCGTCTTGCTCATGTCAGGTCCTTATTCAGAAGTGTGTCAGCCATGTTTACGGCTGGCTGTAGTCACGGGCGCCAAACAGGGCTGTACCAATACGGACCCAAGTGGCGCCTTGGGCAATGGCCGACTCAAGGTCGTGGCTCATGCCCATGGAAAGTGTGTCGAGTGGCAGATTCAGGCTGGCTTGCAGGCTTTGCACGGCCGCGAAAGCGGCATCCTGGGCGGCGCGGTCTTCAGTCGGCTCCGGGATTGCCATCAACCCGCGCAGTTTCAGGCGCGGCAGGTTACTGATGGCGTTGGCCAGGGCCGGCAGGTCGGCCGGGGTGCAGCCGGATTTGCTGGCTTCACCGCTGACATTGACCTGAATGCAAATGTTCAGGGGCGGCAGATCGGCGGGACGTTGTTCGGACAGGCGTTGTGCGACTTTCAGACGATCCACGGAATGCACCCAGTCGAAGTGCTCGGCGATAGCGCGAGTCTTGTTCGATTGAATGGGGCCGATGAAGTGCCAGATCAAGGGCAGGTCGGCCAGTTCCAGCTGTTTGCCCAGCGCTTCCTGCAGGTAGTTCTCGCCAAAGTCGCGCAGGCCGGCAGCGTAGGCTTCACGCAGGTCCTGAGCGGGTTTGGTCTTGCTCACCGCCAGCAACCGGACGCTGTTTTCGGCGCGGTTAGCGGCAAGCGTTGCGGCATGTATGCGCGAACTAACCTGAAGAATGTTGTCTGCTATGGTGGACATCAAGAGGCGCCAGCGGTCTGAAGGTTCGCGGCATTCTACTGGAATTGAGAGGCGCTATGGATATCACTGAGCTGCTGGCATTCAGCGCCAAACAGGGGGCGTCCGACCTGCACCTGTCCGCCGGCCTGCCACCGATGATTCGCGTCGATGGTGATGTGCGACGCATCAATCTGCCGGCCCTGGATCACCGACAGGTGCAGGCGCTGATCCATGCCATCATGAATGACAGCCAGCGGGTGGATTTCGAAAAGCATCTGGAAACCGACTTTTCCTTTGAAGTGCCCGGCGTAGCGCGCTTTCGGGTCAATGTGTTCACCCAGAGCCGTGGCGCGGGTGCGGTGTTTCGCACCATTCCGGCGAAAGTGCAGAGCATGGACGAGCTGGGTATGGGGGATGTGTTCCGCAAGATGACCGACGCCCCCCGTGGCCTCGTGCTGGTGACCGGCCCGACCGGTTCCGGCAAGTCCACCACGCTGGCGGCGATGATCGATTACCTCAATACCCATCGTCATCACCATATCCTTACCATCGAAGACCCCATCGAGTTCGTTCACGAGTCGCGCAAATGCCTGATCAATCAGCGTGAAGTCCATCGCGATACCCGAAGTTTCGCCACCGCCTTGCGTTCGGCACTGCGGGAAGACCCGGATGTGATCCTTGTGGGGGAGATGCGCGACCTGGAGACCATTCGCCTGGCATTGACCGCGGCCGAAACCGGCCATCTGGTGTTCGGCACGCTGCACACCACGTCGGCGGCAAAAACCATCGACCGGGTGGTGGACGTGTTTCCGGGGGACGAGAAGTCGATGGTGCGCTCGATGCTCTCCGAGTCGCTGCTGGCGGTGGTGTCCCAGACCCTGGTGAAGAAAATCGGCGGCGGACGCATCGCCGCCCACGAGATCATGCTGGGTACATCGGCGATCCGCAATCTGATCCGCGAGGACAAGGTGGCGCAGATGTACTCGGCGATTCAGTCGGGAGGGTCGTTGGGGATGCAGACGCTGGATATGAGCTTGAAGGACCTGGTGACCAAGGGGTTGGTCAGTCGTGACCATGCGCGGGAGAAGGCGCGGTCGCCGGATGGGTTTTGAGGAGAATTTGTGGTGCTTTCAAGGGCCTTTTCGCGAGCAAGCCCGCTCCCATATGGACTTCATCAATCCTGTGGGAGCGAGCTTGCTCGCGATGGGGCCATCATGTTCGATACAGATTCAGGGCACTTAAATCAGCGCTGAACAACCCGCAATTGATTCGGCTCTTTCGGCAGAACCCGCTTGGCAACCACGTAGTGGTTTTCCCAGTACGGTTTCTTCAAGGTGTCGATGGACACCGACTTGCCGCGGCGTGGCGCGTGGATGAAGCGGTCGTTGCCCAGGTAAATGGCAACGTGATTGACCCGACGGCTCTTGATGTTGAAGAAAATCAGGTCGCCCGGCTTCAGATCGTCGCGATCGACTTTCTCCCCATGACCGCTGGCCATGGCGTTGGAGGTGCGTGGCAGGTCGAACGTGGCGTCGTTGAACGCGTATTTTACCAGGCCGCTGCAATCGAAGCCTTTGCTTGGGCTGCTGCCACCCCAACGATAGGGAGTGCCAAGGACGTTCACGGCGCGGCTCAGCACGTCGCTGCTTTCCTTGGTGCCCATCGGCGGAACCAGGCCGCTTTTGCTGCTGGCCAGGCTTGGAGCATATTTAGCGGATTTCTTGTCTTTGCTCGAAGGAGCAGAGGCATGGGATTTCGGGGTGTAACCATTAACGTTTGGAAGACGTTGCTCACGATTGGTGGCGTGGGCGGCCAGTGGCATCAAAAGGCAAATGGTTAGCCATGTCTTGAAAAATGAACGCATTAGGCAAGGCTCTTAATAAGTTAGCGCGCAACTTTATAACAGCTTTTTTGTCGCTTCCGAGGCCGTTGGTCGATTCAATCAGGGGGGCAATGGTGGCAAAAAAGCGGCAAAATGGCGCAATTGTCGGACAGGAGTCTTGTGTTACAAGGCTTTGACAGGCGTGAAGGTAGCACTTGCCATACGTCGGGTGCCTGTAAAAAAGTCACAAAGATTTAAAGAATATTTATCTATCGTGCGAATCGAGGTCATTCATGAACCCCTATCAACAGACTGTCCAGCAGCAAGATACCCACAGCAAAGTGATCGGTTACCTGCTGTGGATTTTCGGTTTTACCGGCGCTCACCGCTTCTATTACGGCAAACCGGTGACCGGGACGATCTGGTTTTTCACCTTCGGCTTGCTGGGGATCGGTTGGCTGATCGACCTTTTCCTGATCCCTGCGATGGATCGCGAGGCTGACCTGCGGTTTACCGCGGGCCCGATCGAATACAACGTGGCGTGGATCCTGCTGACGTTTCTCGGGGTGTTCGGTGTGCACCGGATGTATCAGGGGAAATGGATCAGCGGGTTGCTGTACCTGCTGACGGGCGGATTGTTCTTTCTCGGGGTGCTGTATGACTTCTGGACGTTGAATGACCAGGTTTCTGTGCGTAATGCTCAGAATAGAGGCGCCTTCTAAATCGCCTTCGCGAGCAGGCTCGCTCCCACAGGGTTGGTGTGTAGCCATGGATTTGTGAATCACCACAAATCCACTGTGGGAGCGAGCCTGCTCGCGAAGGCAGGCGATGCGGTTTTACGCCTGGTGGCTAATGCGCCCATCCACCAGGGTGTAACGCACCACACCCGGCAAGCTGTGGCCAATGAACGGGCAGTTTTCGCCCTTGGATAGCCAGCTTTCACCCGCCACGGTCGAGGCCGCCGGGTCGAACAGTACGATATCCGCCGCGCCACCCACCGCCAGTTTGCCTGCCGGCAGGCGCAAGGCCTCTGCAGGGCCGGCGCTCAGGCGCTGGAGCAGTGTCGGCAGGTCCAGCAAGCCGTCTTCGACCAGGGTCATTGCCAGTGGCAATAGCAGTTCGACACTGCTGATGCCCGGCTCGGTTGCGCCGAACGGTGCCAGTTTGGCGTCACGCTCATGGGGTTGGTGATGGCTGGAAATGGCCGAGATCACGCCGGATTTCACCGCAGCGCGCAGGCCGTCGCGGTCGGCGCGGGTGCGCAGCGGCGGCTGGACGTGATACAGGCTACTGAAGTCGATCAGGGCTTCGTCGGTCAGGATCAACTGGTACAGGGCGACATCAGCGGTCACCTTCAGGCCCCGGGCCTGGGCCTGGGCGATCAGCTCCACACCGCGTGCGCTGGTGAGCTGGCTGAAGTGCGCGCGCACGCCGGTCTGTTCAACCAGCAGCAGATCCCGGGCCAGGGCGACGGTCTCGGCACTTTCCGGAATGCCCGGCAAGCCCAGGAAGCTGGCGGTCGGCCCTTCGTGAGCCAGGCCGCCCTCGGCCAGGTCGTGATCCTGGGAGTTGAAAATCACCGTCAGGTCGAAAGTCGCTGCGTAGTCCAGCGCCCGGCACAGGGTGCGGGTGTTGCGGAAACTCTCCAGACCATTGCCGAAGGCCACGCAACCGGCATCGCGCAGTGCCACGAGTTCGGCGAGCTGTTCGCCGTCCAGGCCTTTGCTCAGGGCGCCAATCGGGAAGACTTTGGTGTTGCCGGCCTCGCGGGCGCGGTCGAGGATCAGTTCGGCTACCGCCGAGGTGTCCAGCACCGGTTTGGTCTTCGGCGGGCAGCACAGGCTCGTCACGCCGCCAGCCGCCGCCGCGCGGGTTTCGCTGACAATCGAGCCTTTGCGGCTGTAGCCCGGCTCGCGCAGGGCAACGTTGAGGTCGACCAGGCCGGGAGCGGCCACCAGGCCTTTGGCGTCGATGGTGTCGACGGCGACAAAACCGGCTGGCGCCGCGCCAAGGGCGACGACTTTGCAGGCTTCAATGTGGATATCGGTCACTTGATCCAGACCGCTGGCCGGATCGATTACGCGGGCGCCGAGAATGCTGAGCTTCACTGGGCGTTCTCCTGCTCGAATTGGCGCTGGGCAGTCTGCCCGCTCATGGCCATGGACAGTACCGCCATACGAATGGCGATCCCGTAGGTCACCTGGTTGAGGATCACCGATTGCGGGCCGTCAGCCACCGCAGACTCGATTTCCACTCCACGGTTGATCGGCCCCGGGTGCATCACGATGGCATCGGGCTTGGCGCCGGCCAGCCGCGCGGTGGTCAGGCCGAACAGGCGGTAGAACTCGCCCTCGCTCGGCAACAGGCCGCCGGTCATGCGTTCACGCTGCAAGCGCAACATGATCACCACGTCTACGTCTTTCAGGCCTTCGGTCATGTCGGTATAGACCTTCACGCCGTATTGCTCGATACCGATCGGCAGCAGGGTTTTCGGCGCAATCACGCGGATATCCGGGCAACCGAGGGTTTTCAGGGCCAGCATGTTCGAGCGCGCGACCCGCGAGTGCAGGATGTCGCCGACGATGGCCACCGAAAGGTTTTCGAAACCGCCCTTGTGCCGGCGGATGGTCAACATGTCGAGCATGCCCTGGGTCGGGTGCGCGTGCCGGCCGTCACCGCCGTTGATGATCGCCACTTGTGGGCAAACATGCTCGGCGATGAAGTGTGCGGCACCCGAATCACCGTGGCGCACGACGAACATGTCGGCGGCCATGGCTTCCAGGTTGCGCAGGGTGTCGAGCAGGGTTTCGCCCTTGCTCGCCGACGATGTCGACACATTGAGGGTGATCACGTCCGCCGAGAGCCGCTGGGCCGCCAGTTCGAAGGTGGTGCGGGTGCGTGTCGAGTTCTCGAAGAACACGTTGCACACGGTCTTGCCGCGCAGCAACGGGACTTTCTTCACGGCCCGGGCACCGACTTCAAGGAAGGAGTCGGCGGTGTCGAGGATTTCCGTCAGCAGCTCGCGGCGCAAACCGTCGAGCGAGAGGAAATGGCGCAGCTGGCCCTGATCATTGAGCTGCAGCGGGCGCTTGGTTTCTAGAGGCGTCATCGCGAGGGGGACTCTCAATAGGGCGAATTAAAGGGCGAGGTCTTGCAGTTCGAGCGCGAGCTCGGGGCCGGACAGCTTCACCCGTTCATGGGCAGCCAGGGACAGGGTCGCGCCCACCACGTTCGGGCGGATCGGCAGCTCGCCGGCGTCCAGGTCCAGCAGGCACACCAGCGTCACGCTGGCCGGGCGGCCGTAGTCGAACAGTTCGTTCATGGCGGCGCGGATGGTCCGGCCGCTCATCAGCACGTCGTCGATCAGCACCAGGTGCTGGCCTTCGATCTCGAACGGCAGCGCCGAAGGGCGAACCTGCGGGTGCAGGCCGTTCTGGCTGAAATCGTCGCGGTAGAAGGACACGTCGAGAGTGCCGAGGGGCTCATTGCTGCCCAGTTCCTTGAGCAGGGCCTGGGCCACCCAGACGCCGCCGGTACGGATGCCGATGAAGCGCGGGTCGCTGATGCCTCGTTTGACCAGATAGGCGTCAAGTCGGGTCGCCATCTGGCTGATCAGTTCGGCGGGATTGGGCAGGCTCATGGTTGCTCCTTCTTGGGGCCGAGCCGGCTTGTGCGCGCAGTGGCTCGGGTTGTAGCTAAGAGAGACGCACAGCGACTCTTCAGGATTCAAACAGTGCGGTGTTTTCATCGAGCCAGCCTTGCAGCAGCAGGGCGGCGGCGATGGCATCGACCGGGTTATCGCGGTAACTGCCTTTCTGGCCGCCACGAGCCAGGCGTTCGCCCTTGGCCTCGAAGGTGGTCAGGCGTTCATCGTGGGTATAGAAGGGCAGGTTGTAGCGGCCGTTCAGGCGCCTGGCGAACTTTTCCGCGCGGGCGCACATGTCGCTGGGCGTCCCGTCCATGTTCAATGGCAGGCCGACCACCACGGCATCGGGTTTCCACTCCTTGATGAGGGCTTCGACCTGGTTCCAGTCGGGAATGCCGTTCTGCGCCTTCAGGGTGCACAGCTCGCGGGCCTGACCGGTAATCACCTGGCCGACCGCAACGCCGATCTGTTTGGTGCCGTAGTCAAACCCCAGAATCAGTTTCAGGGCCATCAGGCGTGCCCCGCCTGGCTGGTCAGCAGGCTGAGGTTGACGCCCAGGTGCCTGGCTGCCGCTTCCAGGCGCAACTCACTGCTGGTATTGAACAGGATGTCGGCGTCGAACGGGCAGTTCAACCAGGCGTTCTGCGCCAGTTCGGCCTCCAGTTGGCCGGGCTCCCAACCGGCGTAGCCGAGGGCAATCAGGCTTTTTGCCGGGCCGACGCCGTCAGCGATGGCGAACAGCACGTCCTGGGAAGTCGACAGGGCCAACTCGTCTTCCAGATCAACGGTCGCCTGGAAGCTCAGGCCTTTGGGGTGAAGAACGAAACCGCGATCGGTCTGCACCGGACCACCGATGAAGATCGGCACATGCTGGCAGAGCGCTGGCGGTTCGATTTCCGGGCGCAATTGCTCAAGGATATCGGCCAGGTTCAGATCTTGCGGACGGTTGACCACCAGCCCCATGGCGCCATTGGCCGTGTGCTCGACGATGTAGGTCAAGGTGTGCGCAAAGTTCGGGTCGGCCATGTGCGGCATGGCGATCAGGAATTGATGCTTGAGGTAGCTGGGGCTGACGTTTTTCATGACCGCTAGTGTGGCGTTCGAGGGGCGAACTGACAAGCTGGGGATGCACAGGAAGTGTCCCGAATATCAGCAACGACATAGATTAAATGTGGGAGCGAGCCTGCTCGCGATGATGGCGGAACATCCAGCATTTAAGTGTCAGACAGATCTCAATCGCGAGCAGGCTCGCTCCCACAGGGGATTTGCGGTGAATCAATTGCTTGAGAGTCGATCCCCGCGGGCAAATTTCCAGGTGCGGATGATCTCCAGCCGGTCGATATCCGACAAGTCTCCGGTAAACGGCGCAAACGGCGCCGCCAGCCGGACGATCCGTTGCGCTGCCTGATCCAGCAGCGGTTGCCCGGAAGACTCCAGCACCAGCACTTCATACAGCGAACCGTCGCGGTTGATCGACACCATCAGGCGCAAGTTGCCGTAGATCTGTTTGCGCCGCGCTTCGTCGGGGTAGTTGAGGTTGCCGATGCGCTCGACTTTCTTGCGCCATTCGTCCTTGTACCAGGCGCCCTTGTCGCGCATGGTCGATGCCGCGCTCAAGCGGTGGATGCGCGGGCGCTTGGCGTACAGCTGTTGTTCGGCGGCCAGTTCAGCTTCGAGGCTGGCAATGTCGCTGGACAGTTGCTCACTGTCGAAGGTCGGCGCCTGGACCTGGGGCTTGACCTCGGTCTTGGGCTCCTCGGTCTTGGCGGGGGCTTTTTTCGGTTTCGGTGCCACGGTGGTCACGGCAGCCTTGGGCGGGGCTTCCTGAGTTTCAGGCTTGGCGGCCGGCGGTGGCGTGACCTTTTGCACCTTGTTGTCCTGGAACGGCGCGACCTCGGTGGTCTTGGGAATCGCCTTTTTATCCAGGGTGCCGCTGCCTTGCTGATTCTCCTGAGCCAGGAAATCGGCTTTCTCGGGCTTCTTTTCGCTCTTGAAGGTGGCGAGGGTGATTTCCAGGGTTTTGCTGATCTGCTTGGGCTCGACCACTGCAAATCCGACACCCAACAGCAAGGCCAGGTGGATCAGCGCTGCCAGAAACAGGGTAAAACCGAGGCGATCGACCGGGCGCACGCCACGGTGGGCGAGTTCGACAGGCAGATCGGACGGGAGGGTCATGACAAGGAAACCAACATCGCGTTTTCACAGGCCGCGCATGATAACGCAATGTTGGTTTGGCTAATCAACGTGCCTTGAGCTTCTGATCGATGGCATCCATCAGCATGCCGCCGATGTCGGTGCCAAATGCATTATCGATCTCGCGAATGCAGGTCGGGCTGGTGACGTTGATTTCGGTCAGGTGCTCGCCGATCACGTCCAGGCCAACGAACAACAGGCCTTTTTCACGCAGGGTCGGGCCGACTTGCGCGGCGATCCAGCGGTCCTTGTCGGTCAGCGGGCGGGCTTCGCCACGGCCGCCGGCGGCGAGGTTGCCGCGGGTTTCGCCCTTGGCCGGAATCCGCGCCAGGCAATAATCCACAGGCTCGCCGTCAATCATCAGAATGCGCTTGTCGCCATCGACGATGGCCGGCAAGTAGCCCTGGATCATGATTTGCTGCTGGCCATGCAAGGTCAGGGTTTCGAGAATCACCGAGAGGTTCGGGTGGCCGGCGGTGTGGCGGAAAATCGAAGAACCGCCCATGCCGTCCAGCGGCTTGAGAATCACATCGCCATGGTGGTCGGCGAATTCGCGCAGTACGTCCGGGCGGCGGCTGACAATGGTCGGCGGCGTGCACTGTGGGAACAGCGTGGCGAACAGCTTCTCGTTGCAGTCACGCAGGCTTTGCGGCTTGTTGACCACCAGCACGCCGGCGCGCTCGGCCTGTTCCAGCAAATAGGTGGAGTAGACGAACTCCATGTCGAACGGCGGATCCTTGCGCATCAGGATCACGTCCAGATCGCTCAGCAGCGCGTCGCTTTCGGCGCCCAGTTCGAACCACTTTTCCGGGTTGGCGAAAACCTGCAGCGGACGCATCCGGGCCCGGGCCTGGCCTTCGCCCTGATACAGGTCGCGCTGTTCCATGTAGAACAGCTCCCAGCCACGCTTCTGCGCGGCCAGCAGCATGGCCAGCGAGCTATCCTTTTTATAGGAAATGCTGGCGATAGGGTCCATGACAATCCCGACGCGAACGCTCATTGGGTTTTCCTCGAAATTTGGGGGAGCGAGAACCGCTTTTCTGTAGGAGCGAGCATGCTCGCGATGAACTCAAGGGCACCGCGGGGTGTCAGGTTTCCCGCGTCATCGTTGACGTCCATCGCGAGCATGCTCGCTCCTACAGTTAATAGAAGCAGTGCCGTATAAAAGTGGCGTCAGAGTGGCGCTGAGTGTGTTCCCGGTCAAGGAAAAACCACCTTGCAGGTCGTCCGATAGATTGGTTCTGGAGACTGTGCTAAAAAGGCTGCCATGTCGTGCCGGCCCTTGAGCATCAAGGGTTTCGAGCCGCGTTAACCGGCAAACGGACAATTTGTTTCGCAAAGGCGACGGTAGAGCATTTTATGGAACAGCACCCCAGCGCCTTGAAGGTCATGGTGATCGACGACTCGAAGACGATCCGTCGCACCGCCGAAACGCTGCTCAAGAACGTGGGTTGTGAGGTCATCACGGCCATTGACGGTTTTGATGCCCTGGCCAAGATTGCCGACAATCATCCCGGCATCATCTTTGTCGACATCATGATGCCGCGCCTGGATGGCTATCAGACCTGCGCCCTGATCAAGAACAACAGCGCGTTCAAGTCCACGCCGGTGATTTTGCTGTCGTCCAAGGACGGGCTGTTCGACAAGGCCAAGGGGCGCATCGTCGGCTCCGACCAGTTTTTGACCAAGCCGTTCAGCAAGGAAGAATTGCTTGATGCGATCCAGGCCCATGTTCCTGGCTTCGCCGCCGTTTTGCCGCAGTAGGACACGCACAGTGACGCTCGGCCATCGGGCCCGGCGTCGACAAGAATGGGGAAGACCATGGCACGTATTCTGATCGTCGATGATTCGCCGACCGAAATGTACAAACTGACTGGCATGCTGGAAAAGCACGGTCATGAAGTGTTGAAAGCTGAAAACGGTGCCGACGGCGTGGCCCTGGCCCGCCAGGAAAAGCCCGATGCGGTGCTGATGGACATCGTCATGCCCGGCCTCAACGGCTTCCAGGCCACCCGCCAGCTGACCAAGGACCCGGAAACCGGGCACATCCCGGTGATCATCATCACCACCAAGGATCAGGAAACCGACAAGGTCTGGGGTACGCGCCAGGGCGCCAAGGACTACCTGACCAAGCCGGTCGATGAAGACACCCTGATCAAGACCTTGAATAACGTGCTGGCCGGTTGATCGTCAGGCCATGAACGAGTCGCTGACGGCTTTCGAACTGCTGCTGCAAATCGACCGGCGCTGTCGGTTGCTGGCGGCAGACTTGCCGTCCCAGCCGGCCCGGCGGGACAGCTGGAGCGGCATCGGTTTCCGCCTGGGTGAACAGTGGTATGTCGCGCCCATGAGCGAAGTGAGCGAAATCCTGCACGAGCCGCGCTCCACTCAGCTGCCGGGGGTCAAGCCCTGGGTCAAGGGTGTCGCCAACCTGCGCGGGCGTTTGCTGCCGGTCATGGACCTGTGCGGTTTCTTCGGGTACGAGCTTTCGGCGGCACGCCGGCAGCGACGGGTGTTGGTGGTGGAACATGAAGAAGTGTTTGCCGGGTTGCTGGTCGATGAAGTCTTCGGCCTCCAGCACTTTGCCCAGGACAGCCTGGAGCCGGTGCCGGCAGACGAGTTGAAGGGGCCGGTGGCGGCGTTCGTCAAAGGCCGGTTTCAGCGCGAGCAGTGCTGGCAGGTGTTCAGCCCGTTTGCGTTGACGCAGTCTCAAAGCTTCATGCATGTGGCGGTGTAACCGGACAACAGAGAACCCTGTGGGAGCGAGCCTGCTCGCGATTGAACGATAACGCGGTATTCCTGAAACACCGCGGCGCCTGAATCGCGAGCAGGCTCGCTCCCACAAGGGGCTTGGTATGCTTTACAGGGTGTTGGTTAACAGGCGAGGACCGATGATAAAAGCAAAAGCAGGCAAGCCAATGGAAGGGTCGCGCAGCCGGTCGCAGATTATCGTGCTGTTCATCGCGCTGATCGTCTTCATCATGCTGCTGTTCGCCAACTTCGCGTACCTCAACACTCAGGCTATCTACGACAAACAGTACATCGGCCACGCCGGCGAACTGCGCGTGCTGTCCCAGCGTATCGCCAAGAACGCCACCGAAGCCGCTGCCGGCAAGGCTGCCGCGTTCAAGTTGCTCAGCGATGCGCGCAACGATTTTGCCCGGCGCTGGGGTTATCTGAAGAAGGGCGACCCGGCCACCGGCCTGCCGTCGGCCCCCGCCACCGTGCGTCCGGAGATGCGCGCGGTGCAACAGGACTGGGAACGCCTGCTGAAAAACACCGATGCGATTCTTTCCAGCGAGCAAACCGTACTGTCGCTACATCAAGTCGCCGCGACCCTGGCCGAAACCGTGCCGCAGTTGCAGGTCGAGTACGAGAAAGTCGTCGAGATACTCCTGCAACGGGGCGCCCCGGCGGCCCAGGTGGCGATGGCCCAGCGCCAGTCGTTGCTGGCCGAACGGATCCTCGGTGCGGTCAACACGGTGTTGGCCGGCGACGAAAATTCACAGCAGGCCGCCGATGCGTTCGGACGTGACGCGACGCAGTTCGGCAAGGTGCTCAACGGCATGCTCCAGGGCGACCCTGCGCTCAAGGTCAGCCAGGTCGAAGACCGCGATGCCCGTGCGCGACTCGCAGAAATCTCCGAGCTGTTCGAGTTCGTCTCGGGTTCGGTGGACGAGATCCTCGAAACTTCGCCTGAGCTGTTCAAGGTCCGCGAATCGGCCTCGAACATTTTCAGCCTGTCGCAAACCCTGCTCGACGAAGCCTCACACCTGGCCAGCGGTTTCGAAAACATGGTCGGCGGGCGTACCACCGACACCATAGGCGGTTACGTGCTGGGGTTTTTGGCGCTGACTTCGATCATCCTGATCGGCATGGTGATGGTGCGTGAAACCAATCGTCAGTTGCGCGAAACCGCGGAGAAAAACGAGCGTAACCAGAACGCTATCATGCGCCTGCTCGACGAGATCGAAGACCTGGCCGACGGCGATCTCACGGTGACCGCCTCGGTGACCGAAGACTTTACCGGCACCATCGCCGACTCGATCAATTACTCCGTCGACCAACTACGCGATCTGGTCGCGACCATCAACCTCACCGCCGGCCAGGTGGCCGCCGCCGTGCAGGAAACCCAGGCCACCGCCATGCACCTGGCCCAGGCGTCGGAACATCAGGCTCAGCAGATTTCCGAGGCCTCCATGGCGATCAACGACATGGCCGAGTCCATCGACCAGGTATCGGCCAACGCGGCGGAGTCTTCGGCGGTTGCCGAGCGCTCGGTGGAGATCGCCAACAAGGGCAACGAGGTGGTGCACAACACCATCCACGGCATGGACAACATTCGCGAACAGATTCAGGACACCGCCAAACGCATCAAGCGCCTGGGCGAGTCCTCACAGGAAATCGGCGACATTGTCAGCCTGATCGATGACATTGCCGATCAGACCAACATCCTGGCTCTCAACGCGGCCATCCAGGCGTCCATGGCCGGTGATGCCGGTCGCGGTTTCGCCGTGGTCGCCGATGAAGTGCAGCGCCTGGCCGAGCGCTCATCCGCCGCCACCCGGCAGATCGAAACCCTGGTGCGGGCGATCCAGACCGACACCAACGAAGCAGTCATTTCCATGGAACAGACGACGACCGAAGTGGTGCGCGGCGCTCGTCTGGCGCAGGATGCCGGTGTGGCCCTGGAAGAAATCGAAGGCGTGTCCAAGACACTGGCGGCGTTGATCCAGAGCATTTCCAATGCGGCGCAACAGCAGACGTCGTCGGCCGGTCAGATTTCCCTGACGATGAACGTGATCCAGCAGATCACCTCGCAGACGTCGTCGGGTTCCACCGCCACGGCCGACAGCATCGGTAACCTGGCGAAAATGGCCAGTCAGTTGCGTCGTTCGGTGTCCGGTTTCACCTTGCCGGATGCCAAGGCGCAGGTTGTGGACAAGGCTTGAACCGCCCATGGGTATCTGAATTGTGATTGGAGTGGTTATGGGTGATCGGCACGACTACGTGGCCCTCGAGTGGGTCAAGGGCGAGATTGCCGAAACGCTGAAACAGGCTCATCACGCGATTGAAAACCTGCTCGATGACCCGCAGGCGACCCAAGCGCTGGATGATTGCCTGGCATGCATCCATCAGGTCCACGGCAGTTTGCAGATGGTCGAGTTCTACGGCGCGGCGCTGCTCGCCGAAGAAATGGAACAACTGGCCATGGCCTTGCAGGGCAACCGTGTCAGCCATCGCGACGAGGCGTTGCACCTGTTGATGCAGGCCCTTGGGCAGTTACCGATCTACCTCGACCGGGTGCAAGGCGCGCGCCGCGACTTGCCACTGGTGGTGTTGCCACTGATCAACGACCTGCGCAGCGCCCGTGGCGAAAGCCTATTGTCGGAAACCAGCCTGTTCAGCCCGCAATTGCCCGAGTTGCCAGCGCTGGACGCACATACGCTGGCGCAACTGGAACCGGCCGAATTGCCAAGTGTGCTGCGCAAGCTGCGGCAGATGCTGCAAATGGCGCTGGTCGGGTTCCTGCGTGAACAGAACAACGACACCAACCTCGATTACCTGGCCAAGGTCTTTACCCGCCTCGAAGCACTGTGCGCCAACGCCCCCCTGAACCCGTTATGGCAGGTGGCATCGGCGCTGGTCGAAGGCATGCAGGACGGTGCGATCGCCAACAGCCCGGCCTTGCGCAGCCTGTTCAAGGAGGCCGACAAGGAACTCAAGCGCCTGCTCGAACAGGGCATGCCCGGCATCAATCAACCGGCCCCTCCGGAGCTGCTCAAGAGTTTGCTGTTCTACATTGCAAAGGCCGAACATCCCACCGGGCAGATGCTGACCATGAAAGAACGCTACTCACTGGACGACGCGCTGCCCGACAGCGCGATGGTCGATGAAGAACGCGCGCGGCTGGCCGGTCCCGACCGTGACGCCATGCGCTCGGTGCTGGCTGCCCTGTGCGAAGAACTGGTGCGGGTCAAGGAGCGCCTGGACCTGTTCGTGCGCAGTGACCGCCAGCACACCTCCGACCTCGACAGCCTGCTGGCGCCGCTGCGGCAAATCGCCGACACCTTGGCGGTGCTGGGTTTCGGCCAGCCGCGCAAGGTGATCATTGATCAACTGGCGGTGGTGCTCAGCCTCGCTCAGGGCCAGCGCGAACCCAATGATGCGATCCTCATGGACGTTGCCGGGGCCCTGTTGTACGTCGAAGCGACACTGGCCGGCATGGTCGGAACTGTTGAACCGGAAAGCCAGGACGACAACCGCCTGCCGACCACCGACCTGACGCAGATCCATCAGATCGTGATCAAGGAGGCCCGCATCTGTCTGCAGCAGGCCAAGGACATGATCGTCGACTACATCGACGCCGATTGGGATCGCCAGCATTTGCAGGCGCTGCCGGCCTTGCTGACCCAGGTGCGCGGGGCGCTGGCGATGATTCCCTTGAGCCGGGCGGCGAGCCTGGTCGAAACCTGCAATCACTTTATTCGCGAGCACCTGTTGCTCGAGCCGGGTCAACCGGGCTGGCAGGAACTGGACAGCCTGGCCGACGTGATCACCAGCATCGAGTACTACCTCGAGCGCCTCAGCGATGACCCGCAGGCCCTGGGCGAAAACCTGCTCGATGTCGCGGAGAAAAGCCTGGCGAGCCTCGGGTTTTTCCCCCGTGAGCAGCATGTGCCCGTGCTGGAGGATGTGCTCAACCCGAGCGAAGCGCAGGTCATGCAGATGATGCAGGAGCTGGATGATCCACAGGTCGTCCAGACCCTGGCCGATGTGCTCGCCAGCCCGGTTTCGAGCCTGAACCCGCCCGCGCAGAACACCCCGGGCAGCCTGCTGCCGCCGCCGGCAGGCGAAGAGCCGGTGGACGAGGAACTGCGCGAGGTGTTCCTCGAAGAGACCGAAGAAGTCCTGGAGATCCTGCGCGAGTACTTGCCGCGCTGGTCGGTCAACCCTGACAACCACTCGGCCCTGAGTGAGCTGCGCCGTGCCTTTCATACCCTCAAGGGCAGTGGTCGCATGGTGCGCGCTCTGGTGCTGGGCGAGCTGGCCTGGGCCGTGGAAAACCTGCTCAATCGTGTTCTGGAAGGCAGCGTGGAACCGGGCGCTACGGTGCAGCAACTGATCGGCGATGTGCTGCATCTGCTGCCGGAGCTGGTGGCTGAATACGCCGCCAATGCCCAGCGTCAACGCAACGATGTCGATCAGTTGGCCGCCCGCGCCCATGCCCTGGCCAAGGGCGATGAACCTGTGTCCGATGAGGATACGCAAGATGTCGCGGCGCTTGACCCGCTGTTGCTGGAGATCTTCCGCAAAGAAGCCGAAACCCACTTGGGCAGCCTCAATCGTTTCCTCGATCAGGCTGCCGAACATGTGCCGTTGCAGGCCAGCGACGAATTGCAGCGCGCCTTGCACACCCTCAAGGGCAGCGCTTATATGGCCGGTGTGTTGCCGATTGCCGAGCTGGCCGCACCGCTGGATCAACTGGCCCGGGAATATAAGGCGCACCTGATTGCGCTGGATCTGGATGAAGTCGAATTGCTGCTGGAAGCAGAAGGGCTGTTTCGCCTCGGCTTGCGTCAGCTCAAGAAAGATCCACTGGCGGAAGTTCCCGGCGCCCGGGGTTTGACCGAACGCGCCAGGGCGCTGCTGGCCGAGCGCCTGGAAAATCTCCTGAGCACACCGAACACCGGGCTGCGGATCAAGCGCGATCCGCAACTGATCAACAACTTCCTCGCCCAGGGCATGGACATCCTGCTGGACGTCGAAAGCCTGTTGCTGCGTTGGCAGCAACACCCCGGCGAACGTCAGGAACTCAGCGCGCTGTTGGACGAGTTGACCACCCTCGGCGAAGGCGCCCATCTGGCCGACCTGCACCCGGTGGATGAATTGTGCGAAGCATTGCTCGATCTGTACGGTGCCGTGGAGGAAAGCAGCCTTGCGGTCAGCGAGCGGTTTTTCCACGAGGCACAGGCTGCCCATGAAGCGCTGATCAACATGCTCGACGAACTGGCCGCCGGCCAGGAAGTCAGCCCGCAGCCGCAGCGGATCAGGGCCTTGCGCGAGTTGCTCGACGAGAGCCTCGACCCGTCGGCCATGGGCCTGATCCGCAGCGATGGCAGCCGCAGCCTGAGCATCCGTGAATTGGGCAGCGCCACCGCAGAGCTTGAGCGCACGCTGCCCCCTGTAGGAGCGAGCTCGCTCGCGATGGACGTTAACGATGACGCGTTGTCATCGGATAAACGCGGCGCCGGCGAGACCATCGTCGGAACGCCGCCCGGAGACGAGCTCGCTCCTACAGGAGAGGGGCGCGGGCTGGACGATGAAATAGTCGCGATCTTCCTTGAGGAAGCGGTGGATATCCTTGAAAGCGCCGGTCAGGCCTTGCAGCGCTGGTTGCGCGACTCGGACAACGCCGCGCCACTGTCGTCCCTGCAACGGGATTTGCACACCCTCGAAGGTGGCGCGCGCATGGCCGAGGTCGGACCGGTCGGCGATCTGGCCCATGAACTGGAAAGCCTTTACCAGGGCCTGGTGGATCGTCGTTATGCCTTCAGTGATTCACTGGCGGTGCTGCTCAAACAGTGCCATGAGCGACTGGCGTTGTACCTCGAACAGTTGCAGCTCAACCAGCCGCTGGACCACTCCCGTGAGCTGATCGAAGCCATTCGTGCCTACCGTCAAGGTCATGCGGGTATCGCCGAGTCCGTCCGGCAGGCGACCGACAACGATTCGGCTGCGCATGATCCGGAATTGCTGGAGATCTTCCTCGAGGAAGGTTTTGACATCATCGAAAGCTCCGGGGCGGCGCTGGAGCGCTGGCAGGTCCAGCCTTCGAGTCGTCAGGAAGTGGAAACCCTGCTGCGCGACCTGCACACCCTCAAGGGCGGTGCGCGCATGGTGGAAATCGCCGCGATTGGCGATCTGGCCCATGAACTGGAGTTTCTCTACGAAGGCCTGTCCACCGGTGTGCTGCAACCGACGGAGGCGTTGTTCGCGCTGTTGCAGCGCAGCCATGACCGCTTGGCGCAGATGCTCGATGCGGCCCGCGCCGGTGAGCCGATGCCGCCGGCCGACCGTTTGATCTATGCGATCAGGAACTTCAGCCACCCGGTCGTGCCTGAAGCACCCGCGCCGGTTGCGGCGCCGGCCATGCCCAAGGCCGAGCCGCTGACGCCGCCTTCCGATGCCGGTGCCGACATGGTCAAGGTCTCGGCAGAGCTGCTCGACGATCTGGTCAACCTGGCCGGTGAAACATCGATCTTCCGTGGCCGGATCGAACAGCAGGTCAACGATGCGCACATCGCCCTGAACGAGATGGAGACCACCATCGAGCGGATGCGCGACCAGTTGCGCCGCCTCGATACCGAGACCCAGGGGCGGATCCTCAGCCGCCAGCAAGTCGATGCCGAACGCCTGGGCTACGAGGAATTCGACCCGCTGGAAATGGACCGACACTCACAGTTGCAGCAATTGTCCCGGGCGCTGTTCGAATCGGCCTCTGACTTGCTCGACCTCAAGGAAACCCTCGAGCGACGCAATCACGACACAGAAAACCTGCTGCAACAGCAGGGCCGCATCAACACCGAACTGCAGGAAGGCCTGATGCGCACGCGCATGGTGCCGTTCGAACGCATGCTCCCGCGTTTGCAGCGCATCGTCCGGCAGGTGGCCGGCGAACTGGGCAAGGACGTGGATTTCATCGTCGACAACGCCGAAGGCGAGATGGATCGCAACGTTCTCGAACGCATGGCCGCGCCGCTGGAACACATGCTGCGCAACGCCGTCGACCATGGCCTGGAGTCCGTCGAGGTGCGGCTGGCGGCGGGGAAACCGGCCAAGGGCAAGATCACCCTCGATCTGCTGCGCGAAGGGGGCGACATCATCTTCGACATCCGCGACGACGGCGCCGGTGTGCCGCTGGATGTGGTGCGGCGCAAGGCGATCAAGCGCGGCCTGCTCGCCCCGGACAGCGTCATCAGTGATCACGACGTGTTGCAGTTCATCCTGCAACCGGGGTTTTCCACCGCTGAAAAAATCACCCAGATCTCCGGGCGCGGCGTCGGTATGGACGTGGTGCATGAAGAGGTGCGGCAGCTGGGCGGCACCATGAGCATCGACTCGGTGCCGGGGCAGGGCGTGCATTTCCGCATTCGCCTGCCGTTTACCGTATCGGTCAACCGGGCGTTGATGGTGCAGTGCGGTGAGGACCAATACGCGATCCCGCTCAATACCATCGACGGCATCGTGCGCGTCCTGCCCAATGAACTCGAAGGGTATTTCCGTTTCGATTCGCCGACCTACGAATACGCCGGACAACGTTACGAGCTGTGCTATCTGGGTGAGTTGCTGAAAACCAGCCCGCGCCCGAAACTGTTGGGGCAGAGCCTGCCGTTGCCGGTGCTGCTGGTGCAGTGCAACGAACGGCACATTGCGGTGCAGGTGGATGCCATGGCCGGCACCCGCGAGATCGTGGTCAAGAGCCTGGGGCCGCAGTTCGCGGCGGTACAAGGGGTGTCCGGGGCGACGATTCTCGGCGACGGCCGGGTGGTGCTGATTCTGGATTTGCTGGCGCCGATCCGCGCCATGCAGGCCCGTGTACCCCAGCGTCCGGCGGGGCAAGAAGTCGAGGCCGAACCGCATCGGCCGCTGCTGGTGATGGTGGTCGACGACTCGGTCACCGTGCGCAAGGTCACCAGCCGCTTGCTCGAACGCCACGGCATGAACGTGCTGACCGCCAAGGACGGGGTCGATGCCATGCTGCTGCTGGAAGAACACATGCCCGACCTGATGCTGCTGGACATCGAGATGCCGCGCATGGATGGCTTCGAAGTCGCGACCCAGGTGCGCAACGATGAACGTCTGCGACACCTGCCGATCATCATGATCACCTCCCGCACCGGGCAGAAACACCGCGACCGCGCCATGGCCATCGGCGTCAACGACTACCTGGGCAAGCCGTACCAGGAATCGGTGCTGCTCGAAAGCATTGCCTTGTGGAGCAAGACCCATGCTTGAGCACCGCACCAGTAACCTCACCGGCCTGCTGCTGCCGTTGGCCGACCGCAACCTGATCCTGCCCAACGTCGCCGTTGCCGAGCTGATCGATTACCAGCAGCCGGGGACCTTCGACCTCGACACACCGCCGTGGTACCTGGGCCTGGTGACGTGGCGCGACCGGCAGATTCCGCTGCTGAGTTTCGAGTCGGCCTGCGGGCAGAAAATCGTCATCGGCGAACGTGCGCGGATCGTCATTCTCAACGCCCTGGGCGGGCGCCCCGAACTGAAATTCATCGCGCTGCTGGTGCAGGGGATTCCGCGCTCCTGCAAGCTCGATAGTCAGTTGAGTTACGTGGATGTGCCGTTGTGTTCGCTGGAGCAGGCGGCGGTACAGGTGGGCGAGCAGGTGGCCAAGGTGCCGGATCTGTTGGCGCTGGAGGGGTTGTTGGTAGATGCCGGGTTAATCGAATGACTCTGGTTTTGCTGTGACTACACTGCCCCCTTCGCGAGCAGGCTCGCTCCCACAGGGTTTTTGTGTGCGACACAGATCCATTGTGGGAGCGAGCCTGCTCGCGAAGGCGTCAGTTCTGACAACCATTACCCTGAGCGTAACGATCCATCACTCTGCTTGATTGATACGCCACACCCAACACTCCTAAGGTAGCTCCACGACAGCGAACCCGTGGAGTGGTCATGACAACAACAATATCCCCCGACTCGCGATGGACGCGGCGGCGCAGCGAGAAGCAGCGGCGCCTCGAGCTGGTGCGAGGTCTTGCCGACGGCGTGGTGTTGCCCACCGACAACATCGTGGCGGCGCTGGAGGCGTTGATCCTGCCTGGCGACCGCGTGGTGCTCGAAGGCAACAACCAGAAGCAGGCGGATTTTCTTTCGCGCTCCCTGGCCAAGGCCGACCCCGCGAAGTTGCATGACCTGCACATGATCATGCCCAGCGTCGGGCGCTCCGAGCACCTGGACCTGTTCGAACGCGGCATCGCCCGCAAGCTCGACTTCTCTTTCGCCGGTACCCAGAGCCTGCGCATCAGCCAGTTGCTCGAAGACGGCCTGCTGGAAGTCGGCGCGATCCACACCTACATCGAACTCTACGCACGGCTGGTGGTGGACCTGATTCCCAACGTCGTGCTATCGGCCGGGTTCATGGCCGACCGCGCCGGCAACATCTACACCGGGCCGAGCACCGAAGACACCCCGGCGCTGATCGAACCGGCGGCCTTCAGCGACGGCATCGTCATCGTTCAGGTCAACCAGTTGGTGGACGACGTCAGCGACCTGCCGCGTGTCGACATTCCCGCCTCCTGGGTCGATTTCGTGGTGGTGGCCGACAAGCCGTTCTATATCGAACCGCTGTTCACCCGCGATCCTCGGCACATCAAGCCCGTGCACGTGCTGATGGCGATGATGGCGATCCGCGGAATCTACGAAAAACACAACGTGCAATCCCTCAACCACGGCATCGGTTTCAATACCGCTGCCATCGAGCTGATCCTGCCGACCTACGGCGAGTCTCTCGGTCTCAAAGGCAAGATCTGCCGCAACTGGACGCTCAACCCGCACCCGACCCTGATCCCCGCGATTGAAAGTGGCTGGGTCGAAAGCGTGCATTGCTTCGGCACCGAACTGGGGATGGAGAACTACATTGCGGCGCGTCCGGATGTGTTCTTTACCGGGCGTGACGGTTCCCTGCGTTCCAACCGGATGTTCAGTCAACTGGCCGGGCAATACGCCGTGGACCTGTTTATCGGTGCGACCTTGCAGGTGGATGGCGACGGCCATTCCTCCACCGTGACCCGCGGGCGCCTGGCCGGTTTCGGTGGGGCACCGAACATGGGCCACGACCCGCGCGGTCGTCGTCACGGCACACCGGCCTGGCTGGACATGCGCAACACCGACGTGGCAGAGCCGATGCTCGAACGCGGCAAGAAACTCGTGGTGCAGATGGTCGAAACCTTCCAGGAGGGCGGCAAACCGACGTTTGTTGAAACCCTCGATGCGGTTGATGTGGCGAAGAAAAGCGGCATGCCACTGGCGCCGATCATGGTCTACGGCGACGACGTGACCCACCTGTTGACCGAAGAAGGCATCGCCTACCTGTACAAGGCGCGCTCGCTGGAAGAACGCCAAGCGATGATCGCCGCCGTCGCCGGAGTGACCGCCATCGGCCTGCGCCACAACCCCAAAGACACCGCGCGCATGCGCCGCGAAGGCCTGATCGCCTTACCCGAAGACCTCGGCATCCGCCGCACCGACGCCACTCGCGAGTTGCTCGCGGCGAAAAGCGTGGCCGATCTGGTGGAGTGGTCCGGTGGCCTCTACAACCCGCCCGCCAAGTTCAGGAGCTGGTAATGCACGCACTTAACCTGCAACCAAAAAGCCTGAGCCTGGCCGAACGGCTGGCGGACCTGGCGGTGGACGCACTGATCGATGAGGCTGATCTGTCGCCAAAACCGGCACTGGTCGACCGTCGCGGCAATGGCGCCCACACCGATTTGCACCTGGGGCTGATGCACGCTTCAGCGCTGTCCTTGTGGCCGGCCTTTAAAGAAATGGCGGAAGCCGCCATCGAGTTCGGCGAAATCGGCTTGCCCCTGCGCGAAGCCGTGGGCCGCATCGGTCGCGAAGGCGAGCAAGCGATGCTCGACACCACTGGCGGGGTGAACACCCATCGCGGGGCGATCTGGGCCTTGGGCCTGTTGGTCACTGCCGCTGCACTGGAACCTCAATCCTGCAGTGCCAATAGCGTGGCGTTACGTGCTGCGCGGTTGGCCCTGCTCGACGACCGTTTTGCGCCACGTCCGCTCAGTCACGGTGCGCAAGTCGCCCAGCGCTACGGCGCTCGCGGTGCCCGTGAGGAAGCGCAACTGGGCTTCCCGGCGGTGTTGCAACGCGCGTTGCCGCAACTCAAATGCAGCCGCGCCGCCGGCCATGGCGAACAGAACGCCCGGCTCGATGCGCTGCTGGCGATCATGACGAATCTGGACGACACCTGCGTGCTTTATCGCGCTGGAGAACAAGGTCTGCACACCATGCAACTCGGCGCCCAGGCCGTGCTCGATGCCGGGGGTAGCGCCAGCCTCGCCGGGCGTCGCCGCCTGCATGTGCTGGACCAACAACTCATCGCGTTGAATGCCTCGCCCGGTGGTGCTGCGGACCTGCTCGCAGCCTGCCTGTTCATCGACCGTATCGAGTCGGGCGACGGCCTCATCCAGGGAG
This sequence comes from Pseudomonas sp. ACN8, assembly GCF_002303925.1. Classification (GTDB taxonomy): domain Bacteria; phylum Pseudomonadota; class Gammaproteobacteria; order Pseudomonadales; family Pseudomonadaceae; genus Aquipseudomonas. The sequence goes on from NZ_MRCS01000027.1 coordinate 32,260, forward strand.
CTTTTTGATGGAAACCTTATCCTTTGAATTCCCCGCCGGGCAGCCGCCACGCGGTCGCACCCTGGTGGGTTGTGTCGGCTCGGGCGATCTGGAAGTGCTGATCGAACCGGGTCAGGCCGGCAAGCTGACGATCAACGTGCAGACCTCGGTCAATGGCAGTGAACAACGCTGGCAGCATCTGTTCGCGCGGATGTTCGACGGCCAGACGCCACCGGCCATGGATATCGATATCCACGATTTCGGCGCGACGCCCGGCGTGGTGCGCCTGCGTCTGGAACAGGGCTTCGAGGAGATCGGCCATGACTGATAGTGCATCCCTGCTCAACAAGCACAGCTTCGTCGAACTCGGTGCCCGGCAACGGGCCAGGGCCCTGCTCGACGCCGGCACCTTCCGCGAGCTGCTTGACCCCTTTCAACGGATCATGTCGCCGTGGCTGTCGCGCCAGGGCGTGGTGCCACAAGCCGACGACGGCGTGGTGATCGCCAAAGGCAAACTCGATGGTTTGCCGGTGGTGATCGCGGCCATCGAAGGTGCGTTCCAGGGCGGCAGCCTCGGTGAAGTCGGCGGAGCAAAAATTGCCGGCGCACTGGAACTGGCCGCCGAAGACAACCGCAACGGCATCCCGACCCGCGCCGTGCTGCTGCTGGAAACCGGCGGCGTGCGCTTGCAGGAAGCCAACCTCGGCCTGGCGGCCATTGCCGACATCCACGCGGCGATTGTCGATTTGCAGCAGTACCAACCCGTGGTCGGTGTGGTGGCGGGCAGCGTCGGTTGCTTTGGCGGCATGTCGATCGCCGCCGGGTTGTGCAGCTATCTGTTGGTGACTCAGGAAGCACGACTGGGCCTGAACGGTCCACAGGTGATCGAACAGGAAGCCGGACTCGAGGAGTACGACTCCCGCGACCGGCCCTTCATCTGGGGCCTGACCGGTGGCGAGCAGCGTTTCGCCAGTGGCCTGGTGGATCGCTATGTTGCCGACGACGTGGCGCAGATTCGCCAGCAAGTCGGCGAGTTACTCCAGCAAGGTTTGCCTGAACAACCGCGCAGCCGTCAGGCAGAGTTGTTCCTGCAACACCTGGCGCGTCTGGATGCCGAGCCGCAAATCGAGCCGTCCGTGGTTCGTGATCTGTACCAAGGAGAACGCCCATGAGTTCGTATTCCCTGCGAGGCTTGAACTGGTTCAACGCCTTGAGTACCGGGGCGAAAGCGGTCGAGGGTTTGCCGGCTTCGCTGAAGGTCGCCGACGGTTCGCTGGGCGATCAGCCTGTGCGATTCATCGCGGTGGTGGCCGACCCGGAAAACCGCTTCGTCCGTGCCCGCAACGGCGAGGTGGGTTTGCTCGAAGGCTGGGGCCTGGCCAAGGCCGTGGATGAAGTCATCGCCGCCGATCAGAACAAGGCACAAAAACGCGCCCTGGTCGCCATCGTCGACGTGCCGAGCCAGGCTTACGGTCGACGGGAGGAAGCCCTCGGCATTCATCAGGCGCTGGCCGCTGCGGCGGACAGTTATGCCCGTGCCCGTCTCGCTGGCCATGCGGTGATCGGACTGCTGGTGGGCAAGGCGATGTCCGGGGCATTTCTGGCCCACGGCTATCAGGCCAACCGCTTGATCGCCCTGCGCGATCCGGGGGTGATGGTGCATGCCATGGGCAAGGCGTCGGCGGCGCGGGTGACCTTGCGCAGCGTCGAAGAGCTCGAAGCCCTGGCGGCCAGCGTGCCGCCGATGGCCTATGACATCGACAGCTACGCCAGCCTCGGGCTGCTGTGGGAAACCTTGTCGGTGGACCGGATCGAGCAGCCGACAGCGGCGGATCTGGCGCGTGTGATCGAGTGCCTGCATCAGGCGATTGACGATGTGGCCGCCGCTGGCCCTGATCTAAGCGGTCGCCTGGGGGCGGCCAATCGTGCGGCGTCGAGTAAGGTTCGCCAATTGCTGAGAGCGCAGTGGTGAATACGTTTCTGGCTCACGACCTGCTGTGGGGCATGAACCCGCAGCAGTTGCCTGCGGACGCGCCGGCCTGGGTGATCGAGTCGATCATTGCCGGCCAGCCGGTGGTGGTCCGTCGCGCCTTGAGCGCGGTGGGGCAGGTGGCGGTCGGCGTGCGCGGGCCGTTGCGCGAGCAGCGATTTGCGGCGGTGATGGAAGTCGCTGCCGTCACGCGGCGGGTGCGGCCGGAAGAGCTCCGCCATGTTCAAGGCCAGCGCGATTTCCCGGCGCTGCGGGCCTTGGCGCAACTGCGCTCGCACCTCGATGACTGTGGTTGGAACTGGGGTGTCAGCGGCAGCGCCGGGTTCGAGCTGGCCAGTGGGTTTGACGCTTTGCACGAGGGTAGCGACCTCGACCTGATCCTGCGTACGCCACGTCCGTTGAGTCGTGTCGACGCCCAGGCGTTGGTGGCCGTTCTCGACACAGCCGTGTGTCGCGTGGACCTGCAATTGCAGACACCATCGGGCGCCGTTGCCTTGCGCGAATGGGCCGGTGCTTCGTCGCGGGTCCTGCTGAAAAATGCCATTCAAGCCACTCTGGTTACTGATCCGTGGAATCCACAGGAGCAAGCAGCGTGAGCAGCTTGCTGGTGTTCCCCGGCCAGGGCGCGCAACAACCCGGAATGCTGGCGCGTTTGCCTCGGGAAACGTTGATCGAGGCGAGCGACCTGCTCAGTGAAGATGTGACGCAGCTGGATTCTGCCGAGGCGTTGCGGTCGACGAGGGCGGTGCAGCTTTGCCTGCTGATCGCCGGCGTCGCCGCTGCACGCCAGCTGGCCATGGCCCCGGACTACGTGGCCGGCTTGTCGATCGGCGCTTATCCGGCAGCGGTGGTGGCTGGCGCGCTGGGTTTCGGCGATGCGTTGCATCTGGTCAGCCTGCGCGGTGAGTTGATGCAACAGGCTTATCCACAGGGCTACGGCATGACCGCGATCATCGGTCTGGACCTGGCCACGGTGGAAGGATTGCTGGCCCGGGTGCACTGCGCGCAAATGCCGGTTTATCTGGCCAATATCAACGCCGATAACCAGCTGGTGATTGCCGGTAGCGACGCGGCGATGAAAGCGGTGGCCGAGTTGGCGAAGGGTTGCGGAGCTGGCTTGGCCAAGCGTCTGACAGTGAGCGTGCCTTCCCACTGCCCATTGCTTGAGGCCTCTGTGCAACGACTGGCCGACGCCTTCGCCAAGGTGCCGCTGCACACTCCAAAGATGGGCTACCTGAGCGGCAGTCGCGCGCGTCCGCTGATCAAGCCTGAAGCCTTGCGTGACGACCTGGCCTTCAACATGTGCCGCATCGTCGATTGGCGCGGCACGGTACAAAGCGCCTACGAGCGTGGCGTACGTCTACAGATCGAACTGCCGCCCGGTGCGGTGCTGACCGGGCTGGCGCGCCGGGTGTTCGAGCAGGGCACCGTGATTGCCTTCGACGGTGCCCGGCTCGATACCTTGCAGGCGCTGATGCGTGAGGAGGGAAGCCGTCACTCTTAAATCACCCGACTTAAGGCTTCGAACAACAAAAACAACATTCGAAATGCACTTTGAGGACTACAACAATGATTATTTACGGTGTGGCGCTGTTGGCGATCTGTACGCTGGCAGGGGTGATCATGGGCGACATGCTCGGTGTGTTGCTGGGAGTGAAGTCAAACGTCGGCGGTGTCGGGATCGCGATGATCCTGTTGATCTGCGCACGGTTGTGGATGCACAAGCATGGCGGCATGACCAGGGATTGCGAGCTGGGCGTCGGCTTCTGGGGCGCGATGTACATCCCGGTGGTGGTGGCGATGGCGGCGCAACAGAACGTGGTCACGGCGCTGCACGGTGGTCCGGTGGCGGTGTTGGCGGCGATCGGTTCGGTGGTGCTCTGCGGCTGCACCATTGCCCTGATCAGCCGGACCCACAAAGGCGAACCCTTGCCCGATGAACCGGTGGATGTAACACCGGTTGTCGCACCGGCAGGAGGTCGCTGATATGTGGGATCTCATCAAGAACGGTCTGGAACACAACGGTCTGGTCACTGCATTCGCCTTCGTTGGCGTGATCATGTGGGTGTCAGTGGTGATCTCCAAACGCCTGACCTTCGGGCGTATCCACGGTTCGGCAATCGCCATCGTCATCGGCCTGGTACTGGCCTGGGTCGGCGGCACGATGACCGGCGGGCAAAAAGGCCTGGCGGACTTGACGCTGTTTTCCGGCATCGGGTTGATGGGCGGCGCCATGCTGCGCGACTTCGCCATCGTCGCCACGGCGTTCGAGGTGCAAGCCACTGAAGCGAAAAAGGCAGGCTTTATCGGTGTGATCGCGCTGCTGTTGGGCACGGTGCTGCCGTTTATTGTCGGCGCGTGCATGGCCTGGGCTTTCGGTTATCGCGATGCGGTGAGCATGACCACCATTGGCGCGGGAGCCGTGACTTATATCGTCGGCCCGGTGACTGGTGCGGCAATCGGTGCAACCTCGGATGTGATGGCGCTGTCGATTGCCACCGGCCTGATCAAGGCGATTCTGGTGATGGTCGGCACGCCGATGGCGGCGCGCTGGATGGGCCTGGACAACCCGCGCTCGGCGATGGTGTTCGGTGGGCTGGCCGGCACCGTGAGTGGCGTGACCGCCGGTTTGGCGGCGACGGATAGACGCTTGGTGCCTTATGGCGCACTGACTGCGACCTTCCACACCGGGCTTGGGTGCTTGCTCGGGCCTTCGTTGTTGTACTTCATTGTTCGCGGGATTGTTGGCTAGGTTTCAAACTCTGAATTGTCTGAACTGACGCCATCGCTAGCAGGCTAGCTCCCACAGGGTGATCTGTTGGAACAGATATTGTGTTCAACACAACATCTGTGGGAGCCAGCCTGCTGGCGATTGGCGGCGACACGGTTTCAAACCTGCCGATTGGCATACATCCGACACTCCGCCAGCAACGCCAGCAGATTCGGATCACGCTCTTTGGCCTTCAGGAACACCACGCCAATGTGCTGCTGCAACCGGTACTTTTCCTGCAACGGGATCAGCTTCACCCGGTTCTCGTACACCGCCGCAATCCGCCCCGGCAGCAACGCATAACCGACGCCCGAACTGACCATGCTCAGCAGGGTGAAGATGTCGTTGACCTGCATCGCCACCTTCGGCTCGAACCCTGCCTGCTCGAATACCCGTTTGCCGTCCTGATGGGTGGCGAAGCCCTGGGTCAGGGTGATAAAGGTTTCGTCGCGGACCTCGGCCAGGTCGACTTCGGTGCGCTGGGCAAACTTGGAATCGGCGGGTGTGGCGAGGAAGATGTCGTCGGAAAACAGCGGGATCTGCTCGCAATCCGGATCGTTGACGCTGTCGTCCAGCGACACGAGGATCGCATCGACTTCCATGTTCTTGAGCTTGTAGAGCAGGTCGATATTGGAGCCCAGAATCAGGTCGATGTTGAGCTCGCTGCGGCGGATCTTCAAACCCATGATCAGCTGTGGCACGGTCTTCACCGTCAGTGAATACAGCGAACCCAGTTTGAAACGTTCGGCGGAGAACCCGGCGGCTTCACGGGTCAGGCGCACGCTTTCGACGACATCCTGAATCAGCTTCTGCGCCCGCTCTTCCAGCACGTAAGCGCTTTCCAGCGGCGTCAGGCTGCGGCCTTCGTGCTTGAACAACGGGCAGCGCAGGGCGCTTTCCAGTGAATGGATGGCCCGATGCACGCTGACGTTGCTGGTCTGCAACTCGGCAGCGGCCCGCGCCAGGTTGCCGGTGCGCATGAAAGCCAGGAACACCTCGAGTTTTTTCAGGGTCAACTCTTCATCGATCAGCATGGGGCGGACTCTTTTTGGAATGACTCGATTGTGCCCAATTACACCGGGCCCGTCGTACAGAAACATTGCGCTTTTACGCTTCAAGCCCGAGCCTTGCGCTCTGCGGCAATGAAATTCGAGGTGAGCAACGCATGTATCACGGGGAAAAACTGAATGCCTGGACGCATCTGGTCGGGGCAGTGGCGGCGTTTATCGGCGGGGTGTGGCTGATTGTGCTGGCCAGTCTTGACGGCAGTCCGTGGAAGATCGTCAGCATGGCGATCTACGCCTTTACCTTGCTGGTGCTTTACAGCGCATCGACCGTTTACCACAGCGTGCGTGGGCGCAAGAAAGCGATCATGCAGAAGGTCGATCACTTTTCGATCTATCTGTTGATCGCCGGCAGCTACACGCCGTTCTGCCTGGTGACCCTGCGCGGGCCGTGGGGCTGGACGTTGTTCGGGATTGTCTGGGGGCTGGCGCTGATCGGCATCCTGCAGGAGATCAAGCCGCGTTCGGAAGCGCGGATTCTGTCGATCGTGATTTATGCGGTGATGGGCTGGATTGTGCTGGTGGCGGTCAAGCCGTTGCTCGCGGCGCTGGGCGGCGCCGGGTTTGCCTGGCTGGCATCGGGCGGGGTGTTGTACACCGTGGGGATTATCTTTTTTGCCCTCGATCATCGCCTGCGCCATGCCCACGGGATCTGGCATCTGTTCGTGATCGCCGGGAGCTTGCTGCACTTTGTGGCGATATTCTTTTATGTGCTTTAAGGCTGTACCGGGACCAGGCGATCCAACTGCTCCCGGGCTCGACGGCTGAACACCTGCAACAGGTCGTTCAAGGTGTGGGGCGGTGGTTCGGCGGCGCGGGTCACTGCGTACAGGGTGATGGGTAGCGGCGGTGCCAGAGGGCGGATCGTTGTGGTGGCGGGAGAGGCGCCAAGGGCGGTGAACGGATCGATCACCGCCAGGCCAGCGCCGGATTCCACCATCGCCCGTGCCAGTGAGTAGGTTTGCACGGCGATGCGTACCCGGGGTGGCGGTTCGACCGCTTCCAGGTAACTGTCGAGCCGCGCGGCCAGTGGATCGGCGCTGGATAAACCGATCAGCGGCGCATCCGCCAGCGCCATCAGCGGCAACGGTTTACCCACCTCTTCCTGAGGCCAGTAACCCCTCGGCGCCAGCGCCACCAGCACGCCGGACGCCAGCGCCTGGGCCTTGAGCCCCGGGTGATCCGGGCGTTGCAGGGTCAGGGCGACGTCCACTTCGCGCATCAACAGGTTCTGCACCAGTTCGCGACTGTGGGCGCTGGAGAGTTCGCAAACGATGTCCGGGTAACGCCCGGTCCATTCGTGAATGGCCGGCGGCAGCAATGACAGGGCCAGCGCCGGGGTGGCACCGATGCGCAGGCTGTGGCCAGGTTCGCGGCGCAGGCTCTGCGCCAGGCGTCGCACGCCTTGCAGGCTTTCGCTGACCTTGTCCACTTCGCGCTCCAGTTCCAGCGCTTCCGGCGTCGCCTGCAACTTGCCGCGTACCCGCAGGAACAGCGGAAAACCCAATTGTTGCTCGGCGTGCTGCAACACCTTGCTCACCGCCGGCTGCGAGACGTGGAGCAATTGCGCGGCAGCGCTGATCGAACCGGTCTGGCGGATGGCCTGGAAAATCTCGATATGGCGAAGGCGCATGGCAAGTCCATAACCTTTGTTTATGGGTTTGCCATCTTTATGCATTGTTCAAGGTCTGTCACCTGGTTCTAACCTTGGCCTCGTCTTCACAACGGTTTTAGGGACGGACATGGCTCAGCGTGTGTGCATCATCGGTGGCGGCGTGATTGGCCTGGCAACGGCCTATGCGCTGGTGCGCGACGGCTTCGAGGTGACGGTGGTCGAGGCTCGGGACTCGCTGGGCAGCGAAACCAGCTTCGCCAACGGCGGCCAGTTGTCCTATCGCTATGTCGCGCCCCTGGCCGACGCCGGTGTGCCTTTGCAAGCCATCGGCTGGATGCTGCGCGGCGACTCACCGTTGAAGCTGCGCCCGCGCTTCGACCCGGCCCAGTGGCGCTGGATGGCGTCGTTCCTCGGCGCCTGCCGCCGCTCGGTCAACCGCGAGAACGCCGCGCACTTGTTGCGCCTGGCGCTGTTGAGCCAGGACACCTTGAGGTCCTGGCGCGAGGACGATGGACTGGCGGGATTCCAGTGGCGGCGCAATGGCAAACTGGTGACTTTCCGCCAGAACAGCAGCTTCGAGCATGCACGCCAGGGCTTGGCCGACCCGCAGCAACAGCAGGTGTTGTCGCCGGCCGAATGCGCGCAACTGGAACCGGCGCTGATCGATGCGCCCTTTGTCGGGGCGATCTACACCCCGGACGAAGAGGTCGGCGATTGCCACGGTTTCTGCCAGCAATTGGCCGCACGACTGAAGGCGTCTGGCCGTTGCGAATTTCGTCTCGGGCAAGCGGTGACCGGCATTCGCCACGGCAACGGCAGCGTCAATGCCATCGAACTGGGCGAGCAAGTGCTGCCAGTCGATCAGCTGGTGATCGCTGCCGGTCACCGCAGTCCGCTGTTGGCGCTGCCCGGGCTGCAACTGCCGCTTTATCCGCTCAAAGGCTACAGCCTGACCGTACCAATCGGCGCTGGTCACCGCGCGCCGGACGTGAGCATCACCGACTACGATCGCAAGATCGTCTACGCGCGCATCGGCAAGCAATTGCGCGTGGCGGCGATGGTCGACATTGTCGGCTTCGACCCTGCGCTGGACCCCAAACGCCTGGCGCTGATCAAGCGTCAGGCCCATGACACCTTTCCAAATGCCGGCGCCTATGACGAAGCCGTCGAGTGGGCCGGCATGCGCCCGGCCACCCCCAGCGGCGTGCCATTACTGGGCGCGACGGCGTATCGCAACCTGTGGCTCAACCTCGGCCACGGCGCGCTGGGTTTCACCCTGGCATGCGGCAGCGGGCGCCTGCTCAGCGAGCTGATCGGCGAGCGCCGGCCTTCCATCGACCTGCGTGGTTTCAACCACCGGGCCGCCTGAACACCGTTTTCAGAAGAGGACACTGCAATGACCATTACCCGACTGCATAGCAACCCGCGCCTGTCCGGCGCCGTGACCTTTGGCGACCTGGTGTTTCTCTCCGGGCAGGTGCCCGGCGATGCCCGGGATGCCGACGGCCAGACCCGCGAAGTGCTGGCGAAAATCGATACCTTGCTGGCCGAGGCGGGCAGCGACAAGGATCATCTGCTCAGTGCGACCATTTATCTGAAAAACATCACCGAGGATTTCGACGCGATGAACGAGGTCTGGTCGGCCTGGTTGTCGCCCGGGCAGGCGCCGAGCCGCACCACCGTGCAGGCCGAACTGGCCCGCCCGCAAGTGCTGGTGGAAATCACCGTCATCGCTGCACGCGTCTGATAAACCAACACCCACAACGGAGAATAACAATGCAAAAAATCACGTTGCTCGCTTGTACGCTTGGCCTGTTGCTCGGCAGCCAGGTTCAGGCCAATGAGGCGCCGCTGACCGGCACCCTGAGCAAGATCGCCAGCGCCAACAGCATCACCCTGGGTTATCGCGATGCTTCGGTGCCGTTCTCCTACGTGGGTGATCACAGCGGCAAGCCGATGGGTTACTCGGTGGATCTGGCGGGCAAGATCGTCGAGCGCATCCGGCAGCAACTGGCGCTGCCAGACTTGAAGGTGAACTACAACCTGGTGACCTCGCAGACCCGCATTCCACTGGTGCAGAACGGCACCGTGGACCTGGAGTGCGGCTCCACCGGCGTGACCGCCGAACGGCAGAAGCAGGTGGCGTTCTCCTATGGCTTCATCTACGTCAAAGGCCAGTTGCTGACCGCGAAGGACAGCGGGATCAAGAGCTTTGCCGACCTGCGCGGCAAGAACGTGGTGACCACCGCCGGCACCACCAACGAGCGCTTCCTGAAAAGCTACAACGTCGATCACAAGATCGACATGTTCGTGATCAGCGCCAAGGACCACGGCGAAGCCTTCCAGATGCTGCAATCGGGCCGGGCGGTGGCGTTCTACATGGACGACGCGCTGCTCTACGGCGAGCGCGCCAAGGCCAATGACCCGCACAAGTGGGTGGTGGTCGGGGAGGAGCAATCGCGGGAGATCTACAGCTGCATGGTGCGCAAGGACGATCCGCAGTTCCTGGCGCTGGTCAACAGCGCGTTGGCGGATCTGTACAGCTCGGGCGAGATCAATGGCATCTACAAACGCTGGTTCGAGCAGCCGATCCCGCCGAAGGGTTTGAACCTTGAGTTCCCGATGACCAGCGAACTCAAGGCGATCATTGCCAAACCGGTGAGTGATCCGGTGCAGTAGTCATCCAGACCGTGTCGTGGCCATTCGCGAGCAGGTTCCCACACATTGGACCTGTGGTGCTCACAGATTTTGTGATCACTGGAGATCTACTGTGGGAGCGAGCCTGCTCGCGATGAGGCCCTAGAAATCACCCCAAAGCTGCTGGGCCACGGCCAGTGCAACAACCGGCGCGGTTTCGGTGCGCAGCACCCGTGGGCCGAGGCGGGCGGCGTGGAAGCCGCTGGCCTTGGCCTGATCGACTTCGGCATCGGACAAACCACCCTCCGGACCGATCAGGAATGCCAGACTTGAAGGTTTGGCATGGCTCACCAGCGGTTCAGCCACCGGATGCAGCACCAGCTTCAATTCAGCCTGCGTCTGCTTCAGCCAGTCGGCCAGCAACAGCGGCGGATGAATCACCGGCACTCGCGAGCGGCCGCACTGTTCGCAAGCGCTGATCGCCACTTGGCGCCAGTGCAGCAGGCGTTTATCGGCGCGCTCGTCCTTGAGCCGGACTTCGCAGCGCTCGGTGAAGATCGGGGTGATTTCAGTGACGCCCAGTTCCGTGGCTTTCTGGATCGCCCAGTCCATGCGTTCGCCCCGGGACAGGCCCTGGCCGAGGTGGATTTGCAGCGGCGACTCGACCTGCCCGGCGAAGCTTTCATCGATCTGCACCACGACGCGCTTTTTGCCGACCTCGACCAGTGTGGCGCGAAACTCCTGGCCCGAGCCGTCGAACAACTGCAACGCATCGCCCTCGACCATGCGCAGTACGCGGCTGATGTAATGGGCCTGGGCTTCGGGCAACTCGTGCTCGCCGATGCTCAGGGGGGCGTCGATGAAGAAGCGGGACAGTCTCATGCTGGGTCTCTGAAAAAGGGTGTTGGTCATGGATCGGTGGGGACTTCTGTGGGAGCGAGCTTGCTCGCGATGACGATCTGACATTCACCATTGATGGTGGCTGAAAGACCGCTATCGCGAGCAAGCTCGCTCCCACATTGACCGCATCATCAGCCCGGATCACGGAAGCCTGGATGGAAGTCCTTCGGCACTGCCACGCTGACACTGTCACGGGTCGCAATGTCGATCCCTTCGCTGGCCACTTCGGCGAGGAAGTCGATCTGCTCCGGGGTAATCACATACGGCGGCAGGAAATACACCACGCTACCCAATGGACGCAGTAAAGCACCGCGCTCCAGTGCGTGCTGAAACACCTTCAGGCCACGACGTTCCTGCCATGGGTAAGCTTCCTTGGTGGCCTTGTCCTTGACCATCTCGATGGCCAGCACCATGCCGGTCTGCCGCACTTCGGAAACATTCGGGTGATCGACCAGATGCGCCGTGGACGAAGCCATGCGCTGGGCCAAGGCCCTGTTGTTCTCGATGACGTTGTCTTCTTCGAAAATATCCAGGGTCGCCAGGGCCGCCGCGCACGCCAGCGGGTTGCCGGTGTAGCTGTGGGAGTGCAGGAAGGCGCGCAGGGTCGGGTAGTCGTCGTAGAACGCGCTATAGACTTCGTCTGTGGTCATGCACGCCGCCAGTGGCAGATAGCCACCGGTCAGGGCCTTGGACAGGCACAGGAAATCAGGGCGGATGCCGGCCTGTTCGCAGGCGAACATCGTCCCGGTGCGGCCGAAGCCGACGGCGATTTCGTCGTGGATCAGGTGCACACCATAGCGGTCACAGGCCTCTCGCAGCAGCTTGAGGTATACCGGGTGGTACATGCGCATGCCGCCGGCGCCCTGGATCAGCGGCTCGACGATCACTGCCGCGACCGTGTCGTGGTTTTCGGCCAGGGTCTGCTCCATGGCGGCGAACATGTTGCGCGAATGTTCTTCCCAGCTCATGCCCTCGGGGCGCAGGTAGCAGTCCGGGCTCGGCACCTTGATGGTGTCCATCAACAGCGCTTTGTAGGTCTCGGTGAACAGCGGCACGTCGCCCACCGACATCGCCGCCATGGTTTCGCCGTGGTAGCTGTTGGTCAGGGTGACGAAGCGCTTCTTGGCAGGCGTGCCGCGATTGAGCCAGTAGTGAAAGCTCATTTTCAGCGCGACTTCGATGCAGGACGAGCCGTTATCGGCGTAGAAGCACCGGGTCAGGCCTTCCGGTGTCATCTTCACCAGGCGCTCGGATAACTCGATCACCGGTTGATGACTGAAGCCGGCAAGGATCACATGTTCGAGCTGGTCGACCTGGTCCTTGATGCGCTGGTTGATCCGCGGGTTGGCATGGCCGAACACGTTGACCCACCAGGAGCTGACCGCATCGAGGTAGCGCTTGCCTTCGAAGTCTTCCAGCCACACGCCTTCCCCGCGCTTGATCGGGATCAGCGGCAGTTGTTCGTGATCTTTCATCTGGGTGCAGGGATGCCACAACACGGCGAGATCGCGTTGCATCCACTGATTATTCAGGCCCATTTTCACTCTCCTGGAGGCGGTCCGTGAACTGCGCGGACAAACAATCGCGCAAGCCTATGCAATGCGTGCCACGGGGACAACCCATTGTGTCGAATGAGCTACTTTGTACAGGCCGATAGACGTTGCTGGCAGGTGTCTGAAGGCTGACGTATCCTTCGCGGCTCTTGAGCCGTCTGGCTCGCAAAAACTGTTGTTTTCCTCGTGTGATTCCGGAGTTCGCTGAATGTCTGTCGGTTGGCTGCGCGCCTGTGCGCTGGTGATGTTGGGGCTGTTTAGCGTGTCTGCGCTGGCCAAGGATAAAACCGCGATCGTGATCGGCGGTGGCCTGTCGGGCCTGACTGCCGCGTATGAGCTGCAGAACAAGGGCTGGCAGGTCACCCTGCTGGAAGCCAAGTCGAGCCTGGGCGGCCGTTCCGGCATGGCCACCAGCGAGTGGATCGGCAACGACAAGGCCCAGCCGGTGCTGAACAAGTACGTATCGACCTTCAAGCTGAGCACCACGCCGGCCCCTGAATTCGTGCGGACCCCAGGCTACCTGATCGATGGCGAGTATTTCTCCGCCGCCGACCTGGCGACCAAGCAGCCAGCCACCGCCGAGGCGCTCAAACGCTTCGACAAGACCGTGGACGACCTGGCGCGCTCGATCGACGACCCGCAGAACCCGGCCGCCAACAATACGCTGCACGCACTGGACCAGATGAACGTATCGAACTGGCTCGACAAGCAGAACCTGCCGGCCACTGCCCGCCAGTTGATCAACCAGCAGATCCGCACCCGCTACGACGAACCTTCGCGCTTGTCGCTGCTGTATTTCGCGCAGCAGAGCCGCGTTTACCGTGGCGTCTCCGATCGCGACCTGCGTGCTTCGCGCCTGGTCGGTGGCAGCCCGGTGCTGGCCCAGGCCCTGGTCAAACAGCTGAAAACCATCAAGACCAGCTCCCCGGTCTCGTCGATCATTCAGGACAAGGACGGCGTGACCGTCAAAGTCGACAGTGTCGCTTATAAGGCTGACTACGTTGTATTGGCCGTGCCACTGCGCGCTCTGAACAAGATCCAGATGACCCCGGCGCTGGACGCCCAGCACCTGGCGGCGATCAAGGGCACCAACTACGGCTGGCGCGACCAGATCATGCTGAAGTTCAAGACGCCGGTATGGGAATCCAAGGCGCGCATGTCTGGCGAGATCTACAGCAACACCGGCCTGGGCATGTTGTGGATCGAGCCTGCCCTGAAGGGTGGCGCCAACGTGGTGATCAACCTGTCCGGCGACAACGCGCGGGTGATGCAGGCATTCGGCGACAAGCAGATGGTCGATCAGGTGTTGATTCGCCTGCATGCGTTCTATCCACAGGCGCGTGGCTCGTTCACTGGTTATGAAATCCGTCGCTACAGCACCGACCCATCGACTGGCGGCGCCTACCTGGCCTTCGGTCCGGGCCAGATCAGCAAGTTCTGGCGCCTGTGGGAACGCCCTGTTCAGCGCGTAGCCTTCGCTGGCGAACACACCGACACTCTGTACCCAGGCACCCTGGAAGGCGCGCTGCGTACCGGTCAACGTGCAGCCGGCCAGGTTGAAGACCTGGCGGCGGGCAAGTCGTTCGAACCGGCGAAAGTGGGTCCGGCTGCCGCAGCGGCGGGCGCTGGTGCGGTGGTGGCGAAGAAAGGCAATTTCTTCAGCAACCTGTTCGGCGGCTCGGATGACGAGAAGAAGCCAGAGCCAGTCAAGGCACCTGAGCCGGTAGCACCTGCTCCTGTGCCGGCACCCGCCCCGGCTGTTGCACCGGCTCCGGTCGAAGCACCGAAGCCAGCAACCCCGGCAAAAGCCGAGCCAGCCAAGAAGGCTCCGGCGAAACCGGCTGCCAGGACCGAGGCGAAAAAAGCCCCGGCCAAGACACCGGCCAAAAAAGCCGAACCGGCGAAGAAGCCGGCTGCCAAATCTGCTGCAACCCCGGCAACGGATACCAAGGCGTAGTAAGCCCCGGGATCAAAAAAACGCGGCGTAAATGCCGCGTTTTTTTATGCCCGGAGAAATCCGGGCACACAAACGAATAAACCTTTGGTAAGAAGTGTTGTTGAATTGGGCTACATTTTTGTACACACATTGGCCTTTAATCTTTTCTTAACTCGCCTGTTTCAGACTCTTGATCGTATTTCTCGATATTTCAAAGCAAAATTTTCCGCTTTAATTCGATAGATAACTCGATAGTCTTGGGCCAGCACTTACAGGGATCTAGGCAATGCAGCTACGTAACTCTACCTCCCGCTACGGCTGGGTCAGCATCTTCATGCACTGGGGCGTGGCAGTGGCCGTGTTCGGTTTGTTCGCCCTCGGGCTGTGGATGGTCGACCTCGGTTATTACGACCCTTGGCGCAAGGCCGGGCCGGATCTGCACAAGAGCATTGGCTTGATCCTGCTGGGGGTCATGGTATTGCGTGTGTTGTGGCGCTTCATCAGCCCGCCGCCGCCAACCCTGGCCAGCTACAGCCGCATGACGCGACTGGGCGCCATGCTCGGCCATGCCTTTCTGTATCTCTGTCTGTTCGCGGTGATGATTGCCGGTTACCTGATTTCCACCGCAGAAGGTGCCGGGATTCCGGTGTTTGACTGGTTTGAAGTGCCTGCCCTGGTTTCCGGACTGCCGGACCAGGCAGATAACGCCGGTGCGATTCACCTCTACCTGGCGTGGGTGCTGGTAATTTTTTCCGGCCTCCATGCGTTGGCAGCATTGAAGCACCACTTTATCGACCATGATGTGACCCTCAAGCGAATGCTGGGTCGCAAAGCCTGAAGTTCAACCTCGACTCCCAAGGAAAACAAAGCATGTTGAAAAAGACTCTCGCCGCTCTGGCAATCGGTTCTGCTGTTCTGTCTGCCAATGTGATGGCGGCTGACTACACCGTCGACAAGGAAGGCCAGCACGCCTTCGTTGACTTCAAGATCAGCCACCTGGGCTACAGCTTCATCACCGGTACTTTCAAGGACATCGACGGCAAGTTCAGCTTCGACGCTGCCAAGCCTGAAGACAGCAAGATCGAGTTCAACGTGAACACCGCCAGCGTCTTCACCAACAACGCTGAACGTGACAAGCACATCTCCAGCAAAGACTTCCTGAAAGTGGCTGATTTCCCCAAGGCTACTTTCAAGTCCACCAGCGTTAAATCCACTGGCAAAAACGCCGCTGGCAAAGACACTGCTGACGTGAGTGGCGACCTGACGATTGCTGGCGTAACCAAGCCAGTCGTGGTCAAGGCCACTTTCCTGGGTGAAGGCAAGGATCCATGGGGCGGCTACCGTGCAGGCTTCGAGGGCACTACCAGCATCAAGCGTTCCGACTTCGGCAAGATGATGGACCTGGGTCCACAGTCCGACGCGGTTGATCTATACGTCACGTTTGAAGGTGTTAAAGCGAAGTAATGCTGAGACTGTAGGAGCGAGCCTGCTCGCGGAAAACCTGAGAGCGCCGCGGAGCATCAGGCTTCCAGTGTTATCGTTGACGACCATCGCGAGCAGGCTCGCTCCTACAGGATTTCATCAGCCATAAAAAAATGCCCCCGATCTCGCGATCAGGGGCATTTTTTATTTCAGCGATAACTCAGCGATTGCGGGTCAGCAGTGCTGGTTTTTCACCACGAGGACGGCTTGGCAGTTGATCCAGTTGCTCAGGTGTCGGGAAGCGGTCAGCCTTCGACTCCTTGTGCATGATCTTCGGTGCGGGACCGCGCGGGTTCTGCACGGCAGGTTCCGAACGCGGCTGGTCGTCACGGGCCGGCCGGCGATTGCGCGAATCTTCGCGGCGGGCCTGGCCGTCGCGCGGTGCGCCACTGCGAGGACCGCTACGTTTGGCCGGTGGGGTGCCGGTGCTGGCGCCATCGCTGTTGCGCGGACCGTTCTGGCGACCTTGTGGCTTGCCGGAGCGTGGAGCGCCCGAACCTGCCGCAGTGCCTTGTGCCGGAGCACCCGGACGGCGACCACGGCCTTGCGCCGGTTTCTGCTGCGGCACGTAGTCGACGCGGTTACCGAAGTTATCGATATCGTCGTCCAGGAACTCGTCCGGGGCACGGTCAGCGGCGGCACGAGGAGGTTGCGATGGACGCTGTTCGCGAGCCGGAGTGCCTTCACGTGGCTTTTGCTGACGGGCAGGGCGCTCACCGCGCTCGCCGGCCGGTTTTTCCTTACCCTTGTCCTTGCCTTTGTCCTTGCGACCACCGCCGCCACCGCTGCCGTTCGGACCGTCGCCGCGCGGGCCACGTGGACTGCGTGGGTTGCGCATGTCCGGACGCTCGCGCACTTCAGGCTTTTCCGCCTCGATGGTGCTGGCATCGAAGCCCATCAGGTCGCCGTCGGCGATTTTCTGCTTGGTCATGCGTTCGATGCTTTTCAGCAGTTTTTCTTCGTCCGGGGCTACCAGCGAAATCGCCTCGCCCGAACGACCGGCACGGCCGGTACGACCGATGCGATGCACGTAGTCTTCATCGACGTTCGGCAGCTCGAAGTTGACCACGTGTGGCAACTGGTCGATGTCCAGGCCGCGAGCGGCGATGTCGGTGGCCACCAGGATGCGCACGGTACCGGCCTTGAAGTCGGCCAAGGCTTTGGTGCGGGCGTTCTGGCTCTTGTTGCCGTGGATCGCGACGGCGCTCAGACCGTGCTTGTCCAGGTACTCGGCCAGGCGATTGGCGCCGTGCTTGGTGCGGGTGAAGACCAGTACCTGTTCCCAGGCGCCGGCTGTGATCAGGTGCGCCAGCAAGGCACGCTTGTGGCTGGCGGGCAGGCGGAATACGCGCTGTTCGATACGCTCGACCGTGGTGTTCGGCGGCGTGACTTCGATGCGTTCCGGGTTGTGCAGCAGCTTGCCGGCAAGGTCGGTGATGTCCTTGGAGAAGGTCGCCGAGAACAGCAGGTTCTGGCGTTTGGCCGGCAGACGGGCCAGGACCTTCTTCACGTCATGGACGAAGCCCATGTCGAGCATGCGGTCGGCTTCGTCCAGTACGAGGATTTCCACGTGGGACAGATCGACGCTGCCTTGGCCGGCCAGGTCGAGCAGGCGGCCAGGGCAGGCCACCAGCACGTCTACGCCACGGGACATGGCCTGAACCTGCGGGTTCATGCCGACACCGCCGAAGATGCAGGCGCTGACGAACTTCAGGTCACGGGCATAGACCTTGAAGCTTTCATGCACTTGCGCGGCGAGTTCGCGAGTCGGGGTCAGGACCAGTACGCGCGGTTGGCGCGGGCCGTGACGCTGGGATTTGTCCGGGTGACCGTTGGGGAACAACCGCTCCAGGATCGGAAGGGCGAAACCGCCGGTTTTACCAGTACCTGTCTGCGCCGCGACCATCAGGTCGCGACCTTGCAACACGGCGGGAATGGCCCGCTGTTGCACCGGAGTAGGCTCGGTATAGCCCGCTGCCTCGATGGCGCGGACTAAAGCCTCGGAGAGACCGAGGGAAGCAAAGGACATGAGTAATCCTGTTCTAGTTAGGGCTTGGCCCAATGGGAGTCTTGCCTGGCGCGAATCGCGTTTAAGAGGACGCAATCCCGTCCGGTCCTGCTGGGTCTCGAAGGCTCGTCTACAAGCGCTCGCGCGGGCTGAAAGCTGCGCAGTAGCGGGGTTGAGATGCCTTTAACGATTCCGAGCGTCCGGGCGTGAGCCTGGCGGGAAGGCCGGAGTATAACAGAGCAATCACTGCGCGCCGCTTTCCTGCTGCTCAACGGTTTTTTCCGCGGCAGCCGTGGCCTTTTCGGTTTTCACGCTGGCTGCCGGTTCCGCGCCGTAGCGGGCACTCAGTTCAGCGTAGGCGGGCTCGCGCTTGAAACGCTTGAGTTCGGCGCCGAAACGCTGCACCAGCAGGTCCATGCCCGCATTGCGTCGCACCGCGAGAAACTGGCTTTGCTGGCTGATGATCGTGGGGTTTTCGGTGATCTTGTCGCGGATTCCCAGCTCGTCGAGCAAATGCTGGCCGACCCGGCGGTCAGTGATCAGCAGGTCAATCCGCCCGCGTACCAGTTTTCCGAAGTTGGCTTCATGGGTGGGGGCCGGCTCGCGGGTGAACAGCGTCGAATCGCTGAAATCCTTGCTGTACAGGTAGCCTGGCGAGGTGCCGATGGTCAGGCCTTGCAGGTCATCGAGGGTGCGAAACGGATGGGGCCGTTCATTGGCGTAGAACATCACGAACTGGACTTCAGACAGTGGTTCGCTGGGGTAGAGCAGGGTCGCCTCGCGTTCGTCGCTGTGAAAGATGTCCAGTGCGCCGTCGGCCTGGCCTGATTCAAGCATCGACAGGCAGCGTTTCCATGGCAGGAATTGCCACTCCACTTCGATGCCCAGGCGCTTGAAGACAATGGCGGTGGTTTCGTAGTCCAGGCCCAGGGATTTGCCGTTGTCTTCGTACACATAAGGCGCCCACGGCTCCGTGACAATGCGCAGCTTCTCGCCCCGGGCGGTGAAGCTCAGGCAAGTGAAGACAAGCACGGCGACTAACTGCGTGATCAAAGGCATGGGCTTGAGATTACGACGAGAAACCGGAAAGAGCCAGAAACTGACCGCAGATGCTCTAACTCCGTGGATTGCCGCACATTAATGGTGCGTTGAAAGCAAAAGATCGCAGCCTGCGACAGTTCCTGCAGGGAATACACATTCCGTGGCAGGAGCTGTCGCAGGCTGCGATCTTTTGATCGTGCTTTAACGACTTTTAACGCGGCAACTTCAGGTTATTCCACACCGCCAGGCTCGCTTCAGCCTGGTTCAGTGTGTAGAAGTGCAGCCCTGGAGCGCCACCCTGCAGCAGTTGTTCGCACATCTCGGTGATGACCTGTTCGCCAAAGCGCTGAATGCTTTGGGTGTCGTCGCCGTAGGCTTCCAGTTGCTTGCGGATCCAGCGCGGGATTTCCGCACCGCAGGCATCGGAGAAACGCGCCAGCTTGCTGTAGTTGGTGATCGGCATGATGCCCGGCACGATCGGGATGTTCACGCCCAGCGCCCGCACGCGTTCGACGAAGTAGAAGTAGCAGTCGGCGTTGAAGAAGTACTGGGTGATCGCACTGTCGGCGCCAGCGTTGGCCTTACGCACGAAGTTGGCCACATCGTCTTCGAAATTGCGCGCTTGCGGATGCATTTCCGGGTAAGCAGCGACTTCGATGTGGAAATGATCACCGGTTTCTTCGCGAATGAATTCAACCAGGTCATTGGCGTGGCGCATTTCACCACTGGCCATGCCCATGCCCGAAGGCAGGTCACCGCGCAGGGCGACGATACGCGTGATGCCGGCGGCTTTGTACTGGGCCAGCAGGCCGCGCAGGTCAGCTTTGCTATCGCCCACGCAGGACATGTGCGGAGCGGCAGGGATTTTGACTTCGCTTTCGAGCTGCAACACGGTGTTCAGCGTGCGATCACGGGTCGAACCGCCGGCGCCGTAGGTGCAGGAGAAGAAATCGGGGTTGTAGGCGGCCAGCTGGCGAGCAGTGGCGAGCAGCTTTTCTTGCCCAGCATCGGTCTTCGTAGGGAAGAACTCGAAGCTGTAGCGACGATCTTGGGACATGGTCATATCCTTGGAAACTCATAAGGCAAGCACCGACCATCTGTAGGAGCGAGCATGCTCGCGATGGACGTCAACGATAACGCGTACATTCTGGTTAAACGCGTTGCCGTGACGTTTTTCGCGAGCAAGCTCGCTCCTACAGGGGAGGCGTCAGCCGATCAGTAGCGGTAAGCGTGCGGCTTGAACGGACCTTCGACGGTCACGCCGATGTAGTCGGCCTGGGTCTTGGTCAGTTGAGTCACGACGCCGCCGAAGCCGCGGACCATTTCCAGGGCCACTTCTTCGTCGAGTTTCTTCGGCAGTACTTCAACAGTCAGGCGCTCGGCTTTCTGGGCTGGCGACAGGTCGGCGTACTTCTGGCCGAACAGGAAGATCTGCGCCAGAACCTGGTTGGCGAACGAACCGTCCATGATACGGCTCGGGTGGCCGGTGGCGTTACCCAGGTTAACCAGACGGCCTTCGGCCAGCAGGATCAGGTAGTCGTCATTCTGTGGGTCGAAATCGCCAGCGCCGGTACGGTGGATCTTGTGAACCTGCGGCTTCACTTCTTCCCATGCCCAGTTCTTGCGCATGAAAGCGGTGTCGATTTCGTTGTCGAAGTGACCGATGTTGCAGACAACAGCGCGCTTCTTCAGGGCCTTGAGCATGTTCGCGTCGCAAACATTGACGTTGCCGGTGGTGGTCACGATCAGGTCGATCTTGCCCAGCAGCGCTTTGTCGATGCTCGCTTCGGTACCGGTGTTGATACCATCGATGAACGGCGAAACCAGTTCGAAACCGTCCATGCAGGCTTGCATGGCGCAGATCGGGTCGACTTCGGACACTTTAACGATCATGCCTTCCTGACGCAGGGACTGGGCCGAACCCTTGCCCACGTCGCCGTAGCCGATGACCAGCGCTTGCTTGCCGGACAGCAGGTGGTCGGTGCCGCGCTTGATCGCATCGTTCAGGCTGTGACGGCAGCCGTACTTGTTGTCGTTCTTGCTCTTGGTCACCGAGTCGTTGACGTTGATGGCCGGGATTTTCAGCTCGCCCTTGGCCAGCATGTCCAGCAGGCGGTGAACGCCGGTGGTGGTTTCTTCGGTCACGCCGTGGACGCGTTCCAGAACGGCTGGGTATTTCTTGTGCAGCAGTTCGGTCAGATCGCCGCCATCGTCGAGGATCATGTTGGCGTCCCATGGCTGGCCATCCTTGAGGATGGTCTGCTCCAGGCACCACTCGTACTCTTGCTCGGTCTCGCCTTTCCAGGCGAAGACCGGGATGCCGGCAGCGGCGATGGAAGCGGCAGCCTGGTCCTGAGTCGAGAAAATGTTGCAGGACGACCAGCGCACTTCGGCACCCAGGGCAACCAGGGTTTCGATCAGCACGGCAGTCTGAATGGTCATGTGGATGCAGCCGAGGATTTTTGCGCCCTTGAGCGGTTGCTCTTCGGAGTACTTGCGACGCAGACCCATCAGAGCCGGCATTTCGGACTCGGCGATGATGGTTTCGCGACGGCCCCAGGCAGCCAGGGACATGTCGGCGACTTTGTAGTCGGTAAAATCTGCAGGCGTGATAACAGCGCTCATGAAGAGCCTCCATTCGTAATGTATGCGAATGGGCGCCGTTGTGCGTTTAGTGTCCGGCCAGTGAAGGCCAGGCAACGCCCCATCCGAGCCTGACAGGTCAAACCTGCTGCAGCGCCCCTCGGACAGGTGGCGGGAAAACGGTAGCAATTGAAGATGACCGTTTTGAAACGGTGGCGATTATAGCGGGCTCTGCTGATCTTCCAAAGCGTTTCTGTCGTTCAATGTCCGAACGGTAATCGAGACCATAGATGATGCTCAATAGAGCTCTGGGGCGGGCTCTGCCATGATGGTCAGCATCATTCGGCAAGACGCTCAGGAGTGAACATGAATTTCCACACCCGCAAATGGGTAAAACCCGAAGACCTCAACCCCAACGGCACGCTGTTCGGCGGCAGCCTGCTGCGCTGGATCGACGAAGAGGCGGCGATCTACGCCATCGTTCAGTTGGGCAACCAGCGTGTGGTCACCAAGTACATTTCCGAAATCAACTTCGTCAGCGCCTCGCGCCAGGGCGACATCATCGAACTGGGCATCACGGCGACCGAGTTCGGCCGCACCTCGATCACCCTGACGTGTGAAGTGCGCAACAAGATCACCCGCAAGAGCATCCTCACCGTTGAAAAAATGGTGTTCGTGAACCTCGGTGAAGACGGCTTGCCGGCGCCTCACGGCCGGACCGAGATCAAGTACGTCAAGGACCAGTTCAAGAATGATGACGCCGGTCAGTGAGATCGGTGGTGTCCCCATCGCGAGCAGGCTCGCTCCCACATGGGCGGCGCTTTACCTGTGGGAGCGAGCCTGCTCGCGAAAGCGGTTCTGTATTCACCGAAGATTTGTCTGGGGTACTGAACAGCCGTGAGCCCCGCGTGTCGTAGCTAAATAGCCCGCCACCGGTTGCGTATCCCATGAACTCGGCACAAGACGGCAAGACCCCGAACCTTTCGGCGCAAGAAGAGCACGAGGTCGAAAAGAGCCAGCCGCCCCGCGCCGCGGTGCTGCACGAGATCATCCGTACACAGGGCGATCAGGAGCTGGACCGCAGCATTGCCGCGTTATGGTGGTCGGCGCTGGCGGCGGGGTTGACCATGGGCCTGTCGCTGATGGGCATGGGGTTGCTCAATTCGCGCCTGCCGGATGGCGAAGGATTCAAGGTGATCGCGAGTTTCGGTTATTGCGCCGGTTTTCTCGCGGTGATCCTCGCCCGTCAGCAACTGTTCACCGAAAACACCCTGACCGCCGTGCTGCCGGTGATGACCAGGCCGACGCTGGCCAACTTCGGCCGGTTGCTACGGCTGTGGACGGTGGTATTGGTCGGCAACCTCTGCGGCACCTTGCTGGTGGCGTATGTGATGCTGGAACTGCCGATTTTCGACAGCAAGACTGACGTGGCCTTTCTCGACATCGGACGCAAGGTCATGGAAAACCACGCCAGCCAGATGTTCGCCAAGGGCATCATCTCCGGATGGATGATCGCCACCATGGTCTGGATGATCCCGTCCATGGAGAGCGCCAAGATGTGGATCATCATCCTCATCACCTACTTCATGGCGCTGGGGGATTTCACCCACATCGTGGTCGGTTCGCTGGAGGTGTCGTATCTGGTGTTTGCCGGCGAGTTGCCGTGGAGTGATTTCTGGCTGGTGTTCGCCGGGCCGACGCTGGCGGGGAACATCATCGGTGGCAGTTTTATTTTCGCACTGATCAGCCATGCGCAGATTCGCAGCGAAAGCGGAGCAGCCCCTTCGGACAAGAAGCGAAGCACTGATTCGCCATGAAGAGCCTATGTTCGTACGGCACGGGTGGTAACCGGCTACCACCTTTGCAGTTGCTGCGCGAGCCACGCTGGTGCACGGGCTGACTGGCGAACTTTCTTCACTCTGCGTACAGGGCCCGCTTCTCGATCAAGGAATCGATTAATGGCCACACCGTCACTCCCTCCACATTTGACTGCCCTGTTGGCGGTCGCTCGAAAGATTCAAACGCTGTTTGCCGCCCGCTCCTCATTGCAGGTGGTTGCCGCTCGAGATTTGCAGAAGACTCTGCGCTGCAATTATCCGCAATTGGTGATTACTGACAGCACCCCGGTACTGATGTCACCGCAATACGAGTATGTCGATCAAGCGGTCCGCAAAGCGCGGTTCAGCCGCTCCTCCATGACGGATGAACTGATCAACCGCTTCGTCGATGACAAGCTGGTTGATTACAGTGAAGGCCAGGTCATTACGGATCAGCCCGACGCGCAACCTGTGGTGCCGGGTGCCCTGAAGAACTTCGATGCCCAGACCGCCGTCAATGACTGTGGTGCCCGTTTGCTCCAGCTTTGCCAGCAGGCGTTGCTGGAGGACTGGAGCGAACTGTCGGAAACCGCGCAAACTCGCTTCGAACTTCTGGCTGCACTGCTCAAGGATGCACTCAGGGACGTGGCCTGCCAGACACCAACGCTCGATGCCAAGCAGCAACAGATGATAGCGGACGTCCTGCAAACGCCGGATAACAACCTGCGCACAGGAACGACCCGTGCTTATCTGATCGATCACTGGGGCGAGCAGGGCGGCAAGCAGTTTGAGCTGCTCAGGGGCATGGTGCTGGTATCAAGTCAGGGCGCCACCACCGACGTCGTCCTGTTTACCCTGGCCGCAGGTATCGAGGTATTTGCTTCCCTGGCCGCGCTGGGAGCGGCGTTATTCAACCGTATGACCGGACTGGCGCCCGAGAGCTTGATGCAATGGCGCCTGTTTGAACCCGATACAAACATTTTCGACGGTTTCGCCTTGACCTTTCTGGTCAAGCAACTGGCCGACCTGGAGTACGCGGTCGCCCATGGCCGTGGCTCGCCCTATTGGAGCGCAGCCTTGCTGGACCGGGCTCACGAGTTGGCGACCGGTGACTTTGACAGCCTTGATCTCAAGCCACATAGCGACCTGCAACGACTGTACGCGGCCATGCCGCTTTGGCTGAAACAGGCCAATCGTGATGTCCGTGGCTTGTTCAGCGAGTACTTCGAAGCGCTGGGCACGCTGTTCAAGCAGGCGGACTGGAAGTTCTTCAGCGACGGCCTGCCATCGATTCTCGATTACACCCGGCAAAAGCTCATGGACAAGTATCCACAGCCCGAGACGCTGAAACCCGATGACGTGGTGGTCACCATTCATACCGTCAGGGGGGGTTCCGCGGCAGGCGGTTTTCCGGTGAGAATCATCACCACTTTGCTCAATGTCGCCCTGGAAAACCTGGGGGGGCTGCCGGGCAACTCCATCACCCTCAAGCGCAGGGACGGCAGTGCGGTGCCCTCATGGATGACGCCTGAGACCATCAAGCAGTGGATCAGCGAAGTCGACATCGGCCAGAACTATCCCGCTCTTATTGCTTCCTCGCTCAAAGATGACGAGGTTGAAGTGAGCTGGAGGCGTCGTCGCTTTCTCCAGCAATTGCGCATTGAACTACCCATGCTCGCCCTGGAACTGTTTGCTCGCGGTCAGGCCGGTTTTACGCGCACCGCTTACCGGATGGTGGTAGCGGTCATGAGCAAGCGGGCCGAGGATCGCTACGTGGCACAGAAGGCTATCGTGTTGCGCCCGTTGACCTTCAAGGCGGGTGCACTGAGCGAACCGGACACTGTGACCAACATGTTTGTGATTGGTCCCAGGGATTTCGAGCAGGGGCCGCAAATCCTCTACTGCCCTATGAGCGCAACGAAGTTGCAGGCGTTCGCCAGTCATCAGGCATTGTTCGAGGCCATCAAGCGACCAGGCCAATTGCAGCAACAGGTTCTGGCCTGGATGAGCGAGACCGGCCGCGCGACTTATCAGGCTGGCGGGTTCCAGGACCCTCACTTCAACAGTATTGATGGCCTGACGATGTTGATCGACGCCATGACCAGCAAGCCGGCCCAGCTTGGACGCGAGGAGGTCGAAGGCGATTACGGTGATCACCTTTATAAAAGTCAGGTCCAGGCGCTTATGGAGCAAGCGGACCGGCAGTCGGTGTCCAACAGCGAAAACCGCTGGGCGCGCCGCAAGGAGGGTTTGTACCTGGGGCTGAACAGTGTCATGCCGTTTGTCACGGGGCCGCTAGCTGCGGTGGGCTGGTTGTTGGTGGCCTGGGATGTTCAACAGCAAATCAATGTGGTCCGCGGCAATAAGGCAGAAGGCAAGGAGGTGGCCATGGCCGGTTTCCTGATGAACATGGCGTTGGTGATGGCGCATTACTCGCGCACAAACATCGAAAGCGCTCTGGATGAAGCATCGTCCAGCGAGACTCAGGAAGCGTCGCAGGGCGCCCGGATCATTGATGCAGACGTAGTGCCGGGCGAAGCGGTTGTTCCCGTCGTCGCATCAGACAACCCCCAGGTACTGACGCCGCAAACGTCCGTCGCGCGCGCCTTGTGCATGCCGACCGCGCGGGTCGACTATGGCTGGATAACGCCCTCCAGTCGATTGACGGCCTCTCAGGAGGCCAGCCTGAACGCCTTTACGGTATCTGAACCCCAACGAGCCGAGTCGATTACCAGCGGCCTGAACACAGGGTTGCATGAAGCCCTTGGTCAGTTGTATGTCCATGTCAAGGATGACTGGTTCAAGGTGTCGAGGTTCTCCGAAGGGGTTCGGATTGCATCGGCAGAGAGCGATGGGCGTCCAGGTCCGTGGCTCAAGTCCAATGGTCGTGGGGGATGGATGCTGGACCTGAGACTGCGTTTGCTCGGGGGAAGCTCGAGCGAGCAGGCGTCGACGACGGCTCAGGCGGGCGTTGAACTGAAAACGCGATTTGATGCGCTCTATGCCGAATTCGACGGGCAGGCCTGGGTGGAGGTGAATACGCAGGAAGCGCTCGCTAAAGTTCAGAACCCTGCAACGGGTATCAGGCAGCTCAGCAGTGAGCTCGCCAGGGTTGAAACCTTGGGAGGCCGGGCGAAACAACTGTCGGAGTTGCTCGAACAGCGTCGTCGGTTTGAAGTCGTGAGCGGGTTTTCGACGATGCGCAGCGCATTCCTGGGCCGGCAGATCCGTTGCCTGCGGGCGCAAATCGTACTCAAGTCGGCGTTACGGCAATTGCGTTATACCGAGTTGGGCGGGCCGCAACAGGATATCAGCGTCCTGAGCCTGAGTGATTTTGCCCGTACATCCATCACCTCACAAAACCGCCTCGCCTTGTTTCAGTTGGGCAAGCTTCATGAGCAGGTCATCGGTCTCCATCGTCAAGCGTATCTACTGCTTGGGCAGATGCGCAGAACGGCCGTTACCGGCGATGCTCAACTCAGCGAACTGGACGTCGCGCCCTGGGCGGACCAAAGGGCGATGGTCGCCTGGCAGGAAGCCGGTTTACGCCCGAAAATGTTGTATTGCCTCAAGCAATCCACGGTAGGGCAACCCCTGGAACAGTTGGCGCGGATCACACTGCTCTGCCAGGTGAAACTCTCGACCTATCGGCGGTTGCAGGGCGCAGAACGCCCGGAACTGGAGACGCGGATTCGGGTGATGAATGACGTGATCGACGCACTCGCCTGGGCCGATGTCCGGCTGGGCAGGCTGAGCGGAACGTCAGGCGATTTTTTTGACCAGGCCGCATTCAATGACTTTCGAAAATACCTGCAGCAACTGCGCGCAAATGTCCTGAAGGATGTCCTCAAGCAGTATGCGCAGCGTGCCGGTGAAACACGGAAAAAGCAGTTTGCCGGGCAAACGCTCAGGGTCCAAAGCCGTGAATGGGGAGCGTTAATCGGCGAAAAGTCACTCAATCCCGACATTGGCGATGCTCTGACCTTTACCGATCCCTACAGCCGGCGGGTCTACGCGACCTTTGAAAAAACCACGACGTCCGGCCAGGTGGACTGGACATTGCGGCGTGTACCAGGGGCGCCCGTATCGAGTGCCTTGCACTACCTCAGGGCCGCCGAGCTCAAGCAACTCGGTGAGCGCTGCAGGGAGCGGTTGCCGACCCTGGAGGCCGATCTGCGCCTGGCGCCACGCACCATCAGGAGGGAGCTCGAGGCATTGGCGCAAAGCATGCTGCAATTGCGCGAGCACTTTGCAGGCGAGGCCCCGATCGACAAGCAGTGGCACCAGCAGATGACTGACCAGGCCAGCGACCTGAAAACCCTCGCCCGTGAGGCATATGCACGTATGGTGCTGGCCCGTGAACCGACGGCGGCGGGGGTCGAGGACCTGTTGGCCGAAGGCGTCATATCAATCAAGGAAGTACCCGGCACCGGTATCGTGTCGGGTGAAGGCAGGGCGCCACTGTTTCGCTGCTTCTACATCAGCAAGGTGGCCCCCTCCAGCGACGCCGTGACGACCCCGCAAATCATCTGGTTCGCCCACTTTCGCTATCCTGTCGGCACCGTCAGCCGCAGTGGTGTGGACTTTTCCAGGGCCTATCTGCGCCGTTACGCCGATCCCTATCTTAGCTTCGAGCAACGTTTGGGCGAGGCCCGTGATCTGGAACGACGGCTGAGCCTGATGCGCTCCACCCTTGACCCGAAATCGGCACAACAACTGTTTTTCACTGAGGGCCCCGTGAGCTGAAAAGCCCGATCCTGTAGTCGTCTTGACCCGCGGGGGCTGAGCCTGGGTTACCAGGTTCAGCCGGGTGCGTTGACCGGGCTGGTCGCACGGCGTTGTCGATAGATGAAATACAGCGCGGTCAGTACGGTCAGTCCGCTGACCAGCGCGCCGGTCCAGGGCAGGTCCGCCAGGTCGGCGCCGCTGGCTACCACCATCCCGCCGATCCAGGCGCCGGCCGCGTTGCCCAGGTTGAAGGCGCTCTGGTTCAGGGTCGAACCCAGGTTGGGCGCTTCGTGGGCCTGATCGATGATCAGCAATTGCAGGATCGGGCACAGCGCGAAGGCAAACGTCCCCCAAAGCACCAGTGTGATTGCCGCCGGGATCACCGAATGGCTGGTTTGCGTGAACGCCGCCAGCACCACCATCACCGCCAGCGCCATGCCCACCAGCGAAGGCAGCAAGCGGCTGTCCGCCAGGCGACCACCGAGCATGCTGCCGGCGGTCAAGCCCACGCCGAACAACAACAGCATGATGGTGACGCCGTGGGGGCTGACGCCGGTGATGTCCTGCAGGATCGGCGCAATGTAAGTGAACACACTGAACAGGCTGGTCGAGGCCAGCACACTCATGCCCAAGGCCAGCAGTACATTGGCCTTGCCCAGTACCTTGAACTCGCTGGCGAGGTTGGCCTTATCCATCGCAATGTTTTTCGGCAGCCAGACCCATTGCGCAATCGCCGCCAGTACCCCGATCACCGACACCGCCCAGAAGGTCGAGCGCCAGCCTGCGTACTGCCCGAGTGCAGTGCCCAGTGGCACGCCGAGCACATTGGCCAGGGTCAGGCCGGTGAACATCATGGCAATCGCTTGAGCCCGTTTGTTGGGGGCTACCAACCCGGCAGCCACTACCGAGCCGATGCCGAAAAATGCGCCGTGGCACAGTGCCGTGATCACGCGCGCGGCCATCAGCGTGGCATAGTTCGGCGCCAGCGCGCAGAGCATGTTGCCGAGGATGAACATCAGCGTCATGCCCAGCAGGGTGGCCTTGCGCGGCATGTTGGCGGTGCCGACCGCGAGGATCGGTGCACCGAACACCACGCCCAGGGCGTAGCCGGTGATCAGCAATCCGGCATCGGGAATGCTCACGCTGAGGTCACGGGCGACATCGGGCAAAAGACCCATGATGACGAATTCGGTTGTGCCGATGCCGAAGGCGGCAACAGCGAGGGCAAGCAAAGCGAGTGGCATGCGCAAGGTCTCTGTCGGTAGTCTTGACGCTGTGATCAGGCATGCGCAGGCCGACGACCGTTCTCGAGGAGAGCGGGCCGGGCAGAGTTTTTATTGGAGTTAGTCTGTGCGCAACTGAGTGCGGCGTGGTCGCTTGCAGTATAAGCAGCCACTGAAATATGGCGAATCAATTCTGTACCTGACCCCTGTAGGAGCGAGCTTGCTCGCGATGGACGTGAACGAAGACGTGTATTTACTGGTTGGCTGCGGTGTCCTCACGTTTTTCGCGAGCAAGCTCGCTCCTACAAAGGGCGGGGTCAAAAAAAGGAGTCGGCCGTGCTTGCGACGGCGTTGGTGTTGGTGGCGGCGCTGTTGCATGCGGCGTGGAATACCCTGATCAAGTTCAGTGCCGAGCGACTGTTGGTGGTGGCTTGCATGGACAGCGTGGCACTGCTCTTTGTCGTGCTGATGCTGCCGTTCCTGAGCGTACCGCCACTGGAGATCTGGCCGTGGATCCTGGCATCGGCGGCGTTCGAGTTGCTCTATCGCTATTTGCTGATCCAGGCTTATCGGGTCGGCGACCTCGGGCTGGTCTACCCATTGATGCGCGGCCTGTCACCCTTGGTGGTGCTGGCGCTGACGCTGATCTTTGCCGGGGAAGTGCTGACCCATCAGCAGATTTTCGGCATCCTGCTGATTCCGTTCGGCATGCTCTGTTTGCTTTGGCAGGGCGGCGGCGGTGCGCGTTTGCCGTGGTCGATGTTGCCGGTGGTGGCGCTGATCGGCCTGTGCATCGGTTGCTACACCTATATCGACGGTCAGGCATTGCGGCGCTGGTCCCATCCACTGGATTACCTGGTCTGGGTCACCTTGCTCAGCGCCTGGCCGTTTCCGCTATTGGCATTGGTGCGCAAACGACCCGCGTTCATGTTGTTCTGGCGTGAGCAGTGGCGACTGGGCCTGGCCGTCGGGTTCTGCGTGTTGTTCAGCTACGCTCTGGTGCTGTGGGCGATGCAATTGGGCTCGATTGCAGAGGCAGCGGCATTGCGCGAGATCAGCGTGATTCTGGTGGTGCTGTTTGGCATGCGTTACCTCAAAGAACCTTTTGGCCGACCGCGCCTCTTAGCCTGTGGGCTGGTGCTGATCGGCATACTGGTGATGAAATTCTGACTGCTGTGAAACTTGAAGAAGGGACTGCTTTATGACGGTTGCTCTATGGTGCATTTTGATCGCGATTTTCCTGCCGTACGTGTGTACGTGGGTCGCCAAGATCAGTGGCGGGTTCAGACTGAAAGACAATCATGATCCTCGGGATTTTCTCGACTCCCTGGAAGGCTTGGGCAGACGGGCGCATGCGGCGCAGTTGAATAGTTTCGAAGTGATCCCGGCGTTCGCCGCGGCGGTGATCGTGGCGCACCTGGCCGGCAATGCCGAACTGGTGACGATCAATGTGCTGGCCGTGCTGTTCATTACCAGCCGCCTGCTCTACATCATTTGCTACCTGGCGGACTGGGCGACGCTGCGGTCGCTGGTGTGGTTCGTGGGGCTGGCGTTGATCGTGAGTTTTTTTGTGGTGTCGGTCTGAAAGGTTTTCAGTGTCTTTGCCGGCCTCCTCGCGAGCAAGCTCGCCCCCACAGGAGTGTGCGCTCCAATGTAGGAGCGAGCCTGCTCGCGATAGCCATCTAACGGACAACACTGTCCTCAGGGTTTTGTCTTCTCTGCATCCGCCACCTGCGGCACTTGCGGTAGCGCAGCACCTTTGGGCCAGAGCATCCAGATCTGGCCCTGCTGTTTCATGTCCCCGGCCAGTTGCCCGGCCGCATCGCCGGTGCCCCAGAACAGATCCGCCCGAACTTCGCCGGCAATGGCGCCGCCAGTGTCCTGTGCTGCCACGGGGCGAACCAGGGCTGTACCATCCGGTCTGGTGGTGGACAGCCACAACAGACTGCCCAGCGGAATCACCTTGCGATCCACCGCCGCGCTGTAACCGGCGGTCAACGGTACGTTCAGCGAGCCGCGCGGACCTTCGTTGCTGTCCGGGTTGCGGGTGAAGAACACATAGCTGGGGTTGCTGCCGAGCAGTTCGGGAATCCGCGACGGATTGGCCTTGGCCCAGGTGCTGATGGCGCCCATGGTTACGTCTTCTTTTTTCAACTCCCCCTGTTCCACCAGCCAGCGGCCGATCGGTCGATACGGATGGCCGTTCTGATCGGCGTAGGCAATGCGCAACTGGCGACCATTGTCGAGCTGGATGCGACCCGAACCCTGGATTTGCAGGAACTGCAGGTTCATCGGATCGGTCAGCCAGGCCACGACCGGCGCCTTGACCCCTTTGGTTTCGATGGCTGCCGCATCGTCGTACGGCTTGAGCACGCGACCTTCGAGTCGCCCGCGCAGGCGCTTGCCCTTGAGTTCCGGGTAAATGCTGTCGAGGGCGACGATGATCATGTCCTCGGGGACGCCATAGACCGGGACATTGGCAGCGTCGGTCTGGGTCAGGCTTCCGGGATAGACCGGTTCGTAGTAGCCGGTGATCAGGCCGTTGGGGTTGTCGTTGGCGGCGCGCAGGCCATAGACATCCAGGTTCTGTCTGAGAAAACCGCGAATGTCGCTGGCGGTTTGTGGCACGTTGGCAGCCGCTGCGCAGGTGCCACCCCAGACCGGGTCGGCCTTGAGTCGGGTGCAGGCGCTGCGCCACGAACCGAAACCGGCGACCAGGTCGCTGTCGGATACTGTCGGCAGAGCTTCCCATGTAGCACTGGAATAGGTGGCCAGGGCGTGGGTTTTCGGTTGTTGGTTGTCGCCACCGGTGCAGCCTGCGAGCAGGGCCACCATCGGCAGGGTCCAGGCCAGGCTGTGACGCCATGCCTTGAAACGGCTGTTCATGGAGTGATTCCTTTGCCGGTTGCCTGAGCGCTCCATGTGCTCAAGCAACCCTTGTTGATAATAGGGCTATTGGTCTTTGCCGATGACGCGAGGATACTGGCCGCCGTTTCCCGTGACCTGAAGCCACCATGACTCTTAAAAGACTTTCTGTTGTATTGCTGGCCTGCCTGACGTTGTCCGCTTGTGGCGGTGTCGACCCCAACTCGCCGCTCGGCCAGCGCAAGGCCATTTTCAAGCAGATGCTCAAGACTGGCGAAGACCTGGGCGGCATGTTGCGTGGACGCATTGCGTTCGATGGCCCGAAGTTCGCCGAGGGCGCGGTGAAGCTCGATGCGTTGTCCCGTGAGCCGTGGCAGCATTTTCCGCAAGTGCGCGAGGAAGATCACACCAGCGCCAAGAGCGATGTCTGGGAGCAACAGGCACGCTTTCAGGCAATGGCCCGCGACCTTGAAGGCGCCACCGGTGAATTGGTGATCGCCAGCCAGGTTCAACCCTACAAGGCCAGCAACCTGGGGCCGGCGGTGCAGAAAGTCGAAGATGCTTGCAGTGCTTGTCATAAGACGTTTCGGGATCATTGATTCGGCGCTACGCATGACCTGTGGCGAGGGGGCAAGCCCCCTCGCCACAAAAAACCGCTGCGTTACTTATCCAGCTCATCGAGTGCGTTCTGCAATTCCTTGCGGGCATCGGCGAGCTTGTCTTTGCGCTTGTTGATCTTGTCGGGGTCGCCTTTGCTCATGGCCTTGTCGAGGTCCGCCTGACGCTTGCTGACTTCGTGCTTGGCGTCGAGCACCTTGTTTTCCCGTTCCTTCTTCAGCGAGGTGTCGGTGCAGTTGGCTTCGACTTCGCTCAGGGCCTTTTCCAGGCCGGCCTGCTGCTCGGCATTGCCGTGGACCTTGGCCAATTCGATCTGATTGACGATGCCTTGCTTCTTGGCGGCGCAACCGGTCAGCCCTGGCGCTTCCTCGTCCGCCATCAACGGGGTGGCCAGCGCGATGCAAAGGCTCAACAGGGCGAGCGGTGAAAGAAATTTCATAAAAGCTCCATGTAGGAAATCAAGCAGGCCAGTGTGGCAATGGCTTGTTGGAGCCCAGCGGTCCCCTGGGGTTCCCGGTGGGCGCAGGGCCGACAGCTAAAAGCCGTCAATCCCCGCATCGCGTAGCGTTTCACTCAAGGCCAGGACCTGTGGATCGCGGAAAAATGCGTTCAGTTGCGCCGCGCGCCCTGGCCCGATATCGGCCTCGGCCCGCCATTGTTCGATGTCTCGCAACGCCAGTACCTGCCATGAGTCGCCGAGATGCGCCTGGCCTGTCGGCGGTAATCCCAGGGCTTTGAGCCAGTGCGCGAACGGTCGTTGCCGGGCCTGGTTGAAGCCGTCGGCAAGACGAGCCGCGCTGCGCTCGCCGAAACCGTCAATGGTAGCAAGCTCTTGGGCATCGAGGGTCAACCAATCCAGCAGACTGTTCAGGCGACCTGTTGCAAGAAGTTTTTCCCAAGTCCCCGGACCCACATTGGGCAGCGCCAGGCCTTGCTTGCTACTGAGCCAGGTCAGGCGCGCGAGAAACTGGCTTTCACAGCCCGGAGTCGGTTGCCAGCAACTCAATAAATGAAAGTCCTCTGCCAGCGGCACGTTCAACTCCGCGCGTTCGCTGCTGCGCAACACAACGCTATCGAGCCTGGGAATAGTCAGCCCGGCCAGGCTGATGGCGACCTGATCACCCGGACGTATGTCCAGCGCCTGCCAACGCTGCAACGAACCGACGCTGACGTGTTTGATCTGCCGGTCATCGAGCTTTACCGGGGTCAGTTCAAGTACCGGAGTGATCCGCCCGGTCCGGCCGATTTTGAAGTGAACCTGGCGAACTTCGGCCAGTGTCTGGGCGAAGGGGTACTTCCAGGCGATGGCCCAGTAGGGTGACCTGGCCTGCCAGCGTTCGGCGGCTGGGCGCTGGTTCTGGCGCAGAACCACGCCGTCGCTGGCAAAGGGTAGAGGAGAGCGATACCAGTGTTCGCGCCAGTGTTCGGCATCGATAACGGAGGCGATTGGCTGGCTGTATTCCGTGGTACTCGGGAAGCCCAGCGCAGTCAGCGCCGCGGCACGCTCGGGCACGCTCGCCGGCCCTTGGGGCCAGTCCCATACAAACAAATCGATGTTGGCGGCCTGCTCGGCGCTCAAGACCTTGCGCGCCATCAGGCCGGCCACCGAGCCACGAGCATTGAGGCTACCGGCCCGAGCCTGCACATGATCGGCCAGGCGCCAATACAGTTCGCCTTGCACGATCAAGTCCCGGGCCTGCGATAGCCGTTGCGGGATGGCCGGAATCTGCCGTGCAGGAACCGTCCAGTCCTGGCCGCTCTGGCCGTCGCCGCGGCTGATGGCCTGGGCCAGCAGGCCATTGCGGTAAACCAGGGTCACCGCCACGCCATCGATCTTAGGCTGGACCCAGACGTCCACCCGGCCACGCAGCCAGTTTTCCGCGGCGGGCCGATCGTGCAGTTTGCCCAGGCCAGTGTGGACGATGGGGTGGGGCAGGGTGCCGCGTGCAGTGCGCAAGGGGTCTGCGGACGGGCTCAGGTTGAAGCAGTGGCGCCATTGGGTGAGTTGCGCGCGAGACTGGTCGTAGAGTTCGTCGGCGACCAGTGAGCGTCCCAGGCGGTGATAGCTGTCGTCCCAGAGATCGATTTGTTTTTGCAGTTCGTTGACTTCAATCAGGGCGCGTTCGGGTGGCCAGTCCGGGCACTCGGCGGCGCTGGCGGTCAGGAGGGCGAAGGTCAGTAGGGCGGCAAAAAACAGGCGCAGGTCGGGAAGCATCTTGAGCGTCCTTGCTCGGTGAGGTGCTTGAAGGCTAGGTCAGTATCGGTTGGCGTAGCGGGTGGGGTTTTTACCGAGTGTTTCTGGTGACTGGGCGGGCCTCTTCGCGAGCAGGCTCGCTCCCACAGGGATTTGCGTTTGCCCACAGGTATCAGTCACGCCAAAGATTAACTGTGGGAGCGAGCCTGCTCGCGATTGCAGCTACGCGGTCTCAAGCAAGGCAATAAAAAGCCCCGCAAGGCGCGAACCGTGCGGGGCTTCGGGTGTTGCGGGGAAGTCTTACAGGCCGGCAGCAGAACGCAGGGCGTCGGCGCGGTCGGTTTTTTCCCAGGTGAACGTGGTGAAGGTGTCGTCACCCACGGTCTTGGTCGCCGGGGTGCGCCCGAAGTGGCCGTATGCAGCGGTTTCCTGATACATCGGGTGCAGCAGGTCGAGCATGGTGGTGATCGCGTATGGACGCAGGTCGAACACTTCGCGGACCAGTTTGACGATCTTGTCGTCGCTGATCTTGCCGGTACCGAAGGTGTTCAGCGAGATCGACGTCGGCTGGGCAACGCCGATGGCGTAGGACACCTGAATCTCGCAACGCTCGGCCAGGCCGGCAGCGACGATGTTCTTGGCCACGTAACGGCCGGCGTAGGCCGCCGAACGGTCAACCTTCGATGGATCCTTGCCGGAGAATGCGCCACCGCCGTGACGGGCCATGCCGCCGTAGCTGTCGACGATGATCTTGCGACCGGTCAGGCCGCAGTCACCCACCGGGCCGCCGATAATGAACTGGCCGGTCGGGTTGATATGGAACTGGGTGTCCTTGCTCAGCAGTTCGGCAGGCAACACGTGCTTGACGATCAGCTCCATCACGCCTTCGCGCAGGTCGTTGTACGACACTTCAGGGTTGTGCTGGGTCGACAGAACGACGGCGTCGATACCGACAACCTTGCCGTTTTCGTAACGGCAAGTCACTTGCGACTTGGCGTCCGGACGCAGCCAAGGCAGCAGGCCGGA
This sequence comes from Pseudomonas sp. ACN8, assembly GCF_002303925.1. Lineage (GTDB taxonomy): Bacteria > Pseudomonadota > Gammaproteobacteria > Pseudomonadales > Pseudomonadaceae > Aquipseudomonas. The sequence goes on from NZ_MRCS01000027.1 coordinate 68,289, forward strand.
TTTACGGGCTTCGGCTTGCCTTTGTACAAGCTGGTGCGAGAAAGTGATCGGTGCAGGCATCAGCACGTCGGTTTCATTGCTGGCGTAGCCGAACATCAGGCCCTGGTCGCCGGCGCCCTGATCTTCAGGCTTGGCACGGTCGACACCCTGGTTGATGTCGGGGGACTGCTTGCCGATGATGTTCATCACGCCGCAGGTCGCGCCGTCGAAGCCGACGTCGGAGCTGGTGTAGCCGATGTTGGTGATCACGTCACGAACGATCTGCTCCAGATCAACCCAGGCGGAAGTGGTGACTTCGCCGGCGATGATCGCCACGCCCGTTTTCACCAGAGTCTCGCACGCCACACGGGCGAACTTGTCTTCAGCAATGATGGCGTCCAGCACCGCATCAGAAATCTGGTCGGCGATTTTGTCCGGATGCCCTTCAGACACGGACTCGGAGGTGAAAAGGGAGTATTCGCTCATCTCGATGTTTTCCTGAAATTACCGATGGTGAGTGTCGCCAGCCGGTCGCTGAAAGTGGCGGACCTGGATCTGGAAACCATTACGTAAGCCTACATAGAGGCTTTCCCCGGGAACGAGTCCCGCAGCGGTGGCCCAACGGGCCAGATCGTCCTGTTCAAACCCCAGCCAGAGATCACCGCAGGCCTCCTTGGCCCAACTCTGGTTGTGGCTACATAACTCTGTCACTAACAGGCTACCGCCTGGTTGCAGCAAATTGGCCATGTGCTTGAGCGCATCGGCCGGCGCGGCAAAATGGTGCAGCACCATGTTCAGTACAACGCAATCGGCCTTGAGGCTGACGCCGTTCAATGCATCGGCCAATTGCAGGCTAACGTTAGTCAGCTTGTCGCGTTCGCAGACCTGGCGTGCCAGTTCGAGCATCGCGCTGCTGTTATCCAGCGCCGTGACTTGCGCGAAGCGGCGCGCCAGTTCCGGCAGGAAGGCGCCATCGCCGGGGCCCACTTCAATGGCCGTGGCGTCTTTGTCGAAGCTCAGCTTGTCGAGCAGGGCCACCACGCTTTCGCGGTATTGCGGCAGGCCGGCGATCAAGTCTTGCTGGGCGCGAAACTTCTCCGCCACCCGTGAGAAAAAGTCCTGGCTGGCGGCCGCCCGTTGCCCATGGACCTGTGCGATGCGCGACTGTACGTCAGTCGGCAGCGTCAGGTTGTCCACTTCTTCGAGCAGGGCCGCGTGCAGTTTGCCGCCCAGCAGTTCGGTGTGGGGCAGGGCGCGACGGTAGAAAATCGCATTGCCTTCGCGGCGCGTCGCCACCAGGTCGGCCTGGGCCAGCACCTTGAGGTGGTGGCTCATGCCTGACTGGCCGATGCCGAAGATCTGCGCCAGTTCCAGCACACCGAACGAGTCGTTGGCCAGCGCGCGCAAGACATTCAACCGCAGGGGATCGCCGCCAGCCTTGCACAAGGCTGCCAGCTCATCGCAATCGTCATGTTGAATGGATGGCACGCGTAAATTCATAAGGCCGGCAGTCTAGTCACGGGTCGAAGGCATCGCAAGAGCAATATCAAAAAGTTTTGATATTGCTCGATAGATGGCACTTCCGGACGTTAGCTTCAGTCAACAAACGGACGGCGGAAAGGTTTCACCAGGCGAAACCGTCGTTATCCATTGGAAAAACGCCTTCAGATGACTATCTGTCATTGCCCCGAGGCGTCCCGGTGAGGGAAAATGCTCGCCTTTTTTCCGTTTCGTTTTATTCAAGCCCCCAGGAGAACAGCGATGCCTAGCCGTCGTGAGCGTGCCAACGCCATTCGTGCCCTCAGCATGGATGCCGTGCAAAAAGCCAACAGCGGCCATCCCGGTGCCCCGATGGGTATGGCGGATATCGCCGAGGTACTTTGGCGCGACTACCTCAAGCACAACCCGAGCAATCCATCGTTCGCCGACCGTGACCGCTTCGTGCTGTCCAACGGCCACGGCTCGATGTTGATCTACTCGCTGCTGCACCTGACCGGCTACGACCTGTCGATCGACGACCTCAAGCAGTTCCGTCAACTGCACAGCCGCACCCCGGGCCACCCGGAACTCGGCTACACCCCGGGCGTTGAAACCACCACCGGTCCACTGGGCCAGGGCCTGGCCAACGCCGTGGGTTTTGCCCTGGCTGAAAAAGTCATGGCGGCGCAGTTCAACCGTCCTGGCCACAACATCGTCGACCACCACACCTATGTGTTCCTGGGTGATGGCTGCATGATGGAAGGCATTTCCCACGAAGTCGCTTCCCTGGCCGGTACCTTGGGCCTGGGCAAGCTGATCGCCTTCTACGATGACAACGGCATCTCCATCGATGGTGAAGTCGAAGGCTGGTTCACCGACGACACGCCGAAGCGTTTTGAGTCCTACAACTGGCAAGTGATCCGCAATGTCGACGGTCACGACCCGGAAGAGATCAAGACTGCGATTGACACTGCACGCAAAAGCGATCAGCCAACCCTGATCTGCTGCAAGACCACCATCGGTTTCGGTTCGCCGAACAAGCAAGGCAAGGAAGATTGCCACGGCGCCCCACTGGGTGACGCGGAAATCGCCCTGACCCGTGCGGCGCTGAAGTGGAACCACGGCCCGTTCGAAATTCCGGCCGATATCTACGCCGAGTGGGACGCCAAGGAAGCAGGTCGCGCCGTGGAAGCCGAGTGGGATCAGCGTTTCGCTGCCTACTCCGCTGCGTTCCCGACTGAAGCCAGCGAACTGGTGCGTCGTCTGAGCGGTGACCTGCCAGCTGACTTCAGCGAAAAAGCCTCGGCCTACATCGCCGAAGTGGCCGCCAAGGGCGAAACCATCGCCAGCCGTAAAGCCAGCCAGAATGCCCTGAACGCATTCGGCCCGTTGCTGCCTGAGTTCCTCGGCGGTTCGGCTGACCTGGCCGGTTCCAACCTGACCCTGTGGAAAGGTTGCAAAGGCGTCACCGCCGAAGACGCCAGCGGCAACTACATGTATTACGGCGTGCGCGAGTTCGGCATGACTGCAATCATGAACGGCGTCGCCCTGCACGGCGGCCTGGTGCCTTACGGCGCGACCTTCCTGATGTTCATGGAATACGCCCGCAACGCGGTGCGCATGTCGGCCCTGATGAAGCAGCGTGTGATCCACGTCTACACCCACGACTCCATCGGTCTTGGCGAAGACGGCCCGACTCACCAGCCAATCGAGCAACTGGCCAGCCTGCGCTGCACGCCGAACCTCGATACCTGGCGCCCAGCCGACGCCGTTGAATCGGCGGTGAGCTGGAAGTACGCACTGGAGCGCAAGGACGGCCCTTCGGCCCTGATCTTCTCCCGTCAGAACCTGCAGCACCAAACCCGTGATGCCGGCCAGATCGCCGACATCAGCCGTGGTGGTTATGTACTCAAGGACTGCGCGGGCGAGCCTGAGCTGATCCTGATCGCTACCGGTTCGGAAGTCGGTCTGGCCGTTCAAGCCTACGACAAGCTGACCGAGCAGGGCCGCAAGGTTCGCGTGGTTTCCATGCCGTGCACCAGCGTGTTCGATGCCCAGGACGCCGGCTACAAGCAATCGGTACTGCCGTTGCAGGTCAGCGCCCGTATCGCCATCGAGGCCGCTCACGCGGACTACTGGTACAAGTACGTGGGCCTGGAAGGCCGCGTGATCGGCATGACCACCTACGGCGAGTCGGCGCCTGCGTCGGCCTTGTTCGAAGAGTTCGGTTTCACCCTGGAAAACATCCTGGGTCAGGCTGAAGAGCTGCTGGAAGACTAGCACCGTGCGGTGGTCTCACGACCACCGCTGTCCCCTGTAGGAGCGAGCCTGCTCGCGATGGTCGTCAACGATAACGTGGGGTGCCTGAATGCCCGCGTTGCCTGAGCCGCAATCGCGAGCAGGCTCGCTCCTACAAGGGTTGTGTTGTTAATGCGATTTCGATCTACCTGCGTCTATCGAGAACCCCATGCCTCAACCGCGTCCCTACAAAGTTGCACTCAACGGCTACGGCCGGATTGGTCGTTGTGTCTTGCGTGCGTTGTTTGAGCGAGGTGAGAAGGCCGGGTTCGAGATTGTCGCGATCAACGATCTGGCGGACATGGCCAGCATCGAATACCTGACACGTTTCGACTCCACCCACGGGCGTTTTCCCGGTGAGGTGAAAGTCGACGGCGATTGTCTGCATATCAATGGCGACTGCGTGAAGGTCCTGCGCAGTGCCACCCCCGAAGGCATCGATTGGGCGTCCCTGGGCGTCGATCTGGTGCTGGAGTGTTCCGGCGCTTATCACACCCGCGCAGACGGCCAGCGTTTCCTCGACGCTGGCGCCCCGCGCGTGCTCTTTTCCCAGCCGATGGCCAGCGAGACGGACGTCGACGCGACCATCGTCTATGGCGTGAACCAGGATTGCCTGACCGGCGACGAGTTACTGGTGTCCAATGCGTCCTGCACCACCAACTGCGGCGTGCCGTTGTTGCGCCTGCTGAATCAGGCCATTGGTCTGGATTACGTGTCGATCACCACCATTCACTCGGCAATGAACGATCAGCCGGTCATCGATGCCTATCACCACGAAGACCTGCGCCGCACCCGCTCGGCGTTCCAGTCGGTGATTCCGGTGTCCACCGGTCTGGCGCGTGGTATCGAGCGCCTGCTGCCGGAACTTGCCGGCCGAATTCAGGCCAAAGCCGTGCGGGTGCCGACGGTCAACGTGTCCTGCCTCGATATCACGATGCAGACCGCCACCGCGACCGACGCCACCGAGGTCAACCGGATACTGCGCGAAGCCGCCACCAGCGGCCCGCTCAAAGGCCTTCTGGCCTATACCGAGCTACCCCACGCAAGCTGTGATTTCAACCATGACCCACATTCGGCGATCGTCGATGCCAGTCAGACCCGCGTTTCCGGCCCTCGGCTGGTGAACATCCTGGCCTGGTTCGACAACGAATGGGGTTTTGCCAACCGAATGCTGGACGTTGCAGAACACTATCTGCAAACAGCAACTTCAAAAAAACCGTAGGAAGTGCGACCCATGACCGTGTTGAAGATGTCCGACCTCGATCTGCAAGGTAAGCGCGTATTGATCCGCGAAGACCTCAACGTCCCAGTCAAGGACGGTGTTGTCACCAGCGATGCGCGTATCCTGGCCTCGCTGCCGACCATCAAGCTGGCCCTGGAAAAAGGCGCGGCCGTGATGGTCTGCTCGCACCTTGGCCGTCCGACCGAAGGCGAGTTCTCGGCCGAGAACAGCCTCAAGCCAGTCGCTGACTACCTGAGCAAGGCCTTGGGCCGCGAAGTGCCACTGGTAGCTGACTACCTGGGCGGCGTCGACGTGAAAGCGGGCGACATCGTGCTGTTCGAAAACGTGCGCTTCAACAAGGGCGAGAAAAAGAACGCTGACGAACTGGCCAAGCAATACGCCGCCCTGTGCGACGTGTTCGTGATGGACGCCTTCGGTACCGCTCACCGCGCCGAGGGTTCGACCCACGGCGTGGCCAAGTTCGCCAAGGTCGCTGCCGCCGGCCCGCTGCTGGCCGCTGAACTGGACGCACTGGGCAAAGCCCTGGGTGCCCCGGCCCAGCCAATGGCGGCCATTGTTGCCGGCTCCAAGGTGTCGACCAAACTCGACGTGCTGAACAGCCTGAGCCAGATCTGCAACCAGTTGATCGTGGGTGGCGGCATCGCCAACACCTTCCTGGCCGCTGCCGGTCACCCGGTCGGTAAATCCCTGTACGAGCCGGACCTGCTGGACACCGCTCGCGCCATCGCCGCCAAGGTCAGCGTGCCGCTGCCAGTGGACGTGGTGGTTGCCAAGGAATTCGCTGAAAGCGCCACTGCGACCGTCAAGCTGATCGCTGACGTCGCCGCCGACGACATGATCCTGGATATCGGCCCGCAGACCGCGGCGAATTTCGCCGAGCTGCTGAAGTCGTCGCAAACCATCCTGTGGAACGGTCCGGTCGGTGTATTCGAATTCGATCAGTTTGGTAATGGCACCAAAGTGTTGGCCCAGGCCATCGCGGAGAGTGCCGCGTTCTCCATTGCCGGCGGTGGCGACACCCTGGCGGCCATCGACAAGTATGGCGTGGCCGAGCAGATCTCCTACATTTCTACCGGCGGTGGCGCGTTCCTCGAATTCGTCGAAGGCAAGGTCCTGCCAGCCGTTGAAGTCCTGGAAAGCCGGGCCAAGGCCTGAGGGTCGCCCGTTCGACCAGGCAAGGGAGTGTTGAAATGGTCAAGACGTTAGCACTGTTGATCGTCGCGGGTTCGCTGGTGGCTTGCGGGAGTAGCCCGAAGGCCACCCCGGAATCTGCGCCGTCCGAGTCGGACAAAGGCTGCTACCAGGCTGACTGGCAGGCGGAAACCAACCCGGTGCTCAACAAGCGTTCCGGGCCGGAAGGCCTGGACAAATACGAGACTCAGGCACCCGCCAAGGAACATGGCTGCCCTTGACGGGTCTGACTCATTACTCAGGGCTGGCAGCGTGCGCCGTCAGTCGAGGGACACGGATGAAAGGTTTTATCGCCGTTGCGGCGCTGGCGTTGTTGGCCGGTTGTGCTCAGTTGGACCTGTTCCAGTCGTCCGCGCCTGTGGATAACTGGACCACCTGGACCTGCGACAGCCAGGCCAAAGTGCTGTGGCGCTACACCGACGACAGCCGCAGGGAAGTCGACGTGCGTCTGGGCGGTGCCGATCAGGTCTACCGCTTGAAACAGGAACCGGGTGCATCGGGTTCGCTGTACAGCAACGACATGCTGGCGTTTCACATAAAAGGTGAGGAAGGCCTGGTTTACTGGGTCGCCACCAATGATTTGATCGGCCGTGGTTGCAAGACGCAATAAACGGACTACGCCGTACCTGTGGGAGCGAGCCTGCTCGCGATGGACGTTAACGATAACGCGGGGTACCTGAATGTCCTCGTTGTCTGGGCCACCATCGCGAGCAGGCTCGCTCCCACAGGGGTTCTGGGTAAGTTCTTGAGATTTTCGCAACACCCGAATCCGCAGCCCGGGCCAACCCCCGATCTGCAAAAACTTGAATAGCCGCCGCCGCTACGGCAGGCTGGCACGATTAACGACCCTCAACCGGGAGAGATATACACAATGGCACTTATCAGCATGCGCCAGATGCTGGACCACGCAGCCGAGTTCGGCTACGGCGTTCCAGCCTTCAACGTCAACAACCTTGAGCAGATGCGCGCCATCATGGAAGCCGCTGACAAGACTGACTCCCCGGTGATCGTCCAGGCTTCGGCGGGTGCTCGCAAATACGCCGGCGCACCGTTCCTGCGTCACCTGATCCTGGCAGCCATCGAAGAGTTCCCGCACATCCCGGTGTGCATGCACCAGGACCACGGTACCAGCCCTGACGTCTGCCAGCGCTCCATCCAACTGGGCTTCAGCTCGGTAATGATGGACGGTTCCCTGGGCGAAGACGGCAAGACCCCGACCGACTACGACTACAACGTCCGTGTGACCCAACAGACCGTGGCCATGGCTCACGCCTGCGGCGTATCGGTAGAAGGCGAACTGGGTTGCCTGGGTTCGCTGGAAACCGGCATGGCCGGTGAAGAAGACGGCATCGGCGCCGAAGGCGTTCTGGATCACAGCCAGATGCTGACCGACCCGGAAGAAGCCGCTGACTTCGTAAAACGCACTCAGGTGGATGCCCTGGCCATCGCGATCGGCACCAGCCACGGCGCCTACAAGTTCACCAAGCCGCCTACCGGCGACGTGCTGGCCATCGACCGCATCAAGGAAATCCACAAGCGCATTCCGAACACTCACCTGGTGATGCACGGTTCGTCTTCGGTTCCGCAAGAGTGGCTGGCGATCATCAACCAGTACGGCGGCGACATCAAGGAAACCTACGGCGTACCGGTTGAAGAAATCGTCGAAGGCATCAAGCACGGCGTGCGCAAGGTCAACATCGACACCGACCTGCGCCTGGCATCCACTGGCGCAATGCGTCGCCTGATGGCCACCAACCCGAGCGAGTTCGACCCGCGTAAATTCTTCGGCGCCACCGTCACCGCCATGCGCGACGTGTGCATCGCTCGCTACGAAGCCTTCGGCACTGCCGGTAATGCTTCGAAGATCAAGGCGATCTCGTTGGAAGGGATGTACCAGCGTTATCTGAAAGGTGAGTTGAACGCCAAGGTCAACTAAGCCTTTAGCGTTTGAGTTTCATAAAAAAGCCCGTCGAGAGACGGGTTTTTTGTGGGCGTGTTACTTGTGGAATTATTGCGCTCGAGTGTTTGTGGTGAGAGTGGGGTTTTGTTGCTAAAGATGTAATAGTAATTTCAAACTGATATAAAAAACTGTCAGATATTACAGGTGTGCCAGTGCTGGTGGAAGCCTACTCTTTGAGCTCGCTTACTTACCGGATGAAAAAAATGGAAATCGAACAAAAAGATGGTGTCGAGTCTTGGGGTAACCTGAATGTTAAATTGAAACATCCAGATCATGATGAAAAGTTTGAGAGCCTTACGGGCTACAGCTATTTATCAATGGGTGAAGAATCCTTCAGGATTAAATTGGCTAAGACCATTGACGGGCATTTGTATTATATGGCGGCTGTGGGTAGCTGGAATCTTGAGATTAATAAAGAATACCCACTAAAAGGAAACAGAGATCTTATTTTTGCGCATTTGGAGTTTGATGAAATTCCTGGTGATCAATATGCTGATGGTACGTTTCGTTTGACGAGGGGCAAGCCGTATCCTCAAGGAGTATTCGGTTTTTTTGAAGAAGGGGCTTTTTCGGCCTCGGGTGATTTTGAATTCCTAAAGGTTCGCGAATGATGTTGGTCTGATGCCGTACGGCAGACTCATAGAGCCTGCCGGTTTATTGGCTTTTGCATCACTCGTTAGTTTGAGTTTGCGTACCGCGCGTTTTATTAGTTGTGATCAATATCCAGCTTGCTAAATGTCACTTTCCCGCCTTCAGTGGTGTACCCGGTGTTGTCCTGCACATAGACCCCGGCCTTGAAATACAGCGGTTTGTCGCGCCAGGTTGTGCTGATTTGCGTATCCCACTGATAGCCTGCGGCGCTGATGCCCAAGGCGCCGCCGGGGCTGAGGTGAATGAGGTAGTTGAACTCCTGGTCGAGTTTCACCCCGGTCGCGACGATGATCACCCGGCTTGTATCGTCATAGGGATGCATCCGGACCTTGGCAACGATATTGCCGGTGCCTGTGCTGGTTTTGTATTGGTATTCGACCTTCACCAGAGGTTTCTGGCTTTGATAGGCATGGATCTGGCCGATGACGATCTTCCCGGAACTCGGCACCTGATTTACTGCCAGAGTGGCATACAACAAATTGTCAGCCTCCGGGTAGTACCAGTTTTTCAACGTGCCGTTGCTGTAGGTTTCACGTAATTCGGTGCGCGGATAAATCGCGTTTTCGGTACGGGAGCCGGTCACGGGCGCCCAGAAAAACAATGTACCGGTGTCGGAATGGAAGTATTGATCCTTGAAGCCGTCCACCAGCTTGGCGGTTTCGACGGTGTACGGCGGGCTGCCAACGGGAACGCTGAGGTTCCAGGTTGCGAGTTCGATCATGTCGGTTCTTCCACTTGGGTCATGCTGCACGGGCGTGCCAGAAGCTCTAGGCCGCACCTTTTAGGGCGGTCTTTATAAGCGTAGCGGGGGATTTTGTTAATGCCCGCCTGACGGGTGGTTGACGTCAACATCCTGTCGAAATGCCTTCTTCCGGGTTTTCATCGGACTGAGCGTTCGACCGTTAGTCGGTAAAAAGACACAATGATTAATTGATGGCTCACTGACACCTTCTGCTTTCGCAGAACCGGGTCTAGAGTGAAGTCACAGTATTTGTCCGGTTTTCACGAGAAACCGGCCTGACACCCCGCAATTAGAGAAGCAGCATGGAATGCGCGCAATCAACGCCAGTAGAAGGCGGCTCAACCCTTTTAGTCGTCGACGATTACCCTGAAAACCTGATCAGCATGCGCGCGTTGCTACAGCGCCAAGGCTGGCGGGTCATTACTGCCACCTCGGGTTTCGAGGCCCTCGGCTTGTTGCTTGAGCACGATATCGACCTGGTGCTGCTGGACGTGCAGATGCCGGGCATGGACGGTTATGAAGTGGCACGCCTGATGCGCGGTAGCCAGCGGACCCGTCTCACGCCGATCATTTTCCTGACCGCCAACGAACAGTCCCAGGACGCCGTGATCAAGGGCTATGCCAGTGGTGCGGTGGATTACCTGTTCAAGCCGTTCGACCCACAGATCTTCACGCCCAAGGTCCAGGCGTTGCTCGAGCACCAGCGTAACCGTCGGGCCTTGCAGCGCCTGAGTCATGATCTGGAAGCCGCCCGTGCCTTTAATGCGTCGGTGCTGGATAACGCAGCCGAAGGCATTCTGGTATTGGGTGAGGACGGCCTGATTCGTTTTGCCAATCCGGCGATGTCACGGTTGCTCAATGCCCCGGTGCAGGAACTGCAAGGCAAGGAGTTTCTGGACTACCTGCAAAAACCGCATATCCCGATCTGGGCCGATTCCGAGTTACTGGCCGGATACAAACGCGGCGAAACCCTGCGCCTGCACGATGCCCAGCTACGAACCGCGCCCGGCCAGCAGGTGCCGGTGGCCTTGTCCTGCGCACCATTGCCTGCCGAGCAACATGCGATGGTCGTGACCGTACTGGACATGTCGGTGGTGCGCCATCTGCATCAGCAACTGGAATTTCAGGCGGTCACCGATCCGCTGACCGGATTGCTCAATCGACGGGGTTTCTACCAGACCGTAGAGAACCTGCTGTTGCGCGGTGAGCGCTCGGACAGCTCCTGGGTCTTGATGTACCTGGACCTCGACGGCTTCAAGCGAGTCAATGATTCCCTCGGGCACGATGCCGGCGATCGGGTGCTGCGCTGGGTTTCCGAACAGTTGAAGGCCTGCCTGCGGCCCTTCGACATCCTGGCGCGGATGGGCGGTGACGAATTCACCGCGCTGCTGGATCTGGAGTTCCCCGAGCAGGCGGCGAAGATTGCCGAGAAGCTGATCGAGCGAGTGTCGATCTGTCAGCAGATCGACGGCCTCGATATCGTCCTGGGTGCCAGCATCGGCATTGCCACGTTCCCTGACTGTGGCGCCAATCTCGACGGAATGCTGCGGGCGGCCGATATCGCCATGTATGAAGCCAAGCGTGCCGGCCGCCAGCAATATCGCTTCTACGATCACGAAATGAATGGCCGGGCGCGCACGCGGCTGATGCTGGAAGAAAGTGTGCGCACGGCCATCGAGAACCGGGATTTCAATCTGGTGTATCAGCCTCAGGTTGCGATTGCCGACGGGCGGATTCGTGGCTTCGAAGCCTTGTTGCGCTGGCAGCACCCGAGCGTCGGCGATGTCCCTCCGGGGCTGTTTTTGCCATTGCTGGAGGAGGCGCGGCTGATCAGTCGCCTGGGCAGTTGGATCTACCATCGCGGCGCCGGGCAACGCAAAGCCTGGGAGTCCCTGTTTGCCGAGGATCTGGTGCTCGGCGTCAGCTTGAGCAGTACGCAGTTCGGGTTGTCCAATCTGGTCACCGAGTTGCGCCAGGTGCTGGAGCGCCATGGCCTGCAACCGCGTCATCTGGAAGTCGAGGTCACGGAAGAGGCCTTGATGCACAACCCCGAAGAAGCCCGCAAGCAATTGCGCCTGCTGCACAATCTGGGCGTACGAGTGGCATTGGATGATTTCGGGGCCGGCCCCTGTTCCCTGAGCCACTTGCGCGACCTGGAGCTGGATACCCTCAAGATCGACCGCCATCTGATTGCCCGGTTGCCGGAGTCGACAAAGGATGCGGCGCTGGTGCGCAGTGTGATCGACCTGTGCAGGCAGTTCGGGATGCTGGTGATTGCCGAAGGGGTGGAGACCCTCGCGCAGTATGAATGGTTGCAAGCCAACGGCTGTGAGTATGTGCAAGGTTTTCTGGTGGCCCGGCCGATGATGGCCGAAGACACGGGGGTCTTTGTCCAGCCGTTTGACTGGAGCGCGCTGGCTCGCTGAATTCGCTACACTGGCGGCCTTTCAGTGACCTGTATTGCCGTCCCGATGACCGTGTTGAAATATCTCCAGGCTTATCCCGCTACCTTGCAGGATCAGGTGCGTCAGCTGATCGCCGACGGTCGGCTGGGCGATTACCTGAGCCAGCGTTACCCGCAAAAGCACGGGGTGCAGAGCGACAAGGCGCTGTACACCTATGCCCTGGACCTCAAGCAGGAGTACCTGCGTAATGCTCCGGCCATCGACAAGGTGCTGTTCGACAACCGTCTGGACCTGACCCACCGCGCCCTTGGCCTGCACACCACGATTTCCCGGGTGCAGGGCGGCAAGCTCAAGTCCAAGAAGGAAATCCGCATTGCTTCGCTATTCAAGGAAGCACCTTCCGAGTTCCTGAAAATGATCGTGGTGCATGAGCTGGCGCACTTCAAGGAATCGGACCACAACAAGGCGTTCTACAAACTGTGCGAACACATGCTGCCGGGTTATCACCAGGTGGAATTTGATGTGCGGGTGTACCTGACGTGGCGGGATCTGTAGCCGCTGCCGCAGGCTGCGATTTTATATGGAGCATCAGATGGACGTGAGCAAGACCAAGAGCAGCTTCTACCGCCGGTTGTACGTGGCGTACCTGATCGACAGCGGGCTGGCCAGCAGCGTCCCGACGCTGACCGAGGTCACCGGCATGCCCCGACGCACGGCACAGGACACCATCGCGGCGTTGGCGGATCTGGACATCATTTGTGAGTTCGAGCAGGAAGAAGGCGCGCGCAACCATGCGGGGCGCTATCGGATTCGCGAGTGGGGGGCGATTGATCGCGGTTGGATCGAGCGTAATCTGCGGCAGATCAAAGCGGTGTTGGAGTATCCCTGAGATTTGCGTTGCCTGAGCTGACGCCATCGCGAGCAAGCTCGCTCCCACAGTTGATTGTGTTCACAACTCAAATCCAGTGTGGGAGCGAGCTTGCTCGCGATAGGGCCTTCAAGGACGACGCATCCCGATGTGTGGAATGCCATCCTCGACATATTCCTCACCCGCCACGACAAAGCCATAGCGCCTGTAATACCCCTGCAAATGCGCCTGGGCCGATAGGTAGACCGGCAGGCCGGGCCAGTATTTTTCGATATGTTTCAATGCCTGCTCCATCAACTCGTGCCCCAGGCCTGCGCCGCGTGCCTGAGGGGCAGTGATCACCCGCCCGATCACCACGTCGCCGCCCTGTGATTGCGGGTCAAGCAAGCGCAGATAGGCCACCAGCTGGTTACCGTCCCAAGCCATCACGTGGCAGGTGTCGCCTTCCAGGTCCTGGCCATCAATATCCTGGTAAATGCATTTTTGCTTGATGACGAACACTTGCGCACGCAACTGCAAAATGGCGTACAGCTGCTCCTTGCCCAGGTCGCTGTGGTGTTTGCAGATCCAATCGACTGTCATGTTTTGATTCCCTGAAAACGTCGTTCCGATACTAAGCGCACTCACGCCAGAAGTCTTTATGGCGGAAGAATCTGTGACAAAGGCCAAAATGCCATCATTCATTTTTCGCGTGGATGTCTTCTTTGTGTAATCTGGATCGAAGCGCTGTGCTATGGCTTCGATGAGCTGATGTTGAGTACCCGAGTCTTGCCGGTAAAGGGGCCTTGGGGTTTTGGCTGAAAACACGTCGGGCAACTCGCCCGCTAAGGATTTTCTGGCATGCCGCGGTTGCATCGAGCTTTTGCCTTGATTGGGTTGCTGTTGCTGGTTCAGGGAGCGGCGGCAGAAAAACTGCGGTTGGTCGCTGATGCCTGGCCACCCTTTACCGACGCCACGCTCGTCAACGGTGGTTTGGCCACGGACATTGTCAGTACCGCGCTCGCCAGGGCCGGCTATGCCAGTGATTTCGAACAGGTGCCCTGGGCACGGGCCTTGATGGGATTGGGCGAGGGCCGATACGACGTGCTGGTCAACGCCTGGTACACCGAGGAGCGGACCCGGCTTGGCCAGTTCTCCGGCGAGTACCTGCTCAATCGCGTGCGCTTTCTCAAGCGCAAAGACGCGCCCATCGAATTCAATAGCCTGCAGCAATTGCACACCTATCCGATTGCCGTCGTGCGTGGATACGCTTATTCGCCCCCGTTCGACAACGACGAGTCGTTGCAGAAAATCCCCGTGCACAGTTTCGCCATGGCGGTGCGCATGCTCGCGGCCGACCGGGTCAAGCTGACGCTGGAAGATGAATTCGTCGCCCGCTACTACCTGGCCCGTGAGTCGCCGACGGTGCGAAACGCCGTGGAATTCCTGCCCAAGCCATTGAGCGAGAACAGCCTGCATATCATGGTCAGCCTGAAGAATCCCGAGCATGCGCGGATCGTCGCCGGTTTCGACCGGGAGATCGCGGCGATGAAGGCGGACGGGAGTTATGAGAAGCTGATGAAGCAGCACGGGATGTGAGTGGGTTGAGCCAGTTTCTGTGTTGCTGCTGATGGCCTCATCGCGAGCAAGCTCGCTCCCACAGTAGATTTGCGTCGTTCACAAAACCAATGTGGGAGCGAGCTTGCTCGCGATGAGGCCCGCCCAGACACCACAGATCTCAATCCTCACTGGTGTCCTTGATCAGGTGCGCTGCCAACGTCCTCAGCGGCCCCAACTGCCGGCAGATCAGCGCCAGTTGTGTCTGCACCAACCGCTGACCCTCATCGATTTCATCCGGCATCTGTTCCAGTTCATTGGCCAGTGCTTCTTCTTCATCGCTCTGAATCTCGATCGAAGACTTGCTCGCCAGCCCTTGGGCGATCGCGTCGATGCTGGCGGCCAGTTTCACCCCGGCCCCTTCGATCAAGTGCTCACGCACGTCCGCCGGCAGTTGTGTTTCCCGGTGCGCGCCCAGGCCCGACAAGTAGCTCAGAAGCGTGTGCGACAGGACCAGGAAGCGGAAGCCTACGTCCGCTTCCTTTCGGAAATGTCCCGGCTCCATCAGCATGTTGGCCAGTGTGGTCGACAGCGCCGCGTCGGCGTTGTGCGCGTTGCGGCGGGCCAGGCGGTAGGCCAGGTCGTCGCTTTTGCCCGCCGCGTATTGCTGCATGATCTGGCGCAGGTAAATGCTGTTGCAGGTCAGCGTGTTGGCCAGCACCTTGTTCAGGCGTCGGCCCTGCCAGTCCGGCAGGAACAGGAACACTGCGAGGCCGGCGATCAGGCTGCCGAGCAAGGTATCGAACAGCCGTGGCAGGAACAGCCCGTAACCGTCACCCACCTGGTTGAAGCAGAACAGCACCATCAGGGTGATTGCCGCCGTCGCCAGGGTGTAGCGGGTGGTGCGGTTGGTAAAGAACACCACCCCGGCGGCAATGGCGAAACACGACTGGATCAGCGGGTTCGGGAATAGGTCGAACAGCGCCCAGGCCAGGGTCAGGCCGATGGCGGTGCCGATGATCCGCTGACCGAGTTTGCGGCGGGTGGCGCCGTAGTTCGGTTGGCAGACGAACAGCGTAGTAAGGATGATCCAGTAGCCTTGGGACGGGTGAATCAAATGCACCATGGCGTAGCCGATGCTCAAGGCCAGGGGCAATCGCAGGGCATGGCGGAACAGCAGCGAGGTCGGCGTCAGCTGCGTGCGCAAGCGCAGCCACACGTCTTTCAGGCTGCGCGGCGAACGGTCGAGCAGGCTGCTGTCGGTGGCGTCGGCCAAGGCGTCGGGGTTACTGGCATCGCTGAGCAAACGGTCGAGAGTACCGAGGTTGGCCGCCAGTGCCCGCAGTGAACGCAGCAAGCCGCGCCAGGCCGGGTTGCTCTGGATGCGCAGGTGTTCGAGAGAGGCATCCAGGTCGCTCAGGGCCTCGGCAAAACCGGCGTCATAGGTGAACGGCTGACGCATCTGGATCGATTCGGCCAGGGCCCGGCAGGCCTTGCCTTGCTGGCGCAACAGGCGTTGGCAACGGAACAGCACGTCGCTGTGGAAGAAGGCATCGGCCAAGGCGTTGTAAGGGTAGTGCGATGAGCTGGCGCGTTCGTGGATGTCCTGAGCGAGGAAGTACAGCTTGAGGTAGCGGCTGACTTTCGACCCCGGGCGACCGTTGCCGACCCGGTGCAGGATGATCTCCTTGGCGGCGTTCAGTGCCGCTACCACCCGGCCGTTCTGCTGGGCCAATTCCAGGCGCCGCGCCTCCACGTCCATCTGCCGGATCGGCTCGAACAGCGAGGATTTGAGCTTCAGGTAAAAGCCCAGCTCGCGGAACAGGCGCGCCAGGCTCTGTTGCACCGGCTGATTGGAAAACAGCGCCTGCCACAACACCGAGAGCACGCCGTACCAGGCAGCACCGGCCACCAACAGCAGGGGTTCGTGCCAGAAGTCGGTGACCGCGCCACCACGCTGGTCCACACCGATCATGGTGTAGACCGACAGGATCAGCGTCGCCGAGGCAATCGCGCCATAGCGCTCGCCGAGGGCGCCGAGCATGGTCAGGCAGAACGCGGCCAGGGCGAAGGCAATGATGAAGAGGTAGGGGTAGGGGAAGAGCAGTTCGACGGACAGAGCGGCAACCGCGAAACACACCAGCGTCACCGCCAGTGCGTTGAGACGGCCCTGCCAGCTGTCGTCGGTCTCGGCCAGGGCACTGGCGATAATCCCCAGGAACAAGGGGATCAGCAGGCCCATTTCATCCTGATACCAACACAGCGCCATGGTGCCGGTCAGGGCAATGAATACCCGCACGCTGTAGCTGAATTTATCCAGCGCCCAAAGGCGACGCAGAGACTGGCGGAACGAAGTCGATGACATGAAATGCGAAGGCCTTCCGAGGCAATGACGCTAAATTGAGCCACTAATGACGCCGACGCAATGGCGTCGATCACATCAGACAGCAAAATCTGTTCCTTGATACCACACGTATTCAATGTAGGAGCGAGCCTGCTCGCGATGAGGCCGGTACATTCAATATTGATGTCGACTGTTAGGCCGCTATCGCGAGCAGGCTCGCTCCTACAGGTTTTGGGTTGGATCAGACGTACTGCGCGGCCGCGTAGCCCGAAGCCCAGGCCCACTGGAAGTTGAACCCGCCCAGATGCCCGGTCACGTCCAGCACTTCACCGATGAAGTACAGCCCCGGGCTTTTCAGCGACTCCATGGTCTTGGACGACACTTCATTGGTGTTGACCCCACCCAGGGTCACCTCGGCGGTGCGATAGCCTTCGGTGCCGGCGGGCACGACTTTCCAGCTCGCCAGTTTTTCCGCGATATCGGCCAGCTCCGCGTGGGTGTACTGCTTCATCGGTTTGGAGGCGAACCAGTTGTCCGCCAACAGATTGGCCATCTTTTTGGTGAAAATTTCACCGAGCAGGGTTTTCAGCTCGCTGTTGGGACGTTCGGCCTGTTGCTGTTGCAGCCAGCCCGGTACGTCGTGATCCGGCAGCAGATTGATCTCGACGGTATCGCCGGATTCCCAGAACGACGAGATCTGCAATATCGCCGGGCCGCTGAGGCCGCGGTGGGTGAACAGGATGTTCTCGCGGAAGCTCTGGTCGTTGCAGCTCACCAGGCAATCCACCGATGTACCGGACAGCTCGGTGCACAAGGCCTTGAGCTGATCGGTGATGGTGAACGGCACGAGACCGGCGCGGGTCGGCAGCAATTCGTGGCCAAACTGCCTGGCGACCTGGTAACCGAAACCGGTGGCGCCCAGGGTCGGGATCGACAGGCCGCCGGTGGCGATTACCAGGGATTCGCAGGTGATTTGGTCGAGTGTCGTGTCCAGCAGGTAGCCGCTTTCGAGCTTCTCGATGGTCTGGATCGAGGTGTCCAGGTGCAGGCTGACGCCGACCTGTTCGCACTCGTTGAGCAGCATTTCGAGGATGTCGCTGGATTTGTTATCGCAGAACAACTGGCCGAGTTTTTTCTCGTGGTACGGCACGCCGTGCTTGGCCACCATGTCGATGAAGTCCCACTGGGTGTAACGGGCCAAGGCAGATTTGCAGAAGTGTGCGTTCTGCGAGAGGAAATTGCCCGGTTCTGTGTACATGTTGGTGAAATTACAGCGGCCACCGCCCGACATCAGGATTTTCTTGCCGGCCTTGTTGGCATGGTCGAGCAACAATACCTTGCGCCCACGCCCGGCGGCGGTCAGTGCACACATCAACCCTGCGGCGCCAGCGCCAATGATCACGACTTCGGTAGAGCGCAAAACGGTGTCCTCTCAATGACTCGCCACAAAACAAACTGTGGGAGCGAGCCTGCTCGCGAAAGCGGTGTGTCAGTCAACCATAGGCTAAATGACAGATTGCATTCGCGAGCAGGCTCGCTCCCACAGGGGATCTTCTTTGGTTGGAAGATCGCTTACAAAATACGAACGCGCAACGAACGGCCCTTGATCTTGCCATCGTTCAAACGCTGCAAGGCCTGCTTGGCGACGCCGCGCTCCACGGCCACATAGGCCTGGAAGTCGAAAATCGCGATCTTGCCGACCTGGGCGCCGGGGATGCCGGCGTCACCGGTCAGTGCGCCAAGAATGTCGCCCGGGCGAACCTTGTCCTTGCGGCCGGCAGCGATGCACAGGGTGCTCATCTGCGGCAACAGCGGGCCGCCACCCTTGGAGGTGAGGTTGTCCACCTGGTCCCAGGTCAATGGGGTCTTCTGCAATTGCTCGATGGCCTGGGCGCGCTGTGCTTCGGACGGCGCCACCAGGCTGATGGCGAGGCCTTTCTCACCGGCGCGACCGGTACGGCCGACGCGGTGAATGTGGATTTCCGAATCACGGGCCAGCTCGACGTTGATCACCATGTCCAGAGAGTCGATATCGAGGCCACGGGCCGCGACGTCAGTCGCCACCAGCACCGAAGTACTGCGGTTGGCGAACATCGCCAGCACCTGGTCGCGGTCACGCTGTTCCAGATCGCCGTGCAGGCCGACGGCGGAGATGCCTTTGGCGGTCAGGTGATCGACGGTTTCCTGAACCTGCTGCTTGGTGTAGCAGAAGGCCACGCAGGAGGCCGGGCGGAAGTGGCCAAGAACCTTGGTCACTGCGCTCATGCGGTCATCCGGGGAAATCTCGTAGAAGCGCTGTTCGATCTGCGTGTCGTCGTGGAACGCCTCGGCCTTCACCTGCTGCGGGTTGCGCATGAACTTCGAGGCCAGCTGCTTGATGCCTACCGGGTAGGTGGCGGAGAACAACAGGGTCTGGCGACGCTCCGGGGCCTGCATGATGATTTCTTCGATGGAATCGTAGAAACCCATGTCGAGCATGCGGTCGGCTTCGTCGAGGATCAGGGTGTTCAGGCCGTGAAGGACCAGCGAACCTTTGCGCAGGTGCTGCTGGATGCGTCCCGGGGTGCCGACGATGATGTGCGCGCCGTGTTCCAGCGAAGCGATCTGCGGGCCGAGGGACACGCCGCCGCACAGGGTCAGGACCTTGATGTTGTCTTCGGCACGGGCCAGGCGACGGATTTCCTTGGCGACCTGGTCAGCCAGCTCGCGGGTCGGGCACAGGATCAACGCCTGGCAACCGAAGTAACGCGGATTGATCGGGTTCAGCAGACCGATGCCGAAGGCGGCGGTCTTGCCGCTGCCGGTCTTGGCCTGGGCGATCAGGTCCATCCCCTTGAGGATCACCGGCAAGCTTTGCGCCTGGATCGGCGTCATCTGGGCATAACCGAGGGAGTCGAGGTTAGCCAGCATGGCGGCGGACAGCGGCAAAGTATTAAATTCGGTGGCGATGGTGGTCACGGGACTGGCCTGCAAAACAAAATGTCGCGCAGTGTACCAGTCCAGTGGCCATTCGCCCTAAGGCTCTATGTGTTCTTCCGGACGCTTAACTCGCCGTCCGTCATTTTTTGACAGTTGCGAGAAGATCGTCGCGGCCAGCATCGCCATGATTCCCACGGTCACGAAGGTCAATTGGAATGCCCCCAGGACCGTGTCCACGCCATCATTGCCAATTTCCGCGGTAAAGCCACCGAGCAGCGCACCCGCGCAGGCAACCCCCAAACTCAGGGACAACTGTGCGACCACCGACAGCAAACTGTTGCCGCTGCTGGCGCTGGCGTCGTCGAGGTCGATCAGCGTCACGGTGTTCATCGCGGTGAACTGCAAGGAGTTGATCGCCCCGAGGATCGCCAGCAGGCACAGCAGCAGCCAGTACGGCGTCTGCTCGCTGACCAGGCCCATGCTCGCCAGCATGATCCCCAGCGCCAGGGTATTGCCGGTGAGCACGATGCGGTAACCCAGGCGCTCGATCAGCGGCCGCGCCACCCACTTGGCGATCATCGCCGCCGCCGCCAGCGGCAGCATGCTCATCCCGGCTTGGGACGGCGAATAGCCCAGCGCCACTTGCAGCAGCAACGGCACCAGAAAGGGCAGGGCGCCGCTGCCGAGGCGGGCGAACAGATTGCCGAGAATGCCGACGGCAAAGGTTCGGGTCTTGAACAGCGACGGCGCGAACAACGGGTTTTCGATATGCCCGGCGCGTAACCAGTACGCCGCCAGGCACGCCATCCCGCCAAACAGCAGCAACATCACCCGAAGGTGCGGCAAGTGCAGTTCGCCCAGGCCCTCCATGGCGATAGTGATCAGAATCATCGCCGCGCCAAACAGCACGAAACCCAGGCTATCGAAACGGGTGCGCTCGGAACCGCGCAGGTCCGGGATGAATTTCCACACGGCGTAGCAACCGACCAGCCCCACCGGCAGGTTGATCAGGAAGATCCAGTGCCAGGTCAGGTACTGCACCATCCAGCCGCCCATGGTCGGGCCGATCAACGGACCGAGCAGCCCGGGAATGGTGATGAAGCCCATGATCCGCACCAGTTCCGAGCGCGGGTAGGCGCGCAACACCACCAGCCGCCCGACCGGCAACATCAACGCGCCGCCCAGGCCCTGGATCACCCGGGCGCCGATCAACATGCTCAGGCTGCTCGACAATGCGCAGAGCAGCGAGCCGAGGCTGAACAGCAAAATCGCGCTGAAGAAGATTTTCCGGGTGCCGAAGCGATCGGCGATCCAGCCGGACGCGGGAATCAGCAAGGCGACCGTGAGCATGTAGGCGATGATCACGCCCTGCATGCGCAATGGATCTTCGGCGAGGTCCCGGGCCATGGCGGGCAGGGCGGTGTTGAGGATCGTCCCGTCGAGGGACTGCATGAAGAAGGCAATGGCGACGACCCAGGGTATCCAGCGGGCGGTCACAGCGTCGAGAGGTGGGCGGTTGGGCATGGGACCCCTTGTCAGTGTGAGCTTTACTCCGTTCCTGCAGGAGCGAGCCTGCTCGCGATGAATGTGAAGGCGCTGCGTTTTTCCAGGCAGCACGCGTCATCGTTCACGACCATCGCGAGCAGGCTCGCTCCTACAGGGGGTAGGCGTGTTTACAGTGTTAGAGTCAATCGGCTGACCAGTGCCCCCGGCAATAACGCCGAAGCCGTCGCCCGCTGACTATAGGTACTCGCCGACAGC
>NZ_MRCS01000028.1 GCF_002303925.1 Pseudomonas sp. ACN8
CGCTTCTTCATGTACTACAACCGCACCAGGCTCCACAGCTACAACAACTATCTGTCGCCAATAGCCATGGAGCAAAAAGCGGCATAAACACCGTAACCGGTGTCCGGGATTACTTGACCAGTTCAGCTTGCTCGCGATGGGGCCCGTTCAAACACCCCATCACTCTGAATAAAAATATTTTCAATTTTTTGCTGAGGTAAACCCGATTGCCATCCGTGTAGTGACTGAAACTGCGAGTCATTCGCATCCGTTGCGGTTCTACACAGGTCATGAGTCATGAAGTCCAGGGCAAAATCGGGTTCGGTCAAACAATGGTTGGGTGTGTCTGCATTGAGCTTTTCGACAATGGCGTTGTTGCCGCTGAGCGTGGCGCTGGCCGCAGAGGCGGGCAGCAGTCAGTCGCGTGGGCAATTCAATTTCGCGCTGGCCGCCAAACCGCTGCCCCAGGCCCTGAGTGATTTCAGCCGGGTGACCGGTATCAGCGTCGTCTACACCGATGAAGCGCCGTACGGCCTCAATGCGCCGGCCATCAATGGCCAGATGAGCGCCGAACAGGCCCTGCAACGTCTGCTCGCCGGTTCTGGTTTGACCTTCCGTCGCACCGACGGCCACACCTTCGCACTGGAACCTCGGCCAACCGAAGGCGCATTGAATCTCGGCGCAACCACCATCACCTCGACGATGGATGAATCCATGAGCTATCAGCCGCCACCGACCTCTTCGGTGATGCGCTCTTCGGCCCCGATTCAGGAAATCCCGCAGACCATCAATGTCGTCCCGGCCCAGGTCATTCGCGACCAGGCGCCGCGCAATCTCGATGACGCCCTGGCCAATGTCAGTGGCATCACCCAGGCCAACACGTTGGGCAGCACCCAGGACTCGGTGATGGTCCGTGGCTTTGGCGACAACCGTAATGGCTCGATCATGCGCGACGGCATGCCGATCGTGCAGGGCCGTGGCCTCAACGCCAGCGTGGACCGGGTCGAAGTGCTCAAGGGGCCGGCCTCGTTGCTCTATGGCATCCAGGATCCGGGTGGGGTGGTCAATATGGTCAGCAAGAAGCCCGAACTTGAGCGGTACAACGCGCTGACCGCGCGCGGCTCAAGTTATGGCGACGGCAAGAACGGCAGCGGCGGCGGTCTCGACAGCACCGGGGCCCTCGGCGATTCCGGGCTGGCCTACCGCATGGTGCTGGACTACGAAGACGAAGATTACTGGCGTAACTTCGGCGTGCATCGCGAGAGCCTGATCGCGCCGTCGCTGGCCTGGTACGGCGAAAGCACCAGCCTGCTGTTCTCCTATGAGCACCGCGAATTCCTCACACCGTTCGACCGCGGTACGTTGATCGATCCGCGCACCAATCACCCGCTGGACATCTCGCGCAACGAGCGTCTCGACGAGCCGTTCAACAACATGGAGGGGCGCTCGGACCTCTATCATTTCGAGGCCGATCACGAACTCAACGACAACTGGCAAGCCCACTTCGGCTACAGCTGGAACCGCGAAACCTACGATGCCAGCCAGGTGCGCGTGACCGCCATCGACACCAAAAAGGGCACCCTGACCCGCAGCATGGATGGCACTCAGAATGCCATCAGCACCGACCGATTCACCACCGCCAGCCTCGAAGGCAACGTGAACGTACTCGGCATGCAGCATGATCTGTTGTTCGGCATCGACGACGAATACCGCAAGATCTACCGCGAAGACCTGATCCGCCAGAAAAGCCTGAGCACATTCAGTTACGTCAATCCGGTCTATGGTCGGGAAGTGCCGGGCACCACCGTCAGTGCGGCCGACAGCGCACAGACCGATGAACTGCGCAGCGATTCGGTGTTTCTGCAGGACTCCATCCACCTCACCGACCAGTGGATTCTGGTGGCCGGTGCGCGTTTCCAGGTGTACGACCAATACGCCGGCAAAGGTGTGCCGTTCCACGCCAACACCGACAGCAACGGGCAGAAATGGGTGCCGCGCGCGGGCCTTGTGTACAAGTACACCGATGCCTTGTCGTTCTATGGCAGCTACACCGAGTCATTCAAACCCAACTCGACCATCGCGCCATTGAGCGGGAGCAGTACCGTGCTTGACGGCGGTATGGCGCCGGAAGAAGCCAAGTCCTGGGAGCTGGGTGCCAAGCTCGATCTGCCGGGCCGCGTCACCGGCAACATCGCGCTGTTCGACATCAAGAAACGCAATGTACTGGTGGCCAACGCCGAAGGCCCGACCACGATTTACAGTGCCGCTGGCGAAGTGCGTTCCCGTGGCCTGGAAGTGGACCTGAGCGGTCAGCTCACCGATCACTGGAGCATGATCGGCAGCTACGCCTACACCGATGCCGAGGTCACCGAAGACCCGGTTTACCAAGGCAATCAACTGCAAAACGTGGCGAAGAACAGCGGCTCGTTGTCGGCCGTCTATGATTTCGGCAGCGTCATTGGCGGTGATCAATTGCGGGTTGGCGCCGGGGCGCGTTATGTGGGTGAGCGCGCGGGCAACGCGGTAAACGATTTCGATCTGCCGAGCTACACCGTGGCCGATGCGTTCGCCACCTACGACACCAAAGTCGAAGGGCAGAAGGTCAAGTTCCAGCTCAACGTGAAGAACCTGTTCGACCGCACCTACTACACCTCGGCGGCGAGTCGGTTCTTTGTGTCGATGGGGGATTCGCGGCAGGTGACGTTGTCGAGTACTTTGGAGTTTTGACGGTAGACCGCGTCATCGTTCATCGCGAGCAGGCTCGCTCCCACAGGGGAATAAGGTGATCAAAAAAACGGTGAGCACCGCCGGACCTTGTGGGAGCGAGCCTGCTCGCGATGGCGCCCTGAAAGGCGCCGAAGATCCCGGGCCTAGCGTAAAAAAGCCTGCCGATACTCACCGGGCGTCCCGCCAAGTGACTGGCGAAACCGGTTGGTGAAATGGCTGGCACTGGAAAAACCACAGGCCAGCGCAATATCCCCCAACGGCTGCAACGTCATGCGCAGCAACTCCCGCGCCCGGCCAAGGCGCCGCGCCAGTACATACTGGTGGGGTGGCAAGCCGAAGCTTTCGCGGAACATCCGCGCGAAGTGGTATTCGGACAACGCGCACAACGCCGCCAACTGACCGAGGCTGATGGCCTCGTCCAGATGGCTGTCGATGAACTCCACCAGATGCCGACGCTGATGCGCAGCTAGCCCTCCCTTGAGGCGCAAACCCTGCCGCACGTTGACCTGGCTGAGCAGGGCATGGCTGAGCAGTTCGTGAGCCAGGCTGCTGGTGAGCAGGCGCTCGCCCGGCTCGTCCCAGTTCAAGGTGATCAACTGCCGAAAGCGCAGCGCCTGCTGCGGATCATCGAGAAAGGTCTGCTCGCGCAGTTGCATTTCCCGTGGCTCGCGATCGAGCAGGGTGACGCAGCCAAGGGCAAATTGTTCGGGGCTGAAATACAGGTGTGCCAAGCGAATATCGCCGTTGATCACCCAGCCTGACTGGTGATCGGCCGGGAGGATGCACAGTTTGTCCGGGCCGCCCTTGTTGTCGGGCTGATCGCGGCGAAAGGTGCCGGTACCGCCGGCGATGTAACAGGACAACGTGTGGTGGCTGGGTGCTTCGTATTCCTGGGCGTCGTGGTGATTACTCCACAAGGCTGCGGACAAGCCGTCACCGAGCTCGGCGCTGTGCTCGAGGCGAGCATTGGGCGAGCGGTTGAGGGCTTGAAAGACTTGCAGGTTGTCCAGTGCGGCCATATGGGTTCTCTCCAACGCCTTGCATCCTACTCCGTAGACGCGTGCCTGCCAGCCTGTCGCCAGACAAAAGCGCAAGTTTATGCAAGTGCGCCAGGGCATGGCGCCGGACACTGGGCACCTATCGAGGAGCCTTAGTCATGAACCTTTCTTTGTACCTGCTGACCGTGCTGATCTGGGGTACCACCTGGATTGCCTTGAAATGGCAACTGGGCGTGGTGGCCATTCCCGTGTCGATCGTTTACCGCTTCGGTCTCGCCGCGCTGGTGCTGTTCGTGATCCTGTTGCTCAGCCGACGCCTGCAAGTGATGAACCGCCGCGGGCACCTCATCTGCCTGGCTCAGGGGTTGTGTCTGTTCTGCGTCAACTTCATGTGCTTCCTCAGCGCGAGCCAATGGATCCCCAGCGGTCTGGTGGCCGTGGTGTTTTCCACCGCTACCCTGTGGAATGCCCTCAACGCGCGGGTGTTCTTCGGTCAGAAAATCGCCCGTAATGTGTTGATGGGCGGTGCGCTGGGTCTGCTGGGGCTGGGCCTGCTGTTCTGGCCGGAACTGGCCGGGCATACCGCCAGCCCGGAAACGTTGCTCGGTCTCGGTCTGGCCCTGTGCGGCACCTTGTGTTTCTCGGCGGGCAACATGCTTTCGAGCCTGCAACAGAAGGCCGGTCTCAAGCCGCTGACCACCAATGCCTGGGGCATGGCTTATGGAGCGGCGATGCTCACGGTGTGGTGCCTGGTCAAAGGCATTCCCTTCGACATGGACATGAGCGCGCGTTACATCGGGTCACTCTTGTACCTGGTGATTCCGGGGTCGGTGATCGGTTTCACCGCCTACCTGACGCTGGTCGGTCGCATGGGGCCTGAGCGGGCTGCGTATTGCACGGTGCTGTTCCCGGTGGTGGCGCTCAACGTATCAGCGTTCGCCGAGGGTTATCAGTGGACGATGCCGGCATTGTTGGGGCTGGTATTGGTGATGTCGGGGAACGTCCTGGTGTTTCGCAAACTCAAGGCGCCGCAAGTGCTGTGCAACGGCAAGCTGGCCTGAGGTGATGACGTCGAGTGCCGATGCCTCAGCGCTCGACTTTCATCGCGATATATATCAGTAGCGGAAAGAGGAAATCAACAATATGTCGGGTCCATTCGTTGTAGTTCCATGTGTCTGACTCATCCATATTGAACCATTCGGCACCGATCACTTGAAAGCCGACGTAATAAAGAAAGAGGGCGATCAACAGTCCTATCAGTGCAGGTTTTTTTGCTTCGTGAAATTGTTCGAGGCTCGCGTTGATGTTTCTGTAAAGGCAATAGGAGCCTAGAAGGCAAAATAGGGTGAAGACCACTTCAAGTGTAATGATCAGCCAGTAAATCCGGTGCTGCAGCATGGGGGAGGTAATAGCCCTGTAGCTGTATTTTTGGCGGCCATTCGTAGTATCCATGCTCAGGATATGGGCAAGGTATTCATAGTTGGTCGAGTAATCCGTGAGATTGCTGTAAAGCATCAGCAATCCAAAGAAACTAATAAACAGCATCAGTGTAACTTTGCTGAATCGAATGAGTTGGCTTGTTGTGAATGTGTTCAAGTTGTTGATCTCCGTTATCGTTCCCGTTATGGCTTGGGTAAGTAAGGAGAGTCTATCGCCCGTTTTTACTGTTTGGTTGTTGACTGAATTGCAGCGTGTGTATCCGGACAGTTTTTTACAGGTTGAGCGTGATATTGTTTTTGTTCTTTGTATTAAATGGCAGGCGCTTATAACGCCTGCCCTTTTTTTCAACCCTTCCAGACTTGCGGGTTGACCAGATCCTGCGGTCGTTCCCCCAACAGGGCGCTGCGCAAGTTGGTCAAGGCACGGTTGGCCATGGCATCGCGGGTCTCATGGGTGGCCGAGCCGATGTGCGGCAAGGTCACGGCATTTTTCAGCTGGAACAGTGGCGATTCGGCCAGCGGTTCTTTTTCGTATACGTCCAGCCCGGCACCACGAATGCGGTTGTTTTGCAGCGCTTCGATCAGTGCGGGCTCATCCACCACCGGACCACGGGAAATATTTACCAGAATGGCACTCGGCTTCATCAGCGCCAGTTCACGATGGCTGATCAAATGTCTGGTTTTCTCGCTGAGCGGCACCACCAGGCAGACGAAATCAGCTTCGGCCAGCAATTGATCGAGGCTGCGGTACTGTGCGCCGAGTTCCTGTTCCAGCCCGGTCTTGCGGCTGTTGCCGCTGTAGATGACCGACATGTTGAAGCCCAGACGGCCGCGCCGGGCGATGGCCGCACCGATATTGCCCATGCCGACAATGCCCAGGGTCTTGCCATGCACATCGCAACCGAACAGCTGCGCACCGACAGTGGCCTGCCATTGCCCTGCCTTGGTCCAGGCATCCAGTTCGGCAACGCGACGGGCGCTGCTCATCAACAGGGCAAACGCCAGGTCGGCGGTGCTTTCGGTGAGCACATCCGGAGTGTTGGTCAGCATGATCCCGCGTTCGTTGAAGTAGGCCAGGTCATAGTTGTCGTAGCCCACCGAGACGCTGGACACCACTTCCAGACGGGCTGCGTTCTCCAGCTGCGCACGACCGAGTTTGCGGCCTACACCAATCAAGCCATGGGCATGGGGCAGGGCTTCGTTGAATTGGGCGTTGATGTCACCGTTTTTCGGATTCGGCACGATGACGTCGAAGTCTTGTTGCAGGCGTTCAACCATTTGCGGGGTGATGCGGCTGAATGCAAGGACGGTCTTTTTCATGGGAGGCGGGCTCGTCGGGCGGTGAAGAATGATGAGCACGCTAACATTCTTCGCGGGATTTGTGCGAGTCGTCAGGCGGTCAATGCAAGCTTGCAGCTTGCGGTGCTTCATCCAGTTATACTGCCGCACTTCTTATACTGTGGCATGCGGCCCGCTCACCGGGCCCGACAATTAATGCACCACCCGGAGCTTTCATGACTTCCCCGAAACAACCGCCGATCGCCGACGCCCTGAGCGACGTGCAGGCAGAGCTGCCAGACAGCGTCGACTCCAGCGCCGACAGCGAAACCAAAGCCGAGATCCCGGCCTTCAAATTCCCGTTCAAGCCGGGTGAGCTGGCAGCCGCCAAGGGTTCCAACCAGCCGTGGTACAAGAACGGCGCCAAGAACGGCCACACCAAGACGCCGGGCATGGCACCGCCGGGGACTCGTCGGTCGATGGGTAAGCGCTAAGGCTTCAGGTTTGTAGTGCCCGGCCTGCCGTCTTCGCGAGCAGGCTCGCTCCCACAAAGAGACTGCGTTCTTGCAATGAGAATGCGATCAAAGGTGGGAGCGAGCCTGCTCGCGATGGGGCCGCTACAGGCAACACATCTGTTGAATCAAACCGCCCGCAACGAAATAAACGAGTAATTCGCCGGCGCATCCGCCGTCACTTGCGCACCCGCGGCCAGCACTTGCCCGGCAATATCCTCCCCCGACACATGAAACCGCCATTCGCTGGCCCACTGCGGCAACGTTTGCCCGGCCAGGTCGTCGATGATCGCGGCGAACTCCGCCATATCCGGAAGATAAGCGGTAAACCCGTCACCCTTCAGGGCTGTCGTGCGAATCCCCAGCAACGCACAAATCGCGTCCTTCATCAGAATGTCATCACGATCCGCCTGACGGGAGCGCAGGATCAATTCCGACAATTCCCGGTCGACCAATTCACCACCGACAATCAGGTCCGGTCCTTTTTCCCACGACTCAGGCGGACATTCCTTCACGGCGATGTTCAGAGGTATGTGCGGATTGATTTCCATCGGATAGATACGGCATACCAGCGGCCGGCGTTCGTAGATACGACAGAGGTTGTCTTCGTCAAGATTCCGGCAGGGGCCGACATTGTAGGCGGCGAAGGTGATGGCCACGTACGCCTCGGACTCACCGCTGCGCACCGCCGCCGAGCGGCGTTCGGCGTGTTCCCGTTGGTGCACCGGCAGGCCCAGGCCATTACTCGGAAAAGCTTCCACCAGCACGATCACCTGACCGCCATCGGCTGCCCACATCCGGGCTTCGCTCAGGGTCAGGGGCACATGGTGGTCGTTGCAGCATTTGCCGCAGCCTACACAGGAAAACGTCGTATTCATTGAGCGTTCGTTCGCATCACAGGGCATGAAACGACGACAGAATGCCGCCGCAAAGGCCGCTATCGAAGCAAGTTATGCGCCACTCAGTTTGCCTTGCCGGCCGGGCGGATGGAGTCCCATTCGGTGACATACGCGGTTTTGCTCTTTTTGTTGTACAGGCACAACTCGGTGCCTTGTGCGCCTTTCATGTGCTTTTGCGGGTACTGACCCTGGAGCAGGAGCGCGGTGTAGCCGACCCGGTCATCGAACTGCGCGGCGTTGCCGACCGGTTTGCTGTCCTTCAGGCCACTGGCCTTGGTGCAACTGGCAAGTACGGCTTTGTCGTAGGTGGCCCAGGCGTCGGGGCTGGAGGCGTGGGCCTGGAGGGTGAGGGTGGTGAGGCAGAGAAAAGTCAGGGTTGCTGCTTTCATTGATCAGGCATCCTTGGTGCTGTGTCCGGAAGGTGAGTATGCCTGAAGGTTTTGAGGTAGTTGTGTCGGCCCCATCATCGGAACGCCGCCCGGAGCAAGCTCCCACACATTTGGAATGCAATCCCCTGTGGGAGCGAGCCTGCTCGCGATGGCGGTGTGTCAGAGCGGAACCGGTTCCCGGCGGACTGCATGCATCCCGACGCTTTCATACAAACGCCGCGCCCGAAGGTTGTCTTCACGTAC
This sequence comes from Pseudomonas sp. ACN8, assembly GCF_002303925.1. GTDB lineage: Bacteria > Pseudomonadota > Gammaproteobacteria > Pseudomonadales > Pseudomonadaceae > Aquipseudomonas. The sequence continues at coordinate 8,465 of NZ_MRCS01000028.1, forward strand.
CTTCAGGTCCACGAAGCCTTCACGTCGCTGCTGGAACACCTTGAACGCCTGCAACAAAAGCGCACGGCCCAACCCCCGGCCCTGAAACCGCGGGTGCACCACCAGGTTCTTGATATAGGCGCTGGTCCAGCACTGGCAAACACCCACCACTTCTCCGGCATCCAGGGCAATGAAGCACAGGGCCGAGTCATATTCCGGGTCGGTTTCGAACTGCCGTTGCCACATCTCCAGTTCGGCTACACGACCGCCACCATCGAGATAACCGAACTCCATCAACCGGTGCACGGCGACACCCAGTTCGGGGCGGTACTCGCTCAGTTGCAGGCCCGCAGGCCAATCCGGGGAGGGCACGACGACAGAGAGGTCGCGCCGCATCAGCCAGCAGAATTCTTCGCTCAACACTCAATAACCCTGTTCGGCGACAGCCTTGGCCGCGGTGATCAGGCACTGGGTCAATTCCGGCGAAGAGAATTTGGTCAGCACCGCGTTCGCCCCCGCCAGTCGTGCTTTCTCGGCATTCATCGCACTGTCCAGCGAGGTGTGCAGCAGTACATAAAGATGCGCGAAATCCGGGGTTTCCCGCAGGGTGCGGGTGAAGGCGTAGCCATCCATTTCCGACATCTCGATGTCCGAGACGATCAGGTTGATCTGCTGCGCGGTGCCTTGCAGGTCCAGCAGGCAGTCGATGGCTTCCTTGGCGCTGCGGGCCGTATGGCATTGCAGGCCAAGGTTACGCAGGGTGTGCACCGATTGCTGCAAGGCGACCTGGCTGTCGTCGACCACCAGGATGCGCGCGTTGCCGAGCAGTTCGGCGTCTTCCATGCTCAGTTCGGTCGGCGCCATTTCGATTTGCGCCGGGGCGATGCCGTGGATGACTTTTTCGATGTCCAGCACTTGCACCAGGGTGCCATCGACCGACGTCACGCCGGTGATGTAGGCACGCAGTCCACCGGAGCCGAAGGGTGGAGGGCGGATGTCGGTGGTCAGGCAATGGACGATCTTGCTCACGGCCTGCACGTGCAGGCCCTGCTTGGAGCGGCTGACGTCGGTGACGATCAGGCAACCGCCGTTGGGGTCTTCCAGCGGACGCTCGCCAATGGCACGGCTGAGGTCGATCACCGACAGCGAGGCACCGCGCAGGGTGGCGATGCCTTTGACGTGGGGGTGCGACTCCGGCAGTTTGGTCAGTGGCGGGCAGGGAATGATTTCGCTGACCTTGAGCAGGTTGATCGCCATCAGCTTGCCGCTGCGCAAGGTAAACAGCAGAAGCGAAAGTGAGTCTGCGCGGGCTTTGGTGGAGGACATAGGAACCTTCTCTGGAAAAAGGTGACGGGCAATCCAGGGATCGCCAATGACTTCGATGCCGGGTTATCGACTTGTTTGGGGCAGGCTTTAGCATTTCCATTGAATGTCAGGCCGCCTTCGCGAGCAGGGATTGTCGCTGCCTCTGTGGGAGCGAGCCTGCTCGCGAAGGGTCCTTCACTTCATGCCGAGCCTTTTGGCCATCCGCCCCAGGTTCGCCCGATCCAGGCCTAGCTCACGGGCTGCGCTTGCCCAGTTGTTGTTGTGGCGCTCCAGGCAGGCGCCGATCAATTGGCGCTGATAACGCTCGGTAGCCTCGCGCAAATCACCGGTCGCCGCTTGCATGACGGTGGCGACGGGGTGCTCGGCAGCGGCTTCAACGCCGGCGTTGGGCAAGTCCAGGTCGGCTGCGCTCAAGCTGAGAATCTTCGGCCGCTCCTTGCAATTGCCCAGGGCTTTCAAGGCGCTGCGGCCGATCAGGTGTTCAAGCTCGCGCACGTTGCCGGGCCAGTCGTAGGCCAATAGCGCGGCCTGGGCGTCGCTGTTCAGGCGCAGGCTGTTGAGGCCCATGCGCGAGCGGTTCTGCTCAAGGAAATAACCGCTGAGCAGCAGCACATCACGCCCGCGATCGCGCAGGGCCGGCACCAGCAGCGGATAAACGCTGAGGCGATGGTAGAAGTCGGCGCGGTAACGGCCGCTGCGCACTTCTTCGGCGAGGTCGCGGTTGGTCGCCGCGATCAGGCGCACGTCGACCTGATGCTCCTGGTCCGAACCCAGTCGCTGCAATTGACCGCTCTGCAATACACGCAACAACTTGGCCTGCACGGTCAGAGACAACTCGCCGACTTCATCGAGAAACAGCGTGCCGCCATTGGCCAGTTCGAACTTGCCGCGGCGGTCGTTCATCGCTCCGGTGAAGGCGCCGCGAACATGGCCGAACAACTCGCTTTCCACCAGGGTGTCGGGCAACGCGGCGCAGTTGAGGCTGATGATCGGCTTGTCGGCGCGGGGCGAGGCGGCATGGATGGCCTGGGCCACCAACTCCTTGCCGACTCCGGTTTCGCCGGTGATCAACACGGTCAGGTCGCTGCCGCCCACCAGGCTGATTTCTTCGACCAGACGCTTGTGGGCCTTGCTCTGGCCAATCATCTCGCGATTCTGCTGGCCGCTGGCCTGGCGGTAAACCTCGGCGCGCTGATGTTCATCTTCGACCCGATTGTTCAACCGTTCGATGCGCTCGGCGGCGTTGACCGTGGCCGCCGCGAGGCTGGCGAAGGCTTGCAGGGCATCCAGTTCGATCGGTTCGAAGCGCTCCGGATCGAGGGCGTCGAGGGTCAGCAGGCCCCATGGGCGCTCGTCGATGAACAACGGGCAACCCATGCAGTCGTGGACTTCCAGATGATCATCCAGGCCATCGACCAGGCCGTCATAGGGGTCGGGCAAGTCGCTGTCGGCAGCGAAACGGGTCGGGCCGGGGCCGCTGAGCAGCGCTTCGAAACGCGGGTGCTCGCTGACCTTGAAGCGCCGACCGAGGGTGTCGGTACTCAAGCCGTCGACGGCCAGTGGCACCAGCCATTCACCATCAAGGCGCAGCAGGGCGGCGGCGTCGCACGGCAGCAGGGCGCGCATGGCTTCCAGCAGGCGACGATAACGCTCGCCCTCGGGCAGTTCGCGGGACAGGTCGGAGACCAGGGGCAGCAGGGCGGTGAGCAGGGATTTTGCAGTCATAGTGACTCCGTGTAGTCGGTATGACTATAAGTCAGGCAGTGTCGAAATGACTATCAAGTTTCTAACTAATTGATTTTAAAGGATTAAATAGTTGGCACGAAAGCTGATACGTATAGGGTAATCCGTTAGCAATCCAAGAAGACCAGGAGTTACTTTATGCTGAGCGCTCAAGACCGTGCCATCGTCAAGTCCACCGTGCCGCTGCTCGAAAGCGGTGGTGAGGCGCTGATCACGCACTTCTACCGCATGATGCTCTCCGAATACCCGGAAGTCCGTCCGCTGTTCAATCAGGCCCACCAGACCAGCGGTGATCAGCCGCGTGCCCTGGCCAATGGCGTATTGATGTATGCGCGCCATATCGACCAGCTCGACCAGTTGGGCGACCTGGTGGCCAAGATCATCAACAAGCATGTGGCCCTGCAGATTCTGCCGGAGCATTATCCGATTGTCGGCAGCTGCCTGCTGCGGGCCATCGCTGAAGTATTGGGCGAAGAGATCGCCACCGCGCAAGTGATCGCGGCCTGGGGCGCGGCCTACGGCCAACTGGCGGACATCCTGATCGGTGCCGAAACCAGCATCTACGACCAGAAGGAGCAGGCACCGGGCGGCTGGCGCGGGGCGCGGGAGTTCATCGTGGCCGGCAAGGTCGAGGAGAGCGCCGAGATCACCTCGTTCTACTTTGAACCTGCGGACAAAGGTCCGATCCTGGTGGCAGAGCCTGGTCAGTACATCGGCATGAAACTGATCCTCGACGGTGAAGAGATCCGTCGTAACTACTCGCTGTCGGCGCTGGCGAACAATGGCCAGTACCGCATCAGCGTCAAGCGCGAGGACGGTGGTCGCGCTTCCAACTTCCTGCACGACCAGTTGCAGGTCGGCGCCAGCATCCAGTTGTTCCCGCCATCGGGCGAGTTCGTCCTGACCGCCAGCGACAAGCCACTGGTGCTGATCAGTGGCGGCGTCGGCATCACCCCGACCCTGGCGATGCTCGAAGCGGCGCTGGAGACCCAGCGGCCGGTGCATTTCATCCACTGCGCGCGCAACGGCAGCGTCCATGCCTTCCGCGACTGGATCGACGAGCTGGCCGAACGTCACCCGCAGCTCAAGCGCTTCTATTGCTACTCCGAGGACGACGGCGCGAGCCCGGCGGCGCACAAGGTTGGTTTGTTGAGCCAGCAGCAGTTGCATGAGTGGCTGCCGGAGCAGCGTGACCTGGATGCTTACTTCCTGGGGCCGAAAGGTTTCATGGCGTCCATCAAGCGCCACCTCAAGGCTCTGGGCGTGCCGGAGAAGCAAAGCCGTTACGAGTTCTTCGGGCCGGCAGCGGCGCTGGAGTAAGTGGTTGCGGCGGCTCGGGGGACCGAGTCGCCTTCTTCGCGAGCAGGCTCGCTCCCACAATTTGATCTGCATACGACGCGGACCAATGTGGGAGCGAGCCTGCTCGCGAATGCTTCACCTCAGTCCTGAGCTGAAAAAAGTCAGAAAGTTAATCCCTTCTTAACCGCCTTGTCGTCTATTCCCCCCGAATCCCCCTCACATGCTCCAGACTCTCAAAGGTCCGGGCCAGCGTGTAGACTGGCGGGCAATCGATATCTTGAAGGGAAACGCGATGAGCGATGAATCCATGCGGTTGGGGCGTGAACGGCGCTACCTGGTATTGCTGGGCATCATTTGCCTGGCGCTGATCGGCGGTGCGCTGTACATGCAAATTGTTCTGGGCGAGGCGCCTTGCCCGCTGTGCATCCTGCAACGTTACGCGTTGCTGCTGATCGCGATCTTTGCCTTCATTGGCGCGGCCATGCGCGGCCGTCGCAGTATCACGGTGTTTGAAACCCTGGTGGTGATCTGTGCAGTGGCAGGTGCAGGCGTTGCCGGGCATCACGTCTATACACAATTCTATCCAGCGGTCAGCTGCGGCATCGATGTGCTGCAACCGATTGTCGATGACTTGCCACTGGCGAAGATCTTTCCGCTGGGTTTCCAGGTCGATGGTTTCTGCTCTACGCCATACCCGCCGATCCTCGGGCTGTCGCTGGCGCAGTGGGCGCTGGTCGCCTTCGTGCTGATCGTGGTGCTGGTGCCATTGCTGACGTCGCGTAACCGCAAAGCGCTGCGCTGAGATCATCTGTCGCCACGCATTGTCGGACAAAAAAGCCCCGGTCCTTGAAGAGAGGACCGGGGCTTTTTTTGTCTTGCAGAGCGCATTTCAGAGGCCGGGTAAAAAGACCGTGATGTGCGACAGCCAAGGGTGCGACACATGTGCGACATGTTGTCACAGAGTTGGTGTCGCAGGGCGTTCGAGGGAGCCGGATTGGTACATGGAAACGTAACGAAATTGGGCTGTTTTGCAGGCTTGCGGTTTTTTCCATTGCGAACACGAGCAGGCAGTTTTAACAGGCTCTGGCGAATGGCCGGAGCCCCCGTCATATCGGGCCTTGGGCAAGGTAAAGGGCGATGAAGAGGGACCCGATACTGTCTGAACCGTGGGTGGAAGACCTACTTATTGTGGTGTTTTTGTTGAGAATGAATTTCGATAAGATGCGCCGCTTTTGCAAAAACGGGTAATGATTGTTGCCGGTTCGGATAAAAATTATTTCGGGATGAGACATGGTTTATAAAACGTTACATATCTACAATCGCCCGCACTGAATCCCCGGCACTGCTCAAATCTTAACCAGGCGTGAGCAGGAACAGGGTGTCGAGAGGCCTGGTGGCTTCATGCGATGCCCAGGTGTCGGAGCCTCCAACTACCCGCACCAAATGGAATTGGTCTGTAAAAAGGCCTTTGACCACGTATTCGAATAAGAACTCACCGCAGGCCCGGGATTTGTCGCACAGCGTCTGACGCACGACGGGCATGCCCTTATTCAATCCAAGAAAAATGCCAACCCTTGGCAGGGTGAAGTGTTGGCGATCAAAACCCAACTGCATTGCGCAAGCTGCTTTAGAGGTCGTGAGATGAGTAAAAACAGGTACCCCAGACTACTAGGCTTATTGCCGCTGATCGGCACGTTGTTGCTGTCAGGCTGCAACATGACCTTGCTCAATCCCAAGGGCCAGGTCGGTCTGGACGAGCGAAACCTGATCATCACCGCAACGCTGCTGATGCTGTTGGTCGTGGTTCCGGTCATCGTCATGACCTTCCTGTTCGCCTGGAAATACCGCGCGTCCAACACCAACGCCACCTACACCCCGAAATGGAACCACTCCACCAAGATCGAGATCGCGGTGTGGGCTGTTCCGGTGCTGATCATCATTGCCCTGGGTTATGTCACCTACAAGTCGACCCACGCCCTTGACCCGTACAAGCCGCTGGAATCCGACGTGAAGCCGATCACCATTGAAGTGGTTGCGCTGGACTGGAAGTGGCTGTTCATCTACCCGGAACAAGGCGTCGCCACGGTCAACAAGATCGTGTTCCCGGCGCACACCCCGATCAACTTCAAGATCACTTCCGACGCCGTGATGAACTCGTTCTTCATCCCTGCGCTGGGCGGCCAGATCTACGCGATGGCTGGCATGCAGACCAAGCTGCACCTGATCGCCAACGAAAACGCTGAAATGGACGGTATCTCCGCCAACTACAGCGGCGCGGGTTTCACCGGCATGAAATTCAAAGCGATCGCAACGAGCCAGGAAGATTTCGACGCCTGGGTAAGTGAAGTCAAAAAGGCACCTAAACAGCTTGAACAAGCTGAATACGCAGCCCTTGCCAAGCAGAGCCAGAACAACCCAGTCGAGCTCTACTCCTCGGTGACGCCGAACCTGTTCCAGACCATCGTCGACAAGTACGAAGGCATGAAACCGGGTCCGAAAGTGAAGCACGAGAAAGAAGAGAAAGAAGTGGCCGCTACGCAAGGAATGGACATGAACGCGCATTCAGCTGCCGGGGCAGAGGAGTAAACGATGTTTGGTAAATTAAGTTGGGAAGCGGTCCCGTTCCACGAGCCGATCGTAATGGTGACCATCGCCATGATCGCGCTCGGCGGTCTGGCGCTGTTCGCGGGTATCACCTACTTCAAGAAGTGGACCTACCTGTGGACTGAGTGGCTGACGTCGGTCGACCACAAGAAAATCGGCGTGATGTACATCATCGTCGCCATGGTCATGCTGCTGCGCGGCTTTGCCGACGCCATCATGATGCGTACCCAGCTGGCCATGGCCACCGAGGGTTCGCCTGGCTACCTGCCACCTGAACACTATGACCAGATCTTCACCGCCCACGGTGTGATCATGATCATCTTCATGGCGATGCCATTCTTCACCGGCCTGATGAACCTTGCAGTGCCGCTGCAGATCGGCGCGCGTGACGTTGCCTACCCGTTCCTGAACTCCCTGAGCTTCTGGCTGCTGGTGTCCGGCGTAGTGCTGATCAACCTGTCCCTGGGCGTCGGCGAATTCGCCAAGACCGGCTGGGTTGCCTATCCGCCGCTGTCGGGCCTGCAATACAGCCCTGGCGTGGGGATGGATTACTACATCTGGGCGCTACAGCTATCGGGCTTGGGTACGACGCTGACGGGGGTCAACTTCCTGGCCACCGTGCTGAAAATGCGTACCCCTGGCATGAAGCTGATGGACATGCCGATCTTCACCTGGACCTGCACCTGGGCCAACGTCCTGATCGTGGCTTCGTTCCCGATCCTGACCGCTACCCTGGCGCTGCTGACGCTTGACCGTTACATGGATTTCCACATTTTCACCAACGAACTTGGTGGCAATCCGATGATGTACGTGAACCTGTTCTGGGCATGGGGTCACCCTGAGGTGTACATCCTGATCCTGCCAGCGTTCGGTATCTTCTCTGAAGTCATCTCGACCTTCACCGGCAAGAAACTGTTTGGCCACCACTCGATGGTCTACGCATCGGGCGCGATCTCGATCCTGGGCTTCATGGTCTGGCTGCACCACTTCTTCACCATGGGTTCGGGTGCCAGCGTCAACGCCTTCTTCGGTCTGGCGACGATGCTGATTTCCATCCCGACGGGTGTGAAGCTGTTCAACTGGCTGTTCACCATCTACCAGGGCCGTCTGCGTTTCACCAGCCAGGTGCTGTGGACCCTGGGCTTCATGGTGACCTTCGCCATCGGCGGCATGACCGGCGTACTGCTGGCCATCCCGGGTGCCGACTTCGTTCTGCACAACAGCCTGTTCGTGATCGCGCACTTCCACAACGTGATCATCGGCGGTGCGGTATTCGGTTACATCGCAGGTTTCGCGTTCTACTTCCCTAAAGCGTTCGGCTTCAAGCTGCACGAAGGCTGGGGCAAGGCTGCGTTCTGGTTCTGGATCAGCGGCTTCTTCGTCGCGTTCATGCCGCTCTATGCACTGGGCTTCATGGGCATGACCCGTCGCCTGAACGCCACCACCAACCCTGAGTGGGTGCCGTACCTGTACGTCGCCATGTTCGGTGCGGTGATGATCGCTGTCGGTATCGCTTGCCAGCTGATCCAGCTGTACGTCAGCGTGCGTGACCGCAAGAAGCCGGAAAACATGTGCGAACACGGCGACCCGTGGAATGCACACACCCTGGAATGGTCGACCTCGTCGCCACCTCCGTTCTACAACTTCGCCGTGCTGCCAAAAGCCGACGTCGTCGACCCGTTCACCGAAGCCAAGGAAAACGGCACCGCGTACAAGGCCCCGGCCAAGTACCAGCCGATCCACATGCCAAACAACACCGCCACCGGTGTGGTCATGGGTGCTCTGTTGACCGTGTTCGGTTTCGCGATGATCTGGCACATCTGGTGGCTGGCAATCGCTAGCCTGGCCGGCACCGTGATCTACTTCGTGATCCACGCGGCCCGTGATGATCAAGGCTATATGGTGCCGGTCGACGTGATCGAGCGCATCGAAGCCGAGCAGCACAAGCGTCTGGTAGCGGCAGGGAAAATCCCGGCCACCGCCACCCGTGTTGAAACCTCGTTGGAACAGGCTTAAACCATGTCGAACTTAGTGACCAATGCTGGACACACCCATGTCGATGGACATGGGCATGATGACCATCACCACGACTCGGGCGAGATGACCGTATTCGGTTTCTGGCTCTACCTGATGACCGACTGCATTCTGTTTGCGTCGATCTTCGCGGCGTACGCGGTACTGGTTAACAACGTAGCGGGTGGCCCGTCGGGCCACGACATCTTCGAACTGCCATACGTACTGGGCGAAACCGCCCTGCTGCTGTTCAGTTCGATCACCTACGGCTTCGCCATGCTGGCGTTCTTCAAGGGCAACAAGAAGCAGGTCCTGGGCTGGCTGGCCATGACCTTCATGTTCGGTGCCGGCTTCATCGGCATGGAAATCAACGAGTTCCACGTGTTGATCTCCGAGGGCTACGGCCCTAGCCGTTCCGGCTTCCTGTCCGGGTTCTTCACCCTGGTCGGCACCCACGGTCTGCACGTGACCAGCGGTCTGATCTGGATGGCGATCATGATGTATCAGGTGCAGAAAAACGGCCTGACGGCGACCAACAAGACCCGTCTGAGCTGCCTGAGCCTGTTCTGGCACTTCCTGGACGTCGTGTGGATCTGCGTATTCACCGTTGTTTACCTGATGGGGACTATGTAAATGGCTAACACAGCTCATTCCCAAAATGGCCATGGCCATGACAGCCACGACGCCGGTCACGGCAGCGTCAAGTCCTACGGCATCGGCTTCATCCTGTCGGTGATCCTGACCCTGATCCCGTTCGGTCTGGTGATGTACCCGACGCTGCCGAAGTCGATCACCCTGATGATCGTCGTCGCGTTCGCAGTCATCCAGGTGCTGGTGCACCTGGTGTACTTCCTGCACCTGGACCGTTCGGCCGCCCAGCGAAACAACGTGATTGCGTTTGTCTTCGCCGCGATCGTGATCGTCCTGCTGGTTGGCCTGTCGCTGTGGATCATGTTCAGCATCCACACGTTCATGATGGCGAAGTGAGGTAAGTCCGCATGTCCCTCAAGCACTTTATCCAAATCACCAAACCGGGGATCATTTTCGGTAACGTGCTTTCTGTGGCAGGCGGATTTTTCCTGGCCTCCAAAGGGCATGTCGATCTGGCCATCTTCCTGGCCGCCATGATCGGCACGTCCCTGGTGGTTGCCTCCGGTTGCGTGTTCAACAACTGCATCGACCGCGACATCGACATCAAGATGGAGCGCACCAAGAACCGCGTGCTGGTCCAGGGCTTGATCTCCCTGAAACTGGCCCTGATCTATGCGACCGTCCTGGGTGTCGCCGGCGTTGCGCTGTTGTACAAGGTGGCCAACCCGTTGGCCGCCTTGTTCGCGGTGATCGGCTTCGTGATCTACGTCGGCTTCTACAGCCTGTACCTCAAGCGCAAGTCGGTTCACGGCACGCTGGTGGGCAGTCTGTCGGGCGCCATGCCGCCAGTGATTGGCTACGTCGCAGTCAGCAACACCTTCGACATGGCCGCGCTGACCCTGCTGGTGATGTTCAGCCTGTGGCAGATGCCGCATTCCTACGCCATCGCGATCTTCCGCTTCAACGATTACCTGGCCGCATCGATTCCGGTGCTGCCAGTGAAGCGCGGCATCCAGGTGGCCAAGAAGCACATCCTGATCTACATCCTGGCCTTCCTCGTGGCGACCTTGATGCTGACCTTCAGCGGCTACGCCGGCATGAGCTACCTCGCCGTTGCCGCGGCCATGGGCATGTACTGGCTGTACATGGCCTGGACCGGCTACAAGGCAGTGGATGACACGGTCTGGGCACGCAAGCTGTTCGTGTTCTCGATCTTCACCATTACCGCGTTGAGCGTAATGATGTCCCTGGACTTCAAAGTGCCGACCGAGTTGCTGCTGACGTACGCGCCTTAAGCGTCGGATGCTGTAAAGAAAAGCCCCGCCTTCGAGAGAAGAGCGGGGCTTTTTGTTGGGGCAAATCGCAAGGGCTGCTCGTCAGGAAGATGATTCGTCGGTTGCATGACTATAAGCAAATTGCCTATAGTTTGCCGATGCGAACCGTATTCTTCGAAACCACATCCTTCACTGCAACCGTTGGCGATTATCTGACGGACGATGAGTATCGTGCTTTGCAGTCGCACATGCAGTTGAACCCGCAAGCGGGTGATGTCATGCCTCGAACGGGCGGTTTCCGAAAGCTGCGTTGGGCTGATGGACGCCGAGGTAAAGGTAGGCGAGGTGGCTTGCGGGTTATCTATTATTGGCTTATGAATAATGGCCAGTTCTGGATGTTCGCAATTTATGACAAAGATGAGCTTGAGAATTTGACCGCCGACCAAGAGAAGGTGCTCAAGAAAGCCATAGAGACAGAGTTAAAAAAACGAGGTACCCCATGAAAAAACGCGACCTGTTTGCAGAGTTGATGCAGGGCGTTGATGAGATGGCGGCTCAACGCGAAGGCAAGATTACGTTGCGCAATACGGTAGTGGAGGACATCCCTGCACCAGAGGTGGGGGCGCAAGAAATCGTTGCGCTACGGGAAAAACTACACATGTCCCAGGCCGTTTTTGCCAAGCGAATTCGAACCAGTCCCAGCACCCTGAGAAACTGGGAGCAGGAAAAGTCGAAGCCCAATGCTCAGGCCGCCTTGCTGATCAGGTTGGTTGAGAAGTTTCCGGATATGGTTGATCGACTGGCAGTCGTCTGATCACATCGTCGAATATCTGAAAAGCCCCGCGATTCAAACGAAACGTGGGGCTTTTTCATTCAGGCGCGGTTGTTACAGGGTGCATCGAGCACTTTCACCACGTCATCGATGATTGCTTTGCTCATGTCCTGCAAAAAATGCGAGGCCCAGGCGAGTCGGTCGGAGTCGCGAACCATGGCGGCGTCTGAGGCGAGCAGTTTGGCTACGTGGAGCAGGTCGGAGGCGTGATAGAGGGCTTCGATCACCGGGACACCGGCATTGATGCGGAACAGGGGTTCGTTGGCGTGGTAGGAGAACGGGGTGAGGCCGATGGTTTTGAGGTCTTGGGGATTGGTCATTGGGCTTCACCTCCTGTTGGTCAGGTGGTGTGGGATGACCGGTGAAGCGGACAGATCAATAGCGTGCATTGGCAATACTCCAGAAATCAAAGTAGAGCCGCCACGTTCGTTCTCAGGCGAATGGGTGGCAGCTATGCGCAGGCTGAGAAACCGGTTGCACGACCCGGCAGACCCGAAGGTCTCCCACGCACAGCCGCCATTGCACGAAATGCGGGCATAAAAAAACGCCAACAATCGTGATTTGGGCGCTAGTGCGCGTGCAGTTTACCCGGGTTCTCAGGCCCGGTCGCTGAATTGGCAGCGACCGGGCAAAGTTAGCCGGCAAGGATAAGGTCGGCAATCGTAGCGATCTGGTGGCCGGCGATGGCCGGGACACCGCGGACCCTGTGGGAGCGAGCCTGCTCGCGATAGCGGTGTGTCAGGCAACATTGATGCTGGATGTGACGGCCTCATCGCGAGCAGGCTCGCTCCCACATTGGACTAGCGTCATCGCTGATATCGAGCATGACGCTGGCCCCTGTGGGAGCGAGCCTGCTCGCGATGGCGGCGTGTCAGGCAATATCAATTTTGAATGTGATGGCCCCTTCGTCGGATCGCCGCCCGGAGCAAGCCCGCTCCCCCACAGGGCCGAGGCAGTCAGCTATTTTTGGGGATTATCAAGCAACCGAAAAAACCGCTCCCGCACCTGCAGGCTGTCGCTGTGCGCCACATTGAAGCGCAGGAACTGGCTGGCATCCGGTCCTTTGCTCAGCAAGGTGCCCGGCGCCAATACCATATTGTTCTCCAGCCCCTGGCGAGCCAGGTTCTCGGCGTGCAAGCCCTCCGGCAACCGTGCCCAGATAAACACACCTTCGCCGGGCAACGAGGAAAGCGAGCACCCAGCCTCCGCCAGCCAACTCGCCACACGACTATTGGACTCATACAACCGATCCACCGTGCGTCGCGCATGCTTGGCATAGCTGCCGTCGCTGAGCATGGTGCAGGTGATCTGTTCCGCCAGCTCCGACGTCACCCCGCCGCAGGCCATTTTCAGGGCGACCATGCGTGCCGCCAGTTGCGGTGACAGCACGGTGTAGCTGACGCGGCTGTTGGCGGTCAGGGTCTTGGAGAAGCCCGATACATAACTCACGTTGTCCAGCCCGCTGGCCGCCAGGCGGGGGGTGCGGCGTTGCTGGATGTCGCAGTACAGATCGTCTTCGACGATGTGGAAGCCATGGCGGTGGCTCAGTTCCAGCAAGCGGTAGACCTGGGCCGGGGTGAACGAGTGGCCGGTGGGGTTATGCAGCGTGCTGTTGGTCATGTACAGCACGGGTTTGTGGGCGATCAGCAGTTGCTCGAAGGCGTCGAGGTCCATGCCGTCGCAATCCCGGGCGATGGTGATGACTTTGGCTCCATGCAATGCCAGGTTGGCGTGCATGTTGAAGTAGCAGGGGTCGTCGAGCAGCACGGTGTCGCCGGGTTTGACCAGCAGGCGCATCAGCAGGTCGATGGCCTGCATGGTGTTGGCGGTGGTGATGATCTGGTCCACCGACGCTTCGATGCCGAAGGTCGCCAGTTTGACCCGCAGGGCCTGGCGCAACGGCAAGTAACCGCCGGCTACGCCGTACTCGCCCATGCGCAACGACGTCGCACGCAAGGTGCTGCGCACGGCTTTCTGCAATTCTTCGGCGGGTAGCCACGAGGTCGGCAGAAAACCGCAGCCGGGACGCAGCGTGCCGTTGTCCAGCAGCAAGGCGCGACGAATCACGCTGAGGGTGTCCTGAGGTTGCAGGTCCGGGCCGGTGCCGCTTTTCAGTGCCGCTTCGGAGCGATGCACGTAATGCCCGGAGCCCTGGCGAGACACCACCAGCCCCTTGGCCCGCATGCGGTCCAGGGCATCGACCACCGTGGATTTGCCCACGTTCATCAAGTCGGAGAGTTCGCGAATCGGCGGCAGCTTGGCGCCGTGGGGCAGGCCACCGGTGCTGATCGCCTGAGTCAACTGATCGACGATCTGCTGCACCAGCGGCGCGCCGGGCTGGAATTCAATGGCGGCAATGACTGCACGTTGAACCTGCATTTTACTGGTCTCTCCGGCAGTAAAGTTCGTTGGATTCTATACGAACTTGCCCTGATCAGGACAAGCCTCTCTCTCTACCATGCCCTTACAGACTTTTCTGAAGGTCGGCCTTTGTCGGCGGGCGTTCACCCGGTTCCTGAGGTGCTGCATGAGTGTCGAAACAACGGTCGCGGTAGCCAAACCGGTCATCAACCTGCGGCTATTCACGATCCGGATCATCACCGCCGTCTCGCTGTTCGCGGTGCTGGGCAAGGCCAACGTCTGGCTCGACACGGCTACCAACAGCATCCTGGCCCTTGGATATCGCGCCTTGTTGCTGCTGTTGCCCCTGACTTTACTGGTGCTTGGCCGCCGTTCCCTGAGCGTCACGCTGCTGTGTGCCGGCCTTGGCCTGGTGCTGCTGGCGCTGACCAGCCATCAAGGCATGGTGATGTTTGCTGCGGCACTGTTTGCCTACGGCATTGCCATTGCCGGTTACCTGATCAAGAGCGAAGCGGCCCAGACCAAGGAAGGCGCGGCCTACAACCGCGTAGCCATGAACATGGGCAGCCTGGTGGCCGGTTTGATCCTGCTGTCGCCGCTTCTCACGCCTACGATGTTTTTCCTCGGTGCGGCGGCGTTCGTGTTGCTGTGCCTGCCGATCGCCCTCGGCGCGACCTTCACCACTGAACCGGTGGTCGCCCGCCCGGCCAGTCAAACCGGAAGCAACTGGGGCAACAAACTGCCCTGGGTGATCGCCGGCATCATCATGGGCATCAAGCTGTTCGGGGTGTTCTCGATCCTGCCACAGGCGATCCTGCTCAAGACCGGCGAGCTGCCGGCCTGGTACGGCTTGATGCTGATCCTCAACAGCGCCGTAGTGGTGTTCGCCCAGGTGCTGGTGATGAAGCTGATTGAGCGCACCGGGCGCTTCAAGGTCGTGGCGGTGATCGGGATCATCGTCGGCGGCTTTGCGGTGCTGTCTTCGCCCGCCGCGTTCCATGTCGAAACCCTCGCCGGGGCGCTGGTCTGGGTGGCGCTGCTGTCCATCGCCGAATGCGCCTTCAGCTACCTGGATTACTTCTCGGTCAAGCAAAACAACATGTTCGTCAAGGAAGTGTCCCTGGGAGTGGGGGCCGGGCTGACCGTGTTGATCATGCGGGTGGTGCCGGCGCCGTACAACGCGCTGGTGCTGGCCGCCATCGGTGCCGCAGGGATCCTGGCCTGGTATTGGCTCAACCGTAAATCCAATGCGTCGCTGCATGACTGAGTCATCGCCGTTGCGGTTTTCACTTTGCAGGTCGGGGGCATTATGAATACGACTTCATGCGTAGTAGTGGTCGGTTACAACGGCAATCGGGTTCACGACATCCAGAAGCTGCGCGAGCTGTGCAAGTCGCTCTACAACGCCAGGCTCATCCTGCTGGTCGAGAAGATTCAGCCCCATGACGATCAGGTGGCCGATCACGTCTGCAGTACCTCACTGGCAGAGGAAGATGTGGCGGCGTCCCTTGAACTGGTGGTGGGGTGCCTGAATGCCGACAGCTGGAAGCTGATCGGCGTACTGCCGTTCTCCGATCGCGGGGTGCTGCTCGGTGCGGCGCTGGCCAGCCATTTCGGCCTGCCGGGCATTACCCCGGGCGAAGCGCGGGCGGGCGTGGACAAGCAGATTTTCCGCCAGCTCGAAGCGGCGGCCAGCACCTCCCCTGGAGAATACCGAGCGGTGTTTTCCGTGCGGGTCGAAAGCCTGTCGGAACTGCGCCAGCGCGTTGTCGAACTGGGTGGCAAGGCCTTCATCAAGCCGGCCTGTGAAGGCGCGAGCCGGGGTTGTCGCGTGATCCATCACCCTTCGGAATGCGATGACGCCTGGCTCGCCCTGAAGCCTTACCGCGAAGGCGGCATCGTTCTTGAAGAGTTGGTGCAGAACGCCCGCGAATACAGCTGGGACTGCGTGGCGGGCAGCACCTGGGTGACTGAAAAAACCACCACCGAAGGCGCTTATCGCGCAGAGATCCAGCAAGTCGTGCCCGCACCGCTTGCGGCTGAGGTACAGGCACTTTTGATGGCGGCCGGTCGGCATATGGCGGGCCTGGTGTCTCGGGACAACGGCGCCTGGCACAACGAAGTGTTCCTGCGCAGCGATAACCTGACCTCGGCCGTGGAAACCAACATGCGGCCTGGCGGCATGCACATCTGGGACCTGGCCAAACGCGCCTTCGTCGATTTCGATCCGTGGGAGCGCTGGGTGCGCTGGGCGGTGGAAGGCCAGACCGAACAGCATGAGCCAGTGGCCCGCGGCTACTGCGGCATTCGACTGCTGAGGGCGCCATCCGGCGGCATCCTGCGCTCGACGCCTGACATCGAGGCCCTGGCCCGCGCCCTGCGTATCGACCTGGTGGAAGGCCAGTACGCCAAGCGTGTCGGTGACTCGGTCAGCGTGCAGATCAAGGACAACTTCTCATTCATCGGCCACATCGTGCTGTTCAACGAACACTACGGGCAACTGAGCAACGACCTGTTGCGTCTGGCCGAAGCGATTGAGTCACGCATTGAGGTGACTTGCCTGGCACCGGCCACCCGCGCCGTGTGTTGAGCCCGCAAGTCCCTGTTTTTTGCATTACTGATCAAGAGGGTTCGATCAATGATCCAGCACATGACCTGCGATGAACGCTTCATCGCCCTGGCCAAAGAGTTTGGTTATGACATCTACGGCGAAAACACTGCGGGTGGGCATTACGCACCGCTGATCCGTCATCACGATGAGCTGTACATTAGCGGCCTGGTGCCGCGCATGAACGGCAAGATCCATTACCCCGGCCGTGTCGGGCTGGACCTCAGCATGGCCGATGCCCAAGCGGCGGCCAGCATCAGCGCGATGCGCGGGTTGGCGTTGATCGTCGATGCGATTGGCTCGCTGGACAAGATCAAGTCATTGATCCGGGTAACGGTCTATGTGAAGTCCACGGCGGACTTTGTCGATTTGAGCGAAGTGGCCAACGGCGCCTCGGATGTGTTCAGCCATGTGCTGGGCGATGCCGGTAAACATACGCGCACTACAGTGGGTGTTTATCAGTTACCCAAGAATGCCGCGATAGAAGTGGACATGATCGCCGCCTTGCGCCCATCGGTTTTGTAAGTTGTTTCCCGACTTTACAGTGCTGAACCCTTAACTTAATGTTTAGCGCTAAAGTGTGGGGGAAAAAAGGACGTGCGAATGGATAACTTTCAAGGTGCGTTTTTTTCATATAAGGACTTTCGTCAAAGCCTGTACCATCGAACGCCAGTTCCCAAGGTATGGAAAGGCACTGAACTGGCGGGTATGCGCGAGGCCCTTGAAGCCAGTGACGTTGATATTGTCGCATTGGCTCACGACAAGAGCATTGAGGGTTGTGAAGTGACGCCTGGCATGGCGATCGCCATGCAATGGCTGAACCCCGGTGTGACGCTCAACGGTCATGCCCATTCCTGGTGGCACCTGTTTGTCATCCAGTGTGGCAGTGGCGTGTTGACCCTCGGCGATGCCGACGGGGTCAACGTCAGCAATGGCGACGTGTTGCTGGTACCGGCGTGGACCAGACACGGCTTCGTCAACACTAGCAAACACGAGCCACTGGCGATGCTGAACATGAGCAACATGCCGCAAATGGCACTGCTTTCGAACTTCGCCGACAGCCATGGCCTGATTACCACCCAGGCGTAATTTCCCAGCGAATCAACCCAGGGAGCCCACCTTCGTCGGCTCCCTTTTTTTGTTTTTCAGATCTGCCCCGGTATCGCTTTTTGCAGCGTTGTTACTGGGGTTTTAACTGCGTGTCTGTCGGTGGAAAACAACTTTCTGTATCGATTGAAACGGGCAAATTCTGTATCTATCCAGCCTTGATCCAACTAACTACGATCACTTCCAATGCACGTCAAACCCTGCAGTTGGTCAATGGAGTGTTCTATGGAAAACAGGAAGCTAAAACTGTATGTTGGCGCCGACTATGTCAGCGCTTTTGCGATGTCGGCTTTTGTGGCGCTCAAGGAAAAGCAACGTTCATTTGAACTTGTTACTGTTGATCTAAAGTCACGCGAAAACTATATGGCGAGTTATCGCGATCTTTCGCTGACCTGCAAGATTCCAACGCTGGTCCACGACGATTTTGCCTTGTCGGAATCATCGGCGATTGCCGAATACCTCGATGAACTCTCCCCGGGGCATAAAAAACTCTATCCGCAGGACCTCCAGCAGCGCGCCCGTGCCCGTCAACTGCAAGCCTGGTTGCGCAGTGACTTGCTGGTGGTGCGCAAGGAGCGCCCGTTTGACCTGGTGTACTTCAGCAAGAAAAATACCGCGCTGTCCGACGATGCCCAGGCCGCCGTCGAGCGCTTGTTCTTCGTCGCCGACCATTTGCTGGAAGAGGGGGCGGAGCATCTGTTCGGCGACTGGAGCATTGCCGACACCGACCTGGCAATCATGCTCAACCGACTGGTTGCCAACGGCGATCCGGTGCCTGCACGGCTCGCGGCGTATGTACGTCGCCAGTGGGATCGCGACAGCGTCCGGGCATGGATGGACATAGAGCGCAAAGCGCCGGCCATCGCGTAACAACACTCAGGGCAATCACCAGGAGCGCGGCCATGCAAGGACTGTCGGAGCACGAACGCTACAAACCCTATAACTCACGCACCATCCGCGATACACCTTACTGGCACAAGCTGACGCCGGCGTTGCAGGAGGCCATGACCATCGTGGCCAGAGTCATGCCGTTCCGTACCAACGAATATGTGCTGGGCACGTTGATCGACTGGAGCAACATCCCGGACGACCCGATTTTTCGTATGACTTTCCCCCACAAGGACATGTTGCTGGCGGAGGAATATGCCTCGCTCAAGCAACTGATCGAGCAAGATGACAGCGCGGCGATCAAGCGTCGGATCGAGGCGATCTGGCGCCGTATGAACCCGCATCCGGCCGGGCAGTTGACCCACAACGTTGCCACCCTCCACGGCAAAGTCCTGCCGGGCATCCAGCACAAGTACCGCGAGACGGTGCTGTTTTTCCCCGGAGCCGGTCAGACCTGTCACGCGTACTGCACCTTCTGTTTCCGCTGGGCGCAGTTCATTGGCGAAGAAGAACTCAAGTTCAACGCCCGCGAGTCCCAGGAGCTGGTCAGTTACCTGAGGGTGCACACGGAAGTGACCGACGTGCTGATTACCGGCGGCGACCCGATGATCATGAACACCCGCTCCCTGGCCGGTTATATCGAGCCGCTGCTGGAACTGCCACACCTGAAGAACATCCGCATCGGCACCAAGTCCGTGGCGTACTGGCCCCAGCGTTTTGTCAGCGACAAGGATGCGCCTGAGCTGCTGGAGCTGTTCCAGCGCATCGTCGCGGCGGGGAAAAACCTGTCGATCATGGGCCATTACAACCACCCGGTGGAGATCCGCCAGCCCATCGCCCGCCAGGCCATCGAACGCATTCGTTCGACGGGGGCGACGGTGCGCATGCAGGCGCCGGTGATCCGCCACATCAACGAAAACCCCGCCGATTGGGCCGCGCTGTGGACCGAAGGTGTGCGGCTCGGGGCCGTGCCTTATTACATGTTCGTCGAGCGCGATACCGGACCCAGTCATTACTTCGCACTGCCGCTGGCCAGGGCCTTCGAGATCTTCCAGGCGGCGTATCGCACGGTATCGGGGCTGGCGCGAACGGTGCGCGGGCCGTCCATGAGCACCTTCTACGGCAAGGTGTTGATCAACGGCATCGAGACCGTCGCCGGGGAAAAGGTTTTCGTCTTGCAGTTCCTCCAGGCCCGCGATCCGCAATGGGTGTTGCGCACGTTCTACGCGCGCTTCGATCCGCAAGTGACCTGGTTCGACGATCTGCAACCGGCCTTCGGCGAGCGTGCGTTCTTCTTTCAGACCGAGCTCACCGCCGTGCCGGAATTGATACCCGTGTTGCTGGAATCGGCGTAGGAAAAATCATGAACAATGGGGAGATATGGATATGAGCAGTATCCCGTTTGATCAACGCGAGGGCGTTATCTGGCTCGACGGTGAGTTCGTCGAGTGGTCCCGGGCGCAGTTGCATGTGCTGACCCATGGCCTGCATTACGCGAGCACCGTGTATGAAGGCGAGCGGGTCTACAACGGCAAGGTTTTCAAGCTGCGCGAACACAGCGAGCGCTTGTATCGCTCGGCGCAACTGATGGACTTTGCCATCCCCTATGCATTGGCTGAACTGGAAGCGGCGAGCCACGAACTGCTGCAACGCAACAAGGTCGCCGACGGCTACCTGCGCCCGGTGGCCTGGCGCGGCAGCGAGATGATTTCCACCGCGGCGCGTTTCAACCGTGTGCACCTGGCCATCGCGTGCTGGCAGTGGCCGAGCTATTTCGACCCGGCGGCGCGCATGGCCGGCATCCGCTTGAAAACCGCGAGCTGGCGTCGTCCGCCACCGAGCAGCAGTCCGTTCGAAGCCAAGGCCTCCGGGCATTACCAGATCGCCACGCTGAGCAAGCACGACGCCGAGAACACGGGGTACCACGACGCGCTGATGCTCGACTGGCGCGGCCACGTGGCCGAAGCCACCAGCGCCAATGTGTTCTTTGTCAAAGGCCGGACGCTGCACACCCCCGCACCGGATTGCTTCCTCAACGGCATCACCCGCCAGACCGTGATCGAACTGGCCAAGGCGCTGGACTATCAGGTCGTTGAACGCACGATTTTGCCTACGGAGCTTGGCGACTTCGACGAGTGTTTTCTCACCGGCACCGCTGCCGAAATTACCCCGGTGCAGAGTATCGATGAGCAGCACTATCGACCGGGTGACGCCTGCCGCGACTTCATCGCGGCGTACACCTCAACCGTCAACGCCGGATAACCCGCCAGGAATCTCACCATGTCAGACCAAGGGATTGTTGCGTCTCAACCTTGCATTTCGCTCGGCCATCGTCATGAGGAACTGTCGACGTTGGGCTGGACGGTGCTGACCCCCGAGGAATTTGCCGATGATGTCGTAGGCACCTTGCTCGAATTCGGCCCGATCATTCCGCAGTTCAACGGCCAGATGGCCTTTGCCATTACCCGCAAGCCGGGTTACGAAGACTTGCCGTACTCCCAGAGCATGAACGGCATCGGCCCGCACACCGAAGCGCCGGTATACGGGCCGCCGCCACGCTACCTGGCGTTGCATTGCCATAAACAGGCCACGTGCGGTGGCGGGCACACCGGTTTGGTGGACGGCTACGAATTTCTCAAGTCCCTGGAACACAGCGAACCGCAACTGCGTGAGTGGCTGGATGACACGCCGGTAGAATTTGTCGCCACCGCCAAACCCGGCGAACCGGCGCAACGACGGGTCAAGGAATACATCCTCACGCCTACAGAGGACGGGGATATTTTCCGCTTCAGCTACAACCAGTTTCACTACGGCGACGTGAACCCGTCCAAGGCGGCCCTGCAGCAATCCCTGGTCGCCGACAGCACCTCGCCGCTGGCCAGGTTTGCCGTGCTCGGCGAAGCGTACTTCGTCGAGCACAACGTGCCGGTGCTGATTCCCGACGGATGCCTGCTGATTTGGGACAACTGGCGAATGATTCACGCCCGCAGTCGTTACACTGACCCGACGCGCAACCTGACCCGCTATTGGCTGGCCTGATTTTTCCGTCGCCCTTCATTCCTTTGGCGTACCCCAGGCGGGTACGCGCCTTACAGGTATCGCGTCATGCAAACAGCAATCGAGATCGCCCAGGTCGACCATCAACTGATCGTGCGGCTCAACCAGGCCTGGACCAAGCGCGCCACGGTGTGTTCGCCGGACAGGGGCCAGGTCGAAGAAGTGTTCGACCCGGCACGCCCGGATTACCCGGAGTGCATGGTGCCGTTTTTTCATCACCCGAAGTTCCAGGCGCTGAGCGACGAGCTCAAAAGCAGCGTGGTGACCTGGGGCTGGATCGGCTACAACCTGCGCACCGTCACCGCCGAAGAACATGTGGTCAATCCGGCGCTGAGCGTCATTGCCAATCAGTACCTGGGCAAGGATGACTGGCATTTTCGCGAGGCCATGCAACAAACCCTGATCGACGAGCACTACCACACGCTGATGCACCTGCGCGCCATCGAACGGACCAAGCTGGAGCGGGCGCTGGATCAGGATCTGGACTTGCCGCCCTCCGTCACTTACCTGCGCCTGAAAGCCCAGCGTGAAGCACTGCCCGAGCAATGGCAGCGGGATCTGGCGGCGATCACCTTTGCAGTGGTGGCCGAGATCAGCGTCAACGCCTACCTGGACTTGCTGGCGGACGACCAGACCATCCAGCCGCAGAACCGCCGGGTGGCCGAACTGCACAACCGTGACGAATATGCCCACAGCAAGGTGCTGGCCGAAGTGGCCAAGGTCATGTACGCGAACATGCAGCCCATCCAGCGGGAATTTTTCGCACGTAACCTGTCGGTGGCGCAGAGTGCTTTTATCGCTCAGGACTACTCCATGTGGGAGGCGATTCTGACGCAGCTCGGGGTCGAGGATGCGGCGCTGATCATTGCCGACACCCGCGAGAGCAACAAGAACGCGACCATCATGCGTGACTACAGCGGCCTGCATAAGTTGGCCCATGACCTGGGCATCAGCGACCAGATCGATTTCGATTTCCGTCCAACCCTCAAAACCACGGCGGCCGCCTGAACCCGGAGGTGTCCATGTCAGCTCCTGTGTACGAAGTGTTCGCTATTCGTGTTGGCGCAAACGTCCAGCGCACCGCCAGGGAGAACTTTCTCTACGACGCCTGCTGCGGTGATCCGAATGCGCCGATGCCGCTGGACTACTTCTTCTGGGTCATCCGCAACGAGCAGCAGGTGATCGTGGTCGACACCTGTTTCCAACCGGCCACAGCGGACCGGCGCAATCGTCAGATGTATCGCCTGCCGGAGGAATCCTTGCGACAACTGGACATTGATCCGGCCCGGGTCGAGCAACTGATCCTGACCCATTTGCACTGGGATCATGCCGGCAACCTTGGGCTATTCCCGAAGGCGACCGTGCATTTGCAGGAAGCGGAACTGCGTTTCTGTACCGGGCCGAAAATGGCCTACCGCACGGTGAACAAAACCTACGAGGTCGAGGACGTGATGTCGGCGCTGCCGCCGCTGTTCGAAGGGCGGATGCGTTTGCACAACGGCATGGTGGAAGTACTGCCCGGCGTGACCCTGCACCCGGTGGGCGGACATACCCCGGGCAGTCAGGTGGTGCGGGTGAATACTGAGCGCGGCTGGATCGTGCTGGCCTCGGATGCCGCGCATTTGTGGGTCAACATTCGTGAGCGCAGCCCGTTTCCGATTCTCGATGACCTGGCGCAAACCCTCGAAGCCTTCACCGAGATCGACCGCCTGGCCGATGGCGAAGACCACGTCATCCCCGGCCACGACCCGCTGATCGCCGAGCGTTTCCCGCGCTGGAATGACGACCCGCATATCATTTGCCTGCACCAACCCCCGAACTGACCACAACCTCCTGTGGGGCGAGCCTGCTCGCGAAAACGGCGGCACATTCAACATTGATGTGCCTGATACACCGCTTTCGCGAGCAGGCTCACTCCCACAGTTGATTACTGTCGTTCAGCGATGTTGTGTTCACCGAAAATCCCCTGTGGGAGCGAGCCTGCTCGCGAAGGCGGCAGCACATTCAACATTGTTGTGTCTGATACACCGCCATCGCGAGCAGGCTCACTCCTACAGAATCGCGGTCAACCCTGATGTTGGAGCAGGCGCCCCAACGTCTGCAATGCCTCATCAATCCGCGGCGAATACGGTGCGCCACAACCCATGCGCACAAAGTGATCGAAACGCCTGGCATTGGAAAAGATATCCCCAGGCGAAATCTGGATGCCGGCCTTCAACGCTTCGTCAAATAACGTCATCGATGAATGCCGGCGAGGCAGTTCCACCCATAACAGCGTACCGCCCTGGGGATTGGTCACGTGGGTGCCGAGGGGGAAGTAGCGAATGATCGCCTCGCTCATCTGTTGACGTTGTTGGGTCAGGGTTTTCCTCAAGCGCCGCAGGTAACGTTCGTAGGACGGTGTGCGCATGAATTCACTGGCCGCCAATTGCGATAACGCCTCGCACCCCCGCGACTGTGCATGTTTGAGCATCTCCACGCGGTCGTGCCATTTGCCGGCGCTGATCCAGCCCAGGCGCATGCCCGGTGCCAGGGTTTTGTTCAACGAGGCGCAATAGATCACGTTGTCGGTGCTATCCCAATGTTTGAGCGTCGACAGCGGCTGTTCGGTGTCCACCAGGTCGCCGTAGGTGTCGTCCTCGATCAGCACGGTGTCGTGCTCGGCGCACAGTTTCACCAGCCGTGCCTTGTTGGCGTCGGGCATGATGCTGCCCAGCGGGTTTTGCAGGTTGGGAATGACGATCAGCGCCTTGACCCGTTCGGCACCTTGCAGCAGCCGTTGCAGGGCCTGCAGATTGAGCCCGGTATGGGCCGAGGCCGGGACTTCCAGCACGCGCAGGTTCAGGCTTTCGAGAATCTGCAGCAGACCGTAGAAGGTCGGCGACTCCACGGCTACGGTGTCGCCGGGGCGGGTGACCGCACGCAAGGCCAGATTGATCGCTTCGGTGGCGCCGTTGGTGATCACGATCCGCTCGGGGGCCAGGTGGGTCTTGCTGGCCAGTGCACGTCGGGCCAGGACGTTGCGCAATGCGCTGTTGCCGCAGGTCGAACCCGCGGCACCGAGCAGGCCGGCGTCGTAGCGTAGCGACTTGATCATGTGGTCTTGCAAGGTCTTGAGCGGATAAAGCTCCGGCGCGCAGTAGGCGCTGGCGAAGTTGACCCTGATCGTCGCGCGCTGGCTGGCCTTGAGTACCGCGCAGACCTGTTCATGAATGCCGACATACGCGCGGGTATCCGGCGCCAAGGCAATCGGGGCGGGCCTGGGCGCTGTG
Organism: Pseudomonas sp. ACN8; assembly: GCF_002303925.1. Classification (GTDB taxonomy): domain Bacteria; phylum Pseudomonadota; class Gammaproteobacteria; order Pseudomonadales; family Pseudomonadaceae; genus Aquipseudomonas. The sequence continues at coordinate 33,419 of NZ_MRCS01000028.1, forward strand.
TCGGGCTGGCGAATGTAGTTGCCGGAACGCGGTCGGGCTTCCAATACACCGCAGTCTTCCAGTTCCCGGCACACCTGCACGGCGGTCGACAGGCTGACGGCATGTTTTTCCATCATCAACCGGATCGAGGGCAGGCGTTCACCGGTTTTCAGGGTGCCGCTGCGGATCGCGTCCAGGTAGTGGTTGGCTAACTGGCGATACAAGGGGGGCGTGTTCATGGTGACCTCGGCAGTTGCACCACCGGGGGCTGGGCTGGAAAGTGAGTTGACGCTCCCCGCAGGCGGACCCGTGGTGCTCATGGGTGAAGGGAAGTGGTGTTCTGCGTCGATACTGGAAGAGTAATCGCGGTTTTGCCCGAATCACGGACAATAAAAAGCCCCGCACTGATGGCGGGGCTCTGGAGTCAGTCGCTGAGGACCTTGTGACGCGGGGGGCCTTACTGTACTGCGATGCTGTACCCGTCGAACGCGCTCTGTTGCTGCAGGGCGGTGATGATGTTCTTGCGGTTGACGGCCTGTTCGGCGCCGCTATTGTCCAGGAACGTCTCGCTTTCCAGTTCCGCCTCTTCGCCTTCGCCAACGAAGGTGAAACCGAGGAATTCCAGGGCCTCACGGTCGACGTTCAGGCGCGAGCGCGGAGTGCGCAGCGGCAAGGTGACGCTCATGCCGTCCTTGCTGATGGTGAACACTTCGACTTCTTTCTTGGCCTTGGCGGCTTTGCTCTTGCCGCCGCTCGGGTTGCTGATGGCCTGGTGGGTCTGGTTCAGCACCTTCAGGGCCAGGCCGTAGACGATTTCCTGGAACGCCGGGTCGTCCTTGAAGCTGGACAGGATGCGGCTGATCGGGAATTTGCCGCTCAAGTCTTCGAGGGCGGCGATGTCGGCGGCCTCGGCGTCCTTGAGTTGCTTGAGCTGGCCCATCAGTTCGTAGGCTTTGTCATCGTCGAAGCTGTCGTGGGCCTGACGGATCGCGGCACGCAGTTCGCGGATCTGGTCGCTTTCGCGGGTGGACTGGAAAGCGTCCAGCACCATCTCGCTGATGGTTTTTGCCTGGGGCACGTGTTGTGAAAGATTGATGGAGTTTTCGTATTCCGCTTTGGACGACAAGGTGACTACGGTTTCAGCGGTGTTGGAATCGGACATTGAAATTTCACTACTTTTTTAGCTTGAATTGGGGCGAGAAAGCGCGGGGGCTTTTTCAGGTCGCCTAATCTATTGGACCGGGGCGACGTTGTCACGGATCAACAGGCGGCTGGTCATTTTTTTGCTCCCCTGTAGGAGCGAGCCTGCTCGCGATGGACGTTAACGATAACGCGTTCATTCTGGATGAGCACGGTGCTCTTGAGACCATCGCGAGCAGGCTCGCTCCTACAGGGGATGTGGTGTGCGTTACAGGGTGTCCTGCCAGGTCTGGCGGGACGAATGCAGCTGCGTCTTGGCCCAGTTGCTGAAGGCCTGGACCACCGCGCGGTCCGCTTTTTGCGGGTCGGTGGCCAGGTAATAACCACGGTGCAGATCGATGCTGATGTCGAACGGCCGCACCAGCAACCCCTTGGACAAGGCATCGCCGCTGATCAGGTTGTCGCCGATGGCGATGCCCTGGCCGGCGATGCAGGCCGCCTGCGCGCAGTGGGCGTCGGAGAACAGGATGCCGCTCAGCGCATTGACCGCCGAAGCACCGGCGGCGGTCAACCAGATGCGCCAGTCCGAGTAGTCGGTCATGTGCAGCAAGGGGTAGGTACTGAGCTCCTGCGGGTTTTTCAGTCCGCCCAGGGCGTTGATCAGACGTGGGCTGCACACCGGGAAGAAGCGCAGAGCCACAATCTCTTCAACATTCATTTGCGGCCAGTCGCCAATCCCGTAAGCGATGAACAGGTCGACGTTGGGGTTGTTGGTGTCGTCCGGCGTGCGCGGGGAAATCAGCTGCAACTGCACTTGCGGGTACTGCCGCAAAAACGCACCGATGTGGTGGCACAGCCAATAGGTGGCGAACCCCGGCGCACAACTGACGCACAGCCGGCCGGAGATTTCCTGATCGTCGATCAACTGCCCGGCATCGAGCAGGTTCAACAGAATCCCGTGCACTTCCCGCGCATAGCGCTCGCCTTGATATGTCAGGCCAATGCCACGGCCAATCCGTTCAGTCAGGGCGAAGCCGACACATTCCTCAAGCTTGCTGATCTGGTGGCTGATGGCGCTGCGGGTCAGGTTCAGTTCACGGGCCGCTACAGAGACACTGCCGAGGCGGGCGACGGCATCAAGGGCGCGCAGGGCTGTCATTGAAGGAAATCGCATAAATCATCCCGTTCAAAGGTGGAAGAAAGGCCTGCAAACACGGATCACCGATGGCTTCCCTTATGGTGATTTAAATCGAACAGTCAGACCAAAAAAAATCGATTGTTGTATTGGTTGATTCAACAATACTAGCGCTCATTGTCATCGGCCGGTCAGGCCCACCCTCAAACAGGGTGCTTCCGCGATGTTTCCTGCTGATCTGGAACAACAACAGTTTTTCAGGTTTCCGACGCCGCCTGGCGTCCGGTGAACCTTTCAATCTCCTGAACTCGAAGGTGGCTTACATGGCGGAGTCCGATAACTTTTCCTCTACCCATTCCGTGCAGGGGACCTATGCCGACCTGATCCTCGCCAATGGGCGTATCTATACCCAGGACCCGGCCAACCCGTGGGCCGAGGCCGTGGCCATCCGCGATGGCAAGTTGATCGGTGTCGCCAGCCTAGGCCAGATCGAGATGTTCAAGGGCCCGAACACCCGCGTGCATGACCTGCAAGGCGCGTTCTGCATGCCCGGCCTGCACGACATGCACACCCACCCCGACCTCGCGTTGGCGCCGCGTTACAGCGACGACCTCGACGTCGGTATCGAAGACCCGACCCCGGAACAACTGCGCGAAAGCATCCTCGCCTACGCCGACAGCCATCCGGGCGACGGCTGGATCTACGGTCAGTACTGGGTGCGCTACACCTTCCGCGAAGCGGGCCTGACCCCGGGCCGAGCGTGGCTCGACAGCGTCATGCCGGACCGCCCGGTGGCGCTGCTCGACCGCATGTGGGGCACCATGATGGTCAACTCCAAAGCACTGGAGCTGGCCGGGATCGATGGCAACACCAGTGACCCGCGCAACGGCTATTTCGAGCGTGACGAACTGACCGGTGAACCCACCGGCCTGATGATCGACGGCGCCTACGCGATGATCCACGCCGCCATGCCGCCGACTCCGGTCAGCGTGCTGCGCCGCGCCTATCGCGATGGCGTGCATTTCCAGAGCTCGCGCGGCGTCACGGCGAGCAAATACGTGCACGTCTGCGAACAGCGTTTGCAGGCCCTCAAGGAACTGGACGACAGCGGCGAACTGACGGTGCGCATCGAGGCGGCGATCAGTTGGCAGGACGACATCTTTCCGGTGCGTCGTCGCTGGGAACTGCTGGCTGGCGAGCGTCACTACTACCGCAGCGCACGCCTGAGCGCCAACGCGGTGAAGTTCCACTTCGACGGCACGGTCGAGCCGAAATCTTCATACCTGCTGACCCCATGGCCGCAGGAATCGAGCTGGCGCGGCAAGCTCAACCTGACCCCGGAACACATCACCGACATGGTGGTGGACATGGACCGCAAGGGCATCCGCGTGATTGCCCACTGCACCGGCGATGGTGCGTCGGACGTGTTCCTCGATGCCGTGGCCGAGGCCCGTCGTCGCAACGGTTTCAGCGGCGTACGCCACCAGTGCGCCCACAGTACCTTGCTGCATCCGGGCAATCTGCCGCGCTTCAAGGAACTGAATGTCATCGCCGAATTCTCCCCGGCCGCCTGGTACCCGACACCGTTCGCCAGCGGTGCGCGTTCCGGCTATGGCCAGGAGCGGCTCAAACGCATCTACGATTTCAAAGGCGTGCTCGCCGCAGGCGGCACCGCAGTGATGGGCACCGACTGGCCGGTGGCGTCCATCGACCCGTGGCTGGCGCTGGAAACCATGATCACCCGGCAGAACCCGTGGAACGACGACCCGGCCTGCTTCGGCGACCCGATCAGCCTCGAACAGGCGCTGACCGTGATCACCAGCAACGGCGCGGTGGCCATGGGCCTGGAACACAGCACCGGCAGCCTGCAAGTGGGCAAGGCGGCAGACCTGATCGTGATCGACCGCGACCTGTTCGCCGCCCCGGCACGCAACTACATCCACAAGACCCAGGTGCTGCTGACCTTCGTTGAAGGGCAACTGGTCTACGACCGCCACTCGACGCTGGAATCCGTCGGCCTCAAGTCTGTGTGGCAGGGCGAACCGCCGGTGCTGGAGGGCAAGGCAGAATGACTTCCCCACGTATTGCCGTGACCATCGTCTCGGGTTTTCTCGGCGCCGGTAAAACCACGCTACTCAACCGCATGGTGCGCCGTGCCGAAGGCAGTCGGCTGGCGGTGATCGTCAACGATTTCGGTGAGCTGAACATCGATGCGGCCATCGTTTCCGAAGTCACCGACGCGGTGTACAGCCTGCAAAACGGTTGTATCTGCTGCACCGTGCAGGAAGATCTGCTGGCGCAACTCGGCAGCCTGGCGCAGCTTGAACCAAGGTTGGAGCGCATTGTCATCGAGTGCAGCGGCGTGTCCGATCCGCAGCGCATCGTGCAGACCCTGGCTTATCCACAGCTGCGCAGCCAGATGCAACTGGATATGGTGATTACCGTGGTCGACGCCACCCGTCATCTGCAACTCGACGGCGAGTACGCGCGGCTGGCCCGGGCGCAGGTGGCGGCCGCCGATCTGCTGTTGCTGAACAAGACCGACCTGGTTGATGAGTCACAGTTGCGGACGCTGCGCGAGGCGTTGGGTTTGCGCACGCGGATCCACGAAAGCGTGCAGGCGCAGTTGCCGGATACGCTGTGGCTCGACACCGATCTGGAGCTTGAGCCGCGCACCGTGAAACCGCTGACACGGGTGTCCGATGGCGATCATGGCGAGATGTTCAGCAGCTGGTTGTGGCAGAGCGACTTGGCGCTCGATGCCGAGGGCTTGCGTGGCTGGTTGCAGGTGTTGCCCGGCGATGTATTTCGGGTCAAGGGGCTGGTGAAGCTGGCGCAGGGCAGCACGGCGCACTGGTTGCAACATGTCGGCACGCGCAGTCAGTTTCTGCCGGCCACGGATGAAGCCCAGGCAAAGACCACACGCCTGGTATTTATCGCCCGCCGTGGTTTCGACGGTTGGGATGCCTTGGGGCAGGGGCTTGAGGCCTGCACCGTGAAGATGAGCGCATGACTGCGGCCGGGTTGGCCTCTTCGCGAGCAGGCTCGCTCCCACAATTGATCTGATTTGCTGCGGATTTTGTGATCGACACATAACCCCTGTGGGAGCGAGCCTGCTCGCGAAAGCAGGCGCCTCGGTCAGTCAGGCCTGCCGCGGTGTATTGAGGTTCATCGACGCACCGCCAACGCAGTTGCCGTTTCCTCATCGATCGGCAATGAAAACCGGAACGTCGCCCCGCGCCCAGGCACATCGATCAGCTGAATCTCGCGCCCATGCAATTGCAGGATGCGATGCACGATCCGCAGCCCCAGCCCACCATCACGCCGTGCGCCGCCGATATTGAACGGGCGCAGGAACAACCCTTCGCGCAGTTCCGGGGCGATGCCGGGGCCGGTATCGCTGACCGTGACTTCAATGAATGAGCCTTGCGGGCGCAGGCCCAGCTCGACCTCGCCACCGGCCGGGGTATGGCGCAGGGCGTTGTCGAACAGGTTGGTCAGCACCCGCTCGATCAAGCCGAGATCCGCGCAGGCCGCTGAGGCATTAGGCGCGAAGGTGGCCTTGAGTTCGACTTGGCGTGCTTCGGCGGTGAGTTCGAATTTCTGGAAGATGTCCTGAGCCAGGTCGGTCAGGGAAAAGCGTTCCAGCACCGGTTGTACGAAGCCATGTTCCAACCGCACCAGTTCCAGCAGCGACTGCGCCAGACCGCCGACCTTGCGGCTCTGGTCCAGGGCGATGCCCAGATAGCGACGGCGGTCGGCAGGGGACAGCGTGGTGTCCTTGAGCGACAGGGTTTCCAGATAACCGTGCAGCGAGGCCAGCGGCGTACGCAAGTCGTGGGAGATGTTCGCCACCAGTTCGCGGCGCTCCTGATCCTGGCGGGTCAACGAGCGCCATTGCTCGCCCAGGCGGGTCTGCATCTGCCGGAATGCCGCATCGAGCACGGCGATTTCATCATGGCTGGCGGCTTTTTCCACTGCGAGAGGCAGGGCCGGTGTCACCGGGACGCCATCGATGTCGAACTGGCTGACAGTTTCGGTCAAACGGCGCAACGGCCGGGTAATCAGGGCAAACGCCGTGAGACCGGCAATCAGGCACAGCAGCGCCACCAGGCCGATGGACAGCAATGCCGTGTTGAGCGCCGCGCTGGTCGCGCCGCGTTCGGCCAGGCGGTCGTGATCCTCGCCGAGCAACACCACGTAGAGATAACCGGCCGGCTTGCCATCCACTTTCAGCGGTGCCGCGCTGAACACCTTGCGCGCATCGACGCTGCGCGGGTCGTCGCCGAGAATCGGCAGGGCATCGCCCCGCAACAAGCGCTGGATCGGCGCCAGGTCGATCCGTTCGCGACGGATCCGGCCCTCGGGCGCGGCGCTGCCGACAATCTTGCCCTCGGTGTCCAGCAGGTACACCTCGACGCTCGGGTTGACCTGCATCAGTTTGCTGAACAGGTCACGCACGGCATTGGGCATCAGGCCCTGGGTGTCCATCAGCACCGTGTCACTGGCGATGTGCTGCGCCAGGTCCCGGGACAAGCCTTGCACCACTTCCTGCTCATGCATCTGGTTGGAGCGCACCTGCAACCACGCCGACGTGCCGCAGCACACCAGCAGCAGCACGGCGAACACCAGGGACAGGCGTTGCGTCAGGGTCAGCCTCATGGCTGCGGCTCCTCGCCTGTGGCGAATTTGTAGCCACGGCCCCAGACCGTGAGGATGCGCACCGGTTGCGCCGGGTCGGCCTCGATCTTGGCGCGCAGGCGGTTGATGTGGGTGTTGACCGTGTGTTCGTAGCCTTCGTGGCTGTAGCCCCACACGGCATTGAGCAGGTCCATGCGCGAAAACACCTTGCCGGGCTGGCGGGCAAAGAAATACAGCAAGTCGAACTCCCGGGGCGTGAGGTCCAGGCGCCGTCCGTCGAGGGACACATCGCGGGTGATCGGGTCGATGGCCAGGCCGTCGGTGAGCAGGCTGCCGGCGTCCATCTTCAGGTTGCGCGCCATGGCATCGACCCGGCGCAGCAGCGCTTTGACCCGGGCCACCAGTTCAAGCATGGAAAAGGGCTTGGCCAGATAGTCGTCGGCACCCAGTTCCAGGCCGAGAATCCGGTGCACTTCGCTGGAGCGTGCGCTGGTGATGATGATCGGCGTGTAGCGGGCCATGGCCCGGGCGCGGCGGCAGATTTCCAGGCCGTCGACGCCGGGCAGCATCAGGTCGAGGACCAGTGCGTCCCAGTTGCCCTGTTGCAGCAGGCGCATGCCTTCATCGCCATCGGCGCTGTGTACCACCTCGAACTGCTCATCGCGAAGGTGCAGGCAGATCAGGTCGGCGATATGCATATCGTCCTCGACCACGAGGACGCGTTTGGTCTGTTCCATTCAGCTCAATCCTTCAGTGCGATGCACGCATGATGCGCAATGCCCCTGTAGGAGCGAGCCTGCTCGCGATGGAGTGTCAGTCGACACCACTGTGTCTGAACCACCATCGCGAGCAGGCTCGCTCCTACAGTTCGGGCAGACGCATTGTGCGGGTTTTTCGGGGTCTGAGTTATCACGAATTGTTTAACTTCCCGTGAGGATTTGGCGATCACCCAAAGCCTAGGCTGTGTTCCATGAAACACCCCTGGATTTTTTGGAGGCGAGCATGTTTTCAAGACGGCAATTTCTTGTCGCGAGCGGCGGGCTGGGGATGACGGCCCTGGCAATCGGCCTGTTGCCGAAGTTTTCCACAGGCCCGGCATTGATCAGTGAGGCCAGCGCAGCGGAGGTATTCGAAGTGACCCACAGTGACAGCGAATGGCACGCGATCCTCAGTGACGAGCAGTACGACATCCTTCGCGAAGAAGGCACCGAACGCGCCTACAGCAGCCCGCTGAACAACGAGCACCGCGATGGCACCTTCGCCTGCGCCGGTTGCGACCTGCCGCTGTTTTCCTCTGCAACCAAGTTCGACAGCCGCACCGGTTGGCCGAGTTTCTGGGCGCCGCTGGACAAGGCCGTGGCGACCCGTCAGGACCGGGCGTTCGGCATGGTCCGCGAAGAGGTTCACTGCCGGCGCTGTGGCGGGCATCTGGGGCATGTCTTCGACGACGGCCCGAAACCCACCGGCCTGCGCTACTGCATGAATGGCCTGGCGATGAAATTCGTGCCCAGGACGGTGTGATTCCCTTCCACTCACTTTTTGCAGGTAATCGCCATGTGGCTGCTGGTCCTCGCTTATCTCGGTGGTGTGCTGACGATTGTCAGCCCGTGCATTTTGCCGGTGTTGCCGTTTGTCTTCGCCCGCACCGGGCAACCCTTCGTCAAAAGCGGATTACCGCTGTTGATCGGGATGGCGCTGACCTTCGCACTGGTCGCCACATTGGCGGCGGTGGGCGGTGGCTGGGTGGTGCAGCTCAACCAGTACGGGCGCTGGCTGGCGCTGGTGTTCGTGGCATTGTTCGGACTGACGTTGTTGCTGCCGCAATTGGCTGAACGCCTGACCCGGCCATTGGTGGCGGCGGGCAGTCGTTTGTCGGAGGCGGCGGGCGCCGATGCGCGACCACGTCCCGGTGCTTCGTTGCTGATCGGCGTGGCCACCGGCCTGCTGTGGGCACCTTGCGCCGGGCCGATTCTCGGTCTGCTGTTGACCGGTGCAGCACTACAAGGCGCCAGCATTCAAACCAGCTTTTTGCTGCTGGCGTATGCCGCCGGTGCCGCCACGTCCCTCGCGCTGGCCTTGTTGCTGGGCGGCAAAGTCTTCACCGCGATGAAGCGCTCCATCGGCGCGGGCGAATGGCTGCGTCGCGGTCTTGGCGCGGCGATGCTGGCGGGTGTGGCGGCGATTGCCCTGGGTCTGGATACGGGGGTTCTGGCGCGGCTCTCTACGGCGTCGACCGGTGGTATCGAGCAGGCGCTGGTGGAAAAACTGAGCGGCAAATCTGCGCGTAACAGCGGGGCGATGATGGCGCAGAACTCGACCTCCGGGGGCGCAGCGCAAGTGGCCGAGAATTCCCCGGGCAGCTTGCCGGTCGAAGGCAACCTGCCGTCACTGGAGGGCGCCGTGCAATGGCTCAACTCGCCACCTCTCGATGCCCAGGCCTTGAAAGGCAAGGTCGTGCTGGTGGATTTCTGGACCTACTCCTGCATCAACTGCCTGCGTTCGCTGCCCTATGTGAAGGCCTGGGCCGAGAAGTATCGCGATCAGGGTCTGGTGGTGATCGGTGTGCATGCGCCGGAGTTTGCCTTCGAGCGTGACGTCGGCAACGTCACCAAGGCCATGAAAGACCTGGGCATCAACTACCCGGTGGCCATCGACAACGAGTTCAAGATCTGGCGCGCCTTCAACAACGAGTATTGGCCGGCGCATTACTTTGCCGACGCCCAGGGACGCATTCGCTATCACCACTTCGGCGAAGGCGCGTACGCCGAGTCTGAGCGAGTCATTCAGCAATTGCTGCGCGAGGCGGGGGCGGCCAAGGTCGCCGACGGGCTGATCAGTGCCAAGGCCGACGGTGTGCAAATGGCCCCGGACAACGACGCCGTGCAGTCGCCGGAAACCTATGTCGGCTACCAGCGTGCCGAGCACTTCGTACCGCAAACCGCGCTGGTGCCGGACAAGGTCGCGGCCTACAACCCGCCTGCGCAACTGGCCCTCAACGACTGGAGCCTGGGCGGCCAGTGGCATGTCGGCCCGGAGCGGGCCACCGCCAGCGCACCGGCCAGCCGCATCGTCTATCGCTTCCATGCCCGTGATTTGCATCTGGTTCTCGGCCCTGGCGCCGATGGCAAGCCGGTGCGCTTCAAGGTGCTGATCGACGGCAAGGCTCCCGGCGATGCCCACGGCATGGACGTGGCCCCCGACGGCAGCGGCACCGTGACCGACCAGCGCTTGTATCAACTGGTGCGTCAGAGCGGCGGCGTGACCGACCGGACCTTCAGTATCGAGTTTCTTGATCCGGGTGCGTCGGCTTACGCCTTCACCTTCGGCTGATTACTTTCCAACGCTTCAGGAGTTCGCCCCATGAAAACACTCTTTACCTGGCGCCGTACCCTGCTGGGGCTGGCGGCTGCCGGCATCATCGGCCAATGCTCGGCCTTCTCCTTCGGTGGCGCCGAAGAGGGGGTCATCCTTCCACCGCCGGCCCTCGATGAAACCACTCAGGCCCGCAGCGAAACCGCCGTGTTTGCCGGTGGCTGTTTCTGGGGTGTTCAAGGGGTGTTCCAGCATGTCAAAGGCGTGAAGAACGCCGTCTCCGGCTACGCGGGCGGAGCGGCCAATACCGCACAATACGAGCGCGTCAGTAACGGCAATACCGGCCATGCGGAATCGGTCGAAGTGACGTTTGATCCTGCTCAGGTCAGCTACGGCACCTTGTTGCAGATCTACTTTTCGGTGGCACACAACCCGACCGAACTCAATCGCCAGGGGCCGGATACCGGCACTCAATATCGCTCGGCGATTTTCACCAAAACCAGTGAACAGCAACGGGTCGCGCAGGCCTACATTGCCCAGCTTGATGCCGCCAAGTCGTTCGATAAACCGATAGTGACCAAGCTGGAAAGCTACAACGGTTTCTACCCGGCGGAGGAAGAACATCAGGACTTCCTGACCGAGCATCCGACCTATCCGTACATCGTGATCAACGACTTGCCGAAGGTCGCGCAGTTGAAGCAGCTGTACCCCAATCGCTATCAGGAGCAGCCGGTGCTGGTGAAGGCGGGGATGTAAATGCATGGCCTATTCGGCCGACGGGTGCTTGCCCCACCTCTGTACGGCAAACTCGACGAAGCGCCGCAGTTTCGGCAAACGGTGGCGATCCTGGGCATAGACCAGGTGCATCGGCCGGCTGGGCGGGCAGTAATCGGGCATCAGGGCCAACAGCTTTCCGTCCTTGAGATCCTGCTCGACCAGGGCGTCGGGCATCATCACGATGCCCATGCCGGTGCGCGCCGCCTGATGCAGTCCCGCCGAACTGTTGATCAGCATCGGCCCGCTGACCCCGACACTGACTTCGCCATCGGGACCGGCCAGGCGCCATTCCTTTTGCACCGATTGCCAGTCATCCCCGGCCGGATAGGCAAAGGACAGGCAGTCGTGGTGTCGCAGGTCTTCAGGCGTTTGCGGTGTGCCGCGCCGGGCGAGGTACTCCGGTGACGCGCACATGGTCAGGGTGTAGTCGATCAGCGGGCGGGCGATCAGATTGGAGGGTTCCAGAGCGCCAAGGCGGAACGCTACATCGAGGCCGTTTTCCAGCAGATCCGGGCGCCGGTTGGTCAGGACCACGTCGAGTTTCACCCGCGGGTTTTGCCGGCTGAACTCACTCAGTGCCGGTGCCAGACGTTCGGTACCGAAGGTCAGGGGCGCGGTGATGCGCAAGATGCCGCTCGGTTCGTCCAGCGCCTGCTCGGCCAGGCGCTCGGAATCGGCCACCAACCCCAGCACTTCCAGGCAGCGCAGGTAATACGCGGTGCCGAACTCGGTCAGCCGCTGGCGCCGCGTCGTGCGGTTGAGCAGGCGCACACCCAGTCGTTGCTCCAGGGCCTTGAGGTGATTGCCGACCATGGTCGTGGACATTTCGCACTGCAAAGCGGCAGCGGTCATGCTGCCGGTCTCCACCACTTTCACGTAGACGGTCATTGCCTGGAACAGATCCATTATCAAGCTCTGCTTTTAAATGATTGAAGTTTTTCGGTGTTTATCCAGTTCTGGTGGCTAACCATACTGCAAAAACACCGACCCTTGCTGGAGCTTGATGTCATGACCGCCGCCTGCCTGATGAGCACTTATCAACCCTTGGCCTTGAGTTTCAACAAGGGCCTGGGCACTCGCCTATGGGACCAGGCCGGCCGGGAATACCTGGATGCGGTCGCCGGTGTGGCGGTGACCAATGTCGGCCACTCCCATCCGAAAATCGTCGCCGCCATCGTTGAACAGGCCGGGTTACTGCTGCACACGTCGAACCTCTACAGCATCGACTGGCAACAGCGGCTGGCGCAGAAACTGACGCGGCTGGCGGGCATGGACCGGGCGTTTTTCAACAACTCCGGGGCCGAAGCCAACGAGACCGCACTGAAGATCGCCCGGCTGCATGGCTGGCACAAAGGCATCGAGCAGCCGCTGGTGGTGGTCATGGAGAACGCGTTCCATGGCCGCACCCTCGGCACCTTGTCGGCCAGCGATGGCCCTGCGGTGCGTCTGGGTTTCAACAAGCTGCCGGGGGATTTCGTCAAAGTGCCGTTCGGCGACCTCAATGCGCTGGACAAGGTGCAGCAGGCCCACGGTTCACGGATCGTGGCGATCCTGATGGAGCCGATCCAGGGCGAAAGCGGCGTGCAGCTGGCGCCACCGGGCTATCTCAAGGCCGTGCGCGAACTGTGCAACCGGCGCTCATGGCTGTTGATGCTCGATGAAATCCAGACCGGCATCGGCCGCACCGGCCAGTGGTTCGCGTTCCAGCACGAAGGCATCGTCCCGGACGTCATGACCCTGGCCAAAGGCCTGGGCAACGGCGTGCCCATCGGCGCGTGCCTGGCCCGTGGCAAGGCGGCAGAACTCTTCACGCCGGGCAGCCACGGCAGCACCTTCGGCGGTAATCCATTGGCCTGCCGGGTCGGATGCACCGTACTGGATATCGTTGAAGAACAAGGCCTGCTGGAAAACGCCCGGCTTCAGGGGGCGCGCCTGCTCGAAAGATTGCGCACAGAATTGGCGGGCAACCCGAACGTCTCGCAAGTCCGCGGCCAGGGCCTGATGATCGGGCTCGAACTCAAGCAACCGATCCGCGACCTGAGCCTGATCGCCGCCCGGGATCACGGCTTGCTGATCAACGTCACGCGGGGCAAGACCATCCGCCTGCTGCCGCCGCTGACCATTGATGAGCGGGAGGTGGAGATGATTGTCAGAGGGGTGAGTGGGGTGATTTCGCAAGTTCTCGATCGACTGGAATAATCGTTCAGCGTTGGCTTTTGATCGTAGTAGGTAAGCGGTTTCATCAGACACGTCGAGGCCAACCGGCGTGTTCTTTTTCATACTGCAATAACTCAGCAAGTGTCGGATATATCGCATGGTCTTCTCCGCATCTGGATAGGTGTTCAGTATCCGTTTGCATTCCAAAAGATGTTTCTGCGATTGCTGTAGTCCAGATCCGATTTGAAAGGGGCAGATGCAGTGGTTAACCGGGGTTTCGCATTGCGCCGAAAAAATCCGTGATTTCAGCTTGATCCATCAACCGAGTTTTTGAATCGCTAAACCCTTCGAACAACCGCTGATGCGCAGCAAATCCACTTGAGTCATCACGCGTGCGATAGCTGCCCGCCCACTCCAGCAATGCCACCAACCGTTCATCATCCTGTGTTTCCCGTTGGCGAATGTTGGCGACGCAATCCTCGTCATCGACACACAACCAGATCAACGCCGTGGCGCGGTGGAGGATTTCGCTGACGATCCAGCCGTAAACCCCTTCGATCACCCAGCGCTCTTCACTTGCCGCCCCGCGCGCCATACCCAGCGTTTCATTTCGGGGGCGGGGGATGCTGTGTTCGTCGGACAGCCAGTGAATCCGGTCGAGATCGGTCCAGGGCACACGCAGTTGCTCGGCCAGCCGCTGTGCTAGCCAGCTCTTGCCCGAGCCGGAATTACCAATGATCAGGGTTCGGGTGAGGTCCATGAGCGACTCCGATCAATTGTGGGAGCGAGCTTGCTCGCGATGACGGTGTGGCAGTCACCACTAAAGTGACTGACAGATTGCAATCGTCGGTACGCCGCCCGGAGCAAGTTCGCTCCCACAGTTTTTTGTGATCACTCGTCGCTTTCGGGCGCCACCATCCGGGTCTTCGGCGAACCATTGGCGTTGTGCTGAAAAATGTCCTGCGGTTGACCTTTTTCATTAAAGAACACCTGCCCGATCCCCGCCGAGTTCCATAGCCGTTCACCGGCTTCGGCGTGTTCGGGCACGTGGGGCACGATGCGCATGCGTCGACGCTTGGTCAGCCAGTTCAGCGGTGAACGTGGCGAGTACAGCCAGCGGTTGAGGCGGTCGAACCACTCGAGCAGAGTGGCGGGAAATTCATTCTTGATGCCGCTGCTGGTGATCTGCCAGATGCGCGGCCCGGCCTTGCGGTGGCGGATCAGCACTTCGTAGACGAAGGAATAGTGCACATCGCCCGACAGCACCACGTAGTTACCCGGCGTGCGCGAGTGGCGGAAAATATTCAGGATCACCTGCGCCGCACCGCGATGGGCCATCCAGTTTTCCGCGTCCACCAGCAGTGGATAACCGCACCAGCTGAATACCCGCTGCACGGTTTCAATCAGCTTGACGCCGAAGATCGGCGCGGGCGAAACGATGATCGCACTCGGGTGGTCCAGCAGTTCCTGTTGCAGTTCGCTCAGGGCTTCCCAGTCGAGCAAACCGGAAGGCTGCTTGAGGTTCATCTCGCTGCGCCAGCGCCGGGTGCGGGTGTCGATCACCACGATGGCCGGAGTGGTCGGCAGCACGTAATGCCAGTGCTGAAACTTCAGCAGATCACCGATCAAATCATCCTGAACGGTGCGGTCGAGGTGACGCTGGTGTGTGCTGACGCTCAACGCACCGGCCTTTTCCAGCAGGGCGGCGAACGCATCCGGATGGTTGCCCCAGCCCTGGCACAACATGTAGGCCAGCAGCGCGTTGCCGATGATGCGCCGGGAGAACGGATGGCCGTAGGCCGTTTCTTCCCACTGCGCGCTAAGGTTCCAGTCATCGGTGATGTCGTGGTCGTCGAAAATCATCAGCGTCGGCAGATGCGCCAGTGCCCGCGCGACGTTGCCAAGGCCTGCCTTGAAGGCATCGATGCGCGTCTGTTCAAGGGCGTAGCGCTTGAGCCGTTCCGGCGTCAGCGACGGTGCCTGGGGCGCGATCAGGGTCCAGGGCACTGGCGACCAGACCAGCAAGTACATGGCCATGACTTCGGCGAAGGTCACCAGGTGGTTGTCGGCACTGCTGCTGGTGAAAATCGGCTTGCGCGCGCCACCGAAAAACCGCTCGCGCAGGGTTTCATTGCTTTGCAATGCCGGCAGCAGATCGGCACGGTGGTAGTAACTGGCCGGATGCTCGTAGAGCCTGGCGCTGTCGCTGACTACGGCGCCTTCGAGGTGTTCCCCGAACAGACCCAGGCGCTCGATCAAGGCGTGAATCGCCCGCAGCATCGGCCCCGCGACATCGTCGGCGTAGACCTGATCGCCCGTCATCATCAGCAGTGCCGGGCGGTCTTTTGCCGCGTGTTCCTGCGCCAGCAACCGGTCGACGCACAGCAAGCCGTCTGTCGCCGGGTGATGAGGCTTGCGGCAAGAGCCGTGCAGCAACTGGTCGACCCGTGCGCGCAGGACGAAGTTCGGGCAACGGGCATCGCCGTACAGCAGGTGCGGCGCCCAGTCGGCGATGCCTTCTTCCGTGCCATCGATCAGCAGGTCATAGTCGATCGACTCGTCCCAGGGCAGGGCGCAATCGAGGTGTACATCGATCAAGTGCACAAAGGCATGGGCCCCCACTGCAATCACCGTGCATTGCCCGGCATCCAGGCGGATATCGCCGATGCCCTGCAGGCGCAAGGTCAGCGCCAGCGCCCGGGAACCCACCAGCCACAGCGCCAGCCGCGTGGGCTCCAGACGCCGCAACAGCGGACCCGCCAGGACCGGCGGCAGGGCATGATCATCAGGCAGTGGCAGCGTTTCGGACATCCGGCTTCAAGACTCTTGGGGCGTGGAAGCGGGCGATGATAGCGCAGGTGGCGACGGGACCGGCTAGACGATCCCGTTTCTGCCTGTCACCAAATGAAAAGCCATTGTCGTCTGATGAGAAGCGTCCCGACAGGCCTCGTCCTACAGTCCAATCAGCGCAATTCGATGCAACACGCCCACATTGCAGATTGGAGAATAAGAAAAATGGCCAAAGCCGTACGCTTTTACGAAACCGGTGGTCCCGAAGTTCTACGTTATGAGGACGTCGAAGTCGGCGAACCCGGTCCCGGCCAGGTTCGGCTTCGTCATGTGGCAGTCGGCCTGAACTATGCCGACACCTATTTCCGCAACGGCACCTACCCGATTCCGATGCCCAACGGCATGGGCGTCGAGGCCTCTGGCGTCGTCCAGGCCGTTGGTGAAGGGGTCACCAACGTCGAGGTCGGTGATCGTGTCACCTACACCGGTTTCCTCAACACCCTCGGTGCCTACAGCACCGAGCGCCTGATCCCGGCCGCGCCGCTGATCAAACTGCCGGAAACCATCAGCTTCGAGACCGCTGCCGCGATGACCATGCGCGGTTTGACGTCTTCGTACCTGATGCGCCGCATCTACGACTTCAAACCGGGCGACAGCATCCTGTTGCATGCCGCCGCCGGCGGTGTCGGTCTGATCGTTTCGCAGTGGGCCAAGTTGCTGGGCCTGAACGTGATCGGCACGGTGTCGACCGAGCAAAAGGCGGAAATCGCCCGGGCTCACGGTTGCGACCATACGATCAACTACAGCCATGAAGACGTCGCCGCTCGCGTTCGCGAATTGACCGACGGTGTGGGCGTCAACGTGGTGTTCGACAGCGTTGGCAAGAACACCTTCATGGGTTCGCTGGATTCGTTGAAACCTCGTGGCCTGATGGTCTGCGTGGGTACCGCGTCCGGCCCGATCCCGGCGTTCGACCCGGTGATGCTGGCGATGAAAGGCTCGCTGTTCCTCACCCGTCCGGCCCTGGCCAACTACATCAGCGACCCAGCTGAAAAAGCCGAGCTGGCCGGTGAGTTGTTCGACCACGTCGGCAGCGGCCGGATCAAGATCGAGATCAACCAGCACTACGCCTTGCAGGACGCGGTGCAGGCCCATCGCGACCTTGAATCGCGCAAGACTACCGGCTCATCGATTTTCGTCGTTTAAGGAGCGGCCAGCCATGAAAGTCGAACAATTGACCTGCACCATCGGCGCCGAACTGATCGGCGTCAACCTGGCCGACGCGGTACATGACGACGGTCTGTTTGCCGAAATCCGCGCCCAGTTGCTCAAGCATCGCGTGGTGTTCCTGCGTGACCAGGACATCACCCGCGCCGAACACGTGGCCTTCGCCCGGCGCTTCGGCGAGCTGGAGGATCACCCGGTGGCCGGCAGCGATCCGGAGCATCCGGGTCTGGTGCAAATCTACAAGCGTCCGGACCAGCCGGCGGACCGCTACGAAAACTCCTGGCACAGCGACGCCACCTGGCGCGAAGCCCCGCCGATGGGCTGCGTACTGCGTTGCCTGGAGTGCCCGCCGGTGGGCGGCGACACCATGTGGGCCAACATGGTCGAGGCATACGCGCGCTTGCCCGAAGATGTGAAGGTGAAGATCGCCGACCTGCGCGCCCGTCACAGCATCGAAGCCAGCTTCGGTGCGGCCATGCCGATCGAAAAACGCCTGGCGCTCAGGGAGAGATTTCCGGATGCCGAGCACCCGGTGGTGCGCACACATCCGGAAACCGGCGAGAAGGTGCTGTTCGTCAACGCCTTCGCCACGCACTTCAGCAACTACCACACCCCGGCGCGGGTGCGGTTCGGCCAGGACGCCAACCCCGGCGCGAGCGAGCTGCTGCGTTACCTGATCAGCCAGGCGTACATCCCCGAGTATCAAGTGCGCTGGCGCTGGAAGCCCAACAGCATCGCTATCTGGGACAACCGCAGTACCCAGCACTACGCCGTCATGGATTACCCGCCGTGCCATCGCAAGATGGACCGTGCCGGGATCATCGGCGACAAGACGTTCTGATCGAACGCCACCTGCAATCGCACTCGCGGCATTCGTATTCGTAAAAATGTCTGCCCGGCACGACCCCGGGTGGACGGAACAATCATAAGAACTGGAGCAGCCATGCAATTCTTCGACGATTCCCTGCACCCCGAAAACATGGAAAAGGTAGTCATCACCGTGGCCCCGTACGGCCCGGAGTGGATGCCGGAAGACTTCCCGGAAGACATCCCGCTGACCATGGACGAGCAAGTCCAGAAAGCGGTCGAATGCTATGAAGCCGGCGCCACCGTGCTGCACCTGCATGTGCGCGAACTGGACGGCAAGGGCTCCAAGCGCCTGTCGAAGTTCAACGAGCTGATCGCCGGTGTGCGTGAAGCCGTGCCAGACATGATCATCCAGGTCGGCGGCTCGATTTCCTTCGCTCCGGAAAGCGATGGCGAAGCGGCCAAGTGGCTGTCCGACGACACCCGCCACATGCTGGCCGAGCTGACGCCGAAACCGGATCAGGTCACCGTGGCAATCAACACCACGCAAATGAACATCATGGAGCTGTTGTATCCGGAATACCTGGAAGGCACCTCCCTGGCCAACCCGTTGTACCAGGCTGCCTACAGCGAAATGACCGTACCGGCAGGCCCGGCCTGGGTTGCGGAGCACCTCAAGCGCCTGATGGACAACGGCATCCAGCCACACTTCCAGCTGACCGGCATGCACGCCATGGAAAGCCTGGAGCGCCTGGTGCGCAAGGGCATCTACAAAGGTCCGCTTAACCTGACCTGGATCGGCATCGGCGGCGGTTTCGATGGCCCGAACCCGTTCAACTTCTTCAACTTCATCCACCGCGCGCCGGACGGTTGCACCCTGACCTCCGAATCGCTGCTCAAGAACGTCATGCCGTTCAACACCATGTCGATGGCCATGGGCATGCACCCGCGTGTGGGCAACGAAGACACTATCATTGATCACAAGGGCGATCGTTTCGGCTCGGTTGCCCAGATCCAGCAAACCGTGCGCATTGCCCACGAACTGGGCCGTGAAATCGCCACCGGCAAGGAAGCCCGTGAGATCTACCGCATCGGCGTGCAGTACGAAACCATCGAAGAAACCCTGTTGGCCAACGGCATGGCCCCCAACCGCAAGGCTGGGCAGAAAGGTACTCCGCAACGCGGCTGACCGAGGGTCGGGACGAGAGGCCGTGACCTCTCGTCCGCCCGACCGTTACACGCTTGATAACAAAAATAAAACAAAGCTCTTGAGGAGGCTGCATGGCCTTTCACCCAATAGCCGCTGACGATGACGACTCCTGCGGAGTCGGCGTTGCGCGCCAATATGCCTGGATCGTCTTTGCCTTGACGTTCGGCCTGTTGATTTCCGATTACATGTCGCGTCAGGTGCTGAACGCGGTATTCCCGCTGCTCAAGACTGAGTGGGCGTTGAGTGACGGACAGCTCGGTCTGCTCAGCGGCATCGTTGCCCTGATGGTCGGCCTGCTGACGTTTCCCCTGTCGTTGATGGCCGACCGTTTCGGCCGGGTCAAGAGCCTGGCGCTGATGGCGTTCCTGTGGAGCGTCGCAACCCTGGGTTGCGCGCTGGCCCAGGACTACCAGCAAATGTTCATCGCACGGTTCATGGTCGGCGTCGGCGAAGCCGCCTACGGCAGCGTGGGCATCGCGGTGGTGATTTCGGTGTTCCCCAAACACATGCGGGCCACCCTGGCCAGTGCCTTCATGGCCGGCGGGATGTTCGGTTCGGTGTTGGGCATGGCTTTGGGCGGTGCGATTGCCGCCAAGCTGGGCTGGCGCTGGTCGTTCGCCGGCATGTCGCTGTTTGGCCTGTTTCTGGCGGTGCTTTACCCGCTGATCGTCAAGGAAGCGCGCATTGCGCCACAACGTGCCGCGCAGATTGCGAACAAGACGGCTGCCGCGGTCAAGCGTCCGCTGCGCACGCTGTGGTCCAGCCGTTCGGTGGTGTCGACCTACATCGCCAGCGGTTTGCAGTTGTTCGTCGGCGGTACGGTGATGGTGTGGATTCCCAGCTACCTCAACCGCTACTACGACATGCCCACCGACAAGGCCGGTGGCATGGCGGCGATCATCGTGTTGTGCAGCGGCGCGGGGATGATCCTGTGCGGCATGCTCAGCGACCGCCTGTGTCGCAACTCGCCGGAGCGCAAGGTCAGCCTGGCCATTGGTTTTTGCCTGGGCAGTTGCCTGCTGCTGTCGGCGGCCTTTGCCTTGCACGCAGGGCCGGTGCAACTGGCGCTGATCTGCCTGGGCATGGCGATTGCCACCGGCACCACCGGCCCCGCCGGCGCGATGGTTGCCAACCTGACCCATTACTCCGTCCACGGTACGGCGTTCGCCACGCTGACCCTGGCCAATAACCTGCTGGGGCTGGCACCCGGGCCGTTCCTGACTGGCCGTGTGTCCGACCTCATCGGCCTGCATGCCGCTTTCCAATTAGTGCCGCTGGTCAGCCTCGCGGCGGCAGCGGTGTTCTTCTATGCCAAGTGTCATTACCACAAAGATATCGCCCGGCTTGAGGGTCAGAGCGTGCCTGAGCCCGTCAGTGCCGCCGGGATAGAGGTGAAGTTGTGAGTCGTCGTTTACGTATTGATGTGTTTTTCGATTTTATCTGCCCCTGGTGCCTGATCGGCAAGCGCCAACTGGAGCATGCGCAGGTGCAGTTTCGCAGTCGCCATCCGGACGTGCAGATCACCACGGTGTGGCATGGCGTGCAGTTGCTGCCGCAGATACCGGTAGAAGGTGAACCTTTCGCCGATTTCTATCGCAAGCGCCTGGGCAATGCCGACGCGATGACCATGCGCCAGACCCAGGTACAACAGGCTGCCAGTGCAGTCGGACTGGCCATCGACCTCAGCCGTATCGAGACGATGCCCAACACCGCGGACGCCCATCGCTTGTTCGAGCGTGCCAGCGCACTGGGCAACGCCAGTCAGCGTGAAATGTTGCTTGAACGGCTGTTCGCCGCTTATTTCTTCAGGCGCGAAAACCTCGCTTGCCGTGAGACCTTGCTCGCCATTGCCCGCTCCTGCGGCATCGCCCCGGACGGGGTGCTCGATTGCCTGACGGGCGATGCCACGCCGTTTGAAGGATCCCCCGGCGCGACCAGTGGCGTGCCGAGCTTCAAGTTCGACAACCGCATGACGGTGATCGGCGCACAACCAGCCCAGGCGCTGCTCGGGGCCATGAACGAAGCCCTCAAGGAAAGTGATCGCGAGCGGCAGCCAGCATGACCCGGCGCATTCCCGTGCCGGCCGGCAAGCACCCGCCGGCCGGCGGCCGGGCGCTGTTCGAGTTCGAAGACAAAAGCCTGGCGCTGTTCAACGTCGACGGGCAGCTGTTTGCCATTGACGACAGCTGCCCGCACCAGGGTTCCTCGTTATGCGCAGGGCGTCTTGAGGGGCGGGTGATTCAATGCCTCGCCCATGGTTTGCGCTTCGATTTGCACAGCGGCTACCTGCTCAATTCCAGGCAGGTCAAAGTCACCAACTACCCGGTCGAGATCATCGACGGCCAGGCGTTTATCGTCATCGTTACCGAGGAGTCCGCGCCATGAGCGCCATTGCTCTTACCCGTATCCACAGTCGCACGCGCGAACTGGCACCGGGGTTTATCGTCAGTCTGATTGTCGCGGCCGCCGCGTCGTTCCTGTCCGAGCACTACGGTGCGCCGGTCATGCTGTTTGCCTTGTTGCTGGGCATGGCCCTGAATTTTCTTGCCGATGACGGTCCCTGCAAGGCCGGCATCGAGTTCACCGCCCGCACCGTGCTGCGCATTGGCGTGGCGTTGCTGGGCATGCGCATCACCCTGGAGCAAATGGCCGCGCTGGGCTGGAAGCCTATAGCGCTGGTGGTGATCCTGGTGGTGGTGACCATCAGCGTGTCGGTGATCGCCGCCAAGGCCTTGGGCTTCCAGCGCCTGTTCGGCATGCTCACCGGCGGCGCGACGGCCATCTGCGGCGCCTCGGCGGCCCTGGCCCTGGCAGCGGCGCTGCCGAACCATCCGCAGAAAGAACGCGCCACACTGTTCACGGTCATTGGCGTGTCGGCGCTGTCGACGTTGGCGATGATCGTCTACCCGATGATCGCCAACTGGCTGGAGTTGTCGCCGCAGGTGGCGGGCGTGTTTCTCGGCGCCACGATCCACGACGTGGCCCAGGTGGTCGGCGCCGGCTACAGCATGTCGACCGAGACCGGTGACACCGCCACTGTGGTCAAGCTGATGCGTGTGGCGATGCTGCTGCCGGTGATCGTCACCGCCGCGATGATCACCCGCATGCAAGGCGCCGACCCGACCGGCAAGCGCCCGCCGCTGTTGCCGTGGTTCGCCGTCGGCTTTCTGATTCTGGCCTGTATCAACAGCACTGGCTGGATAGCGCCTGCGGTGCAAGGATCGGTCAACGAACTGTCGCGCTGGTGCCTGGTGATTTCCATCAGTGCCCTGGGCATGAAGACCCGGCTCAGGGAGCTGGCGGCGGTCGGGATCAAGCCGATTCTGCTGATGGTCGGGGAGACGGTGTTCCTGGTGGTGCTGGTGCTGTTGTTGCTGCGCTGGGGGCTCTGAACATCGGCCAGGATTAAAACCTGAAGGAGCGAGCCTGCTCGCGAAAAATCCAAGAGCACCGCGGGGCATCTGTTTATACGCGTAATCGTTCACGACCATCGCGAGCAGGCTCGCTCCTACAAGGATTGCAGTTCCAATCTCGTGCTTTCGGCGACTGTGCCAGCAGTCGCCGTTTTTTTTTGCCGGGCTGTCAGGACGACTTCGTCCCAGCCTGTTTCTGCGCCCGCCACGTCGCCGGCGGCATGCCGAACTGGCTGATGAACCAACGGGTAAACGAACTCGCCATGGAGTAGCCCAGCATGTCGGCAATTCGACTCAACGAGTAATTGGGGTTGTCCAGGTAACGCAGCACCAGGTCGCGGCGCACGTCGTTGATCACGTCGTTGAAGGCGCAGTTGTCGTCCTTGAGGCGGCGTTGCAGGGTGCGTACGTTCATGCCCTGGCTCTGCGCCACCTGTTCGATGGTGGCGCGCCCCATGGGCAGCAGCAGGTAGATGGCCTTGCGCACCTCGAACAGCATCGAGGTGCCTTCGTGGTTCTGCAGCGAGTCGAGGTAGCTCTGGGCGTAGCGGGCCATGGCCGGGTCGGCATTGGGGTTGGTCATGTCCAGGCTGATGTCGGGGCAGACGATGCCGTTGAACTCGCTGCCGAACTCCAGGTTGCAGCCGAACAGGCGGCGGTGCAGGTGCAGGTTGTCCGGTGGCTGGTGCATGAAGTTGACGCTGTAGGGATGCCAGTGTGAGCCCAGCAGGGCCGAGCACAGCCGGAACATCACGCCGATGGCCAGCTCCGTGGCCTGGCGGCTGGGCATCGGCGATTCGGTGACGACCTCTTCGCGGATAATCACCATCTTGCCGGCCTCCTCAATGAAGATGGCCAGCGAGTCATTCATCAGGTGCCGGTAATCCACCACGACCTGCAAGGCATCGCGCAGGGTGCGCTGGTGGCTGAGCAGCAGGCTGACCACGCCGAAGTCCGAGAGCTGGCGCGACTCGGCCATGCTCAGGCCGAAGGTCTGGCAGCCGCTGGCGGTGGCCGAGTCTTCCAGCAAGCGGACGGCGGCATCGATCTGGATACGGTGTTCAGGGGCTTGCAGTTGGGCCCTGCTCAGGCCGACAGCGGCCAGCACGTCGCGCGGGTTGAAACCCAGGTATTGGGTGACCTCCAGGTAGTTGGTCAAGACAGCGGCGCGAACAAGCTTGGTCATGCAAAAGTCTTCCCTGGGCCGATGGCGGTTGGCGTGAGCGTGGCGACTATATCCAGCGTATCAACAGTTGAACAGTTGTCATGTCGTTGATGGATTTCATGCTGTCCGGTCACTCATCTTCTACGCTGCATGGAACCACCGGCGCTCATCCGTTGATTACAGTGACCTTGCGCCAACCTGCGGGGTTTTTAGACCGGTGGTCGCACTGTCCAAGTGTCCGACAATTTGTCATCAAAAGAAAAGTGCCTGACGTCCAATGTAAAGCGCTTCGGGTGGGCGCTCTTTAATGTCGACACTACAAAAAGCCCCTGGCGAAAACAGCCAGTCGAGTTATCGAGAAAGCGAAGGTGTTGACCGTGGACAAACTGCAAACTGCCGCCACCATTCTGATCGTTCCGGGTCTGCGCGAGCACGTGGCCGAACATTGGCAAACACTGCTTGCCGCCAGGCTGAGCAACGTGCGCAGTGTGGCGCCGCTTACAACCGACAAACTCGATTGCATGGCCCGTGTGCGGGCGATTCAACACGAACTCGAACAAATCGACGGCCCCGTGATTCTCGTGGCCCACAGCGCCGGCGTGCTGATGGTCGCGCACTGGGCGGCGCACTACAGCCGTCCGATCAAGGGCGCTTTGCTGGCCGCGCCACCGGATCTCGATGCGGTCTGGCCGTCAAACTATCCATCGTCCGAAACCCTGCGTAGCCAGGGCTGGAATCCTCTGCCACAAAGCCCGCTGCCATTTCGCAGCATCGTGGCCGGCAGCACCAACGATCACCTGGCCAGTCTTGCCGCGGTCACCCGCATGGCGCAAGGCTGGGGCGCCGAATTGCTCAATCTGGGCGATGTCGGCCATCTCAATCCGGCCGCAGGATTTGGCCACTGGCAGCAAGCAGAAGCACTCATCCTGGAGCTGGATCGCTAGTACAAGGAGCTGGACTGGCAGTACGCCAACCGGCATTTGCCCTCATTCCTTAAACGCAAACCCGAAGAGGTTTGTGCGAGGGCGGCTGCGCTTAAAACAAAGACAAAAAGGCGGAGACAACGCAATGCACAACAATAAGAGTCACGGCTTCACCGCTCCACGCTGCACCTTGCTGGCCTCGGCCATTCTCGCGGCAAGCGTACCGGCGGCCCATGCGGTCGAGATCGAGACGGGGAACCCGGACTGGAACGTACGCGTGGATAACACCATCAAGTACAACTACGGCGTGCGCACCGAAAGTGCCGACAAGCGCATGTTGGGAACGCCGAACAACAACGACGGCGACTACAACTTCCGCAAGGCCGGTACCAACATCACCAACCGTATCGACCTGTTGACCGAAATGGACGTGGTCTACAAGAACGCCATGGGTTTTCGCGTCAGCGCCGCCAGCTGGTACGACAAGGCCTATGACAACACTGGCTCCAATTCCAACCCGTTCGTCAACGGCAACGATGCGCGTTCGGGCCTGATCGCCAACGACCCGCGCCTTGCCGGGGTCAACCGTGACAACGTCGGCAACGGCAGCCCGCACCTGAGCAACTATGCCCAGCGCTACTACAGCGGTCCTTCGGGCGAAATCCTCGATGCCTTCGTGTTCTACAGCACCGAAGTGGGCGAGGAGTCGATGTTCAGCGCCAAGGCCGGTCAGCACAACGTGTTCTGGGGCGAGACCATTCTCAATCCGGTGCACTCGGTCAGCTATGGCCAGTCCGGCCTCGACCTGGCCAAGCTCGCCGCGTCGCCGGGTACCGAAGCCAAGGAACTGTTCGTTCCGCGTAAC
The DNA here is from genome assembly GCF_002303925.1 of Pseudomonas sp. ACN8. Classification (GTDB taxonomy): domain Bacteria; phylum Pseudomonadota; class Gammaproteobacteria; order Pseudomonadales; family Pseudomonadaceae; genus Aquipseudomonas. Next base: position 58,960 of record NZ_MRCS01000028.1, read on the forward strand.
CAGCTGTCGATGTCGTTCACCATCAATCCCGAGCTGACCGTGGGTGCCCAGTATTTCCTGAATTGGGATGCCGCGCGTCTTCCGGAAGCGGGCACCTATTACGGTGGTTCCGACCTGGTCGGCTTCGGCGCGCAATCGTTCCTGTTGGGCAACACCAACGGCGTGGTACCGGGCAGTCCGCTGGGTTGTGGCCTGGCGCCGTGCAACGCCTTGACCAATGTGCGTCGTGGCAAGGACCTGACGCCGCATGACAGCGGCGACTGGGGCGTCATGGCCAAATGGTCGCCGGCCTGGCTGGATGGCACCCTCGGCGTTTACTACCGCGAAACCTCGGAAATCCTGCCGCAAGCCTGGCTGGACGCCCGGGGCATCAGCTCGGCCAACCCGAACGGCACCCGTCCGGCGGGGCAGGTGCCTGCGGTGATCAACACCCTCAATTCGCTGAACACCGCCACCTATCAACTGGCCTATGCCGACAACATCAAGATCCTCGGCCTGAGCCTGTCCAAGGACGTGGGCGGGATCAGTGTCGGTTCGGACCTGAACATCCGTCACAACATGCCGCTGGCCAGTATCCCGGCGATCGTCAGTACCCGCAGCCCGCTGGGCCTGGGTCAAGGGCTTGGCCTGCTGCCTGCACGTACGGACGCTACCGGTGTGGTCTATGACACCCCGAGCCGTGGCGACAGCATGAGCGCCACCGGCGATACCCTGCACTGGACGCTCAACGGTCTGATGACCCTGCCTAAAACACCGGTGTTCGACCAGGCAACCGTGCTTGCCGAGCTGTACTACAGCAACCTGCTCAAGCTCGATAGCGAGAACGAAGCGCTCTACAAAGGCAAGAGCAGCTATCGCGGTATCGACGCGCCGACCCGTGACAACTGGGGCTTGGCAGTCAACTTCACACCGACCTGGTACCAGGTATTCCCGGGTGTGGATCTCAACGCGCCGATGTCCGTCAACGTCGGTCTCGACGGTGTGTCGCCGGTCTCCGGTGGCGGTGCCAAGGACACCGGCAACTATGCCGTGGGCGTGGGCGCCATTGTGTACAACAAATACTTTGTCGACCTGAAGTACGTGGACTCTTTCGGTGAAACCGAGAAGTGCAACAACAGCGGTGTGAGTACCGGTTCCAAGGCCGGTGACGGCTCCACCCCGAACGCCTTTAGCGGCAACGAAAACTACGCCTGTTATGCCGGCGGCTACTCGTCCTTCTCCGGAGGTGGTGCCACGACTGAGGACCGTGGCGCCGTGTACCTGACGATGAAAACTACATTCTGATTCACCACTGATTTGCTCAATGCAAGCAGGAGAATAACAAGATGAAATTCGTAAAAACCGTGTTGGCCGCGTCCTTGGCCATGGTCTTCGCCGCTCAGGCACAGGCTGCCGTTTCAACTCAGGAAGCTGCCAAACTGGGCACCAGCCTGACCATGGTAGGGGCTGAAAAAGCCGGGAACGCTGATGGTTCCATTCCTGCCTACAACGGTGGCTTGACCACGCCGCCGGCCAGCTTCAAGGCCGGCGACAGCATGCGCCCGGACCCGTTTGCCAGTGAAAAACCGATACTGGTGATCGACGGCAAGAACGTCGATCAGTACAAGGGCATGCTCACGGCGACCACGGTAGAACTGGCCAAGCGTTTCCCGACCTTCCGTGTCGACGTGTTCCCGACGCACCGCACCGTGTCGCTGCCCCAGGCGATTCTGGATAACGGCGTGAAGAACGCCAGCGGCGCCAAGTCCCTGGAAGGTGGCCTGGCCATCGACAACGTGCTGCCGGGCATTCCATTCCCGATTCCGCAGTCGGGCAACGAAGCGATGTGGAACTTCCTGTTGCGCTACCAAGGCGTCAGCATCAGCTCCAAGTACGACTCCTGGAACGTCGACTCCGCCGGTGTGCCAAGCCTGGCAACCACCGGGCAAGCGAACATCTCCTACCCGATCTACGAAAACCTCTCGCAGCCGATCAGCAGCGCCGACGTGTACTACCAGATGAAGCTGGCGTACACCGGCCCTGCGCGCCGCGCCGGTGAGGCAATCATGCTCAAGGACGCCGCCAACCCGTTGCAGCAACCGCGTCGCGCCTGGCAGTACTTGCCGGGGCAGCGTCGGGTCAAGCTGGCTCCGAGCCTGGCCTACGACACGCCCAACCCGGGTACCGCTGGCGCGGGCACCTACGATGACGTGTTCGTGTTCAACGGTGCGCTGGATCGCTACGACTGGAAGCTTACGGGCAAGCAGGAAATGATCGTGCCGTACAACACCTACAAGCTGACCTACGTGCAGGATCCGAAGTCGCTGACCACCGCCAATCACCTGTCACCGGACTTCGTGCGTTGGGAAAAACACCGCGTCTGGGTCGTCGAAGGCAACCTCAAGTCCGGTGCTCGTCACATCTACGCCAAGCGCCGCTTCTACCTCGACGAAGACAGCTGGACCGCTTTGGCCTCGGATCAATATGACGCCCGTGGTCAGCTCTATCGCGGTTCCTTCGCCTTCCTGAGCCAGAGCTACGACAAGCAGGTTCCGGACTCCACGCCGTTCATGATCTACGACCTGGTCGGCGGTTCCTACAACATCAACGGTGTAGTCGGCCCTTACGGCGGCATCAAGTACATCGAGCCGCTCTCCAAGGCCCAGTGGTCTTCGGAATCCCTGGCCGGCGCCGGTATTCGCTAAGCCAACCGCACGATCCCCTGTAGGAGCGAGCCTGCTCGCGATGGTCGTGAACGATGAAGCGGGGAATCTGGTTCCCCGCGGTGTTTTTGAGTCCATCGCGAGCAGGCTCGCTCCCACAGGATCTGCACGGCGCCAGGTTTTCCGAAGAGGACGCAGTATGTGTTCGTATAAAAATAATATGTTGCAGCTGGCGCTTGGCGTCGTGTTCGGCCTGTCGCAGGGCGTCACCCAGGCGGCCGAGTACGTCGATGTGCTGGACCTGCCCGCCAGGGTCAGTGCCTTGGCCATCAACAGCCCGTTGTCGGGTATGACTCGCGCCGGCGGGCGAGTGATTACCGTCGGCCAGCGTGGCCATATTCTGTTTTCCGATGATTCCGGCAAGCACTGGCAACAGGCCGCCGTACCGGCCAGTGCCGACCTCACTGCGGTGAGTTTTCCGACCGCCACCCAAGGCTGGGCGGTGGGTAACGACGGCGTGGTGCTGCACAGCAGCGACGCTGGCGCGACCTGGCAAAAGCAACTCGACGGTCGTCAGATCGGCGCCTTGCTGGTCAAACATTACACGGCGCTGGCCAGCGCCGATCCGGGAAATGAGCAATGGCCGCTGCTGGTCACCGAGGGCCAGAAGCTAGCCGATCAGGGCGCGGATAAACCGCTGCTCGACGTCTGGTTCGCCAACGACAAGACCGGCTATGTGGTCGGCGTGTTCAACCTGATCCTGCGCACCGACGACGGTGGTCAGACCTGGACCCCGTTTCAGGACCGCACCGACAACCCCCAGGGTTTCCACCTCAACGCCATCGCCTCCACCGGCGACGGTGTGTACATCGCTGGCGAGCAAGGCCTGCTGCTCAAGTGGGACGACAGCGCCCAACGCTTCAATGCCGTGCCGACGCCTTATCAAGGCAGCTTTTTCGGCGTGCTCGGCAAGCCCGGCGAAGTGCTGGTCTACGGCCTGCGCGGCAACGTGTTGCGCAGCACCGACGGCGGCCAGCGCTGGACCGCACTGGACAGCGGCCTGCACGTCAGCATCACCGCCGGCCTGATCGACGCCCGTGGCAATTATCGCTTGTTCACCCAGGGCGGGCAGATGCTGGTCAGCCAGGGGACGGGCGCGCAGTTGCGTCTGAAGCAGCAACCGGCACCGACCCCGGTCGCCGGCGCCACCCAGGCCACCGACGGTTCACTGGTGGTGGCGGGTAGCCGTGGCGCCCGGACGCTGTCCGCCGATCCAGCCCTCGAACCCTAAGAGCGAGAACCCAGACATGGGCAATATCAAACAAGACGCCATGCCGGTGATCCGCGACCTGCGGGATTTCGACCAGCGCTCCGGCAACCTCCTCGAGCGGCTGGTGTTCAACTACCGCCCGCTGTTCATGCTGCTGATGGCGCTCGCCACCGTGGTGCTGGGCTTCATGGCCGTGACTCGCCTGGAGTTGCGCCCCAGCTTCGAAAAAATGATTCCCCAGAGCCAGCCCTACATCCAGAACTTCCTGGAAAACCGCGCTTCGCTGCGCGGGTTGGGCAACTCAGTGCGCGTCGTGGTCGAGAACACCCAGGGTGATATTTTCGACCCCGAATACCTCGACGTGCTCAAGCAGGTCAACGACCAGCTGTTCCTCACCGAAGGCGTCGACCGTGCGTGGATGAAGTCGCTGTGGAGCCCGGCCGTGCGCTGGACCGAAGTCACCGAGGACGGTTTCCAGGGTGGCCCGGTGATGCCCGACCGTTATCAGGGCTCGCCCTCCGACATTGAACAATTGCGCCAGAACATCTCCCGCGCGGGCCTCGTCGGCAGCCTGGTGGCCAGCGACTTCAAGTCGACCATGCTGATCGTGCCGCTGATGGACAAAGCCGCCGCCGGTGGCCAGCGCATCAACTACCACGCCTTCTCGCAGATGCTCGAAGAGCAGTTGCGCGACAAGATCGAATACGCCGGCGACAGCGCGGCGCGTCAATCCGGAGTCGAAGGCACCGGTCACTACAAGGTGCGGGTGATCGGTTTCGCCAAACTGATGGGCGACCTGATCGACGGCCTGATCCAGGTGATGATGTTCTTCGGCCTGGCCGTGGTCACGTCGCTGATCATCATCTACGCCTACACCCGTTGCGTGCGCAGCACCTTGCTGGTGGTCGGCTGCTCGCTGATCGCGGTGGTCTGGCAGCTGGGCATCGTCGCCTGGCTCGGTTATGCCATCGACCCGTATTCGGTGCTGGTGCCGTTCCTGATCTTCGCCATCGGCGTGTCCCACGCGGCGCAGAAGATGAACGGGATCATGCAGGACATCGCCCGTGGCACCCACAAACTGATCGCCGCGCGCTATACCTTCCGCCGTCTGTTCATCGCCGGTGTCACCGCGCTGCTGGCCGACGCCGTGGGCTTCGCCGTGTTGATGCTGATCGACATCCCGGTGATCCAGGACCTGGCGATCACCGCCAGCATCGGTGTCGCGGTGCTGATCTTCACCTCGCTGTTGCTGATGCCGGTGGCCCTGTCCTACATCGGCGTCGGCGCCAAGGCCGCCGAGCGCGCGCTGAAGATCGACAACCGTGCCGAGAAGCACAAAGGCTTCGGCAAACTGTGGGACGCGCTCGATCGCTTCACCACGGCCAAGTGGGCTACCGGTGCCGTGCTGGTCGCCATCTTGATGGGCATCGGCGGTTACCTGGTCAGCCTCAACCTGAAGATCGGCGACCTCGACAGCGGGGCGCCGGAGCTGCGCGCCGACTCGCGCTACAACCGCGACAACGCCTACATCACCCAGCATTACGCGCTGTCCAGCGACCTGTTCGCGGTGATGATCAAGACCGCGCCGGAAGGCTGCCTGAACTACAAAACCCTGGTCCTCGCCGACCGCCTGGCCTGGGAGCTGCAGCAGTATCCGGGCGTGCAAGCGACGGCCTCTCTGGTCAACGCGGTACGCCAGATCACCGCCGGCACCTACGAAGGCAACCCCAAGCTCAACAGCATCCAGCGCAACCAGGACGTGCTCAACTACGCTGCGCAGCAAGCCTCGGTCAACTCGCCGGAGCTGTTCAACACCGACTGCTCGCTGATGCCGGTGATCACCTTCCTCAAGGATCACAAGGCGGAAACCCTCGATGCGGTGGTGGCGATTGCCGACAAGTTCGCCAAGGACAACAGCACCGCGGATCGCCAGTTCCTGCTCGCCGCCGGTACTGCCGGGATCGAGGCCGCGACCAACATCGTGGTGCGCGAAGCCAACCGCACCATGCTGCTGTACGTGTATGCGGCGGTGACGCTGTTCTGCCTGATCACCTTCCGCAGCTGGCGCGCCACGCTGGTGGCGCTGTTGCCGCTGGTGCTGACCTCGATCCTCTGCGAAGCCTTGATGGTGGCCATGGGCATCGGCGTGAAAGTCGCGACCCTGCCGGTGATCGCCCTCGGCGTGGGCATCGGCGTGGACTACGCCTTGTACCTGCTCAGCGTGCAGTTGCACTTCCAGCGCCAGGGCCTGCCGCTGTCCCAGGCCTACCGCAACGCCGTGTCGTTCACCGGCCGTGTGGTCGGGCTGGTGGGCATCACCCTGGCCGCCGGCGTGGTGTGCTGGGTCTGGTCGCCGATCAAGTTCCAGGCCGACATGGGCATCCTGCTGACCTTCATGTTCCTGTGGAACATGCTCGGCGCGCTGATCCTGATTCCGGCCCTGTCGTACTTCCTGCTGCGCGAACGGGCCCCTCAGCCCGGTGCTGTCGCGGCAACCGAAACCACTGAATCCACTGAACGTCCCGGCATGCCGCATGCCGTGACCACTTCCGAGTAAGCCAAGATGTCTGATTACAAAGCTCCCCTGCGCGACATGCGCTTCGTACTCAACGAGGTTTTCCAGGTGTCCCGGCTCTGGGCGCAATTGCCCGGCCTGGCCGACGTGATCGATGAAGAGACCGCCGCCGCCATCCTCGAAGAGGCCGGCAAGATCAGCGGCGAAGTGATCGCGCCGCTGAACCGCGCCAGCGACGAACAGGGTTGCACCTGGCACGACGGCGCGGTCAGCGCCCCGGACGGCTTTGCCCAGGCCTATCAAGCCTTCGCCGAAGGCGGTTGGGTGGGTGTCGGCGGTGATCCGCAGTACGGCGGCATGGGCATGCCCAAGGCGATCTCCGCGCAGGTCGAAGAGATGGTCAACTCGGCCAGCCTGTCGTTCGGCCTGTACCCGATGCTGACCGCCGGCGCCTGCCTGTCGATCAAGGCCCATGCCAGTGAAGAACTGAAAGCCACCTATTTGCCGAACATGTACGCCGGCACCTGGACCGGTTCGATGTGCCTGACCGAAGCCCATTCCGGTACCGACCTGGGCCTGATCCGCACCAAGGCCGAACCCCAGGCCGATGGCAGTTACAAGGTCAGCGGCAGCAAGATTTTCATCACCGGCGGCGAGCACGACCTGACCGAAAACATCATCCATCTGGTGCTGGCGCGTCTGCCCGATGCACCGGCCGGGCCGAAAGGCATCTCGCTGTTCCTGGTGCCGAAAGTGCTGGTCAACGCCGACGGCTCGCTGGGTGAAAACAACGCGCTGTCCTGCGGCTCCATCGAACACAAGATGGGCATCAAGGCCTCCGCCACCTGCGTGATGAACTTCGACGGCGCCACCGGCTGGATCGTCGACGCCCCGAACAAAGGCCTGGCGGCCATGTTCACCATGATGAACTACGAGCGTCTGGGCGTAGGCATTCAAGGCCTGGCCCAGGGCGAGCGCTCGTACCAGAACGCCGTCGCCTACGCCCGCGACCGCCTGCAAAGCCGCGCACCGAACGGCGCGCAGCACAAGGACAAGGCGGCCGACCCGATCATCGTGCACCCGGACGTGCGCCGCATGCTGCTGACCATGAAAGCCTTGAACGAAGGCGGCCGTGCGTTCTCCAGCTACGTGGCCCTGCAACTGGACATCGCCAAGTACAGCGACGACGCCCCGACGCGCCAGCGCGCGCAGGACCTGGTCTCGCTGCTGACCCCGGTGGCCAAGGCCTTTCTCACCGACATGGGCCTGGAAACCACGATCCACGGCCAGCAGGTCTTCGGCGGCCACGGCTACATCCGCGAATGGGGCCAGGAACAACTGGTGCGCGACGTGCGCATCACCCAGATCTACGAAGGCACCAACGGCATCCAGTCCCTGGACCTGGCCGGGCGCAAGATCGTCGGCAGCGGCGGGGCGCTGTACCGCTTGTTCGCTTCGGAAATCCGCGAATTCACCGCCAGCGCTGGCGCGGATCTCGGCGAGTTCACCCAGCCGTTGAACGCCGCCGTCGACACCCTCGACGACCTGACCGCGTGGCTGCTCGACCGGGCCCAAAACAACCCGAACGAAATCGGCGCGGCCTCGGTCGAGTACCTGCACGTGTTCGGCTACACCGCGTACGCCTACCTGTGGGCGCGCATGGCCAAGGCCGTGATGAGCGGCGATGCCGAAGACGATTTCTACACCAGCAAACTGGCCACCGCGCGTTTCTACTTCGCCCGGTTGCTGCCGCGTATCCACTCGTTGAGCGCATCGGCCAAGGCCGGCAGCGACTGCCTCTACGAGCTGCAAGCCGATCAGTTCTGATCGAAAGGACAAGGAACCTTAATCATGATGGCGACAAAAATAATTCCGCCCGCCGACGGCGCTTATGCCTATCCCTTGCTGATCAAGCAATTGCTGCTGTCCGGCGTGCGCTACGAGCCAGGCCGGGAAATCGTCTACGCCGACAAGCTGCGCTACAGCTACCAGACCCTCAACAAGCGTATCCGCCGCCTGGCCAATGCGCTGACGGCGGCCGGGGTCAAGGCCGGTGACACCGTGGCCCTGCTCGACTGGGACAGCCACCGTTACCTGGAGTGCTTCTTCGCCGTGCCGATGATCGGTGCGGTGCTGCACACGGTGAACATTCGCCTGTCGCCGGAGCAGGTGCTGTTCACCATGAACCACGCCGAAGATGACCTGGTGCTGGTGCATGATGATTTCCTGCCCCTGGTCGAGCAGATCCACGGTCGGCTGGAAACCGTTAAAGGCTACCTGCAGCTCACCGATGACGAGGCGACCACCACCTCGCTGCCGGTGCTGGGCGAGTACGAACACCTGCTGTCCCTGGCCCCGGACCAGTACGACTTCCCCGATTTCGACGAGAACTCGGTCGCCACGCTGTTCTACACCACCGGCACCACCGGCGACCCGAAAGGCGTGTACTTCACCCACCGGCAGTTGGTGCTGCACACCCTGAATGCCGTCGGCACCCTGGGCGCCTATCAGGGCCAGCCGCTGCTGCGTTCCGACGACGTGTACATGCCGATCACGCCGATGTTCCACGTGCATGCGTGGGGCGTGCCGTATGTCGCGACGCTGATGGGCATCAAGCAGGTCTACCCCGGCCGCTACGAGCCCAACAGCCTGGTCAGGCTGTACCGCGAAGAGAAGGTGACCTTCTCCCACTGCGTGCCGACCATTTTGCAGATGATCCTCCATTGTGAGGAAGGCAAGGCGACCCGCTTCGACGGCTGGAAAATGCTCCTGGGCGGCAGCGCGCTGACCCTGGGCGTGGCCAGCGAAGCCAGTGCCAAAGGCATGGTGGTGCACGCCGGTTACGGCATGTCCGAAACCTGCCCGTTGCTGTGCCTGACCTACCTGCGCGATGAAGACCTGCAGCTGTCCACCGAAGCGCAACTGCCGATCCGCATCAAGACCGGTACGCCGGTGCCGTTGGTCGACCTGAAGATCATCGACGCCGAGGGCAATGACGTGGCCCATGACGGCGAGTCCCTGGGCGAGATCGTGGTGCGCGCGCCATGGCTGACCCAGGGCTATCTGAAAGCCCCGGACAAAGGCGCGCAGCTGTGGCTCAACGGCTGGCTGCACACCGGCGACATGGCCTCGATCGACCCACTGGGCGGCGTGGAAATCAAGGACCGCATCAAGGACGTGATCAAGACCGGCGGCGAGTGGATCAGCTCCCTGGAACTGGAAAGCCTGATCAGCGAACACCCGGGCGTGATGTCCGTGGCCGTGGTGGGCATTGCCGACGAACAATGGGGTGAACGCCCGATGGCCATGGTCGTGTGCGAACCGGGGCAATACCTGGACCGCAAGATTCTGGAGGTGCATTTGCAAGTCTTCGTCGACGGCGGGCGCATCAACAAATGGGCGATCCCCAAGCAGTTCAAGTTCGTCACCGAAATCCCCAAGACCAGCGTCGGCAAGATCAACAAGAAGCTGATTCGGGAAACGGAAGCGAACTGAGGGATAAACCTGCCACCGTCCCCGATGGTCGCAACTTAACTGTAGGAGCGAGCTTGCTCGCGATGGACTTGAGAACGCCGGGGGCTATCAGGTTTACAGCGTTATCGTTAACGACCATCACGAGCTCGCTCCTACAGAAATCCACCGGTGCCAGGCGGTTTCTGGATAGTTTGCGGGGCGTCATCCTTGTCATAGTTCGCGCCAAAGATAACGCCCCGTCGGTCGCGGTTTTCAGCGCTTGTGCCAAGCTGAACGGGGTATTGAACCGCAGCGCATTCGATTGCCGGCCAATCAAACCCCAGGAAGCCCATGCCATGAGCCTCGCCCATGCATCAAACGTTCGCCACGAGTTCTACAAAGCCGTCTGGTTCTACTTCAAAGTGGTGTGGCCGATCTTCTCGATTCTGCTGTTAGTGATCGTTGCGATTGGCCTCATCATCGCCCGGCTGGAAGGGTGGAGCCCTGATGAAGGTGTCTACTTTGCCTTCGTGACCGGGCTGACCATCGGCTATGGAGAACTGGTACCAAAACTGGGTGTGTCGCGAGTGCTGGCGATCCTGCTGGGTTTCAACGGCGTGCTGATGACCGCGACATTCGCGGCGATCAGTGTCCGGGCGATTGAAGTGACCGTGACGGCGACGAGGAAGGGGGACGTGGAGTAGGGCGGTGATGGCTACGGCCGGTTTAAATGGCCGCAGCCTCCGGGGCTCAGTGCGAGTGCCGGTGATGGATGTCGGGAAAGTGCGGGTGACTGTGGACGATCGGTGAGTGTTGGTGCACATGGCTATGGGGTTGCACACCGTCCCACTCAAAGGCATGTTCATGCTGATGATGCTCATCGTGGACATGCTTGTGGTCGTGGATTTGCGGTTCGTGCTGATGCTCGTGTGAGTGACTCTCGGTCAGATGAATCCAGACCCCCAGCCCCATCAGGCCGGCAGCGATCCAAAACACCCACGTCACGGCTTCACCGAAAAACAGGATCGCTATCGCGGCTCCCAGGAACGGCGCCGTGGAAAAGTACGCCCCGGTCCGCGCCGTACCAAGCCCCCGCAACGCCAGGACGAACAGCACCAGACTGACGCCATACCCCAAAAAGCCCACCAGCAGGGTTGGCCCAAGAAGCGACCACTCTGGCAGGTGCATACCCAACGCGATCCCCAGCGCGCAATTGACGGCTCCTGCCACCAGCCCTTTGGTGCCGGCAATAAACAACGCATCCGACGCAGACACCTTGCGGGTGAGGTTGTTATCAATGGCCCAACAAAAACACGCCACCGCCACCGCGACAGGCCCCAACCAGCCTTGAACCTCTGCCGAAGTGCGAGGCCACGCCAACAACACGCCCCCGGCAACAATGGCCACCATCCCCGCAACAATGCGCCGGTCAGCGTTCTCCCTGAAGACCACCCACGCCATCAGTGCGGTCAACACGGCTTCCAGGTTCAGCAACAGTGATGCGGTGGTGCCAGAGGTGAGGGTGAGTCCAAACATCAATGAAACCGGACCCAGCACGCCACCGAACACAATGGCCCCGATGAACCACGGCCATTCAGGGGCTGTCAGACCTGTCGGCCGCCAGCCACGATCACGGATCAGGCGGGTTAGCGTCAGCCCGATGCCGCTGCCCAGATAAAGCAGGCCGGCGAGGAGGATGGGGGACACGTTCAAGCCTAGCCACTTGGCCAAGGGCGTGCTGGCGCCGAACAAGGCAGCAGCGCCCAAGGCGTAGAGAATGCTTTTGGTCATTGTGGTTCCGGGGCTCAGGGGAGGTGGTCGTGAACAGGATACGCTTAATGCCGCCAATGAGCGCCTCTGGCCTGCCCACACAACACACCCCCCCTGACACAACCCCCTGTGGGAGCCAGCAGGCTAAGCCTCCCAACCCGCCCCAGTCACCGCCGCCTGCACCAGCGGGTGCAAATCCGCCCCCTGATGCTTCGTCTGCCAGGCCAGCAACTCCCTGCGCATGCTCGGCGCCCAGTACATCTGCATATGATTGCGCACGCTGAGCACCGCTTGTTGCTGGTCCGGCTGGCTGGCGAAGTACTGGGCGATCTGGTTGGCCATCTTGATCAGGTTGTCCGTGCTCATCGGCGCACCTCGGCTTTGGTCCCGCGTTCCTGGCGACGAGCGTCAAGCAGGCGCTGTTGTTCGTCGCTGAACGCCTGGAAGCGTTTTTGCCACTCCGAAGGGTGATAAACGCGGCTGACTTCCACGGCGGTGACCTTGTACTCCGGACAGTTGGTGGCCCAGTCGGAGTTGTCGGTGGTGATCACGTTGGCCCCCGATTCCGGGAAGTGGAACGTGGTGTACACCACACCCGGGGCAACCCGTTCGGTGATCCGCGCACGCAGCACAGTCTGCCCGGCGCGGCTGCCGATGCCGACCCAGTCACCTTCGTTGATGCCACGGCTCTCGGCATCGGTCGGGTGGATTTCCAGACGGTCTTCGTCATGCCAGGCGACGTTGTCGGTACGCCGGGTCTGGGCACCGACGTTGTACTGGCTGAGGATGCGCCCGGTGGTCAGCAGCAGCGGATAGCGAGCGTTGACCTTTTCCTCGGTCGGCACGTAACCGGTGAGCATGAAGCGCCCCTTGCCGCGCACAAACTCTTCGATGTGCATGGTCGGCGTGCCGTCCGGTGCTTCGGCGTTGCACGGCCATTGCAGGCTGCCGTGGCGCTCAAGTTCCGCGTAGCTGACGTTGGTGAAGGTCGGCGTGAGGCTGGCGATTTCATCCATGATTTCTGACGGATGCCTGTAGTTCATCGGGTAACCGAGGGCATTGGCCAGGGCCACCGTGCCTTCCCAGTCGGCCTTGCCGCCCAGCGGATCCATGACCTTGCGCACCCGGGAGATGCGTCGCTCGGCGTTGGTGAAAGTGCCGTCTTTTTCCAGGAACGAGCAGCCCGGCAGGAACACATGGGCGAACTTGGCGGTTTCGTTGAGGAAAATGTCCTGTACCACTATGCATTCCATCGCCGACAAGGCCGCGGTGACGTGCTGGGTATTCGGATCGCTCTGGGCGATGTCTTCGCCCTGGCAATACAGGCCCTTGAAACTGCCGGCCAGGGCCGACTCGAACATGTTGGGGATGCGCAGGCCCGGGTCGGGTTGCAGGGTGACGTTCCAGGCTTGCTCAAACTGCGCCCGCACAACTTCGTTGGAAATATGCCGGTAACCGGGCAGCTCGTGGGGGAAAGAGCCCATGTCGCAGGAACCCTGCACGTTGTTCTGCCCACGCAACGGGTTCACGCCTACGCCTTCGCGACCGATGTTGCCGGTGGCCATGGCCAGGTTGGCGATGCCCATCACCGAGGTGCTGCCCTGACTGTGTTCGGTGACGCCCAAACCGTAGTAGATCGCCGCATTGCCCCCGGTGGCATACAGGCGCGCAGCGGCACGGATGTCGGCAGCGGGTACACCGCAGACAGGGCCAAGGGCTTCCGGCGAGTTTTCCGCACGGCTGACGAATTCACTCCAGATCGCGAAATCGCTGCCCTCGCAACGGGCGTCGATAAAGGCCTGGTTGAGCAGTCCTTCAGTGACAATCACATGAGCCAAGGCGTTGAGCATGGCGACGTTGGTACCGGGGCGCAGGGCCAGGTGATACTCGGCGCGGGCATGCACCGTATCCACCAGATCAATGCGTCGTGGGTCGATGACGATCAGCCGCGCGCCTTCACGCAGGCGGCGTTTGAGTTGGGAAGCGAACACCGGGTGGGCGTCGCTGGGGTTGGCGCCCATCACCAGGATCACGTCGGCCTGCATCACCGAGTCGAAACTCTGGGTGCCGGCGGACTCGCCCAACGTTTGCTTCAAGCCATAGCCGGTCGGCGAGTGGCAGACCCGCGCACAGGTGTCGACGTTGTTGTTGCCGAAGGCCGCGCGCACCAGTTTTTGCACCAGGTAGGTTTCTTCGTTGGTGCAACGGCTGGAGGTGATGCCACCAATGGAATCGCGGCCATATTTTTGCTGCAGCCGACGGAATTCGCTGGCGGCGTAGGTCACCGCTTCATCCCAGCTGACTTCCTGCCAAGGGTCGCTGATGTGTTTGCGGATCATCGGCTTGGTGATGCGATCCGGGTGGGTCGCATAGCCCCAGGCAAAGCGCCCCTTGACGCAAGAGTGGCCGTGGTTGGCCTGGCCGTTCTTGTCCGGCACCATGCGCACCAGCTGGTCGCCTTTCATCTCGGCACGGAACGAGCAGCCCACACCGCAATAGGCGCAAGTGGTGATCACGCTGCGCTCGGGCTGGCCCAGTTCGACCACGCTCTTTTCCATCAGGGTCGCGGTGGGGCAGGCTTGCACACAGGCGCCGCAGGACACGCATTCGGAGTCGAGGAAGTTCTCGCCACCGGCGGCCGCCACCCGGGATTCAAAACCGCGCCCGGTAATGGTCAGGGCGAAAGTACCCTGGGTTTCTTCACAGGCGCGCACGCAGCGGTTGCAGACGATGCACTTGCTCGGGTCGTAGTCGAAGTAAGGGTTGGAGGTGTCTTTCACGTCCTCCAGATGGTTCTCGCCTTCATAGCCATAACGCACTTCCCGCAGGCCGACCTGACCGGCCACGGTTTGCAACTCGCAGTTGCCGTTGGCCGAGCAGGTCAGGCAGTCCAGCGGGTGATCGGAAATGTACAGCTCCATGACATTGCGGCGCAGGGTTGCGAGCTTTGGCGTCTGGGTATGCACGCTCATGCCTTCGCTGACCGGCGTGGTGCAGGACGCCGGATAACCGCGCATGCCGTCGATCTCCACCAGGCACATGCGGCAGGAGCCGAAGGCTTCCAGGCTGTCGGTGGCACAGAGTTTGGGAATGGTGGTGCCCATCAGCGCAGCGGCACGCATCACCGAAGTACCTTCGGGCACGCTGATGCTGCGGCCGTCGATGTTCAGGGTGACTTGCACCTGACTGTCGCGGGCCGGTGTACCCAGGTCGATATCGGTTTTCGGGTCGAAGAGAGTGATCATTGTTCGGCCTCCGAGGCTTGCAGACCGAAGTCAGCGGGGAAGTGCTTGAGGGCGCTGGCCACGGGATAAGACGTCATGCCGCCCAACGCGCACAGCGAACCGTATTGCAGGGTGTCGCACAGGTCCTTGAGGATGATCACCTGCTCATCGCGACTGTTCTGGTCGGGCGCGGCCAACAGGCGGTCGATCACCTCGACGCCACGGGTCGAACCGATGCGGCACGGGGTGCATTTGCCGCAGGATTCCTCGGCGCAGAACTGCATGGCGAAGCGCGCCATGCGGGCCATGTCCAGGGTGTCGTCAGCCACCACCACACCACCGTGACCGAGCATCGCGCCGATGGCCATAAAGGCTTCGTAATCCAGCGGCGTGTCGAATTGCGAAGGCGGCACCCAGGCGCCGAGCGGGCCGCCCACCTGAGCAGCCTTCAGCGACCGACCACTGGCAGTTCCGCCACCGTAGTCTTCCACCAGCTCCCGCAAGGTCAGGCCAAAGGCCCGTTCCACCAGACCGCCGCGACGCACATTGCCCGCCAGCTGGAAGGGCATGGTGCCCAGGGAGCGGCCCATGCCGTAGTCGCGATAGAACTGCGCGCCCTTGGCCAGAATCAGCGGCACCGAGGCCAACGTCAGCACGTTGTGCACCAGGGTCGGCAGGCCGAACAACCCCTGCAACGCCGGAATCGGCGGCTTGGCGCGGACGATCCCGCGCTTGCCTTCGAGGGAGTCCAGCAGCGCGGTTTCTTCACCGCAGATGTAAGCACCGGCACCGACGCGCACTTCCATGTCGAAGGCCAGGCCACTGCCGCCGACATTGGCGCCGAGGTAACCGGCTTCTCGGGCGATGTTCAATGCTGCACGCATAGTGGCCACGGCATCCGGATATTCCGAGCGCACATAGATGTAGCCGTAAGTGGCCCCGACGCAGAGACCGGCAATGGCCATGCCTTCGATCAGCAGGAAGGGGTCGCCTTCCATCAGCATGCGGTCGGCAAAAGTGCCGGAGTCGCCTTCGTCGGCGTTGCATACAATGTATTTCTGCGCAGCCTGAGTGCCGCGCACCGTGCGCCATTTGATCCCGGCCGGGAAAGCCGCGCCGCCACGGCCACGCAGGCCCGAATCGAACACCGCCGTCGCGGTCTGCTCGCCGCCAATGGCGATGGCCTGGGTCAAGCCCTCGAAACCGCCGTGGGCCCGGTAATCCTCCAGGGACAGCGGCCGGGTGATGCCGGCGCGGGCAAACAACAGACGTTGTTGAGTCTTCAGATAAGGCAGTTCTTCCACCAGGCCCAAGGCCAGTGGATGAGCGGACGGCTCGCCTTGCAGCGCATCAAGCACCGACGGCACATCGTCAGCCGTCAGCGGCCCAAAGCCAATACGACCTTGCGCGCTGTCCACTTCCAGTAGCGGTTCCAGCCAATACAAACCGCGAGAACTGGTGCGCTGCAATTCCAGCGGCAAATTACGTTCCCGGGCCTGAGTGATCAGGGCCACTGCCACTTCATCGGCCCCCACGGCACGGGCAAGGGAATCACAAGGCAGATAAAGAGTCGGCATCACGCGTCCTCCCGGCAAGCATCGAGCAACGCATCCAGCCGCTCGGCACTGAGCCGCGCGTGCACCTGGCCATCCAGCTCCAGCGCCGGCGAACAGGCACAAGCACCCAGGCAATAAACCGGACGCAAACTGATGCTGCCATCGGCACTGCTGCCGTGATCGTCCAGTTGCAGACGCTCGCGCAACTGCGCCGCAAGCTGCTCGGCGCCACGACTCTGGCACGACTCGGCCCGGCACAGCCGCAGGATATGCCGCGCGGGCGGCGCGGTACGGAAGTCATGGTAAAAACTGATCACCCCACGAACCTCGGCCTGGCTGAGGTTAAGGGCATGGGCAATCTCGGGGACGGCGACATCGGGGATGTAACCGATGCGCTCCTGAATATCATGAAGAATGGGCAACAGCGCACCCGCAGAGCCCTTGTGGCGCTCCAGCAGACTGTTGACCACAGGCAGGTGCAACAACTCATCAGGCATTCAGCAATCCTCACGGTCACGGACAAACCAGGCGGTCGTCGGTTGTCCGAAAGTGTCGGCTGCGGCATTTACACCACGTCACGGTATCGTGGCATCTACAGACCGTCGGCCAGGGCACCCTGAGCGGGCATCTTGTTGCGCCCGGCACGGTCTTCGCCGCACCTCAATAGGGGCATAAAAGCCAGATTGCCACGCGGCCCTTGAATCGGCCGCACCAGAGCGACGTGTTCGGTTCTGTCTACGACTATCCATTAAGTCTAGATGAGCGCCGCAAGGGGTGTTCACACACCGGCGTAGTGCCCGAAGGGCTTGTCGATGGATGATGTATAGCAACCACCCAAATGCCAGTCACCACAACTAACCCCTGTGGGAGCCAGCCTGCTGGCGATAGCGCCCGCCCACCCCTCATCCATATCGAAGATGCGCCCCAAACCCACCCACACGCGTGGCCCAAACAAGACAGCTTGTTGCACCCACTGTGGGAGCGGGCTTGCTCGCGAAAGCGGCAGTCTAGAAAGCCCCTGTGCTGAATCGGTCGCAGGCGTGAGTCCACTCAACGACGCTACCTGGATGAACGCACTATTCTTATGTTTTTATGCAACTCAGAGGGGGAGTGGAACGCCCATCACAGCCCCGACGATAGCCATCAAACATAAGCGGAACAATGATCATGGAATACGACGACAAACTCATTCAAGACGCCGTGCTTGCCCTGTTGGCAGCCTTTAGTTCCGACAGCGGCAACACCTGGAAAGGGTTCGACTTCGAAATCATGAGCCGATTGCATGAACAGGGTTTCATCAGCGATCCGGTGAACAGGAACAAGTCAGTTTGGTTAACGGAGGAAGGGTTGGAGCGCGGTCGGCAGATAGCCGACCGGTTGTTCGGCGTGAAAACTCAAGGCGAGCTTGAGTCCAGCTCTGATACCTGACCTCAGACTGCGGGCACGATGGTTGGATTGATCTCAAAAATAAATCCATAAACTACTCGGCCCCCATTTCTTGCACTGTAGGAGCGAGCCTGCTCGCGAAATCGCCAGCCCAACCACCATCAATGCTGAAGATGCACCGCAATCACAACCCAGTCACCCAGCCGGGCCAAACAATGCCCGTCAGCCCACCGCAATCCATGTAGGAGCGAGCCTGCTCGCGATAGCGCCAGCCCAGCCAACATAAATGCTGAATCAGCTACCACCATCGCAAGTCACCCCCTCCCCACAGGCCTCAAACACTAAGCTTCAGCCTTCGCTCCCGCCCGCTTGGATGATACCTGCGCGCAAACCCGATCCCGCGTCAGCACCTTCACCGCATCATCCACCAACGCCTTACTCATCGAAGTCAGATAATGCGCAGCCCAGGCATGCCGGTCAGTGTCTCTGGCATAAGTAGCATCTTCAGTGAGCGTTTTAGCCAGGAACAAAAAATCAGAAGCCATGGACAACGCATCCCCGAGAGGAACCCCGCGAGTGACATGAAACAGCGCTTGATCCGCACAGTAGATGGCCGGTGTCAGGCCGATGGTTTTGAGTTCAGTTTGTTCAGTCATTGGCCACCTCCGAGGATGGAGAGGCAATGGGGGAGGGTGTTACGCGATTGGGAATTGCGTAGAGGGAAAAGCCAAATTTCAAACGGATTCATACTGCGCATTGCGAAGCTCCTTAATTTGAAGAGCTGCCACAATTCGTTACCAAGCGAATGGGTGGCAGCTGTGCGCAGGTTGGTAAACCGGGAAATCAAGGAAACCGGCACGTCCGAAGACGTCCCACGCACAGCCGCCATAACGCAGATCGCAGGCGAAAAAAAGCGCCTGCGAACGCATGGCACTGTTGCGCAGTGATTTACCTCGGGTTACCAAGCCCGGCCGCTGAATTGGCAGCGACGTTGGAAGGTTATCGTCCAGATCCTTTTCCTGCAACCGTCGAGACGCTGGGTGATGATGTGGGCGATCAGGGCGGATGTTTGCATTAGGAGGTCGTGGCGGCGGGCTGGCAAAAGGGCAATGCCATCTGTCCGCGGGTTACATATTTGCGCTTCGGGTCGTTGCGGATTTACCTCATACTCGCCCGCTTCTACCTTCGGTAGCTCCGCTTCTCTACTAATCTGTAGACGCTGTTACCAGATATTCAATAGCCAAGGAGAAAGGCAATGCCAGATAGCGGGAACCAGCTTCAGTCGGACGCATCTGCCAAGGATGCTCTTGAACGGTTACTGAACCCATCTGATTTGCCTGCGACCCTATGAGTCAAGCCGCCTTCGTCAATCCAAGCCTGCTCACCTGGTCTCGGGAGCGCGCAGGTCTGTCCACTGAGCAGGTTGCTAAAAAGCTACCAGTGAAACCTGATCGAGTACAGGAATGGGAGGCTGGCGAGACCAAGCCAACATTCCTTCAGGCTCAAAAATGGGCGAGTGTCGCTCACATCCCTTTCGGATTCCTGTTTCTACAGCAGCCTCCCGTCGAGCAACTGCCTTTACCTGATCTGCGGACAGTGGGAGGGATTGCTCCTCAACGTCCCACTTTGGAACTGTTGGACACTGTAAGGGATGCCATACGTAAGCAGGACTGGTACTTGGAGTATCTGCAACACCAGGAGCATCAACCGCTGGCATTTGTAGGTCGCTTCAGTAGTCAATCTCAAGTCAGAGAGGTGGTGGACGATATCCGCCGGGTCCTCGGCGTGAACCCTGACATTGCTCGACTGGATTACGAAAAATATAGCCGCGCCTTGATCGAGGCAGCAGAAACGGCTGGCATTTTGGTTATGCGCAGTGGCATCGCGCTAGGGAACACTCACCGCAAACTGGAAGTGAGCGAATTTCGGGGTTTTGCCATCAGCAATGCCTACGCCCCCGTCGTATTTATCAACAGCTCCGACGCTCCCACCGCCAGGCTGTTCACCTTACTTCACGAGCTGGCCCATATCTGGATTGGTAGCAGTGGAGTGTCTGATGGAAATACCGCAAATGGTCGAGACGAGGAGCGTTTCTGCAATGCAGTTGCAGGTGAGTTTCTGGCTCCTGAAGCCCAATTCCGCGCCCTGTGGAGCGTAGATGTTGACTGGCAAGACAATTTAGCTCCGCTAGCCACTCGGTTTCACATCAGTAAATTGGCGACCGGTCGCCGCGCATTGGATCTTGGATATATAAGCCAAGCGCAATACAGCGCTTACTATCGAAGGATCCTCAAGGCTTTCCAGGATGAAAAAGGTGGAGCGGGTGACTATTACCGTAACGCTACCGCGAAAAACAGCCCCCGTCTGAGCAAGGCAGTGCTGACTGAAGCAATGAGTGGCCGGATGCTGCTGCGCGAGGCGGGACACTTGCTCGGCGTGCAACCTGCCAAATTAAGAACTCTCGCCAGCAAGATTACGGAATGAATCATTTACTCGACGCTAACACACTGATCGAAGCGAAGAACCGTTACTACGGGATGGCTATCTGTCCTGGATTTTGGCATTGGTTATTACTTAAAAATAAAGCATTGGCTTTAGCCAGCATTGCACCTGTAATGGATGAGTTAACAAAAGGGCATGACGATCTGGCAGGTTGGGCGAAGGACAATTCCGATTTCTTTCACTCCACCACCGATCAGGATACGCAACTGGCGTTCGCGCAAATTGCGAGGCTTGTGGCTGGCCAGGCACCTAAGATGAAAATAGGTGCTATGGAGGAGTTCTTAGCGGGTGCTGACCCTTGGTTAATTGCGAAAGCGATGACTACAGGGGCTACAGTCGTTACTCATGAGGTACTGAATCGCGACGCTAAACGAAAATTCATCATTCCCAATATTTGTCAGGAGCTCAATGTTCCTTTTTTGAATACGTTTGAGTTGTTGCATAGGCTTGAAGCAAGGTTTGTGTTGTCTTCTTAAAATAAATGACTTGCTCAAGTCGTTTGGGCTTGGAGTTTTTAGCGGAGTGAGTGAAAGTAGATCTCAGCACTTATTTTTCGCTTTTTTTTCTACCTCCTTTTTCTCCAAGCGTCGCATATGAAATTGGTGGTCGGTTTGATAGGTGGCTAGGGTTTTTTGATGTTTTATCAAGTTGTGCATTGCTTTACTTTGTTTGGTGTATGGATAGTCGGAAGTTAATGGAAGTTCTTGCTCTAGTCTGCTCCTTCTACGGTAACTGAAAACAGCGTCTAATTTAAGGATATGTCATGACAGGGACAGCAGATTTGACCTTCCCCAGCTTCAGCAGGAAATGGCTCAAACGGATATTTCAGTACTGGTCGCCCATCAGTGTTTTGATGATCTTTCTCAGTACTGGCTTTGGGGTGCTCAGTCTGTACATTTACACGCTGGCGATTGGCCGTGTAGACATCTTCATGTCGACGCTGGACTCGAAGTCAGCGTTGCTTGTATGGATGATATGCGTAGTGTTCATCATGGTGTTGCAGCTCTGCGTATTGATGACTTGTTCTTGGTTGTTCGCCTCATCGATATCATTGATATCTCGGCATCGTCGCAGGACCAGAGTCGTCGGGCTGTGGCTGGTGGTGCCGGTGGTGGTCGGGCTTACCGCTTTTGTCCTGCTTGTGTTTTATTTCAGCGGTCGTGTGAATACTGGCGAAGCATTATCTATCGTAGCGTTGGTCATCGTGGTTACGTTTCTTGGCATATCAAGAATCCCCACGTTGCGAGTACTCATCGCGGCAGGTGCTCCCTTGGGTGCGCGCAGGAAAATATATGTGCCTATCGCAGTCATGCTGGTGTTGACGGTGATCTCCGGATCACTTCCCCTCTTACTCATTCTTAACAGCTATGTGGGGCAAGACGATGAGGTGGCAGTTAATTTCGTTGCCGTGTTTTCTATTTGTACTTTGGCACTGAGTCTGGTTCCCGCATTGTTATTTTACTTGCTAAATGGCGATATTTATCGAAGGGTATTCATCGCCGGGCTGTGCATCCTTGCACTCTTCATGGCATATCTGCTGGCTTCCCGTGGGGCGATGTCGAGCATTACCTACGTCGTGGCCGGGAAGTTGGAAATTCGCCAGATGCAGACCACAAACTTCATTCTCGACGAGCAGGTGAGGCTTGGCGATATAGACTCCCTGCAATGGCATACCAGACTACGTCCCGACAATAGGGTGCAAGTTGAGGCGTATCAGCTGTTTACTTTCGGTGACCTATTGTTGATGTGCCCCACCGCCCTGCGTGGCGCATCGCTTCATCGCTTGCCCGCGTACACAAAACTATGCCTGATCACAAATAACAGCAAGGTCAGCCGTATGCCTCCACGGTTGCATTTAGCTAATGACAGGTCTGCAAAAGACGTATGGGCGGAAGCTGTTCGTCGTATGGTTGAATGGTCGCAGGTACGTGTTCATCCTCTACCTACTTTGCAACTTACGCGTTGACGCAGGATTTGCCCCGCGGGTTTGAATGAAGAAAAATGGGGCGGATCTATTATTACTTTTTTAATCGTCGGCCTTCATTCATTGAATAGCTTTCAGATAGTCCTTGAGCGCGATGAGCGGGGCATCAAGCTGCTCCATCATCTGAACACTGGCAAATTCACCCGCCAACCTCCGCAACTCCCGCCCCAACGGCTTATCCACGCCACCAATGGCCTCCAGCGCCAACCCCACACACTCATCCACTTTCAACTGAATCGTCTTGACATCCCCCCACCGCACCAGCAACTCAAACACATCCCGCTGGTAGTCACCCATCACCAGATCATCACGCAAAATCGGGCTTGAATCTTCCGACTCATAAGCCAGTTTGAGGGAGAAGAGGGCGACGGTTTCCAGGTGCAATTCCATGGGGGGAATCCTTGTGAAATGTTCCGGCGGTGCGGCTGGTGTTGAAGGGGCAAAAGCATCGCCAGCAGGCTGGCTCCCACAGGGACAGCGGGGGTGTCAGGTGCTTTTCTATAGGCGAAAAAAAAAGGCCTTGCAAAGCAAGACCTTTCTTAATTTTGGTGCCCCGAGGGAGACTCGAACTCCCACTCCTTTCGAAAACGGATTTTGAATCCGCCGCGTCTACCAATTCCGCCATCAGGGCTCAATGGCGGCGAAGTATAGAGATGAGATAACCGCTGGTCAATCAGGTACATGGAGAATTTTTGATATTTCCGCTAGACTTCCCGGCCCTGCTAGACGACACCCCATCATGCGCGTTGCTGACTTTACCTTCGAGCTCCCTGATTCGCTGATCGCCCGCCATCCGCTGGCCGAGCGGCGCAATAGTCGCCTGTTGACCCTGGATGGGGTCAGCGGCGCTCTGGCACACCGTCAATTCACTGATTTGCTGGAGCATTTGCGCCCCGGCGACTTGATGGTGTTCAACAATACCCGGGTGATTCCGGCGCGGCTGTTTGGCCAGAAGGCTTCCGGCGGCAAGCTGGAAATCCTGGTGGAGCGGGTGCTCGACAGTCATCGCGTGCTGGCCCATGTGCGGTCCAGCAAGTCGCCCAAGCCTGGGTCGAAGATTCTCATCGACGGCGGTGGCGAGGCCGAGATGCTGGCGCGGCACGATGCGTTGTTCGAGCTGGGGTTTGCCGAGGAGGTGTTGCCGCTGCTCGACCGTGTCGGGCACATGCCGCTGCCTCCTTATATAGACCGCCCGGATGAAGGCGCCGACCGCGAGCGTTACCAGACCGTCTACGCCGAGCGTCTGGGCGCGGTGGCGGCGCCGACGGCGGGGCTGCATTTCGATCAGGTGCTGATGGAGGCGATTGCCGCCAAGGGCGTCGAGACTGCGTTCGTGACCCTGCACGTCGGCGCTGGCACCTTCCAGCCGGTACGCGTCGAGAAGCTTGAAGACCACCATATGCACAGCGAATGGCTGGAAGTTGGCCAGGACGTGGTCGATGCCGTTGCCGCCTGCCGCGCTCGCGGTGGTCGCGTGGTGGCGGTGGGGACCACCAGTGTGCGTTCCCTGGAAAGCGCCGCCCGCGATGGCGTGCTCAAGCCGTTCAGCGGCGATACAGATATTTTCATTTATCCTGGTCGGCCGTTTCACGTGGTCGATGCCCTGGTCACCAACTTCCATTTGCCCGAATCCACGCTGTTGATGCTGGTTTCGGCGTTCGCCGGTTATCCCGAGACCATGGCCGCCTACAAGGCCGCCGTGGACAACGGTTACCGCTTTTTCAGCTACGGTGATGCGATGTTCATCACGCGTAATCCTGCGCCGACTGCCCCTAAAGAATCGGGCCCAGAGGAAACAGTATGAGTCGCACCTGTCGTATGTCTTTCGAGCTGCTGGCCACTGATGGCAAGGCTCGTCGCGGTCGTTTGACCTTCCCGCGCGGTACCGTCGAGACCCCGGCCTTCATGCCGGTGGGCACTTACGGCACGGTCAAGGGCATGCTGCCACGGGATATCGAGGCGACTGGCGCTGAAATCATTCTGGGCAACACTTTCCACCTGTGGCTGCGCCCGGGCACGGAAGTGATCAAGAAGCACGGCGACCTGCACGATTTCATGCAGTGGAAAGGCCCGATCCTGACCGACTCCGGCGGTTTTCAGGTGTTCAGCCTGGGCGCCATGCGCAAGATCAAGGAGGAGGGCGTGACTTTCGCTTCCCCGGTCGACGGCGCCAAGGTGTTCATGGGCCCGGAAGAGTCGATGCAGGTCCAGCGTGACCTGGGCTCCGACATCGTGATGATTTTCGACGAATGCACGCCGTACCCGGCCGACGAAGACGTTGCCCGCGTATCGATGGAATTGTCCCTGCGTTGGGCCAAGCGTTCGAAAGAAGCCCATGGCGACAACACGGCGGCGCTGTTCGGCATCGTACAGGGCGGCATGCACCAGGACTTGCGCATGCGCTCCCTGGAAGGCCTCGACCAGATCGGCTTCGACGGCCTGGCCATTGGCGGTCTGTCGGTGGGCGAGCCCAAGCATGAAATGATCAAGGTGCTGGATTACCTGCCGGGCATGATGCCGGCTGACAAACCTCGTTACCTTATGGGCGTTGGCAAACCGGAAGACTTGGTTGAGGGTGTGCGCCGCGGTGTGGACATGTTCGATTGCGTGATGCCAACCCGTAATGCCCGCAACGGGCATCTGTTCATCGATACCGGCGTGCTGAAGATCCGTAACGCGTTCCATCGCCATGATGATTCGCCGCTCGATCCGACCTGCGATTGCTATACCTGCCAGAACTTCTCCCGCGCTTATCTGCATCACCTGGACAAGTGCGGCGAAATGCTGGGAAGCATGCTCAATACCATCCATAACTTGCGTCATTATCAAGTGCTTATGGCTGGTTTGCGCGAGGCTATTCAACAGGGTACATTGGCCGCCTTTGTCGATGCCTTCTACGCCAAACGCGGGTTACCTGTTCCGCCTTTGGACTGAGTTTTCTGACCCCAAGATTCAACATTTGCAACTGGAGTGCTAAATGAGCTTTTTTATCTCTAATGCCATGGCTGACGCCGCTGCACCTGCTGCCGGCCCAATGGGCGGCGGTTTCGAGTGGATTTTCCTGGTCGGTTTCCTGGTCATCTTCTACCTGATGATCTGGCGTCCACAGGCCAAGCGCGCCAAAGAGCAGAAGAATCTGCTGAGCAGCCTGCAGAAAGGCGACGAAGTCGTGACCACCGGCGGCATCGCCGGCAAGATCACTAAAGTGGCCGACGATTTCGTCGTTCTGGAAGTTTCCGACACCGTCGAAATGAAGTTCCAGAAAGGCGCCATCGCCGCCACGCTGCCAAAAGGCACGCTCAAAGCGATCTAAGTTTCAACTTCATATTCAATCGACGGGGCGCGCAAGGCGCCCCGCGTCATAAACGGGCGGCGTGATGCTGAACAAATATCCTCTGTGGAAATACATTCTGATCCTGGCGGTGCTGGCGGTCGGTCTGATTTATTCCGCTCCCAATCTTTATCCTGATGACCCGGCCATTCAGGTCAGCGGTGCAAGCACTGCGCTGCAGGTCAATCAGGCTGATCTGGATCGCGTGAGCGCTGCGCTCAAGGAATCCGGGATCAACGTCAAGGCTGCCACCCTGGCCGCCAACGGCAAGGGCGGCCTGATTCGCCTGACCAAGGCTGAAGACCAGCTGCCGGCCAAGGACGTTGTACGCAAGGCGTTGGGTGATGACTACGTCGTTGCATTGAACCTGGCACAAACCACCCCGCAATGGCTGCGCAGCCTCGCCGCGCACCCGATGAAGCTGGGTCTGGACTTGTCCGGTGGTGTGCACTTCCTGCTGGAAGTGGACATGGACAAAGCCCTCGACGCGCGCCTGAAAGTCTACGAAGGCGACGTCAAGAGCCTGCTGCGCAAAGAAAAACTGCGTTATCGCAGCCTGCCGCAACTCGATGGTGCCATTCAGCTGGGCTTCTCTGATGAAGCGACCCGCGAACAGGCCCGTTCGATCATTCGCAAGAACTTCAACGATTTCGACATTGTTCCGGCCGACCTCAATGGTCAACCGGTGCTGCGTCTGGCGATGACCCCGGCCAAGCTGGCGGAAATCCGTGAATACTCCATCAAGCAGAACTTGACCACGGTACGTAACCGCGTCAACGAGCTGGGTGTTGCCGAACCGATCGTCCAGCGTCAGGGCGCCAACCGCATCGTGGTTGAGCTGCCGGGCGTGCAGGACACCGCCGAAGCCAAGCGTATCCTCGGCAAGACGGCCAACCTCGAGTTCCGTCTGGCCGCTGAGCCTGGCGCTTCGAAAGCCACTTCCGAATCCTTCGAGTTCCGTGAGGGCAACCGTCCTCCGGCACTGATCGAGCGTGGCCTGATCATCACCGGTGACCAGGTAACCGACGCCAAGGCAGGTTTTGGCGAGCACGGTACTCCGGAAGTGAACATCCGTCTGGACGGTCACGGCGGCGAGCTGATGAGCCGTGCGACCCGTTCGAACGTCGGTCGCAGCATGGCGGTGATCTTCATCGAGCAGCGTCCGGTGACCACCTACACCAAGCAGATGGTCAACGGTGTCGAGAAAGACGTGCCGGTCCAGACCTTCAAGGAAGAGAAGAAGATCATCAGCCTGGCGACCATTCAGTCGCCGCTGGGTGCTCAGTTCCGCATCACTGGCCTGAACGGCCAGGGCGAGTCGTCCGAGCTGGCGCTGCTGCTTCGTGCCGGTGGCCTGGCCGCACCGATGTACTTTGCTGAAGAGCGCACCATCGGTCCAAGCCTGGGTGCCGACAACATCACCAAGGGTATCGATGCTTCGCTGTGGGGCATGCTGTTCGTCTCGCTGTTCATCATGGCCATCTACCGCTTCTTCGGCCTCATCGCCACCGTCGCGCTGGCGGTGAACATGGTGATGCTGCTGGCCCTGATGTCGCTGCTGGGTGCAACGCTGACCCTGCCGGGTATCGCCGGTATCGTGTTGACCATGGGTATGGCGGTCGACGCCAACGTGCTGATCTTCTCGCGGATCCGTGAAGAGATCGCCGCCGGCATGACCGTGCAGCGCGCAATCAACGAAGGCTTCGGCCGGGCATTCACCGCGATTCTCGACGCCAACCTGACAACACTGTTGGTCGGCGGCATCCTCTTTGCCATGGGCACAGGTCCCGTCAAGGGCTTCGCAGTGACCATGTCCCTCGGGATCTTTACCTCGATGTTCACGGCCATCATGGTGACCCGCGCGATGGTCAACCTGATCTTCGGCGGTCGTGACTTCAAGAAGTTGTGGATTTAAGGGGCTGCCATGTTACGTACAATCAACTTCATGGGCGTTCGCAACTTCGCGTTCGGCGTCACATTGTTCCTTACCGCACTGGCAATCTTCAGTGTTTTCCATAAGGGCATGAACTGGGGCCTGGACTTCACCGGCGGTACGCTCATCGAGCTGACCTACGAGCGTCCGGCCGACGTCACCAAGGTGCGTGAGCAGTTGGTGACCGCGGGTTATCACGAAGCCATCGTGCAGAACTTCGGTGCGACCACCGACCTGCTGGTGCGCATGCCTGGCGAAGACCCGCAACTGGGTCACCAGGTCGCCGAAGCCTTGCAGAAGGTCGGCGGCGAGAACCCGGCGACGGTCAAGCGTGTCGAGTTCGTCGGCCCGCAGGTGGGTGAAGAACTGCGCGACCAGGGCGGCCTCGGCATGCTGATGGCGCTGGGCGGCATCCTGATCTACCTGGCTTTCCGCTTTCAGTGGAAGTTTGCGGTCGGTGCAATCGTGTCCCTGATCCACGACGTGATCGTGACCATCGGTATCCTGTCGTTCTTCCAGATCACCTTCGATCTGACGGTGCTGGCGGCGGTACTGGCGATCATCGGTTACTCGCTCAACGACACCATCGTGGTATTCGACCGGGTTCGCGAGAACTTCCGTGTACTGCGCAAGGCCAGCCTGATCGAGAACATCAACATCTCGACCACGCAAACCCTGCTGCGGACCATGGCGACTTCGATCTCCACTTTGCTGGCGATCGCGGCCCTGTTGTTCTTTGGTGGCGACAACCTGTTCGGCTTCTCCATCGCCCTGTTCATCGGTGTTCTGGCGGGTACTTACTCGTCGATCTACATCGCGAACGTGGTGCTGATCTGGCTGAACCTGAGCACGGAAGACCTGATTCCTCCGGTCAATACCGAGAAGGAAGTCGACGACCGTCCTTGAAGGCAAAGTCTTTAAGCGATGTAGTCCAAAAAAGGCGCGAGTTGAACTCGCGCCTTTTTTTGTGCTCCAAGGCAGGGAGAAGCGCGGACATGTTCCGCATGTGATGGTCCAGGAGGTTCATGTGAACAAGTCGATGCTGGTTGGTGCTGTACTGGGTGCTGTCGGTGTAACTGCCGGGGGTGCTGTGGCCACCTACAGCCTGGTTAAACAAAGCGGTCCTGAGTTTGCTCAGGTTCTAGCCGTTGAGCCGGTCAAGACACAAATCAAGACTCCACGTGAAGTGTGCAAGGATGTAGCGGTCACCCGGCAGGCGCCGGTGAAAGATCAACACCAGATCGCCGGTACGGTGGTCGGTGCATTGGCAGGTGGTCTGCTGGGTAACCAGATCGGTGGCGGCAGCGGCAAGAAGATCGCCACGGTCGCGGGTGCTGTCGGTGGTGGTTACGCCGGCAACAAGGTGCAGGAAGGCATGCAAGAGCGTGACACCTACACCACGACCCAGACCCGCTGCAACACGGTCAACGACATCAGTGACAAGGTTGTAGGTTACGACGTGCGGTATTCGCTGGACGGCAAGGAAGGCAAAGTGCGCATGGATCGTGATCCAGGCAACCAGATTCCGGTGGATAAGGAAGGCAAGTTGATCCTGTCTGAGAATCAGGCGG
Organism: Pseudomonas sp. ACN8; assembly: GCF_002303925.1. Classification (GTDB taxonomy): domain Bacteria; phylum Pseudomonadota; class Gammaproteobacteria; order Pseudomonadales; family Pseudomonadaceae; genus Aquipseudomonas. Next base: position 88,097 of record NZ_MRCS01000028.1, read on the forward strand.
CTCAGTGATCTGCTGATGCTGGATAAAAAAGAAGCACCCTGCGGGGTGCTTTTTTTGTGCTCGTGATTTATGCACCACCACAACCCCACTGTAGGAGCG
>NZ_MRCS01000029.1 GCF_002303925.1 Pseudomonas sp. ACN8
CCCATAGGTGTTCCAATTCGCCTGGAGGTTTTGCATAAATCGTATGGAGGCGCTCCTTAAGCAAGGTGCTGCAGTAATTGACCGACTGCACAAACGGCAATGCGAAACACCCAGTCAGTACCCGGGATCTCTCGAGCCTGCGGAAAAACCACATGTCCTTACGGTTGTCCGAAAAGGGCATTACACCGAGCTCTGTTTCATCCTCGGTCATGGCAAACGTGGCGAGAATCAGGGCCATTGGGCTCACCGCCTTCCGAGTCATACGGCTTGCCTCAACGCCATAGGCGTTTCCGGCGACCAGGACGCGATTTCCCTTGAGCTCTCCCAGTGGTGTGATGATGCCCACATGAGTGGCATGCGGATTGATCTGCAAGGCTGGGCAGCCTTCGACAATTAGTCCTCCACGGCTGGCAACGGCATTCGCCATGGCCTGCACCAGCGCGAAAGGGTCTACCGCTCCACCCTCCGGGTAGTACAAACCGGCGCAATAGTGCGCAGTCCCCAGATCGCTCTCCATGCGTTCACGGTCGGCCACTTCCACGCTAATGCCCAGGCTTCGCCAGCCTTGGGCTATGGTCTGCAATTGCGGTTTACAGTGGTTTGCCCACGGCTGCATCCAGCCGCTCTGGTGCAGCGTCGCAGCCGACCAGGAAAGGACATCGCTGCCGGTATGCTGAAGCGCGCGAGCGAAATGGCCAGCGCTATCCCCAAGACACTGACGCAATGACTGTGGCGTGTGCCGGGAAGGCACCGGTATGACGAAGCCAGAATTGCGCCCGCTAGCCCCTGCGCCTACCTGGCGAGCCTCGAGTACAGTCACCGAATACCCGGCATCCAGAGCTTGCAAGGCGGCAGCCAGTCCGCCGACTCCAGCACCGATTACCACCACATCGCTGTCGAACGGAAGCTGGGCCGAGCGCACGGTTTTACACGGCCACCCGGCTTGCCAGACCGATGGGGCGGCCAATAACCGGGAAAGGTTTTTCTCAGGCATAACACTGATACTCGACCCGGGTTGGCAAATGGGTGTTGAGCGACTCGACAATGGTTTTCGAGCGCAGGGCGAGCAAGCTGAAGGAGCCTGCATCGCCCATCCCGTGAGAGGATTCGCAAAGTCCGTTGAGGTAGGTCGGCAGAGATCCGCCCAGATTGATCCGGTAATCGCGGGCGGTTTGCATAGCACCGCGACTTGTTGCCAGGGGGGCGAGTAGTGGAGGGTAGGGTTCTTCGCGCTCGCCGGTACCCAAGTCGAGAAACCCTGTGGCCAGAATCACTAGGTCGAAGGTTTTTCGAAAGGCTTTTCCTTCCAGAAAATGCCGGCTCTGCAACTCGATACCCTCTGTTCCGGGTATGCAGGCGGTTATTTCATGGCATGTCTTGATCTCCAGCCAGTGCTCGCCGCGCAAGCTCTGCTCGTACAGCTTGATGTAGAGCTGATTGAGTACATCGATGTCAGAAGCTGAATAGTTGGTGTGGAGCAGCTCCCGACGTAACCGGGCTTTATGCTCGGGGCTTGCACGGTGAAAAGCATCGACGAATTCGGGGAAATAGACTTCATCCGAAAAAGGACTCGTGTCTTTCTGCCGGTAACCGAAGTTTCGGGTGTAACCCACGACTTCCTTCACGGCCGCCTGCTCACTGACATGCAGCAGTATCTCGACAGCGCTTTGGCTGCCTCCGATCACGGCCACACGGCATTGCCCGGCGGTGCGTTCGATAGTCTCTTGCAGAGCCGGCAGATAATGATTCAGATGTCGTATTCGAGTATCGACGAGTTCGGCGAAGGGCGCCGGGATGTGCGGTGTTCTTCCCGGCGCCAGTACCAAGCTGCGAGCGAGATAGATCTGGTCATTGGCTGAGCGAACCCGGTAGTGATCGATGCCACCCTCAGGGCCCGCTTCCACCGCTTCGATCGATACGGCTTCACAGCTGTAATCGACTTGCTCCTTGAAGAACTCCGCCACCCAGGTCACGTATTGCGCGTACTCAAGCCGCAAGGGGTAATGCAGAGGCAAGTTCAGGTGCTCGTAGAGACGCTGGTTCTCGAACAGAAAGTTGGTGAAGGTATAACGGCTGCGCGGGTTGCGCGGCGTTACCAGATCACGCAGGGGATGATTCTGGATGTCCGAGCCTGGCAACAGCATGTTGGGCTGCCAGAGCGGGCCGGGTCGTCTCTCCACAAAGCGCACCGTCAACGCGGGCGCCAACTCCTCAAAAGCGATGGCTAGGGCAATGTTGGCGGGGCCGAAGCCGATGCCCAGCACGTCCAGTATTTGCGTGGAGGTGCTCATGCCTGTACCTCCACGGGAACCTTGTGTGTACGATCCATGGTTTTGGCGGGCGCATGTCGAGCCAGTGCCCGACTTAGGCGCTCGACAATCTCACGCACTTCGTCAGGGGTAATCACCAGCGGCGCCAGGAAGCGCAGCACGGCACCCTGCCGACCGCCGCTTTCGATAATCAGGCCTTCATCCAGACAGGCTTTTTTAACCGCGCTGGCCAAGGCGCCCGCTGCCGGTGGATGGCCCAGTGCATCCGGGGTTGCGTTTGGCTCGATCAACTCCATGCCCAGCATCAGCCCCCGCCCACGAACGTCGCCGATGCAGGGGAAGCGGTCTTTCAATTCCAGTAGCCCTTGGTGCAGCAACTCGCCTACCTCACGGACATACTCCAGCAAGTGCTCGCGCCGAATAAACTCCAGGGTGGCCGCGCCACTGACCAGTGCGATCTGATTGCCCCGGAACGTGCCGGCATGGGCGCCGGGCTTCCATTGGTCATACTTCTCCAGATAGACCAGCAGTGAAAGCGGATACCCGCCACCGACGGCTTTGGACAGAATGATGGCATCGGGGGTAATACCTGCATGATCGAAGGCGAACATATCGCCACTGCGGCCAATACCGGTCTGGATTTCGTCAATCACCAACGGCACTTGATGACGCTGGGTGATTTCTCTGACCTGCCGCAACCAGTTGGCGCTGGCAGGGATACAACCTCCTTCGCCCTGGATGGCTTCGAGCAAGACCATCGCCGGCTTGCACACGCCACTCTCGGGATCGCCGAGCACGCTTTCGAGAAACGCCAGGCTCAGGCGTTCGGTTTCAAGAGCATCGACCTGGGCACCGAAGGGGCTGCGATAGGTGTAGGGATAGGGCAGGAATTGAATTTCCGCCGGCATGCCACTGATTACTTGCTTGGGGGCCAGATTGCCCATCATCCCCAAGGTGCCATGGCTCATCCCATGGTAAGCGCCCTGAAACACCAGCACGGGGCGGCGCCCCGTTGCCGTTTTGAATAATTTGAGGGCGGCTTCAACCGCATCCGCTCCCGTGGGTCCGCAAAACTGGAGCTTGGCCTGTTTGGCAAAGCCTGCGGGCAGGGCCGCAAACAACTCGTTCATGAAGTGAAATTTGGCCGGCGTCGCTAGGTCCAGCGCTTGTTGCAGCTGTCCCGACTGCAGGAACCCGATTACACGCTCCTGCACAAAAGGGTGGTTATGACCCAGGGGCAGGGCACCAGCGCACGCCAGGCAGTCGATATAGTACCGACCATCACTGTCCTGCACCTGGGCTAGCGCCCCGTGGGTGAAAATTCGTTGAATATTCCGCGCATAAGTACGGGCGTTGGACTCGCGGCTGCTGAAGTACTCGATAGTGTCAATGCTCATGTTTTGGCTTCCTTGTCACAGCGAGACAGTACGGATCGGATACGTGAAACTGCGATTTCTGGAGGTCTCCCCCAGGTTTTTCAGCCAGCGCCGATATTCGAGCCCCATGCGGTCGCTGTTCACGTGCATCTCGGCTTTGGGGTCCAGAGGTAAACGAGCAGGACGCTGCGCTTCGACGATGTGTCGGTCCTGTTCAAACACGATGTTCTGGCGCGAGAGGATCTGTTCCAGGGTCAGGTCAGGGCCGAAATTGATGGCCACGATCAGCCAGATAGTGCATTCGGCTTCATCGACGGGGGTGGCATTGAAGAAGGTGCAGAACCGCTCGGTTTCACCAGTCTTCTTCTTGAAATAGGCCGTCGTCGGGTTCAAGACCGAATACTTATAGCGCGCGGTCACAGGGATTGCGCGATGGTCGCCATAGGGCTGGAAAACACTGATTTCACTGGAGTGCAAGCCTCGTTCATCCAGACTGACCGTGTATTTTTTTAGCGGCTCCGGGGCGTCGGGCAACCCATTGAGGTTGGCGTGGACAAATGGGAAGTGCGACGCATCAATGAAGTTTTCTAGCGCTCGCAAGGCATTTGCTTTGTAGTGGTAAGGGCCAGCAAAAATTTTCCGGTAGTTGCTGTCTTCCCACTGGGCAAAAGCGGGCAGTGGGCGATCAGGCTGCTCCAGGCTCGCCCAGATAAAACCGAATTGTTCTTGCGCGAAGTGACGAAAGATTAACCGCTCGGATGAAGGTCCGGCCCGGTCAGGGTGCGCTGGCACGAGTTTACAGTTGCCATGACGGTCATAGCGCCAGCCGTGGTAGGGGCATTCGATTTGCCCTTGCTTGACGCAGCCCAGAGATAATCTTGCCCCACGGTGGCCGCAGTAATCTTTCCAGGCGTGCACACCTCCCGACTCATCGCGCCACAGCACCAAGTCTTCACCCAGCAATCGGACCGCCATGGGCTTGCTCGCGTCCAGGTCTTCGCTGAGCGCGACCACATGCCATTGGTTGACCAAGGCTTGGTAATCAACTTCTTCACGATTCCACTCACCTTTGTATAACATCGGCGTTCCCCTTTTTCAGGCAAAATGAGGCCATTACAACGTCCGCAGACGATGTATTGGGTTCGTAAGGTATGCGCGGGTTTTTGGTTGTCAGGGCGTGGGCTGCCATCCGTGCTGCGCCCAGTCCTACGTTTTAGTCGGCGAGACAGCGGTCTACCAAGTCAGTGCTTTGTGCTCAAATAGCGGTGACTTTGGGGCGGTTTATGTTGTTTTGGTCCCTAATTAGCCACAGCTTAATAGCATTCGAGTGCATTACCAGACGCAATCAGAAAAAAGGAAATGGCTGTAGGACGCAGGAAGTTGTTACCAGTTTTTTAAACGCGAAGAGTGAATGCTAGCCGCAACTTACGCGACTTACTTGTGGTTCAGATCCCATCATGCAGCAAGGGCCGTTACCTCTGTATATATGTGGCAGTCCTTCTTTCTGCCAAAACTATGATCCGTTCTTATGGGAACTGATCCTGACACGGCAGACACGGCAAACTCTTTGAACCGTGTCGCCGAACGTGTCTTTAAGTACTCTCCCGAACCTTCAACTCAAACCCCATGTCCTGCACCGGTTTGGCCACGGTGTTGCCGGCCATCAGCGTCAGCATCTGTTCCGCCGCGCGGCGGCCGATGGCTTCGCGTGGGGTGTTGATGCTGCTCAGGCGCGGGACCATGTGTTCGGACATGGGCAGGTCGTTGAAGCCGAGGATCGCCACCTGTTCGGGGATCCTGATCCCGTTGCGCATGGCTTCAAGCAGGGCGCCCTGGGCCAGGTCGTCGTTGCCGAAGAAGATCGCATCGACATCCGGATGACTGGCCAGCAGTTGCAGAAACAACTCGCCGCCGAGGCCGACAGAGGAGGAGCGGGGCGTCAGCACTTCCAGGTCCGGGTCATACAGGCCAGCCTTTTGCAGGGCTTTGCGGAAACCTTCGCCGCGCAGCAAGGTGCGCTGGTCCAGTTGCGCGCCGATGTAGGCCAGGCGTTTGCGACCGCGAGACAACAAATGCTCGGCCGCCGTTTCGCCGGCGGCCAGTTGCGAAAAGCCGACGCAATTGAGCCCGGCCGCGCTGTCCAGCTCCATCATGTACACGCACGGAATGTTGCTGGCTTCGATCATCCGCCGTGAACTTTCGGTGCGGTCGAAACCCGTCAGCAACAAGCCGCGCGGTTGATAGGCCATGTAATTGCGCAGCAGGTTTTCTTCTTCATCGCGCGAATAATGGAAGTTGCCGATCAGCACTTCGAAGCCCTTGGGGCGCAAAACCCGATGAATGGCTTCCAGGGTGTCGATGAACAGCAAATTGGATAGTGAAGGCACCAACACCACCACCGATTGGCTCTGGGCCGAGGCCAGGGCGCGGGCGGCAGTGTTGACCACATAGTTGAGCTCCAGCGCCGCTTTCTGCACCTTTTCCACCAGTTCGGTGGCCACGGTGCTGACGCCACGCAAGGCGCGGGAGGCCGTAATCGGGCTGACGCCGGCCAGGCGGGCAACTTCGTTCAGGGTAGGGCGGCCAGTGGTGCGAGTATTTTTATCGTTCTTGGTTGTGTTCATCGACGGCTTGCCAAACAAAATTCAAGGCACTAAGGTAGCGCTGTCTCGATGCAGCTGCAAATGCGTGAGCGAGGGTTCGCCTGATCCTTGCTTTTTGGTGTTGGGACCTAACCTGCTGCAACCCATAAAATGACAAGAAAGGCGTCGGCAACTTCTGCTTTTGATCTGGTGTCATAGCTGGCAAAGGTAGCGCTGTCTGCGCGCTGAGGTGTTACATGAATCATCCCATCACCGCCCTGGTCATCATGGGCGTTGCCGGTTGCGGCAAGACGTGCGTCAGCGAGGCCCTGTGCCATTTGAGCGGCGCCACTGCCATTGAAGGCGACTCTTTTCACCCTGCCGCCAATATCGAAAAGATGAGCGCGGGTATTCCCCTGAACGATGAAGACCGTGCCGGCTGGCTCGACAGCCTGTGCGATGAACTGCGCCGTGTCGATGCCATGGGCCAGCGCCCGGTGCTGACCTGTTCGGCGCTCAAGCATATCTATCGCGAACGTCTGCGCAGTGCCTTGCCGGGCCTGGGCTTCGTGTTCCTTGAATTGACCCCCGAAGTCGCCGCCGACCGTGTGTCCCATCGGCCAGGCCACTTCATGCCGTCGACCCTGATCGACAGCCAGTTCGCCACCCTCGAATCGCCCGTCGGCGAGCCGTTGACCCTGGCGCTGGATGCTTCGACCCATAGCGTCGAACAACTGGCGGCGCAGGCTCATGCCTGGTGGCAGGCGCACGGCCTGAAACAGGCGGTATGACGGTGTTCCCAAAGACAGCGCTGTCCTCACGATTTCTGATCAACCCGCTTTAATAACAACAACAACCAGGAGACACCCCTAATGTTTGGCATGTCCCACGAGACGTTCCTGCTGCTCGATGCAGTGGTCACCGTGATCGGGCTTATCGTCCTGATCACCAAGTTCAAATTTCACCCCTTCATCGCCCTGATCATCGCCGCAGCCTTCCTCGGGCTGACCTCCGGCATGCCGATCGGCACCATCATCAAGGCGTTCCAGGACGGCTTTGGTGGTGTGCTTGGCTTTGTCGGCATCATCCTGGCGCTGGGCACGATGCTCGGCAAAATGATGGCCGAATCAGGCGGTGCGGATCAGATTGCGCAGACGTTGATCCGCGCCTTCGGCAAGGACAAGGTGCAGTGGGCGATGATGTTCGCCGCGTTCCTGGTCGGCATTCCGCTGTTCTTCGAAATCGGCTTCGTGTTGCTGATTCCATTGGTGTTCATCGTGGCCCGCCGCACCGGCGTGTCGATCATCAAGATCGGTATCCCGTTGCTGGCCGGTCTGTCCGCAGTACACGGCCTGGTGCCGCCGCACCCGGGTCCGTTGCTGGCCATCGGCGTGTTCGGTGCCGACATCGGCAAGACCATTCTTTATGGTCTGATCGTTGCGTTGCCAACCGCCATCATCGCTGGCCCGATCTTCGGTACGTTCATTGCCAAGCACATCCCCGGTCATCCGAATCAGGAATTGGTGGATCAACTGGTGCGCGATGAGAATGCCGGCGATCTGCCTAGCTTCGGCATTACCCTGATCACTGTGCTGTCACCCGTGTTCCTGATGTTGCTCAAGACCTTTGCCGATGTGGTGCTGCCGGACGGCAACTTCTTCCGCACTTTCATGGACCTGATCGGTCACCCGATCTCGGCTCTCTTGCTGGCGTTGCTGCTGTCGCTGTACACCTTCGGCTACAAGCAGGGCATCGGTTCGCAACAGATGCTCAAATGGCTGGATGCGAGCCTCGCGCCGACCGCCGCGATCATCCTGATCATCGGTGCCGGTGGTGGCTTCAAGCAGATGCTGGTGACCAGCGGTGTAGGTGATGTGATCGGTCACATGGCGGTGGCTGCACAGATCTCGCCGATCCTGCTGGCCTGGCTGGTGGCGGCGGTGATCCGTATCGCGACCGGTTCGGCGACCGTGGCGACCATCACGGGTGCCGGCATCGTGGTGCCGGTAGTGGGGATGATCCCGGGCGTGAACCGTGAGCTGCTGGTGCTGGCCACCGGTGCGGGCTCGCTGATCCTGTCCCACGTCAACGACGCCGGTTTCTGGCTGGTCAAGCAGTACTTCAACATGACCGTGGCCGAAACCTTCAAGACCTGGACCGCGATGGAAACCATCCTCTCCGTGGTTGGCCTGGGCTTTATCCTGTTGTTGTCGCTGTTCGTTTAAACGATTCGACAGACACAAAAAAACCGCAGTGATGCGGTTTTTTTGTAGAGGGTCGATTTCAAGGAAAACCCGATTCCAATGTGGGAGCGAGCCTGCTCGCGAATGCGTCATATCAGTCAGCAATTATGGCGACTGATACACCGCTTTCGCGAGCAGGCTCGCTCCCACAGGTTTTGTGTTAACTGGTGGTTTTCGGTGCCAACCCATCCGCGCGGAACATCCCGCGAATCCCGCGCACGGCCTGGCGAATCCGGTCCTGGTTTTCGATCAGGGCGAAGCGCACGTGATCATCGCCGTATTCGCCAAACCCGACGCCCGGCGAGACACACACCTTGGCTTCGGCCAGCAGCTTCTTGGCGAACTCCAGCGAACCCAGGTGTGCATAAGCCTCGGGAATCTTGGCCCAGACGTACATCGAGGCTTTCGGGTTTTCCACCATCCAGCCCAGTTCATGCAGGCCCTTGACCAGCACGTTGCGGCGCTGCCGATACTGTTCGGCGATGTCGCGCACGCATTGCTGGTCGCCTTCAAGCGCAGCGATGGCCGCCACTTGCAGCGGGGTGAAGGTGCCGTAGTCGTGGTAGCTCTTGATCCGCGCCAGGGCGTTGACCAGTTCCGGGTTGCCGACCATGAAACCGATGCGCCAGCCGGCCATGTTGTAGCTCTTGGACAGGGTGAAAAACTCCACTGCAATGTCCTTGGCCCCCGGCACTTGCATGATCGACGGGGCTTTCCAGCCGTCGTAGACGATGTCGGCGTACGCCAGGTCGTGCACCACCAGCACGTCGTACTGTTTGGCGAGGGCAATGACGCGCTCGAAGAAATCCAGCTCCACGCACTGGGCGGTAGGGTTGGACGGGAAGCCGAGGATCATCATCTTCGGTTTCGGGATCGAGCCGCGAATCGCCCGCTCCAGTTCAGCGAAGAAATCCACGCCCGGCACCAGCGGCACCGACCGCACCTGGGCGCCGGCAATCACGGCACCGTAGATGTGAATCGGGTAACTCGGGTTGGGCACCAGCACGGTGTCGCCCTGATCGAGGGTGGCCAGCATCAAGTGCGCCAGGCCTTCCTTGGAGCCGATGGTGACAATGGCTTCGCTTTCCGGGTCGATGTCGACCTCGTAGCGATCCTTGTACCAGTTGGAAATCGCCCGGCGCAGGCGCGGAATGCCCTTGGACGTGGAGTAGCCGTGAGTGTCTTCGCGCTGAGCGACCTGCACGAGTTTTTCGACGATGTGCGGCGGCGTGGCGCCGTCGGGGTTGCCCATGCTCAAGTCGATGATGTCTTCGCCACGACGACGGGCGGCCATCTTCAGCTCGGCGGTGATGTTGAAAACGTAAGGGGGGAGTCGATCTATGCGCGCAAAGCGGCGCGGCGAACCTTGTTCGGCCATTGTTGCCTCGGATAACGTAAGCGCCCGGAACCGTCCGAGCGACGCAGGTCAGCGGTGACCTGTGGCGGAATGTAAGGGCAGCTGTGGCAGACTGTCCAGCCTCCATGTAAACAATTTTTTCCGAAGGATAGGGTTCGATGGAATTTACCAGCGGCTTCTTGCTGAGCCTCTCGCTGTGCCTGGATATCGGCGTGGCCAACATCGCGATGATCACCCTGGCCATGCAACGCGGCTATTTCCAGGGCTTTGCGCTGGGGCTGGGGACCTGTGTCGGCGACCTGATCTATGCGGTACTGGCGCTGGCTGGCATGACCGTGTTGCTGCAATACGAAACCGTGCGCTGGGTGTTGTGGATCGGTGGTTCGGCGCTGCTGGTGTACTTCGCGGCGAAGATGATCTATTCGGCGATTCACCACGAGGCGCTGCTGGCGGAGACGGCGGAGGTCGGGAACAACTCCCACCGCAAGGAGTTTTTCCGCGGGATTTTCCTGGCCATGTCTTCACCCAGCGCGATCCTCTGGTTCGCCGCGGTGGGCGGCACCCTGATCGCCCGTTCCGGTGGCGGTGGCCCGCTCAGTTCGGCGCTGTTTCTCGGTGGTTTCCTCTGTGCCGGGCTGCTCTGGTCGGCAGGCCTGTGCTTCGCCGCGAGCCATGGCGGCAAGTTGCTGGGGGACAAGCTGCTGCGTTATTCCTACATGGCATCGGCGGCGATCTTCTGCTATTTCGCGGTCTACGTGATTCTATCGGGGTACAACGAGTTCGTTGGCGCCGCTGCCGTCGAGCAGTTGCACGCACTGTAATTGGGCGAATCGGGTTTGGCTTCTATACTCCCAGCCGAACCCATTTTTATGCGTCAGGAGTCGAGTCATGGATGAGTTAGCACGCGTCGAACCGACGCAACCGCGCTTCGAACACGGGCACTTCCTGCTGATTGCAGGGCTGGGCGGACAATTTACCCAGCAAACCACCCAAGGCATTCCCGATCTCTGGGAGAGATTCAACCCGCATCTGGGCCAAATTCCGGGCCAAAAAGGCGAAGTCACCTACGGTGTCTGCTGCAATTTCGACGGCAAGGGCGGCTTCGATTACATCGCGGGCGTCGAGATCAGCAAGCTCGACGATTTGCCGGACACGTATCGTTGGGTAGAGATTCAGCCCCAGCAGTACGTCGTGTTCGAACATCAAGGGCCGCTGGCCACATTGCCGCAAACCTTCCAATACATCCATGGCACGTGGCTGCCGCAGTCCGGGCGTGAATTGCTGGACGCCCCGGAATTCGAGCGCTACAGCGAAGACTTCAATCCCAGGCTCAACACCGGCAAGCTGGAAATCTGGCTGCCGATCAAGGCGTGACACCTGCATCGAGAGGCGGATCAGCCGATTCGTCTCTCGATGTCCCACGGCGGCTGATTTATGATCCCCGGCCTTTCCCACGCCGATTCCGAGCTGCCATGAACACCGTCATCCGCAACGTCACTCCCGCCGATCTGGACCGCTGCTTTGCCATCGAAACCCTTGCCTATGAAGGTGACGAGGCCGCGACCCGCGAGAAGATCGCCACCCGCATCGCCACCTGGCCCGAGGGGTTTATCGTCGCGCAAGTGGACGGGGTCGTCGCCGGATTCATCAATTCCGGTGCGGCGTTTCAGGTGGAAATGTCGGACGAGGCGTTCAAGGAACTGATCGGCCACGACCCGGCCGGGCCCCACGTGGTGATCATGTCGGTGGTGGTGCATCCGGATTATCAGGGGCAGGGCCTGGCCAAGCGCCTGATGGGCGAGTTCATCGAACGCATGCGTGGGATGAACAAAGCCAGCATCAATCTGATGTGCAAGGAGCGGCATATTCCGTTGTATGCCGGTTTTGGCTTTGCCTACATCAAACCGTCGGCGTCCGACCATGGCGGCATGGCGTGGCATGAGATGGTGCTTGAACTCTGATCCGACGTAGATTCCCTGTAGGAGCGAGCCTGCTCGCGAAGGTGTGTCAGCATAAGTGGTGTCGACTGACACTCCATCGCGAGCAGGCTCGCTCCTACAGGGGGGCGGTGTTGTGTCAGTAATGTCTGCAAAAAACTAACGCGCAGTCAAAACACCAACCCCATCCGCCGCTCATAACCGATCCGGCCCTTGTACGCCTCGCCGCTGTCGACAAAGCCAAACCTGGCGTACAGGGCGATGGCGGCTTCGTTGTCGGCATCCACCGACAGTTCCAGCCCCCGGATTTCCGGCCAGGCCAGGCGCGCCGCCTCGGGCAGCGCTTGCAGGCAGGCCTTGCCGTAGCCCTTGCCTTGGGCGCGTTGATCGACCTGTAGCGCATGCAGCGTAGCGCTGTGTTCATCGGCCCAGGCCGGCAACACCGGCGGGCGCTTGAGCAACAGGAACGCGACGGGCACATTCTCGGCCAGCAGGGCGAAGCCTTTGACGCCAGGCCCGGGCTTGGACAGCAGCGTGTGCAAGGCGCCGTGGATATCACCGCAGAACCTGATCTGTTGCGAATGCACTTCAATGGCCTCGACCTGTTGGCGCTGCAGCGCATTCAGGCTTTCATAAGGCACGAGTCGGGCTGTCACTGGAGTGTCCTTTTTCCAACTGAAAATGAGTCTTGGATTCTAGCGAGTCTGGCCGTTTGGATTATTTTTATTTCACCTGTCGATTTGCCGGATCGCCGGACGACTAAGGGTGTCTTCACTATAAAAACCACGGAGAACCACCATGAACTCGCAAACCCAGATCCAGAACCTCATCGAGAACTATCGTCAGGCGGTCATGGCCAAGGACATTGAAAAAGTCATGGCCCTTTATGCCGATGACATCGTCTCCTTCGACGCGGTCAAGGCCCTGCAATTCAAAGGCAAGCCGGCGTATCGCGCACATTGGCAGGCCTGCATGGAAATGTGCCCCGGCCCGCACATCTTCGAATTCCACGAAATCACCATCGAGCCGTCCCAGGAAATTGCATTCGCTCACTGGCTGGCAAATTGCGGTGGCACCAACGACAAGGGCGAAACCCAGTCCTGCTGGATGCGCGTCACCGCCTGCTATCGGCAAGAAGCCGGGCTGTGGCAGATTGTCCACGAACATTGGTCGGCACCGTTCGACATGACCAGCGGTGCAACGCTGTTCGATCTCAAACCCTGATCGTCGGGAAGCCGAGCCAGAATGCCAATCAGCGACCATCGTTGATCGTTCGATAAGGAGAGCGTGATGAAGTATTTATGCCTGGTCTACAGCGATGAGCGCCTGCTGCATTCGCTACCGGAAAGCCCGAAGGACGAAGAATGCATGGCCTATGCCGAGTCGATCCAGGGCAGTGGCCGGATGGTCGCCGCCGAGGCGCTGGAGTCGGTACAGACCGCCACCACCGTGCGCATGCGCAACGGCAAGATGTCGATCACCGACGGGCCATTCGCTGAAACCAAGGAGCAGTTGGCCGGCTTCTACCTGATCGATGCCAGGGACCTCAACGAAGCCATCCAGGTCGCCGGGAACATTCCGGCGGCCCGGGTCGGCAGTGTCGAAGTGCGCCCCGTTCGACAGTTGAATCCTTAAGATGCCGGGGCTGCCGGTTCAGGCGCAGGTCGAGCGGGTCTATCGCGAAGAGTCGCGGCGCATTCTGGCGACCCTGATTCGCTTGCTGGGGGATTTCGACCTCGCCGAAGAAGCCTTGCACGAGGCGTTTTTCATCGCGGTCGAACGCTGGCAGCGCGACGGCGTGCCGGACAATCCTCGGGCCTGGCTGGTGTCCACCGGGCGTTTCAAGGCCATCGATGCCTTGCGCCGGCGCGCGCGTTTTGCCGCGACGCAGCCCTTGTTGATCGCGCAACTGGAGGCGCTGGAACAGGCCGACTGGAGTGATGAAGACGTGGAAGACGATCGCCTGCGGCTGATCTTCACTTGCTGCCACCCGGCCCTGGCGGCCGACGCGCAAGTGCCGTTGACGCTGCGGGAGGTCTGCGACCTGACCACGGAAGAAATCGCCCGGGCCTTTCTCTCGGCCCCGGCCACCATCGCCCAGCGCATCGTGCGCGCCAAGGCGAAGATCCGCGATGCGAAAATCCCTTATCAAGTGCCGACGCTCGCTGAGTTGCCCGAGCGCCTGGACAGCGTATTGCGGGTGATTTACCTGGTGTTCAACGAGGGCTACTCGGCGTCCATCGGGGCCGAACTGATACGTGAGGATTTGACCCGCGAAGCGATCCGCCTCGGCCGGTTGCTGGTGGAACTGCTGCCGGAGCCGGAGGTAATGGGCTTGCTGGCATTGATGCTGCTGCACGAGTCGCGCCGCCCGGCCAGGACTTCGGCGAGTGGCGAGTTGATCGTGCTGGATGAGCAGGACCGTTCGCTGTGGGATGCCGGGTTGATCCGCGAAGGCTGCACGCTGGTCGAACAGGCGCTGACCATGGGACGATTCGGACCCTATTGCCTGCAAGCGGCGATCGCGGCGGTGCATGCCGAAGCCCCGACGGCTGGGGAAACCGATTGGCCGCAGATTGTCGGTCTGTATGACGTTCTGCTGCGGGCGGTGCCGTCGCCGGTGATCGAGTTGAATCGAGCGGCGGCGATTTCGCAACGCGATGGTCCACTGGTGGGGCTGACGTTGGTCGACGCGATTCTGGAGCGGGGAGAACTGCTCGACTACCACCTGGCGTATTCGGCGCGGGCTGAGTTCTGTCGGCAACTGGGCCGGGTGCAAGAGGCGCGGGCGGCGTGGGAACGGGCGCTGGCGTTGACCCGGCAAGAGCCGGAGCGGCGGTTTATCGAAGAGCGGCTCAGGGCACTGGATTGATGTGATACTGGCTGGCCTCATCGCGAGCAGGCTCGCTCCTACAGGGGAATGCATTTCAAATTGTAGGAGCGAGCTTGCTCGCGATAAGGGCCGAAGGACCTTCACTCCAGCATCTTGCCCAACAACCAGCTCCCCGCCGGCCCCGGCGGATTCAAGCGCGACCACAACGCATCCACCGACACCGTTTTCGGCCAGCCGCGCACCACCAGTTCCTGCAATGTGCCGGGCCCGAACCGCTCGACCAGCCAGCGGGGCAACGGCGCCCAGCCGAATCCGCCCTGGGCCATTTCCAGCAGCATCAGATAACTCGGCGCCGACCAGACGCGGCCCTTCGCCCGACTGTCATAGGGATTGATGATGGTGGCCAGGCGCAGCTCGCGGTGCTGCTGCAGTACGTCCCGGTCGACGTGGTCCAGCGTTGCCAATGGATGTGCCGGGGACACGAACAAGGCGAATTCCGTGCGCTCGTCCACCGTCGAGCTGACCAGGTCCGGCGGGTAGCTATCCTGCATTTCGGCGAAGGCAATCTGCGCCCGGCCGCTTTGCACCAGGGACATCAGGTCATCGCATTCGGCGATCAGGCACTCGAGCTCCAGGTCCGGGTAACGCTGCTCGAAGGCACTGAGGGCGGCTTCGAAGCGATCCGACTGATAGGTATCGGACAGCGCCACCGTCAGCTTCGCTTCCACCCCTTGGGACAGTTGGCTGGCGGCGATTTCCAGGCGACTGGTGGCGGCCAGGATGTCTTCGGCCCGTTGCAGCATGACGTGCCCGGCCGGGGTCAGCCCGGGCTTGCGGCTGCTGCGGTCGAACAGGGTCAGGTTGAGGTCGATTTCCAGGCTGGCCACCGCCGCGCTGATGGTCGACTGACTGCGGCCCAGCTTGCGCGCCGCGGCGGAAAACGAGCCTTGGGTCGCGGCTTCGACAAACGCCAGCAACACTTCGTGAGAGGCCATGAACTATCGCCTTGATCGATGGTTATTGGTTATGAAGTATCGGTGTGGTGACGGATCATGGCAACCACACCGTCACTCAAGGGAGTTCGGCCATGAGCGCCAACAAATCCATTACTGAACGTATTTTCCAAGCCATTGGCTTCGAACTGCTGGCCATCCTGATCTGTACCCCGTTGCTGGCCTGGATCATGAAAAAACCGATGCTGGAAATGGGCATGGTCACCGTCCTCATCGCCGGCCTGGCCCTGGCCTGGAACGTGGTCTTCAACGGTCTGTTCGATCGGCTGCTCAAGCGCCTGGCCATCGCACACAACGCCTGGGTCCGCGTGGTGCATGCGCTGTTGTTCGAAGGCGGACTGGTGGCCCTGGGCGTACCGCTGATCGCCTGGTGGCTGAATGTCAGTCTGTGGCAAGCGTTCCTGCTGGATATCGGTGTGTTGCTGTTCTTCCTGCCGTACACCTACGTCTACCACTGGGCATATGACGTGGTTCGGGAGCGGATGCTGGTGACTCGCGAAGTTTGCTAAGTACCGTTTTTGTGGCGAGAGAGTTAGCAGGCGTCAGTAATCCCGCTGCTTGCGAAACGCCCAGCGCCCGGCGATCACGGTAAAGGTCGCCACCAGCGCCACCAAGACCCAGAAACCCTGCGGATCATCGGCCAGCGGAATGCCGCCGACGTTCATACCGAAGAAACCGGCAATGATGTTGATCGGTAGCGCCAGCACCGTCACCACCGTCAGGGTGAATAGGGTGCGGTTGGTCTGTTCGTTGATGTTGGCGGCGATCTCCTCCTGCAACAGCTTGATCCGCTCACCCAGCGCCGTGAGGTCGTTGATGATCAGCGCGAACTCCTCGGTGGATTTGCGCAACTCCTTCACGTCTTCCTTTTGCAGCCATTGCGGCGGCCGGTTGAGCAGGCGCAGCAATGAGCCCGGCTCCAGCGCCAGCAGCCGTTGCAATCGCACCAGCACCCGGCGATTGGCGCCCAGTTCGGCGCGGTTGGTCGACAGCCGCGAGGACAGCAATTCATCTTCGATCTGATCCACGCTCTGGCTGGTCTTGCGCACGATCTGGGTCAGCACTTCACCCTGGTCGCGCAGCAGATGCACCAGCAACTCCAGCGGGGAACGAAAGCATTCCCGGGCCTTCACCGACGAGCGCAATTTGTCCACCGAGTGCAGCGGTTGCAGGCGGGCACTGATGATCAATTGGCTGCGGGCGCACACCCACAGGGTCGAGACATCCGAGGAGACCATGTTGCTGAGGTTGAACACCACATCGTTGACCACCGCCAGCAACGCGGAGTCGACATGTTCGATACGCGTCGAGCGCGAGCCTTCGTGCAGCGCTTCGAAAAACTCCTCGGGCAATTCCAGATGGCTTTTCATCCAGCGCTCGCACGCGGCGTGGGCCAGGTTCAGGTGCAACCAGAGAAATTGCTCGTCGCTCTCCGGTTGTTGCAGGTACTGCAAGGCCTCGGCGGAATTGATTTCCCGACCGGCCTCACCGGGGCGAAAGCTGAAACCGTAAAGCAGGCCGAACAGATCCGTGTCGCGATGGCTTTGATCGATGCTGTGGTTCATGAGGACTCGCAAGGGGAGGCGCCTGTCACATGTTTTACAGATTCACTTGAGCGGCATCATCGCAAGCGGGGGTGACGTTTTTGTGACAGGAAAATAACGCAAAAAATTGTTCTACCGACGGTCGGGATTTTCTCAAGAACCGCTCTGGCTAGCCGATCACGCTTGGGTTGAGTTGCGCGCCGTCGGCCTCGGCCGGGACCGCAGACAGGGATGTCCGGACACTTTTCACGCCTTAACGGGCGTGCCTCATTCCTGTCATGAGTACCCTGCGATGCTTTTGCAAAAGTCCCTGAGAGCACAAATTCTTGCCCTGCTGAGCGGCAGTCTGCTGGCGATGCTGTTGATCGCCCTGGCGTGCTTTCACTTCCTGTCTAGCGGCGTGCAGAACTACGCCAATCTGATCGAAGGGCCGCTGCACACCTCGCAATTGATCGATGAAGCCAACCTGCAATTCAAGGTGCAGGTGCAGGAGTGGAAAAACGTCCTGCTGCGCGGCAAGCAACCGGCGGACCTGAGCAAGTACTGGGGGCAATTCGAGGAGCGTCAGCGCGATGTGCAAAACATCCTCGGCGAGCTGGCCGCGCAGAAGGGCATCGAGCCGCCACTCAAGAGCCGAATCGAGCGCTTGCGTGACGAACATCGTCAGTTGGGCGCGGCCTATCAGAAGGGCCGGGACGCGTTCGTGGCCGCCGGTGGTGACCCGGCGGCGGGCGACGCGGCGGTCAAGGGCGTGGACCGCGCCGCCAGCGATCAGATGAGTGAACTGGTCAGTGAGTTGCGCAAGCAGGGCGCTGAACAATCGACACTGATCAGCGCCAGTGCCGATCGCACGGTGTTGCTGGGGCTGGTCGTGATGCTGGTTTCGGGGCTGCTGATCGGCCTGCTGAGCCTGTGGCTGGTCAACCGTAACCTGGTCGAGCCGATCCGCAAACTGATCGAATACGTGGCGCAACTCAGCCAGGGGCGTTTTGCCGAGCGCGTGGCCAGCACCCGTCAGGACGAGTTGGGCAAACTGGCGATGGCCGCCAACACCCTGCGCGATTTCCTCGCCGAAACCTTCAGCCGTTTACAGCGCAGCGCGTCGGACCTGGACAGCGCCAGCGGTGAGTTGAATTCGATCGCCACCCTGATGGCCGGCGGCACCAACGAGCAGTTCAACCGCACCGATCAGGTGGCCACGGCGATGAACGAAATGTCCGCTACCGCACAGGAAGTCGCCCGTCATGCCGCCGAAGCGGCGCGGGCCGCCGACGATGCCGACCAGTCCGCCCAGCAGGGCGAAAAAGTCATGCAGGGCACCATCCACACCATCACCCGGATGCGCGGCGAAATCGCCAACACCGCCACGGTCATCCGCCAGCTTGAAACCGACAGCGGACGCATTGGCAAAGTCCTGGAAGTGATTCGCGGCATCGCCGAGCAGACCAACCTGCTGGCGCTCAACGCCGCCATCGAAGCGGCCCGCGCCGGTGAGGCCGGACGCGGATTCGCGGTGGTGGCCGATGAAGTGCGCAGCCTGGCCCAGCGCACGGCGGCGTCGATCATCGAGATCAACCAGATCATCCAGACCGTGCAGACCGGTGCAATCGAAGCGGCCCAGGCGATTGAAAGCGGTCAGTCGCGCAGCGAACAAAGCGTGCAGCAAGTGACGGAGGCCGGCGCCATGCTCGAGCGCATCACCCTGGCCGTGGAAGCCATCCGTGACATGAACCGCCAGATCGCCACTGCCGCCGAAGAACAGACCTCGGTGGCCGAAGACATCTCGCGCAACCTCACCGAGATCACGAGCATCGCCAGCACCAACCTGGACAACGTGCAGCGCACTGAAGCGGCCAGCACCAACCTGCACGGCTTGTCGGGGCAGTTGAACGAGGTGACGGCGCGCCTGAGCGCTTGAACCCCGAAAACGCAAAAGCCGCACGATGTTCCCATCGTGCGGCTTTTGTCTGTTTCGCGATTACGTGTCCTGTTTGTTTTCCAGGACCTTGCCGTTGGAGGCATCGATGTCCACATCCCACTCGACGTTCTTGGCGTCACGCAGTTCGACTTCGTACTCGTAACCGTTGAAGTGGTTGTCCAGCTCGGTCTTGGTAATCGTTGCACCCGGGTGCAGATCCAGGGCGATCTTGTTCAGGTCTTCCAGTGGCTTGATCTTGCCGTCCTTGACCAGTTGCGGGATCTGATCGACCCGCACATCGGCCTGGGCCAGGCCGGCGCTGAGGGTCAGGGTTGCAGCGGTAAACAAAGCAGTCAGGGTCTTCATGGGCTTCTTTCCTTGGGTGATCCGTTCAAGTGAGAT
This sequence comes from Pseudomonas sp. ACN8, assembly GCF_002303925.1. Classification (GTDB taxonomy): domain Bacteria; phylum Pseudomonadota; class Gammaproteobacteria; order Pseudomonadales; family Pseudomonadaceae; genus Aquipseudomonas. The sequence goes on from NZ_MRCS01000029.1 coordinate 19,476, forward strand.
CAGGTTAGCCTGTGTAACTTAATCCACCCTTAAATCCCTCGACATGTCCTGCATCAATCCCTGTAGGAGCGAGCCTGCTCGCGATGCAGGCACCTCGGTGGCTCAATAGCCGTTGTTCTTCAACACCTGATCGACACTCGCCGCCGGGCGTTTATAGAACTTCAACAACTCACTGGCGCGATTGGTGAAGATGCCGTCGACACCGGCGTCCATGACTTTCCGGTAGTCCACCGCATCGTCGATGGTGTAGACGTGCACCAACAGGCCCTGGTCGTGGGTGTACTGGTTCATCCAGGGTTGCACCAGATCCGAGTAGCTCTGGTCGCCACCCTGGGTCAGTGCGGCGGACGGGCCGGTGCCGATGGCGCCCTGGGCCTTGGCGTAGTCGACCCAATTCTGGAACTCGGCCTTGTCCTTCGGTTGCTGTTTGGCGTAGTAAGCGGCTTTATCCTTTTCGCCGGACTCGGCGAATGTCACTTTGGACTGGGGCTCGATACTGCCTTCACCGACCCACAGCAGCAGGATCTTCGGCACCTTCGGCATCTCCTTTTGCAGCAGTTCGAGGCTGCTCCTCTCGAAGGTCTGCAGGACCACCTTGCCTTTGCCCTGGCCGACCGCCAACTCGCTTTTCGCCAGTTTCGAACCGGTCGGGCTCAGCCAGCCACGGTCCTGAAGTTTTTCCTTGAGGTCGTGTTCGATGCCGGGGAACTGCTTGGGCTCCTTGGTCTCGATGTACAGGCCGGGCTTGTGCAGGCTGTTGCCCTCGGCGATGTCGATGATTTCATCAAGGGTCAAAATCTTCAGACCCGCGAAGGCTGGACGTGCGCGATCCGGGTACGCGGCATTGAACCAGCTGCCCGCGTCCAGGGTTTTCAGTTCGGCCATGGTGAACGCATTGGCGGGGCTGTCCTTGCGCTCGGGGAATTTGCTGGCGACGTCGGTGGTGCGTTGCAGATTGTTGTCGTGCAGGGCAAACAGCACGCCATCCTTACTGCGCTGCAGATCCAGTTCCAGGTAGTCGGCGCCCAGGTCGCGGGCAGTCTTATAGGCGGCGGCGGTGGATTCCGGCGCATCGAACGACGCGCCCCGGTGGGCGATTACCGCTGGATGCGGAATGCCCAGGCGGGTCGCCAGTGCCGAGGGTGCTGGTTCGCTGGCGGCCTGTGCGTGGCCGAGGCCGAGCAACAGGCTCAGTAACAGGGCGCTTTTGGTAAAGGTTGCGGACATGCTCGAGATCCTTTCGCAATGAGTGGGCGGTCCCTTTTAACAAGTCATCTTTGCAGACGCTATCGCCAGACCGACAAAAAGCTGTCTAAAGCTGATTTTCGTCAGCGCTTTTGTGCGCTCGTTTGCAGTACGCTGGGGCGCTGCAATTTCCCCGGCAGAGGGAAACGCGGGCCCTGCGTGCAAACCAACGATCACCATTGCGGGGTTTACCATGCGCATCACTTCCCAGCTCATCTGCCAGGCTGCCGACCAACTCAAAGGTTTTGTCGGCCTCAACCGCAAGACCGGCCACTACATCGTGCGTTTCAGCGAAGACTCGTTTGGCATGGACGTGGCGGACGACGGCATCATCCCGACCAGCGAATTCGTCTGGGCCGAGGGCCCCGAGCAGACCATGACGCTCAAGCGCGAATTGATTCAGTTGCTGCTGGACCAGAACATCGATGACCGGATCAACATCACCGAGCCGTTGCGGGTGTACATGAACCGGCGGGAAGTGCCGGAGATTTCGGCGGTTCGTTGTCTGGTTAAGGGTTGAGTTTTTGTACTGACCGTTCTGGCCCCATCGCGAGCAGGCTCACTCCTACAGTGGATCTTTGTCGTGCACAAATGTTGTGACCGACCGGGATCAAAATGTGGGAGCGAGCCTGCTCGCGATGGCGATCTGAAAAACACTACATCACTCACTGGTTAAACCCGTAGGCCCGCTCAACCCGACACACCCGCGTGTGACACCGCCCATACCAGGTCGAGCGCCCACGCTCGCGAATCGCACTGTGCTCAGGATGATGTTTCCACGCCAGAATCGCCGCTTCACTGGCCCAGTACGACACGGTTATTCCCAACCCATCCTCGCCCCGCGCCGACTCCACACCGAGAAACCCCGGCTGTTCACGGGCCAGTTCCAGCATTCGTGCAGCCGCCTCGGCGTAACCCTGGTCACCCTCGGTGCGCAGTGAGGTAAAAATCACCGCGTAATAGGGCGCAGTTGGCGTATCGGCGATCATGCCGAGCGCCCCGCACAGGCTTCGACAAAGGCGCCAACCAGCGGCGGCAAGACGCCCTTGAGCGCCGCCCGCTCGGGCTGGAACAAGGTCGCGACAAAGAACGGATGACCGCTGAGCTCGACCGCCCGTACTCCGTGTTCAGAATCGTGGCCGACGGCGTGAAGTTCGCGCTTGAGCAACTCCCCTTCGAACTGCGGATTCACACCATAACGACAGCGATAGCCTTCACGAATCTCGGCGCTTTCGTACGCCTGGGCAATCAACGAGCCTTCACGTAAATGAATGGTATCGACCGCTTCCACCAGCGCGCACGACAGCGGCGTCAGCAGTGCTCGTGCCGCACCGGGATTTGTCTCGCCATGTTCGGCATCCGACCAGCCCAGCACGTTGCGCGCATATTCCAGCACCGCGTGTTGAAAACCACCGCAGGTGCCGAGGAAAGGTCGCCGTTGTTCGCGGGCAAAACGAATCGCTTTTAATGCACCGTCCGTGCTCCGGTAAGGGCTTGCCGGTACGCACCAGAAGCCATCGAATGTATGCAGCGGTGCATCGGCGTGGATTTCATCGGTGGCCAGCCATTGCCATTGCAGGTTCAGGCCAGAGTGTTCAGCGGTCATTTCGAGGGCGATGGGAATGGCCTGGTGGGCGGTGACTTGCGGGTCGTGGTCGCCGATCAGGGCGATGCGAATCGGGCGGGTTTCCATGTGGGGCCTCTGCACTTGTTGATTGCCGGTGCCCACTATAAATTGGCGTTCACGCACTCAATATTGGCGTTTTCCCAAGTGATCAATGCAGCGACGCACTATCGGCTCGACTACCCGGACCTGGCCCTGATCCTCGCGCTGGTGCGCGGCGGCTCTCTGTCCCGGGCCGCGCAACTGCTCAAGGTGGATGTCTCGACGGTGTTTCGAGCGGTGCGCCGGCTGGAGGCTGCCCTGGGCCAGCAACTGTTCGAAAAAAGCCGCGCCGGTTACCTGCCCACCACCCTGGCGCAGTCCCTGGCGGAACAGGCTGAGCGCGCTGAGCAGGCTTTGGAGGCGGCGCGCATCGGTGTGGAGCAGGGCGGTGACGTGATCAGCGGCATCGTGCGCCTGACCTGTACCGATTCAGTCCTGCAAGGTTTGCTGTTGCCGGCGCTGGCGCAGTTCATGCCGAATTATCCGGCGCTGACCCTTGAACTCAGCACGTCCAATGATTTTGCCAACCTCAGCCGTCGGGATGCCGATATCGCCCTGCGCCTGACTCGCACGCCACCGGAGCATCTGGTGGGACGGCGGCTGGCGGAGATTTCATACCGCGTGTGTGCCAGCGAGCGATACCTGCAGTCGGTCAATAGCACTGACCTGGCCGCATTGACCTGGATCGCCCCGGATGACTTCCTGCCGGATCACCCGACCGTTACCTGGCGTCGCCAGGCCTTGCCGGGGGTAACGCTGGGCTATCGCTGCAACAGCATGTTGTCGGTGACCGAACTGGTCAGGGCGGGGTTGGGCGTGGCGGCGTTGCCGGACTTTTTGATCGGCGACGGATTGCAGCCGCTGAGCGAACCGCTGCACGGATTCGACACCGCGCTGTGGCTGCTGACTCGTCCCGACTGCCGCGCCTTGCGCTCGGTGGTCACCTTGTTCGATGAGTTGGGGCGGGCGCTGAAACTGCCGTGAAAACCTTTAGGCCTTAGGCTCATCCTTGCGCACCAGGTGTTGGTGCATTTCCATGGTCAGGTTTTCGATGCGCTCGGTGAGGGGCTTGGTCATCTCCGTGAGACGGGTGTTCTGCTCAAGCAGCTCCATCAATTGCGCAGTGTTTTTCGCAGCTTCCGCCTGCCGCTCACTGTTGGCGGTCGCCAGCGCTTCGCGGTGCTGCGCATCGGCATCGGATTGGGCTTTGTCCCGGGCTGCCTGACGCGTCTGGGCCAACAGAATCAATGGCGCGGCATAGGCCGATTGCAGGCTGAAAGCCAGGTTGAGCAGGATGAACGGGTACGCATCGAAGTGGGTGAACCCCGACAGGTTGAGGCACACCCAGATCACCACGATCAGCGTTTGTGCACCGAGAAAAGTCGGTGTGCCGAAGAACCGCGCAAAGGCTTCGGCGCGCAAGGCAAACTTGTCATTGCCGAATGTTGGCGCGAGGTGGGCATGGGGACGATGGAAACGCAGGTGATCGACGTGGGCGGTGGTTTCGTGGCGGGTGGTCATGATGCTCTCTGTCTGGCGCTGGGACTGAAGCTCACTATAGCCTCAGCGCCAGTTTCATTCTGAAACACATCGCGCCGTTCAAATCAGAGCCATCGATCCTTCGACACTGCTGTCGACCTTGTCATTTATTGCAACTGATAGCAGGCCAGAAACATGTCCAGCGCGGACTCGGCCACCTGGTGTTGTTCTTCGGCTGACAAGCTGGGTTGCCCCATGGAAATCTGTGGCCAGAATGCAAAAGACTTGAGCAGGCCATGGATCTGTTGGGCGGCGAATTCGGGAGCCACGGCCTTCAATCGGCCATCCGTTTGAGCGGCCCGAATCCATACTGTCAGCCCTTCTTCGCGTTCGCCCATTCGCGCCACCATATCCTGCGCCCGCTCCGGGGAATGAATCGTCGCCGCTATCGCCACCCGCGCCAGGTCGAGAAAATTGTCATCGCCCAACATTTGCAGCTTGGCCATCAGCAACCCGCGCAATTGCTCGCGCAACGGCAGGTCGGGGCTGTAGGTCGCTTCCTGTTCTGCCGTCACCCGGATCCATAACTGATTGAGGATCTCGGCGAACAACTCTTCCTTGCTGGGAAAGTGGTTGTACACCGTGCGCTTCGACACACCGGCAGTGGCAGCAATCTTGTCCATGCTGGTGATCTCGAAACCGTTTTCACGGAATTCGTTGATCGCGGCTTGAATGATCGCTTGGCGTTTTCGGTCGGTGAGGCGCTGAGGAGCTGTCATAAATACGCTTCGGCAGGGGAGAAGGGTGGAATTACACTCAGCAGTTTACTTGTCATCGACTTTGATGCAACCTAGAAACTACACTGTGCAGTGTAATGTTCTGTTAACCCTGCCCAGCAAAAATAGAAAGTCCGGCTGATGCGTGCGTGCTTTGGCCATTTATCGTCCCAAAACGGAAAGTCGCGTGATGCGCGGTTTTTCTGGAGTCATTCAGTCATGGCCAATTCAAACTCCCCGGTGGACAACGCCTCCACACCTGAAGCATCCCGACAGGCTCAAGGGCAGTATCAAAACTTCACGCCGGTTCAACGTTTAAGCTTTGGCAAAACCATGGGCATCCTGTGGAGCGTGCTGTTCCACAAGCCGCAAAACACCCGCCCGAGTGCGCCCGTCCCGGTGCAAGCCCTGACTCAAGCCGCGCTGATCGCAGCGCCGAACCACAGTGTCTATCGCCTGGGCCACTCCACGGTGCTGCTCAAGCTGCGCGACAAGTTCTGGATCACCGACCCGGTCTTCGCCGAGCGTGCCTCGCCCGTGCAATGGGCCGGACCCAAGCGTTTTCACCAGCCACCGATCAGCCTGGAAGAATTGCCACCGATTGAAGCGGTGATCCTGTCCCACGACCACTACGACCACCTGGATCATCAGGCCGTGCTCAAGCTTGCGGACAAGACCAAACATTTCCTGACCCCACTGGGCGTAGGCGACACCCTGATCAAATGGGGTATCGACGCCAGCAAAGTCCGCCAATTGGATTGGTGGCAAGGCACGGAAGTCGATGGCATCCAGTTCATCGCCACCCCGTCGCAACACTTTTCCGGCCGTGGCCTGTTCGACAGCAACAGCACCCTCTGGGCCTCGTGGGTGATGATCGATGGCGACACACGCCTCTTCTTCAGCGGCGACAGCGGCTACTTCGACGGCTTCAAACGCATCGGCGAACAGTACGGCCCATTCGACCTGACCCTGATGGAAACCGGTGCCTACAACGTCGACTGGCCGCACGTGCACATGCAACCCGAACAAACCCTGCAAGCCCACCTCGACCTCAAGGGCCGTTGGCTACTGCCGATCCACAACGGCACCTTCGACCTGTCGATGCACGCCTGGTACGAACCCTTCGACCGCATCCTGGCCCTGGCCTGGGAACGCAATGTATCGATCACCACACCGCAGATGGGCGAGGCGTTCAACTTGATGCATCCGCAGCGTGGTGGGGCGTGGTGGCTGGCGGTGGAAGGGGAGTGTGAGCGGGTGGTGCAGAACGCGTAGAGCAATTAGCTGAGTTGTAGAGCTCAGCTAAAAACCACGTCAATTCGGCCTTCTTTGCGTGAGCGCGGGGCCGACTTGACCACGATTTGCACATCACGCCCGAGAAGTAACAGGCAATCCATCATCTTGGCCTCACTTATCCCACGAAACTTTCCGCGCAACATTTCGGAAAGCTTGGGCTGTGACAGACCTAAAATTTCGGACGCCTGAACCTGGGTCAAATGGCGAGCCTTGATGATTTCGCCTATTTTTGCGGCCAATTGGGATTTGACTCGCATTTCATTGGCGTTCGGTGTCCCGAGGTCTTCGTAGACGTTGCCACTGCTTTCTTCGATTTCAATCATGTCCTGATCCTTTTGCGTGTTCCTGCGCCGCTTGAAGTCTCTTCCTGATCAAATCGATGTCGCACTGCGCGGTTTTGATTCCCGTGGTCGACTTTTTCTGAAAACAGTGCAGAACATAGACAGCATTGCCAAAACGAACGGTATAAACGGCGCGATAGGTGTTCGTATCGAAGTCCTCAATCAACTCAAGGACTCCGGCACCACCAAAGCCTTTTAGTGGTTTTGCATCTAGGTGCTTCTTGTTGCTTTGGGCCAGATCAAGCGCGTGGCCAAAAACGTCCTGTACATCTGCGGGCATCTGCTTGAGATCTTTTTTGCTGCTGCTAACCCACAGGAGTGGCTTCCTTGTACTCATGTGAAAATATACCTAAATGGGGATAATCGTCAATCGATGAGTTGGCTCACTCCACCATCGCAAAATCCGCCCGCCCAACCGGATTCGGCGTCGACCCTCTCACATTCATCCCTCGACCCGGCGCAAACCCCGGGAAGAACACCAACCCCTCCGACTCGAACCGATAGGCCAGAGCCAGGCGCGTGACATCCAGCACCTCCTGTCGCGCCTCGAAGCGTTGAATGGCCTCCGCCGAAACCCGGGATTCCCGCGACAGCTCTTGCACACTCCAGCCCAGCATCGCTCGGGCCTGGGCGCAGTGGGCCGGGGTGAATTGGAAGAGGGCGATACGTTCCAGGGTGATTTTCATCGCTTGAGAGGCCATGGTGTTCTCCGGGCTCGAGAGTGTTGGTCAAAATATACTGTGTTTTTGTACAGTTGTTTTGGGCCCGGATCAAATTCATTTTTTAATTTTTCTTTTCAGCCAGACGAACGGTAACTGTCTCGGTGCGAGGGGAAACTGTCGAAGTCGCCAGCGAATCACCACTCGATTCCGGGGTTGGTAAAGGCGGTTTTTTTCGCAAGAATAGCGCTTCACACTGTTCAGGTTTTCACGCAGGAGAATCTCATGCCGATCCTCGAAAGCGACTGGAAGAAGTTCAAGGAGCTGCGCAAGATTGCGCTCGACCGTTTCTGCCTAGGTGTTCTTGCCGATGCCAAGGCGATTGCGCAACATGATGCGTTGTCGGCTCATGCTCGCTACGGGATGCTTTACGGCATGATCCATGATCGAAACAAGGACATGGCCCAGGCGTTTGACTACAACAGCCAATCCCGTTCAAGTGCGCTCCGGGGCTTGTGGCTGATGGTCATGCATGACTTGCTGACCGAGGCAGAGTTATCGGTTCTCAGCGAAGGTGCGCTGAGATACATTGCCGAGGTTGTTCGCCAGCCCTACGAACTTGAATGGGTCGATGAGATCGTCCCGCAGGACTGACCAACCTTTACCAGAGAACCAGGGATGCTGATTTTCAATTGCACCGAAGCGGCCAGTAAATTCTTCAGTCGTGTGCACAAGGGCAAAAAAATCACGAGGGTGGAAAGTCCACCATCACCCGTCATTGAAGACGATGAGCCTGATGAGTCCGCCGAACAGTGGCTGGTCCACGCCGTCACTGTTCAACGCAAACATGTGCTGTTCGCCATCCACATCCCGACTCGTTACTGCATGATCTTCGCCGATGCAAAAAAGGCCGACGTCGAGGGGTTTGTTCGACGTTTTGCTGATCGCTGGATTAGCGGTCTGATACGCCATGCAGGGCAGTTCGACATCCTTCAGTGGGTCGATGACGAGCCGATGATGGAACGTTTTCAAGAAAGCTGCGGCCAGTTCACTCTGTACCGGCGCAGCCATCGCAGCGCGCAAAAACACATCGATGAAATCGCCTGGATTTTTCAGGATGTAGCCGCTGAGCGGGGCTCTTTACCGCCTGACGAGTTTTCGGCAGAGCGCTTCGACGGCGAAATGAATGACTACCCAAGAAATAGCAAAGGCCATAAAGACTATTTCTACCCGGATTCGGAAATGATGGCTCACTGGTTACGTCGATACTGCGGCCTAGACGCAACAGGCATCCTGACTGCACTGGATCGACGCATGGAGGTGAAACGGGAGATCTGGGCATTGCAAAGGCAACTCGACGCACAATGAACCAACGCTGCGTTTCGTATTACTTGCCCGCCAACCCCGGCGCTTCCCGCACGATAAAGTGATCCAGATTCTCGATGTTGGCACTGAACACCCCGAACGTCTGCTCGGGTTTTTTCTTGCTCGGCACCTGCTTCAACTCGGGCGTCACCCCATAAAAAAAGCAGTACAACTCCCGACCACTCTCGATGGCGTGCTTGATCTCCTCCAGGAAAGCCTTGCGCTTGCGGTAGCTGTCGATGAGTTTCTTGCTCAGGTAGACATTGACCGAGTAAGGCTTCTTCTCGAACCAGACCTTTTTCTCGAAGTCGATGCGAAAGCTCTGGGTGTAGTCCTTGATCTCCTTGACCTTGCCCCAGTAAATCAGCCCCTTGTTGTCTTGCAGATACTCGATCTTCTTGAAAAACGACCCGTAAGGCGCGGTGTGCTCGCCAATTTTCAGCGGCACGCGCTTGAGCAAATCCTTGTCGTCGAAGTTCGACACGAAACACTCCACCGGATGGGCGAAGACGCTGGTCTTGTCCGGGGCCGACTCCCTGCTCGGTTGCTCAACATGACTAGCCGCCTTGGGCGCCAATGGCTCATCCCGAACCACATCGGCAATCACCACCGGGCTGGACGACTTACGCACATACTCCCGCCGGGTCAGTAACAATTCCGACGGGAAATGTTCCTCGCGACTGTCATCCGTTTCCGCCTCATCCGCGCCCGACGCCGGCGTCTTCACGCTGACATAAGGGCAGCCCTCGACATGCCGTGTACTCGGCAAGTTCTTGAAGTGCGGCGTGCGCACGTAATTCACATTCTTGGCGTTGAACGTGCCCAACTCATTGGCTGCATCGAACGCCAGGCGACAGGCATCGTTGGGGCACTGGAAGTGTTCCCTGGCGGAGTCGAAATCCATCGTCTCGTCGAAATTCAGATCCCGAACGTCGTAGATCGACAACTTGTCGTTGAGGCTGAGGCAGTAGGCGAGGTCGAATTTCATGTCGGGTTCCAAGTCCTTTAGGTGACCAGCTTCCAGTGATGGCGCATTCGAAGCAATAGCTACACTCAGATCACCTCGATATCGCCGAGCCTGCACAGCCCATCAACGAGGGAGTGCTCCACTGTAGGAGCGGGCCTGCTCGCGATGGTCGTTAACGATTACGCGTGTTTACAGGTTAAACGCAGCGCTCTTGAGTCCATCGTCGGATCGCCGCCCGGAGCAAGCTCGTTCCTACAGTTTTTAAATGAACAGCATTACATCAACGAGGGCGGTTCATGAGCCATTCAGACGCTTCGCCCCCTCTCCCGGAACCGGGCCGCATAGCCCGCCGCGATGAACAGACCGGTTGGCGCCGCTGGCTACCGGGGCTGGGCATGCTGCGCGAATACCAACCGGCATGGTTGCGCAACGACATCGTGGCCGGCCTGGTGCTGACCACGATGCTGGTACCCGTCGGTATCGCCTATGCGGTGGCCTCGGGCGTGCCCGGCATCTATGGCCTCTACGCGACCATCGTTCCGCTGCTGGCCTATGCCTTGTTCGGCCCCAGCCGAATTCTGGTGATGGGCCCGGATTCCTCCCTGGTGACCGTCATCCTTGCTGTCATCATTCCACTCTCCGGCGGCGACCCGCAGCGTGCCGTCGCCCTGGCGGGGATGATGGCGATCGTCTCGGGAGCGGTGTGCATCCTGGCCGGTATCGCGCGTCTGGGTTTTATCACCGAGCTGCTGTCCAAACCGATCCGCTACGGCTACATGAACGGCATCGCACTGACCGTATTAATCAGCCAGTTGCCCAAGCTGTTCGGTTTTTCGATTGAACCCGACGGCCCATTGAGAAACATAGGGGCCATCGCCTCAGCGGTGATGGAAGGAAAGGTCAACTGGACCACCTTCACGGTGGGCGGGCTCACCCTGGCGGCGATCCTGCTGCTCAAACGATGGCCGCGACTGCCGGGCATCCTGATCGCCGTGGCAGGCGCGACAGTCGCCGTGGGCGTACTCGACCTGGCGACACGCGCCGGCGTGTCGGTCCTCGGTTCGCTCCCCCAAGGCTTGCCCGGTTTCGCCATCCCCTGGATCACCCGCGCCGACATCGTCCCGGTGGTGATCGGCGGGTGCGCCGTGGCACTGGTCTCGTTCGCCGACACCAGCGTGCTCTCCCGTGTCTACGCGGCGCGGACCCGAACCTACGTCAACCCGAACCAGGAAATGCTGGGCCTCGGCATCGCCAATCTCGCAGCCGGTTTCTTCCAGGGCTTCCCGATCAGCAGCAGCTCGTCACGCACACCCGTGGCCGAAGCCGCCGGAGCCAAAACCCAAATGACCGGCGTCGTCGGCGCACTGGCGGTGGCCTTGCTGCTGGTGGTGGCGCCGGACCTGCTGCAACATCTACCGTCCAGCGCCCTGGCGGCCGTCGTGATCGCCTCGGCCATTGGCCTGATCGAGATCGCCGACCTGCGCCGGATCTATCGCATCCAGCGCTGGGAGTGCGGGCTGTCGATTGTCTGTACGGTCGGCGTGGCCGTGTTCGGCGCGATCGAGGGCATCGGCCTGGCCATCGTGATTGCCGTCATCGAGTTCCTCTGGGACGGCTGGCGCCCGTACTCCGCGGTATTGGGCCGCGCCGACGGGGTCAAGGGCTACCACGACATCAAACGCTACCCCGACGCGCGCCTGATCCCCGGCCTGGTCCTGTTTCGCTGGGATGCGCCCTTGTTCTTCGCCAACGCCGAACTGTTCAGCGACCGAGCGCTGGACGCCGTGGCTGCATCGCCCACACCCGTGCGCAGACTGGTGGTCGCCGCAGAGCCGGTCACCAGTGTCGACGTGACGTCTGCCGACATGTTGGCCGAACTGGGCGACACGTTGCATGCGGCGGGTATCGAGTTGTGCATTGCCGAGATGAAGGACCCGGTGAAGGACAAACTGAAGCGGTTTGGGTTGTTTGCACGGCTGGGGGAGACGGCGTTTTTTCCTACGATTGGGACGGCGGTGGATAGTTATGTGGCGAATTATCGGGTGGATTATGTGGAGGGGGATGAAGGAGGGGAGGTGGGGCGTTGAGCCTGGCTGGCAGCCCTTGCACCGATTTGGCAGACAAACACCTTACTGTGGCGAGGGAGCTTGCTCCCGCTGGGCTGCGAAGCGGCCCCAACTCAGCAAACGCGATCAATCAGACGGAGCACGTAACTTGCTGGGCGACTGCTCCGCAGCCGAGCGGGACGGTGCGGCGATCCGACAAGCTCCCTCGCCACAAAATCCAGCTTGACCGACTATTCAGGAATCAATCGTCCAACCTTTTCATAAAGCAACGCTGTGAACTCATCCCGATCACTCGAATGGTGACAACGCCGATGACAGTTCGGGCACAGCGCTACAGCATTGCTCGGACGGTCTGAGCCTTCCTGTGCCAAATGCTTAACGTGGTGAACCTCAAGAAACGGACTGCCGGACTTTTCAAACGGAGCAGGCTCGCCACAGCCTTCGCATTTACCTTTAGCCTGCTGGCGAACCCACGCTCTCACTTCCGGATCACGAACATACGACTTTCCGCTGGACTGAGTTTGCTCTGGTTTCTCAATCCCCTTTGGCTCGACTTTAATCGGTTGTCGCTCAAGCTTTGCAGCTCGTTGCTCCAGCATCGCCTCGTCCGCTGTCGGGGCGAAGTCCTCGGGAGTCAAAGGGACTGGAGCATTGAGTGCTTCACGAATGCTCTTCGCAACATTGGCGCCGACATTTTTGGCGGGTTTGTAGCCCTCAATGCGATCACGCCCGAGTTCAACCAACACGGTAGAAATGTTCTGCATCCGAAACTCAACTGAACCTTTGGTCCGACCAGCCAAAGCACCCTCGCGCAGGACGCGATTTTCATGAGCCTTGTTGACCGCCTGACCGTTCTGCTCGCGAGAAAGCATGCTGAGATAGGCATCGACCGCAGCCTGAATCTCTACCTCACTCCAATCGCCGTTGCTCTTTTCCGTATCCATACAATCGCCGAGGGTTAAATACCCTCGGACGATACTGAGTGGCCACTACGACTGTCTACGAAAATTCCTACACAAATAAAAGAAGGATCTCGCAAGCTGTCCTACAAGCAGGTCACCTAACCCATCGAATGCTTCGACGACTGAAACACCCGCGCAACCTTACGCCACCAAGGTTTAACCACCGGCATCCGCCGTTGCGTGTGATCGAGCAAAAGGTAGGGCATGTCCCGCAGCCGAATCCAACCTTCATCCTGCCAATGCAGCAGGCTCAGCGACATTTCTGGCCAATTCAACAAACTCAGCATCGGCCGATCCGAATTACCCGGCTGCTCCGCATCACGTAAGGCCGGCACCACTTGATGAGTGACCCACTCACGCAGCAATCGATTTCCAGGCGCGTAGTGATACACCAACAGCGCGTACACACCGGACTCGCTGAGCATCAACTGCTTTTCCGGTTGCCGGTAATACTCAATCCACAGCGTGCGGTACTGGTCTTTGTCTAGCTTGTTGACCATACGTTCACTTAGATGGAAACCCATCAAACGGCCGATATCGCGGGAACAGAACCATGGTTGGTTTTCAAGGAGGAGGGCATGGAGAGAGAGGTTATGGCGGGTAAAGACTGTGGGGATGTATGGCTCAAGCATGGTCAGCCTCCTGAGCCGGAAGCATATTTTCAGCAGCGAATCTGTAGGTGATTTCCTTCAATAAGAAGGGAAAACTCTTAGGCATATCCATTACCTCTACTTGATAGCTTTCTTAGGGCTAAGGCGCCGGGAGTTAAGAAACCCCAAGTAGAAGGCCGGACATATTTCCCTTTCGGGTCTTGTATTAGCCCACTCCCGACATGGCAGAGGTTTTTTCACGCCCACGAGAAATCCATAGGCACAAAAAAGCCGCATCTTTCGGGAGCGGTCAGGCCGCTACTTGAGGCGTTTCTTAGGCGCCGGAGTGAAGAGGTTATGCGCGAAAGTACGGACGGTCAAGGCGGAAGAACAGACCGCCTAAATTCGACGGATTTCGTATGCGCTTTTTGTTCCTCAGGCGAAAGTCTCTACTGCCCGAGATACGTGATCTGGGAAAGTGTGGTTGTAGTAATTAATTAACCAAATTTGCTTTCCTCGAATCGAGGGCGAGTCAGCAAGGTTGTGTGGAATAATGTTGTTGATGAATTCCCAAGATTCTTGAGGGTTTCGATTGTTGAGGTAGTTTATAAAAAATGCCCCGTCACTTTCTCTGATGAGCGTTTCTTTTGGAACTTCATTGAGGTTGGGATAGAGCAGGTCAACTAAGTCTTTTGATACGACAATCCGAGGGTTTATTGAGATGTCTTTTTCGATGTTGTATGCATGAATGAGTCCGCTACTGAATAGAAAATCGTCTTCGTAGTGGTGCATTCCATAGGAGATTCCACCTCTGCAAAGTATTCCATTTTGTAGAAGTTCGTACTGGTAATTTGATACTAGTGTGGAGAATTCATTGAACGATTCTTTTTTGTAAGGAAGCGCTAAAACAATTGAATCCGAAAATTGAGTTAGCTGAAGACCCTCAATCCCATTCTGCAATTCTTTTGTTTTTTTATGTGTTGATTTTAGTTTGTCAATATACTTTTGGGCTGTTTCTGGGCTTTCACAGTCATGGCTTACCATGCTGCTGAAGCCCAGCAGATCAATAAAGGCAACAAAATAGTTGGTAAGTAAATTTGCCATTACGCTAGCAACTCAAGATGCTGGACAATTTCTTGAATGCGCTCTTCATAATTTTTCATACGTTCTTGTGCACTCTCCCATACAGGGCCACTCCATGGTCGTCCAGCTTGGTCCATGACGCGGGTATCATCTTGTGTAATGCTGAATATTGGTTTTCCGTGTTCTTGCATTAGTGGGGCAAGACTCTGAAAGTCTCGAATCCGCGTTACGACAACGTTATCTCCAGCCAAACCGGATGTGAGGTCTGAAGTGTCGGTATTGAATTTTCTTAGCATGGGGAACAGCGTGCTTTCTGCTTTCGTCGGAATACGCTCCATCCACATACGGTAGCTTGGTTTTGGCTGGCCACCGAAAATTTTAAAATTCTGCAGAATTATGCCAAGAAATTGCGGTCGGCCTTGTTTTACAGGTAAGTCGAGAGCCTTGAAGTTCTCGTAAATTTGTTGGTGCTCATCAATCCATCTTTCGATAATTGACGTCAAGGTGCCAATTGCTTGTACATTGAAACGGTCAGGAGATGTAGGTACAAAAAAGCCATCACAGGTTAAGAAACACGATCTAGTGAGAGCGCCGGAGCTTGGGCCTACGTCGATAAGTATATAGTCGATATTGTTTTCTGCGCCGTACCTATCTAATAAATCTCCTAACGCAACATAGGTTCTTTTTTCGTGTGTTTTATTTGAGAAGCGTTGGACGTGTGCTTCGGCTAGCGCATCTTCAATGCTGCTTAACGCAACATCCCCGCGAAGCAGTTCGAGATTTTCTTTAATATTGATCGTCTTAACACTTTCTAGGTCGATTTGTGCGATTTCACCTTCTAGTCTGGGTATTAATATTTCAAGAAGGCTTATTCCACCGAGCTTTTGCTCTACACCTGTTTGACGTTCTTTTTCATCGAGTTCGGCAAGGAGTGGTGCAAGCATTAACTCCGTCAAGTTGCACTGTGGATCTGCGTCAATAGCTAAAACTTTTTTCCCTGTGGCTGCTAGATAATGAGCCAGGTTGAACGTGGTGGTGGTTTTAGAAACCCCACCTTTATGGTTATAAAGCGTGATAATTTTTGTCATATTGAACTCCATAAAAAAGCCCTGCATGGCAGGGCTTTTTTAGGAAGCGTCCCTGACATCCAAGTAAGGAACACTTTTATATCATGGCGCTACGCTATCATCAATCCCAGCTCAAAGCCCCACCAGTCTGATACTCAATAACCCGAGTCTCAAAGAAATTCTTCTCTTTCTTCAAGTCCATAATCTCGCTCATCCAAGGGAACGGGTTAGTCGTCCCTGGATACTCTTCTTTAAGACCAATCTGCGACAGGCGACGGTTAGCAATGAACTTGAGGTAGTCCTCCATCATCGCCGCGTTCATGCCCAATACCCCACGAGGCATGGTGTCACGCGCGTATTCGATCTCCAGCTGAGTGCCCTGCAGAATCATCTGCGAAGCTTCTTCCTTCATCTCGGCATCCCACAAATGCGGGTTTTCGATTTTGATCTGGTTGATCACGTCGATGCCGAAGTTCAGGTGCATGGATTCGTCGCGCAGGATGTATTGGAACTGCTCGGCGACGCCGGTCATTTTGTTGCGGCGGCCCATGGAGAGGATCTGGGTGAAGCCGCAGTAGAAGAAGATGCCTTCCAGAACGCAGTAGTAGGCGATCAGGTTGCGCAGCAGTTCTTTGTCGGTTTCGACGGTGCCGGTTTCGAACTTCGGATCGGAGATCGAACGGGTGTATTTCAGGCCCCAGGTGGCTTTTTTCGCGACCGACGGGATCTCGTGGTACATGTTGAAGATTTCGCCTTCATCCATGGCCAGCGATTCGATGCAGTACTGGTAGGCGTGGGTGTGGATCGCCTCTTCGAAGGCCTGGCGCAGGATGTACTGGCGGCATTCCGGGTTGGTGATCAGGCGGTACACGGCCAGGACCAGGTTGTTGGCAACCAGGGAGTCGGCGGTGGAGAAGAAGCCGAGGTTGCGCATCACGATGCGGCGCTCGTCGTCGGTCAGGCCTTCCGGGTTTTTCCAGAGGGCGATGTCGGCGGTCATGTTGACTTCTTGCGGCATCCAGTGGTTTGCGCAGCCGTCCAGGTACTTCTGCCAGGCCCAGTCGTACTTGAAGGGTACGAGTTGGTTGAGGTCGGCGCGGCAGTTGATCATGCGCTTTTCGTCAACGGCGACACGGGCGGAGGCGCCTTCGAGTTCGGCGAGGCCTTCGGCGACGTCGAGGGAATCCAGGGCCGCTTTGGCGCGGGCAACGGCGGCGGAGTCAGAAGCGGTCACGGCACGGGCTTCCAGGGCGGCGGCACCGCCGGCGCTGTCGAGACGGTCCATGTTGGCTTCGGTGGCGTGGCCAGCGTTGGCGCTCTTGACTGCTACTTCCGTGTCTTCTTTGTCGAATTCGTCCCAGCTCAGCATGACGTGTCGTCTCCTGCGTGAGGGCCAGTGTGCCCGTGTGAAATTGGATGGTCGGTTTTTCACACGGCCTTACTGGCCGCGTTGGATCTAAAGGAATCGTTTTTTGCGGCAGCTATACGCAGGCATCAAACAGAATTTTGTACGGGGTTCCGAGAGCCACTGATGGGCGCAGCAAGCGTTGATCGCATGTGCGGGGCTTCAGACTGGCTTTTCGTCCCTGTAAGGGAATATTGCAGGCCCGTTTAAGGCCGCATTATAGGGAAGTTTTGCGTGCTGTGGTGCGGCGAAATGGCTCACGGATCGGTCGACGGGGGCCGTTTTTCGGTTGGAGTGAGGGTTTACAGGGCTTTGAAGGGCGTTGGCGGGGGAAGATTTTTTTTCCTGATTTTTTGCCCCGGATTATTTTTGTTCAAGAAATAACCAAAAAAGGCTTTTTTCACTACATCTTGTGTTTCGGTGGGGTTTTCTCAGGCTCCAGACACAACTAAGCCCGACCGAAGTCGGGCTGTGAAGTCACGCTGGTGGATCAGCTCAGGCGAGCGGCACCGACGTGGTCTGCACCATCGGCGGCAAGGCGGGCGGCACCGGTGTGGTCAGCGCCGTCGGAGGCGAGTTTGCCTGCGCCAATGTGATCGGCACCATCGGCGGCGAGACGGGCGGCGCCAGTGTGGTCAGAGCCGTCGGAAGCGACAGCGGCTTCAGTGGTGTAAGCAGCCGAGCCGGTGCGGTCGTAACCATCGGCGGCGAAGGTGTTGGCAGCCAGTACGGAGAGGGTCAGGGCGAGGATCAGTTGGGTTTTCATGGTTGTTGCTCCAGTTTTGTAAGCGTTGTTTGTCTTGGGTTGAAATGAATACTACGCCGATGAATTCGATTAAAAAGCGCAAATAAATGCTTAAAATAATCGATTTAATCGATCGTTAAGGTTCGGCGTTTCATCTACCTAATCGCGGCGGGTGGGTCGAACCTTTCGGGGGAGGGGTGAAGCAGGAGATCAGCCGTTGGAGCAGCCATTGCCCATCATGCTGTAGCGCAGGATGTGCCGTTGGCCGTGGGAGTCTTCGTATTCCATTTTCATCGGCACAACTTCACACACATTCGGCGCTTCGCTCATGGAGATCACTTTGGCGATGTCCAGATGGGTGGAGTAGGTGTATTCCTCTATTGCTGGTTGTTGCTGCGCGACATCAGTTGGGACCTCGTTTGCCATGGCGGTTGCGCACAGACTGCTGAGAGCCAGAACCAATAAAGCTTTCATTTGAAATTTACCTTTTAGAGGTCGAAAGGGGGCACGCAATCTTTTTGGGATTGCGTGTGGAGCTTCAGTACCAGGGTGTTTGATTAACTGCCTTCGTGGGGGCTGCAACTGGGTTAATCAGGTTGCCTTGTTGGCGTGGCTGATTTTAGGTGGGCGCGCCTCGTCCATATAGCCGTGGTTTTGATAAACACTTTTGACAGATCCTGTAACAATCCCTGAATAGCCGCTTCTTTTGCAGGCGCGAGCTTGCTCGCGATGAGCCAGAGAGCGCCGCGGGGTGTCAGATTGGGCGCGTTATCGTTGACGACCATCGCGAGCGAGCTCGCTCCTACAGGTGCCGCGGTGGTTGTGGAAGCGAGCTTGCTCGCGATGAGCCGGAGAGCACTGCGGGGTGTCAGGTTGGGCGCGTTATCGTTGGCGACCATCGCGAGCAGGCTCGCTCCCACAGGTACAGCGGTGGTAGTGGGTTTGACGGTTTTTCACGACAATTTGTAGGGGCTTGTTACTACCATCGTCGAATGGTTCTATAGCCCCGGCCCGGCTAAAACGTGGTCATACAAAAACAACTATTCCACCGAGGTAAGAAAGATGAGTGCGGCTTCCCTGTATCCCGTTCGTCCCGAGGTTCTGGCTAACACGCTGACCGACGAGGCGACCTACAAGGCGATGTACCAGCAGTCGGTCGTCAACCCCGACGGCTTCTGGCGCGAGCAAGCCAAGCGCCTCGACTGGATCAAGCCTTTTACCACGGTGAAGCAGACTTCCTTCGACGATCACCACGTCGACATCAAATGGTTCGCCGACGGCACCCTGAACGTTTCCTACAACTGCCTCGACCGTCATCTGGCCGAGCGCGGCGATCAGGTCGCGATTATCTGGGAGGGTGATGACCCTGCCGAAAGCCGCCACATCACTTACCGCGAGCTGCACGAGCAAGTGTGCAAGTTCGCCAACGCCCTGCGTGGTCAGGACGTGCACCGCGGCGACGTGGTGACCATCTATATGCCGATGATCCCCGAAGCCGTGGTCGCCATGCTGGCCTGTACCCGGATCGGCGCGATTCACTCGGTGGTGTTCGGCGGGTTCTCGCCGGAAGCCCTGGCCGGTCGCATCATCGACTGCAAATCCAAAGTGGTGATCACCGCCGACGAAGGCATTCGTGCCGGCAAGAAAATCCCGCTCAAGGCCAACGTCGACGACGCACTGACCAACCCGGAAACCAGCAGCATCCAGAAAGTCATCGTGTGCCAGCGCACCGGTGGCGACATCAAGTGGAACCAGCATCGCGACATCTGGTTCGAGGACCTGATGAAAGTGGCGGGCACCGTGTGCGCGCCGAAAGAAATGGGTGCTGAAGAAGCGCTGTTCATCCTTTACACCTCCGGCTCCACCGGCAAGCCGAAGGGCGTGCAGCACACCACCGGCGGCTATCTGTTGTACGCCGCAATGACCCACGAGCGTGTGTTCGACTACCGCCCGGGCGAGATCTACTGGTGCACCGCCGACGTCGGTTGGGTCACCGGCCACAGCTATATCGTCTACGGCCCGCTGGCCAACGGCGCGACCACGCTGCTGTTCGAAGGCGTGCCGAACTACCCGGACATCACCCGGGTGGCGAAGATCGTCGACAAGCACAAGGTCAACATTCTCTACACCGCACCGACTGCGATCCGCGCCATGATGGCCTCGGGCACCGCCGCTGTTGAAGGCGCGGATGGCAGCAGCCTGCGCCTGTTGGGTTCGGTGGGCGAGCCGATCAACCCGGAAGCCTGGGACTGGTACTACAAGAATGTCGGCAAGTCCCGTTGCCCGATCGTCGACACCTGGTGGCAGACCGAAACCGGCGGCAACATGATGAGCCCGCTACCGGGTGCTCATGCGCTCAAGCCTGGTTCTGCGGCGCGTCCGTTCTTCGGCGTGGTGCCGGCACTGGTGGACAACCTGGGCAACATCGTCGAAGGCGAGGCCGAGGGCAACCTGGTGATTCTCGATTCGTGGCCGGGCCAGGCGCGTACGCTGTTTGGCGATCATGACCGCTTCGTTGATACCTACTTCAAGACCTTCCGTGGCATGTACTTCACCGGTGACGGTGCGCGTCGTGATGCCGATGGTTACTACTGGATCACCGGTCGCGTAGACGACGTGCTCAACGTGTCCGGCCACCGCATGGGCACCGCCGAGATCGAAAGCGCGATGGTCGCTCACCCGAAAGTCGCCGAAGCCGCTGTGGTCGGTGTGCCGCACGACATCAAGGGGCAGGGCATCTATGTCTATGTCACCCTTAAAAACGGCGAAGAGCCGAACGAGCAGTTGCGCCTGGAACTGAAAAACTGGGTGCGCAAGGAGATCGGCCCGATTGCTTCGCCGGATGTCATCCAGTGGGCGCCGGGGCTGCCGAAGACTCGCTCGGGCAAGATCATGCGCCGGATTCTGCGCAAGATTGCGACGGCTGAATATGATGGGTTGGGTGATATCTCCACCCTGGCTGATCCGAGTGTGGTGCAGCATTTGATTGATACGCACAAGACGATGAATGTCGCGTAAGCGGCAGCTCTGAGTCACTGAAAGCCCCGTCAGGTGTTGAGCCTGGCGGGGCTTTTTTGTGCCTGGGGGGGTGTTGGCTGGGCTGGCCTCATTGCTAGCAGGCTAGCTCCCACAGGGGAGTTGGGGGGGGGATGAAAGTTATGGGCACGACACAAAACCATTGTGGGAGCTAGCCTGCTAGCGATGGCGGTCTGTCAGACAGCAATTAAACGCGGGCCAATAAATATCGGCTTCAGCCGCAGGACAATTCCTACTGTTACCTACATTCTTTCAGGTTACTGAATGTGTAACCGCATCGCGCCAATACGGGGCATTGGGAAACGCCGGGGGGTAAATCCGGGCCTGAAATGCGCCTCTAAAAAATAAGCCACTACACTGCGCTTGCCGGATTAGAAGGGTTTGCCAATAATAGGCCCGCAATTTGCAATATAGATCGGTTCAATGTCTTTTGCTCTTGCATGATTTTGCAGGGCTGTCAACGCGCTAAAACGACTTTCTCAGTGCTTCTGTAATTAGTTGTCGCATTGAAGAAATATCGGCCTCGGGCCTGTCGTTAGAATGCCGATCACTCGCTCGTCGTTGCTCGTGTTGAATTTCAACACCCGCTTCCCAAGACGTAGCACTGCTTTCTGGTTCCACTCACTCGCATATTGGGCTGTCGCTCACTCTGCCGTTTTTGCCCTTTACCGATGGAGTCCCAAGATGAAGAAACTCGTGCTGCTTGGCGCCCTGGCACTGTCCGTGCTGTCCATGCCAACCTTCGCCGATGAAAAACCTCTGAAAATCGGTATCGAGGCGGCTTACCCTCCGTTCGCGTCCAAGGCTCCGGACGGCAGCATCGTTGGTTTCGACTACGACATCGGCAATGCATTGTGTGAAGAGATGAAGGTCAAGTGCGTGTGGGTCGAGCAAGAGTTCGACGGCCTGATCCCGGCACTGAAAGTGCGAAAGATCGACGCGATCCTGTCGTCCATGTCGATCACCGAAGATCGCAAGAAGTCCGTGGACTTCACCAACAAGTACTACAACACCCCGGCTCGCCTGGTCATGAAGGCCGGCACTCAAGTCAGCGAAGGCCTGACCGAGCTCAAGGGCAAGAACATCGGCGTGCAGCGTGGTTCGATCCACGAGCGTTTCGCCCGCGAAGTCCTGGCCCCGCTGGGTGCCGAGATCAAGCCTTACGGTTCGCAGAACGAAATTTACCTCGACGTGGCCGCCGGCCGCCTCGACGGCACCGTGGCAGACGCTACGCTTCTGGATGACGGTTTCCTGAAAACCGACGCCGGTAAAGGTTTCGCCTTCGTCGGCCCTGCGTTCACCGACGTCAAATACTTCGGCGACGGCGTAGGCATCGCGGTGCGCAAAGGCGACAAGGAAGATCTGGACAAGCTCAACAACGCTATCGCCGCTATTCGTGCGAACGGCAAGTACCAGCAAATCCAGGACAAGTACTTCGCCTTCGATATCTACGGCAAGTAATACGTCCCAGCGACAAGTCCGAAATGGCGCAAGCAACAGGATCTCTGAGGTTTGCGCCATTTTTTCATCCCAACTTTCGAGGACCTGAATCATGTTGAAAGGCTACGGGGCTGTCATCCTCGATGGCGCTTGGCTGACGCTTCAGCTCGCCTTGTCGTCCATGGCCATGGCCATCGTTCTGGGTCTGATCGGCGTGGCACTGCGTCTGTCGCCGGTGCGCTGGCTGGCCTGGCTGGGCGACCTGTATTCCACGGTGATCCGCGGTATTCCCGACCTGGTGCTGATCCTGCTGATTTTCTACGGCGGCCAGGACCTGCTCAACCGCGTCGCACCGCTGCTCGGCTTTGACGAGTACATCGACCTGAACCCGTTGGCCGCCGGTATCGGCACCCTGGGCTTCATCTTCGGTGCGTACCTGTCGGAAACCTTCCGTGGCGCCTTCATGGCGATCCCCAAGGGCCAGGCTGAAGCCGGCATGGCTTACGGCATGAGCAGTTTCCAGGTGTTCTTCCGGGTGTTGGTGCCACAGATGATTCGCCTGGCGATTCCGGGTTTCACCAACAACTGGCTGGTATTGACCAAGGCTACCGCGCTGATTTCGGTGGTGGGTCTGCAAGACATGATGTTCAAGGCCAAGCAGGCGGCCGATGCCACCCGCGAGCCTTTCACCTTCTTCCTCGCAGTGGCGGCGATGTACCTGGTGATCACCAGTGTGTCGTTGCTGGCATTGCGTCACCTTGAGAAGCGCTACTCGGTAGGCGTAAGGGCGGCTGATCTATGATCTTCGACTACAACGTCATTTGGGAGGCCTTGCCGCTGTACCTCGGCGGCCTGGTGACCACCCTCAAACTGCTCGCGCTGTCGCTGTTCTTCGGCTTGCTGTGCGCCTTGCCGTTGGGCTTGATGCGCGTCTCGAAGAACTCGGTCGTCAACATGTCGGCCTGGCTCTACACCTACGTGATCCGCGGCACGCCGATGCTGGTGCAGTTGTTCCTGATCTACTACGGTCTGGCGCAGTTCGAAGCGGTACGTGAAAGCTTCCTCTGGCCGTGGCTGTCCAGCGCAACGTTCTGTGCGTGCCTGGCGTTCGCGATCAACACCAGCGCCTACACCGCCGAAATCATCGCCGGCAGCCTGCGCGCCACGCCGAACGGTGAGATCGAAGCGGCCAAGGCCATGGGCATGTCGCGGGTCAAGATGTACAAGCGCATCCTGCTGCCGTCGGCCTTGCGCCGGGCGCTGCCGCAGTACAGCAACGAAGTGATCATGATGCTGCAGACCACCAGTCTGGCGTCCATCGTGACCCTGATCGACATCACCGGTGCCGCGCGCACGGTCAACGCCCAGTTTTACCTGCCGTTCGAGGCGTACATCACCGCCGGCGTGTTCTACCTGTGCCTGACCTTCATCCTGGTGAAACTGTTCAAGATGGCCGAGCGCCGCTGGCTGGGCTACCTGGCCCCGCGCAAGCACTGAATACCACTGACTGACTGTTTTTGTGAGAACCGACAGCATGTACAAACTTGAAGTCCAAGACCTGCATAAACGCTATGGCAGTCACGAAGTGCTCAAGGGCGTGTCCCTGAAAGCGGCAGCCGGCGATGTGATCAGCATCATCGGTTCCAGTGGCTCCGGCAAAAGCACTTTCCTGCGCTGTATCAACCTGCTGGAGCAGCCGCACGCGGGCAAGATCCTGCTCAACAACGAAGAGTTGAAGCTGGTGGCGAACAAGGACGGCGCGCTGAAGGCGGCCGACCCGAAACAGCTGCAGCGCATGCGTTCACGCCTGTCGATGGTGTTCCAGCATTTCAACCTGTGGTCGCACATGACCGCGCTGGAAAACATCATGGAAGCGCCGGTGCACGTACTGGGCATGTCCAAGGCCGAAGCGCGCGAGAAAGCCGAACACTACCTGAACAAGGTGGGCGTGGCTCATCGCAAAGACGCGTATCCGGGACACATGTCCGGTGGCGAGCAGCAGCGTGTGGCGATTGCCCGTGCGCTGGCGATGGAGCCTGAGGTGATGCTGTTCGACGAGCCCACTTCCGCACTCGACCCGGAGCTGGTCGGCGATGTGTTGAAAGTCATGCAGGCCCTGGCCCAGGAAGGCCGGACCATGGTCGTGGTGACGCACGAAATGGGCTTCGCCCGCGAAGTGTCGAACCAGTTGGTGTTCCTGCACAAAGGTGTGGTCGAAGAAAGCGGCAACCCGCGCGAAGTGCTGGTGAACCCGCAATCGGAGCGTTTGCAGCAATTCCTGTCCGGTAGCTTGAAGTAATCAGGACTGCCGTTGTGCACCGGGATAGTGCATGCTTCGCAATTTAGAGGCCGGCCCCGATCCCTTGTGGGAGCGAGCCTGCTCGCGAATGCGGTGTGACATTCAACACAGATGTCGACTGATCCACCGCATTCGCGAGCAGGCTCGCTCCCACATTTAGATCTCTGTTGGTTTTGAGATTTGCGTTCATTTACGGGCTAGCATTGGCCCATGCCTTCATCACTGTTCTCCGCTTCGGATTGCCCACCATGACTGCCCATCGAATTGGTTTCCTGATTTGGCCCAGCACTAAAGCACTGACGCTTGCGCTGGCTGAGGAGGCCTTGCGTGTTGCCCAGCGTGTGCATCCGGACGTGGTTTACGAGTTGTCGTTCCTGCAGGCCGAGCCGCCGGCCGAAAGCGCCTGGCAATTGCCGGGTGAAGCGTGGACCGGCAAGCTCGAAAACTTCCAGAAACTGTTCCTGCTCGCGGACGAGCCGCCGACCGCATTGGCGCCAGCGCTCAGCAGTGCGCTCAAGCAACTGGTGCGTTCCGGTTGCGTGATCGGCGGTCTGTCGGCCGGTGTTTATCCGTTGGCGCAACTCGGTTTGCTCGACGGTTATCGCGCTGCCGTGCACTGGCGCTGGCAGGACGATTTCGCCGAGCGCTTTCCGAAGGTCATCGCCACCAGTCATCTGTTCGATTGGGATCGCGATCGCCTGACCGCGTGCGGCGGCCTGTCGGTGCTCGACCTGTTGCTGGCCGTACTGGCCCGCGACCATGGGGCGGAACTGGCCGGGGCGGTATCCGAAGAACTGGTGGTCGAGCGCATCCGCGAGGGCGGCGAACGCCAGCGTATTCCGTTGCAGAACCGCCTCGGTTCCAGCCATCCGAAGCTCACACAAGCCGTGTTGCTGATGGAAGCCAACATCGAAGAGCCCCTGACCACGGACGAAATTGCCCAGCACGTTTGCGTGTCCCGTCGGCAACTGGAGCGCATCTTCAAGCAATATCTCAACCGTGTGCCAAGCCAGTATTACCTGGAACTGCGCCTGAACAAGGCTCGGCAGATGTTGATGCAAACCAGCAAGTCGATCATCCAGATCGGCTTGTCCTGTGGCTTCTCCTCGGGGCCGCACTTTTCCAGCGCCTATCGCAATTTCTTCGGTGCCACGCCGCGGGAAGATCGCAACCAGCGGCGCAGCAGCAGCCCGTTCGAATTGTCATCGGTGCCGTCGGAGCGCGGTTGATCCGCGCCTGATCCCGATTAATCTTCCGGTTCGGACGCCTCGGAAGTCGACATCTCCAATTCTGCCCGTTCGATCACTTCCTGAACTCCGAAGTCGACGCTGGTCAGCCTGAAATACTCGAGCAGGATTTGCAGGCTTTCTTCAGAGAACGGATTGCCCCGCAGGCTGATGCTTTCGGCGAGCTCCAGCGGCAGTTCGAGGAGGTCGGCGGGTATTTGGCTGATCGCGTTGTCGCTCAGGTCCACGGATTCCAGGCTCTTGAGTTGCAACAGTCCGGCGGGTAGTTCGGTGAGCCCGCAGTTGTCCAGTTGCAGGGTCGCCAGGTCTGTCATCTGGCTGATATCCGGAGCCAGTCCCAGCGGATTGTTTCTCAAGTCGATGAATTCCAGGCGGGCCATCTCCGCCAGGTTCAGGGCCGACTGCGGGGTCAGGGTGACGTTGCAGTCCAGGAGATTGAGCGACTTCAAATCGCTCATCCGGAAAATCGCCTCCGGGATATCGCCCAGCCTGAAGTCGTTGATAACGAGGGTCTTGAGTTTGGGGAAGCTCTCCAGGAACCCCGTGACACCTGTGGTCAGGCCGCTCTCGCTGCTCAGGTAAACCATGGAAACATGGCTGAAATCTGCGCTAAGTATCGGCAGGCTACCGGTAATCCGCGTCTCCAGACTCAGGTCATAAGTAGTCGCTTGCAGCGTATCGTTGAAATCATCCGGATCGGTTTCCCGGCGCCAGCAGCGTAGTACGGACTCTCTGAATGCGTCCCGCGTCGAATGTTCGATCAGCAGTTGCTGGGCAGTGAACGGTTGATTGCTGTGAGGGTGGACGGCTGGAATATTGCCGGTCCAGGCTGACAGGTCGTTTTCAAGGGTGGTGAGTTCGGCTTCCAGGCGGGTCAATGTGATTCGCCCCTCGTCCAGTGTGCCGGGTAACAGGAGCACGAATTTGCTGGCAACCTCACGGTCCAGCATGGGGTACAGCGCTTGCACGCGGTGGATGTCTCCTTCTTCGGCGTAGATACCGAAGTCCTGACGGGTCTGCTGGAAGTGCTGTTTGTGGCGTTCACGGGTTGCGCTTGAAAGTGGATTGTTGCCCAGGTTGATATCTCCCTGGGTGCTGCGCTGCAATGTGAACAGGGTGTCGGGTACCTCCTTGATCTGGTTGTCATGGAGCAGGGCGGTGCGCAGGCGCGGACGAGTCAACAAGTCGCGCGGAAGTTCAGTGATGCCTGTCTGCGATAAATCGATGTAATTCAAATCGGGCATGCTGCCGATATCAGGTGTCAGGCCCAAGGGGTTTTTGAGCAAGTTCAGAAAAGTCAACTGATGCAGGCCGGCAAGTGCGGTCTGGCTTTCGGGGCTGAGGGTAATCGCGCAATTGCTCAGAACGAGTTCTTCGAGTTGCAACGAGGAAACGGTGTCCGGCAAGTGGCCAAGGTTGACGTCGCGCAGTTTCAGGATGCGTAAACCTGTAAAACCGCGCAGAAACTCCTGCACGCCTCGCGTGGCACTACTGCCATCCAGGGTCAGCATGGTGACGCCGCTGAATTCGGCGTCCAGTGTCGGCAATTGGCCGATGATCGGTTGGAAAAAGTTGAAGTCGACCGTTTCAAAAGCGGTCTCGGGGAGGGTCCATTGCTGGCGCCAACACTCGGCCAGACGGGTAGTGAATTGACGGCGGACCTGCTGTTGCGCAGCGAATTGCTCGGGCGTGATTCCGATTTGCGTGTCTGGAATGAACAGTGGAATTTGATTGCGCCAGGACGAAAGTGTCTCCAGGAGTTGCGCGTGTTGAGTCATGAGCCGACTCAGCTCTGCTCGCAGCCCGTTGGGGTGTTGCTGCAAGCGTTCGACGAAGGCGTCGAGTTCTTCGGCGGATAGATGGGGAAACAGTGTCTGCGCCCGGGTTTGCAAGGTGGGTGTGTTGCCTGGGATTCGACGATACCCGTCACTGCCACCAAGCAAGCGCATCACCTTTGGGTCGTAGGTGGGTTTGAGGTTGGGGTGTTGAATCAGCAGCGCGCGCAATGCATCACGGCTCAAGGCGTGCTGGCGAATCAACTGTTTGAGCCGTTCACCTTCACCGATATGAAGATTCAGGGCGGTACGTTCGCTGTCCGGCATGGCCTGTAGCAGGCAGGTGTAAAGCGAGCCCATGCCGCTGAGTTCTTCGCCATCATGATCGAACGGCTGATACGAGCCTTCTTCATTGAGCACCAGTACTTTGCGGTCGGGCGCTTCGACGCTGCCAAGGCTGTCAATGAGGAGACCCTCATGGGAGTACTGGCGGATTTCCAACCGTAGCTGTCCCGTCCAGCCTGGCAGTTTTTCCAGGGTGTGCAAGGCCAGCCGGTCGGTGTCGAGGTTGTTCTCGGTCGATGGCAAATCAAGCCCCTCGTAGGCGCGTGTCACGCGCACTTGCAAGCGGGCCTCCCGGCTCAGCTCGGCTAATCGAGGGGGGACGGTTGCGTTTTTCAACTGCTGCAGTTCCAGGTCGCTTGCTGTGTCCACAATCGCTTGTGCAACGCTGCGTGGCAGTCCGGGCTCGGCATCCATGACCACTTGTACAGCTGCGCGAGCGCCACCTTCGAGTCTGCGGTAACGCTGGTCGAACAGGCGTTGCCGTTTCTGTTCGGCAAGTTGCGAGAGTATCTGGCGCAACCGCTGCGTCCGGTTTTCCAGGCCCGGGGAGGAGTGGCCGAATTCTTCACCCATCAACGTTCTGGCTTCGCTGTCCGACAGGGTCAGGAGAACTGTTTTCAGCAGGTCACCATCGGTGAGGCGGGCGGTATCGATTTGCACCACGGGCACATCGCGCGCCGGGCTTTGCCAAAGGGTTTGCGCTTTGTCGTCGATCAGTCGCAGGCCTTTGTCTGCTGGCCAGTAGCCGTTTTCATTAAGCAGTTCCAGCTGTGTCACGGGATCTGCCTTGAGGAAATGTTCCGGCTGGTCGCTGCCGATCTGATCGATAAAGGCTTGTATGTCCTGATCGATCCCGAAGCGTACGAGTGTGTCGGCCAATAGCGGCGGCACCTGTTCGGCATTCACATGCATCTTGCGCAGGACATCTTCGTGGCTGCCGCTGATGTCGAGGATGCGCTCGCGGGTGCTGGCTGGAAATCGCTGCATGTCCGGGCCGACACGGTGCAATACGGTGGCCTGGTTCCAGCTCAACGGCTGGTCGAGCTCGGTTTGCCAGGCACCGCTGCCGTTGTGTCGCAGTTGTGGTTTGTAGGCGTCAGGGCGGGTGGGGTGGTCGATGCGGTATTTGCCGGTTAGCGGATCTTTGCTCACGGCGTAGTGTTTGGTTTCCAGGGGCAGCAGGGTTTGGCCTTGATGTGGGTGCAGCCCCAGCTCATCCGGTTTTGCATCCTTGGGTAACACCGCGGGGTGTTCATAGGTGGTCAGGTCGGGCTGCCAGTAGCGGGTGTCGCCGTTCGGGCGTTTTACCGAATTGAAGCGGTCGATGAATTCAACGATCTCCCGAGGCAATACCGAGCGAAATTCCCCGGCCGCGATCGCGCCACCTGCGGCAAAGGTTCCCAGTTGCACCACGGACTCCACCACACCCATCAGGTGCCCGAAGGCCTCGCGACTCTGCCCTTCGGCCCAGTCGACCACGCTTTCGAAGGTTTCGTCGAGCAACTGGTAGGCCATGTAGCCCAGCATCAGTTCGCCGAGAAACGGCACGAATGGCAGCGCGACGAAAGCGGCGATGTTCAGCAGCGCCGAGGCGATTTCCGTGAAGGAATCCCACAGCGCCCAACGGGCTTTCTGGTCGACCGTTGCAGTGGACACCGCGATCACCCGCGCATCGTTGAGGATCTTGTTGAGCTTGCTCTGGTAGAGGTGAGTCCACAGTTCTGCTGTGACAGGCGTTGCCACGATCTGCAGATCCGCACGGGGGTTGGGTTGTTCCCGCCAGGTCGGACGAGAATCGCCTGGCTGGACCGGTTGCCAGGTGATCGGGGCAAGCAGGTTGTTCAACTGAGCGAAAAAGTGGCCGCGATCCTCATGGTTAATGAAGCGGCTGAAAAACTGTTGATAGGCGGGGGCGCGAAGGCGCTGGCCCAGTTCCTCGGCGAAGGCTGCGGACGATGGGTATTCCTTGATCGGCTGTTCGGGGTCGCCCGGTATATAAGCCACCACGCGAACCACTTCCCGGGCGCGCTCCAGGTCCGGGGCAAACAGCAGGATGCCGGTCAGGCGCGCGTTGAGGATCGTCAGATCATGACAGCGCCATGGCTGCCTGTGCAGGCGCAGATGCGGCAGGTTGTCGAGCAGACCGAGAATCAGGCTGTGGGTGTCGTTGCCCAGGTTTTTTTGCATCTGTGCCAGGTGCAATGCAGCGGTGATTGCGGATTTCTGGCTGTCGCGGATTTTTCCTTGCAGGACCGCCGCGACCACCGGGTTGCTGATGCCCAGATTGTCTTCCAGATAGGTTTTATAGCGCTGGCCAATGTCCAGCTCCCGGCACATACCGGTAAATACCGTCACAGGCATTTTTTTCAGGATCTGCGGCAAGGTCAGGAATTGCCCGTCGGAAGACGGTGCTGTGATGTACGTCGAGGCAGGCTCGAAGGCATCTGCGCGGGTCTCGGCAGTTTCGAAATTGTGCAGTGCGGCGTCCAGCAGCGATACCGTCCAGATGCGCGCAGCGCCCGACTTCAGTCGTAACCACGGCAGGTGATCAGGTAGATAGAGGCGCAAAAACGTTTCGCGCACATTCAGATCCAGGCCGAAGCGGCGCTTGATTTCGGCCTGGAGCAGCGGTTCGGCGAAATCCGCGGGGTTTTGCAGGTTGGCCAGCGCCTTGTCGACCTGGTTCTGGCTGGCGACCTGTCGGGCGATCAGCCTGGTGAGTTCCGTGTGGTGATGTTTCGACGCAGTCTTTAGTCCGGCGGGCAGAGCGGGGGTGATGTTGCGCAGCGCCTCGCGTCTATGGGGTGCCGCCTGGTGGAGCCAGGAGGGGATGACATTCTGCAGGTGCTGGAAGTGAGCGTCGGGTCTGAAAGCGTCGGAGGCAACAGTGGCAGTAGATTCGGTAGTCATGGGGGCAGTGGCCGTTGGCTTTGAAAGGCCACTAGGAAAACCCGCGAACCTGGACGCTGTGCGGTACATATTTACCGCACTCCGACCATTGCCATGGGTTACAACGCAGCAAGCCTGCCGCAAACGCCCGTCGCCAGTTAAACTGCGCCTTTGCGACCCTATATGTCGCATTGCCGTAAACCCGGGAAAATCCGGGGTTTGCGCTATAAGAAGTTGTCGCTTGGCGGCAAGGCCGGGCTGAAAACTGTCCTTACAATCCTCACCAAGCTCGCCAGTTTCAGGCGAGTGTTTTCTCTTCAGGAGACTCCGATGTCCGTTGAGCACGCTGCGGTACAACGCGCCGATTTCGATCAGGTAATGGTTCCCAACTATGCGCCTGCCGCATTCATTCCTGTGCGTGGCGCCGGTTCCCGCGTTTGGGACCAGTCCGGCCGCGAGCTGATCGACTTCGCCGGCGGGATTGCCGTCAACGTATTGGGTCACGCGCATCCGGCGCTGGTCGGTGCCTTGACCGAGCAGGCGAACAAGCTGTGGCACGTGTCCAACGTGTTCACCAATGAGCCGGCCCTGCGCCTGGCGCATAAACTGGTCGACGCCACCTTTGCCGACCGCGCCTTCTTCTGCAACTCCGGCGCCGAAGCCAACGAGGCCGCTTTCAAGCTGGCCCGTCGCGTCGGCTTCGACCGTTTCGGCAGCGAGAAGTACGAAATCATTGCGGCGCTCAACAGTTTCCACGGCCGTACCCTGTTCACCGTGAACGTCGGCGGTCAGTCGAAGTACTCCGACGGTTTCGGTCCGAAAATCACCGGCATCACCCATGTGCCGTACAACGATCTGGCTGCACTGAAAGCTGCCATTTCCGACAAGACTTGCGCTGTGGTGCTGGAACCGATCCAGGGCGAAAGCGGTGTGATCCCGGCTGAACTGGAATACCTGCAAGGTGCCCGCGAGCTCTGCACCGCGCACAACGCGCTGCTGATTTTCGACGAAGTGCAAACCGGCATGGGCCGTACCGGCCATCTGTTCGCCTACCAGCATTACGGCGTGATCCCGGACATCCTGACCAGCGCCAAGAGCCTGGGCGGCGGTTTCCCGATCGCGGCGATGCTGACCACCGAAGACCTGGCCAAGCACCTGGTCGTCGGCACCCACGGCACCACTTACGGCGGCAACCCGCTGGCGTGCGCTGTCGCGGAAGCTGTGATCGACGTGATCAACACCCCTGAAGTGCTGGCCGGCGTCAACGCCAAGCACGACAAGTTCAAGGCCCGCCTTGAGCAGATCGGCGAGAAGTACGGGCTGTTCACCAAGGTCCGCGGCATGGGCCTGTTGATCGGTTGCGTGCTGAGCGATGCCTGGAAAGGCAAGGCCAAGGACATCTTCAATGCCGCTGAGCAAGAAGGCCTGATGGTCCTGCAAGCCGGCCCGGACGTGGTGCGTTTCGCCCCGAGCCTGGTGGTGGAAGACGCCGATATCGATGCCGGTCTGGACCGATTCGAACGTGCCGCGGCAAAACTGACGCAAGCCTGATAGACCCTTCGACGCCTGCCAGTCAGGCGTCGAACCGAATTTTTTATGCCGGCCCCGCTTTTCTGTAGGAGCGAGCCTGCTCGCGATGGTGGATCAGGCGACATCATTGTTGCTGATCCACCATCGCGAGCAGGCTCGCTCCTACAAGGGGCCGGCTTATTTTCCTCAAAAGAGTTAAGAGAAAGGAGTGACACCATGCTGGTGATGCGCCCCGCGCAAATGGCTGATCTGGGCGAGGTACAGCGTCTGGCTGCGGACAGTCCGATTGGTGTCACTTCCTTGCCGGATGACGTTGAACGCCTGAGCGACAAGATCGCCGCAAGCGAAGCCTCGTTCGCCGCCGAAGTGAGTTTCAACGGTGAAGAAAGCTATTTCTTCGTCCTTGAAGACTCTGCCACCGGCAAGCTGGTCGGTTGCTCGGCCATCGTGGCATCGGCCGGTTACTCCGAGCCGTTCTACAGCTTTCGCAACGAAACCTTCGTGCACGCCTCCCGCGAGCTGAAGATTCACAACAAGATCCACGTGCTCTCCCAGTGCCACGACCTGACCGGCAACAGCTTGCTGACCAGTTTCTATGTGCAACGCGAGCTGGTGGGTTCGCCGTGGTCGGAGCTCAACTCCCGTGGCCGCTTGTTGTTCGTGGCCAGCCATCCGGAGCGTTTTGCCGATTCCGTGGTGACCGAAATCGTCGGTTACAGCGATGAAAACGGCGACTCGCCATTCTGGGATGCCATCGGTCGCAACTTCTTCGACCTCAACTACGCCGAAGCCGAGCGTCTGTGCGGGCTGAAAAGCCGTACGTTCCTCGCCGAACTGATGCCGCATTACCCGATCTACGTGCCGCTGCTGCCGGACTCCGCGCAAGAAGCCATGGGCCAGGTACACCCGCGGGCGCAGATCACCTTCGACATCCTGATGCGCGAAGGCTTCGAGACCGATCACTACATCGACATCTTCGACGGCGGCCCGACCCTGCATGCCCGTGTTTCGGGGATCCGTTCGATCGCCCAGAGCCGTGTGGTGCCGGTGAAGATCGGCGAACCGGTCAAGGGCGTCGGTCGCCAGTATCTGGTGGCCAATGCCCAGTTGCAGGATTACCGCGCGGTCATGCTCGAACTCGATTACGCACCAGGCAAACCAGTGACCCTGGACCTGGAAGCGGCCGAAGCCCTGGGCGTCGGCGAGGGTGCCAGCGTGCGCCTGGTGGCGGTTTAACGCCTGCCCGGCCTGATTGCTTGTTTAGACAGCAGCGAAGTTTCACGGGTGGCGCAAGCGGCCCGTTTGAGGAGATAGCATGATCGTTCGTCCCGTACGCAGCAGCGATTTACCCGCTCTGATCGACCTGGCCCGCAGCACCGGCACCGGCCTGACCACCTTGCCGGCCAACGAAGAGCGGCTGGCCCATCGGGTCGGCTGGGCCGAGAAGACCTTTCGCGGCGAAGCCGGGCGGGGCGATGCGGACTACCTGTTCGTGCTCGAAGATGACGACGGTCGCGTGGTGGGTATTTCCGCCATTGCCGGCGCCGTCGGCCTGCGTGAGCCCTGGTACAACTTCCGGGTCGGTCTGACGGTCAGCGCTTCGCAAGAGCTGAACATCTATCGCGAAATCCCGACGCTGTTCCTGGCCAACGACCTGACCGGCAACTCCGAGCTGTGCTCGCTGTTCCTGCACGCCGATTACCGCAGCGGCCTCAACGGTCGCATGCTGTCCAAGGCGCGGATGCTGTTCATCGCCGAGTTCCCGCAACTGTTCGGCAACAAGATCATTGCCGAAATGCGCGGTGTCTCCGACGAGGCCGGGCGTTCGCCGTTCTGGGAAAGCCTGGGCCGGCACTTCTTCAAGATGGAATTCAGCCAGGCCGACTACCTGACCGGGGTGGGCAACAAGGCGTTCATCGCCGAACTGATGCCGAAATTCCCGCTGTACACCTGCTTCCTGTCGCCGGATGCGCGCAACGTGATCGGGCAGGTTCACCCGGACACCGAGCCGGCGCTGGCCATGCTCAAGAGCGAAGGTTTCAGCTACCAGGGTTACGTCGATATCTTCGACGCAGGCCCGGCGATCGAGTGCGAAACCGGCAAAATCCGCGCCGTGCGTGACAGCCAGGCGCTGGTGCTGGCCGTTGGCACGCCGGGTGACGACGCCACGCCATTCATCATCCACAACCGCAAGCGCGAGGACTGCCGCATCACTGCTGCACCGGCACGTCTGGCCGCCGGCACCCTGGTGGTCGATCCGCAGACCGCCAAACGTCTTCAACTCAACGCAGGCGATCAAGTGCGCGCCGTGGCGTTGTCCGCAGCTCGGGAGTCGAAATAATGAAGTCGCTTTACATCGCAGGTGAATGGCTGGCAGGTGGGGGTGAAGCCTTCGAGTCGCTGAACCCGGTGACCCAGCAGGTGCTGTGGTCCGGCGTTGGCGCCACCGCCGCTCAGGTCGAGTCGGCTGTGCAAGCGGCGCGTCAGGCGTTCCCTGGCTGGGCCCGACGCACCCTGGAAGAGCGTATTTCGGTGCTGGAAGCCTTTGCCGCTGCGCTGAAAAATCACGCTGACGAACTGGCTCATACCATCGGCGAAGAAACCGGCAAACCCCTGTGGGAAGCGGCGACCGAAGTCACCAGCATGGTCAACAAGATTGCCATCTCGGTGCAGAGCTACCGCGAGCGTACCGGCGAAAAGAGCGGCCCGCTGGGCGATGCCACCGCTGTGCTGCGCCACAAACCCCACGGTGTGGTGGCGGTATTTGGTCCTTACAACTTCCCGGGTCACCTGCCGAACGGCCACATCGTGCCGGCACTGCTGGCCGGTAACAGCGTGCTGTTCAAGCCAAGCGAACTGACACCGAAAGTCGCTGAGCTGACGGTCAAGTGCTGGGTCGAGGCGGGTCTGCCGGCTGGCGTGTTGAACCTGCTGCAAGGCGCTCGTGAAACCGGCATCGCCCTGGCGGCGAACCCGGGTATCGACGGTCTGTTCTTCACCGGCTCCAGCCGCACCGGCAATCACCTGCACCAGCAATTCGCCGGTCGTCCGGACAAGATCCTCGCGCTGGAGATGGGCGGCAACAACCCGCTGGTGGTCGATCAGGTCGCCGACCTCGATGCCGCGGTGTACACCATCATTCAGTCGGCGTTCATCTCCGCCGGCCAGCGCTGCACCTGTGCCCGCCGTTTGCTGGTGCCGCAAGGTGCCTGGGGTGATACGTTGCTGGCGCGCCTGGTAGCGGTCAGCTCGACCATTGAGGTCGGTGCTTTCGATCAGCAACCGGCGCCGTTCATGGGCTCGGTGGTTTCCCTTGGCGCTGCGAAAGCGTTGATGGATGCTCAGGAGCACCTGCTGGCCAATGGCGCCGTGGCGCTGCTGGAAATGACTCAGCCTCAGGCTCAATCGGCCTTGCTGACCCCGGGTATCCTGGACGTGTCTGCCGTTGCCGATCGTCCTGACGAAGAACTGTTCGGCCCGTTGCTGCAGGTGATCCGCTACGCTGATTTTGCAGCGGCGATCGTTGAAGCCAACGACACCGCCTACGGCCTGGCGGCTGGCCTGCTGTCGGACTCCGAGGTGCGTTACCAGCAATTCTGGCTGGAAAGCCGTGCCGGTATCGTCAACTGGAACAAGCAGCTGACCGGTGCCGCGAGCAGCGCGCCATTCGGCGGCGTCGGCGCCTCGGGCAACCACCGCGCCAGCGCCTACTACGCGGCGGATTACTGCGCGTACCCGGTGGCCTCGCTGGAAACGCCGAGCCTGGTGATGCCTGCCGCCCTCACGCCTGGCGTGAAAATGGCGTAGCGCCCATCGCCAGCAGGCTGGCTCCTACAGGTTCGGCGGTGTTCACACACTCTGTGTACGACGCAAACCCTGTGGGAGCCAGCCTGCTGGCGATGGCAGCAACGCGGTCTCAAAGATTAGTTACTGAAGCCTATAACAACAGATTCTCGTGGAGCCTCGCTGATGAAATCCTATGAAGTCAATTTTGACGGTCTAGTGGGGCCGACCCATAACTATGGCGGCCTGTCCTACGGCAACGTCGCGTCCCAGAGCAACAGCCAGCAGTCTTCCAACCCCAAGGAAGCGGCGCTGCAAGGCCTGGCGAAGATGAAAGCGTTGATGGAAATGGGTTTCCAGCAAGGCGTTCTGGCACCGCAAGAGCGCCCGGATGTGGCCGCACTGCGTCGCCTGGGCTTTGGCGGCACCGACGCTCAGGTGATCGAGCGCGCTGCCAAAGACGCGATGCCGCTGCTGGTGGCCAGTTGCTCGGCCTCGAGCATGTGGGTGGCCAACGCCGCCACCGTCAGCCCGAGCGCCGACACGGCCGATGGCCGCGTGCATTTCACCGCCGCCAACCTCAACTGCAAATATCACCGCAGTATCGAACACCCGACCACCAGCCGCGTGCTGGGGGCGATGTTCGCTGACCAGAAACACTTCGCCCACCACGCTGCCTTGCCGGCTGTGGCGCAGTTCGGTGACGAAGGCGCGGCCAACCACACGCGTTTCTGCCGTGAATACGGCGGAGCCGGTGTCGAGTTCTTCGTGTTCGGTCGCAGCGCGTTCGACACCCGCTACCCGGCACCGCAGAAGTACCCGGCGCGCCAGACCCTCGAAGCGTCCCAGGCCGTAGCCCGTCTGCACGGCTTGAGCGATGACGGCGTGGTCTACGCCCAGCAGAACCCATCGGTAATCGATCAGGGTGTGTTCCACAACGACGTGATTGCGGTCGGTAATGGCGAAGTGCTGTTCTATCACGAGGACGCGTTCCTCGAGACCGAGAAGATGCTCGCTGAATTGCAGAGCAAACTCGCCAAAGTCGGTGGGAAATTTCAGTCAGTCTGCGTACCGCGTTCCGCAGTAAGCGTGGAAGACGCCGTTCGTTCCTACCTGTTCAATAGCCAGCTGCTGTCGCGTCCTGATGGCTCCATGCTGTTGATCGTGCCGGAAGAATGCCGTGGCAACGAGCGTGTCTGGCAATACCTGCAGGGTTTGACCAGCTCCGGCGGCCTGATCCGCGAAGTGAAAGTCTTCGATCTCAAGCAGAGCATGCAGAACGGCGGTGGCCCGGCTTGCCTGAGGTTGCGCGTCGCGCTCAACGAAACCGAACTGGCGGCGGTCAATCCAGGGGTTATCATGACGGCACCGTTGTACGGCACACTGACCGAATGGGTCGAGAAGCACTACCGCGACCGCATGACCGAAAACGATCTGGCGGACCCGCAATTGCTGCTTGAGTGCCGGACGGCACTGGATGAACTGACGCAAATCCTTAAACTGGGCGCGGTTTATCCATTCCAGATCAATTGATCGACGGCGCGCCGCCCTGTATGGCAGCGCGCTGCTTCATCTCAAACGAGAGCGTAAAGACATGAGCGATACCCTGCAGCTGATCCTTGAAGACACCGACGGCACGCAACTGGAGACTTCCTGCACCCGCGTCGCGGTCATGTGGCAAGGCAAAGAGCTGTGGATCCAGCAGGACGGCCGCGGCCAACTGTTGATCGGCGTGGACGTCGAAGAAGGTGACGCTGAATACGCCAACCTGCTGTTGCGCCCATTGGCGACTAATCTGGTAAGTCTGCAACTGGAGATGGAACCGGCTGAACTCGGCGACGACGAGGATCACGTTCACGGCCCGGATTGCAATCACGACCACTAAGGAAACCGCTCTATGCTCGCCCTCGGCAAACTGCTTGAACTGACCCTCGCCGGCCGCGAACCGGCGGAGAAGACTCAACTGACTGTCGAAGGCGTGCGCATGCGCTGGTTGAGCGAAGGTGCGCTGGAAGTCCGGCCACCTGAAGCGCGTGACAATGGCCTGGACCTGCTGCTGTCGGCGGGGATCCACGGCAATGAAACAGCGCCGATCGAGTTGCTCGATCGCCTGTTGCACGACATTGCCCGCGGCGACTTGAAGCCGCGCGCACGTATTCTGTTCCTGTTCGGTAACCCCGAGGCGATTCGCAAGGGCGAGCGCTTCGTCGAGCAGGACGTCAATCGGCTGTTCAATGGCCGTCACGAACAAAGCAGCGGTTCCGAAGCACTGCGCGCCTGTGAGCTGGAGCGTTTAGCTGCCAGCTTCTTCAGCCTGCCGGATCGTCAGCGCCTGCATTACGACCTGCACACGGCGATTCGCGGCTCGAAAATCGAGCAGTTCGCCCTGTATCCGTGGAAGGAAGATCGCCAGCATTCGCGTCAGGAACTGGCGCGCCTGCGTGCTGCCGGCATGGAAGCTGTGTTGTTGCAGAACAAGCCTTCCATCGTGTTCAGCGCCTACACCTACGACAAACTGGGGGCCGAGGCCTTCACTCTGGAGTTGGGCAAGGCACGGCCTTTCGGGCAGAACGACGGGGTCAATGTTTCCCTGCTGGAAAACCGTCTCAAGCAAATCATCGAAGGCACCGAGCCGGAGCTGACTGAAGCGGCACTGGACGGTTTGCAGCTGTACAGCGTGGCGCGGGAAATCATCAAGCACAGCGACAGCTTCCGCCTGAACCTGCCGGCGGATATCGAGAACTTTTCGGAACTGGAAGTGGGTTACCTGCTGGCGGAAGACATCGCCAACACCCGCTGGATCATCGAGGAGGAGGGCGCCCGGATCATCTTCCCGAACCCCAGGGTGAAGAATGGTTTGCGTGCCGGCATCCTGGTCGTGCCGACGACCGACGAAAACCTGGCCTGAATTCAGCGTAGAACCCATGTAGGAGCGAGCCTGCTCGCGATAGCGGTGTATCAGTCAGCATAAATGTCGACTGACAGTCCGCCATCGCGAGCAGGCTCGCTCCTACAGGTTTTGCGGTGATTATACGGCTAGCGCACGCGGCTCACTGCGACGCAGCGAACGGATCTTCATCAGCGTATCCGCACAGGTCTTCGCCGCTTCCTGACCTTTGTGCAGGAAATGCTCGAAGAAGAACTTCTGGTGTTCTTCACCGGCATGGAAGTGGTGCGGGGTCAGGGACACCGAGAACACCGGCACTTCGGTTTCCAGTTGCACCTGCATCAGGCCGCTGACCACTGACTGGGCGACGAACTCGTGACGGTAAATGCCGCCGTCCACCACCAGGGCTGCCGCGACGATGCCGGCATAACGACCGGTCCTGGCCAGCAACTTGGCGTGCAGGGGCATTTCAAAGGCGCCGCCGACTTCGAAGAAATCGATGTCGGACTCCTGATAACCCTGGGCAATCATTTCGGCGACGAAGCCTTTACGGCTCTGGTCGACAATATCCTTGTGCCAGCAGGCCTGGATGAACGCTACGCGCTCGCCGTGATGGTGTTTGCTTTTGCTGTCGATTGCGGTGGGTTGCATGTTCTGACTCCTGTTTGTGTGAAAAACAGGGCGTTATGAATCGAAGGGGATTTGAGGGTACGCACGCTCGCACGAATGCCGGCGGACGGCCCTTTGTTGTCAATCCCGTTCTCTCTTCATCCGGACTATGACCGTCGGCCCCGGGATCACACCGGGTCTGCTGACCTTGCCGCCAACCACCGCCGAAGCAGCGTCGTCGCCAAGCGCTCGCGGGCTATGCGCTTTGCGCGCAATTACCGCCGGTGGGGAGTTGCACCCCGCCCTGAGAACGTTTTTGCCGCCCAAATGTTTGGCGGCGCAGCGTTTTTATCACATATTTGCGGTATGCGCATGGCCCCTTTTGGATGATTGCTATCGAGTATTTCGCTCTATTAGTGAGCATTATCCCAGCCCAAGGGTTGATTAATCGTCGCCATGCCCGCAGTAATTCCTGACTGAAAGGGATTTCCCCTGCTTACTGAGGCCAGATTCATGAGTGTTATCGATCTTCGCAGCGACACCGTCACCCAACCTTGCGCCGGCATGCTCGAGGCAATGACCAAGGCCGCCACCGGCGATGACGTGTATGGCGAAGATCCGACGGTCAATCACCTGGAAGCCGAACTGGCCAGGCGCCTGGGCTTTGCCGCGGCACTGTTCGTGCCGACCGGCACCATGAGCAACCTGCTGGGGTTGATGGCCCATTGCGATCGCGGTGACGAGTACATCGTCGGCCAGCAGGCCCACACTTATAAGTACGAAGGTGGGGGCGCGGCGGTGCTTGGCTCGATCCAGCCGCAGCCGCTGGAAGTGCAGGCCGATGGTTCGTTGGACCTGGCGCAGGTTGCGGCGGCGATCAAGCCGGACGACTTCCATTTCGCCCGCACCCGTTTGCTGGCGCTGGAAAACACCATGCAAGGCAAGGTCCTGCCCCTGGAATACCTGGCCCGGGCCCGAAACTTTACCCGCGAAAACGGCTTGCAACTGCACCTGGACGGCGCTCGTTTGTACAACGCGGCAGTGAAACTGGGGGTGGATGCCCGGGAAATCACCCAGTATTTCGATTCCGTCTCGGTGTGCCTGTCCAAAGGTTTGGGCGCACCGGTCGGTTCGGTGCTGTGTGGCTCGGCGGAGCTGATCGGCAAGGCCCGGCGCCTGCGCAAGATGGTCGGTGGCGGCATGCGTCAGGCCGGGATCCTCGCGGCGGCGGGCCTGTATGCGCTGGATAACAACGTTCAGCGCCTGGCCGATGACCATGCCAACGCACAGTGGCTGGCCGAAGGCCTGCGTGGAGCGGGCTTCGAGGTCGAGCCGGTGCAGACCAACATGGTTTACGTGCAGATGGGCGACCAGGCCGAGGCCATCAAGGCCTTTGCCGCCGAGCGGGGGATCAAGCTCAGTGCCGCTGCGCGTCTGCGCATGGTCACGCACATGGACGTCAGTCGTGCGCAAATCGAGCAGGTCGTCGCGACATTCGTCGACTTTTCGCGCAAGTGATAGCGTTAGCACTCCAATTGAGTGTTTCTATCGTATAAACACGCTGTACCCCGCGCGCAGGGCCGATATAATGCGGCCCTTTGCCGTCGCTTCGTCTGTTGACGTTTCGAACAGGCCTTTGGCCGCAGCCTCCGTGGAAGAACCTAATGAAAAGCGCAGAAATCCGTGAAGCCTTCCTTCGCTTCTTCGAAGAGCAAGGCCACACCCGTGTAGCCTCCAGCTCTTTGATTCCGGGCAACGACCCAACCCTGCTGTTCACCAACGCGGGGATGAACCAGTTCAAGGACTGCTTCCTGGGCCAGGAAAAGCGCGCGTACACCCGCGCGGTTTCCAGCCAGAAATGCGTGCGCGCCGGCGGCAAGCACAACGACCTGGAAAACGTCGGTTATACCGCTCGTCACCACACCTTCTTCGAAATGCTGGGTAACTTCAGCTTCGGTGATTATTTCAAGCGTGATGCCATCAGCTACGCCTGGAACTTCCTGACTTCCGACAAGTGGTTGAACCTGCCCAAGGAAAAGCTCTGGGTCACCGTCTACGCCAGCGATGACGAGGCGTACGACATCTGGACCAAGGACATCGGGGTTCCGGCCGAGCGCATGGTGCGCATCGGCGACAACAAGGGCGCGCCGTACGCCTCCGACAACTTCTGGACCATGGGCGATACCGGCCCGTGCGGTCCATGCACCGAGATTTTCTATGATCACGGCGCCGACATCTGGGGTGGCCCACCGGGCTCGCCGGAAGAAGACGGCGACCGTTACATCGAGATCTGGAACAACGTGTTCATGCAGTTCAACCGCACCGCCGATGGCGTGTTGCACCCACTGCCAGCGCCGTCGGTCGACACCGGCATGGGCCTGGAGCGGATCAGTGCCGTGCTGCAGCACGTTCACTCGAACTATGAAATCGACCTGTTCCAGAGCCTGCTGACTGCATCGGCCAAGGCCATCGGCTGCACCAACGACGCCCAGGCTTCGCTGAAAGTCGTGGCTGACCACATTCGTTCCTGCGGTTTCCTGATTGCCGACGGCGTGCTGCCGTCCAACGAAGGTCGCGGCTACGTGCTGCGCCGGATCATCCGTCGCGCCTGCCGTCACGGTAACAAGCTGGGCGCCAAGGGCAGCTTCTTCTACCAGATCGTCGCGGCCCTGGTTGCCGAGATGGGCGAGGCGTTCCCGGAGCTGAAATCCCAGCAGGCGCACATCGAGCGCGTGCTGAAGGCCGAAGAAGAGCAATTCGCCAAGACCCTGGAGCAGGGTCTGAAGATCCTCGAGCAGGATCTGGCTGAACTCAAGGGCGACGTGGTGCCGGGCGACGTAGTGTTCAAACTCTACGACACCTACGGTTTCCCGATGGACCTGACCGGCGACATCGCTCGCGAGCGCAGCCTGACCATCGACGAAGAAGGTTTCGAGCGCGAAATGGAAGCCCAGCGCGTCCGTGCCCGTTCCGCCAGTTCCTTCGGCATGGACTACAACAGCCTGGTCAAGGTCGACGTGGCCACCGAGTTCACCGGTTACATCGCTCACAGCGGTTCCGCCAAGATCGTTGCGCTGTATAAAGATGGCCAGTCGGTCGACGTATTGAGCGAAGGCGATGAGGGCGTGATCGTTCTCGACAAGACGCCGTTCTACGCCGAGTCCGGTGGCCAGGTCGGTGATTGCGGCTACCTGCAGGCGGGCAGCGCGCGTTTCGACGTGCGTGACACCACCAAGACCGGCGGTGCATTCCTGCACCACGGTATCCTGGATTCGGGTAGCCTGATCGTCGGTACGCCGGTCGAGACCCACGTTGACGCCGAGGTGCGTCACGCCACGTCGTTGAACCACTCCGCGACTCACTTGCTGCACGCCGCATTGCGCCAGGTGCTGGGCGATCACGTTCAGCAGAAAGGCTCGTTGGTCGACAGTCAGCGCCTGCGCTTCGACTTCAGCCACTTCGAGGCCATCAAGCCTGAACAACTGAAAGCGCTGGAAGACATCGTCAACGCCGAGATTCGCAAGAATTCCGAAGTTGAAACCGAAGAAACCGATATCGAAACCGCCAAGCAGAAAGGCGCCATGGCGCTGTTCGGCGAGAAATACGGCGACAACGTGCGTGTACTGAGCATGGGCGATTTCTCCGTCGAGCTGTGCGGCGGTATCCACGCCAACCGTACCGGCGACATCGGCCTGCTGAAAATCATCAGCGAAGGCGGTGTGGCGTCGGGTGTGCGTCGTATCGAGGCAGTCACCGGTGCGCAAGCGCTGGCCTACTTGAACGCGGCGGAAGAACAACTCAAGGAAGCGGCCAGCCTGGTCAAGGGCAGCCGCGACAACCTGATCGACAAGCTGTCGGCTGTGCTGGAGCGCAACCGTCTGCTGGAGAAGCAACTCGAGCAGTTGCAAGCCAAGGCTGCCAGTGCCGCGGGCGACGATCTGTCGGCCCAGGCGCTGGACGTCAAGGACGTGAAAGTGCTGGCCGTGCGTCTGGACGGTCAGGATGGCAAGGCGCTGCTGGCGCTGGTTGATCAACTGAAAAACAAACTCGGCCGCGCAGTGATCCTGCTCGGCAGTGTCCATGAGGAAAAGGTCGTTCTGGTTGCAGGCGTAACCAAAGACCTGACTGGCCAACTCAAAGCCGGTGATTTGATGAAGCAAGCCGCTGCGGCAGTGGGCGGGAAGGGTGGTGGTCGTCCAGACATGGCGCAAGGCGGCGGTACCGACGCTGGCGCACTGGATGCGGCACTGGCCCTGGCCGTTCCGTTTGTAGAGCAGGGTCTATAAGGCAGTGCTTGCGGCCCGCAGTCTAGTGGCGGGCCGCAACGCTGTTTGAGTGATTATTTGGGCGCCCTTCATGGGCAGAGGCGGCTTTGAAATGGCTTTGATCGTACAGAAATTTGGAGGCACCTCGGTCGGCACCGTCGAGAGAATCGAGCAGGTCGCCGACAAGGTTAAGAAATTCCGCGACGCCGGCGATGACCTGGTGGTTGTGCTGTCTGCAATGAGCGGCGAAACCAACCGTCTGATCGATCTGGCCAAGCAAATCAGTGGCGACGGTCAACCGGTTCCGCGCGAGCTGGACGTGATCGTTTCCACCGGTGAGCAGGTGACGATTGCCCTGTTGGCCATGGCGCTGATCAAGCGCGGCGTGCCGGCAGTGTCCTACACCGGCAACCAGGTGCGGATTCTGACGGATAGCGCGCACAATAAAGCGCGTATCCTGCAGATTGATGACCAGAAGATTCGCGGTGATCTGAAGGCCGGTCGTGTGGTGGTTGTCGCCGGTTTCCAGGGCGT
This sequence comes from Pseudomonas sp. ACN8, assembly GCF_002303925.1. Classification (GTDB taxonomy): domain Bacteria; phylum Pseudomonadota; class Gammaproteobacteria; order Pseudomonadales; family Pseudomonadaceae; genus Aquipseudomonas. The sequence goes on from NZ_MRCS01000029.1 coordinate 63,827, forward strand.
CGACGAGCACGGCAACATCACCACCCTCGGTCGTGGCGGTTCCGACACCACCGGCGTGGCGCTGGCGGCAGCCCTGAAGGCTGACGAATGCCAGATCTACACCGACGTCGACGGCGTCTACACCACCGACCCTCGTGTGGTGTCCGTGGCTCAGCGCCTGGACAAGATCACCTTCGAAGAGATGCTGGAAATGGCCAGCCTCGGTTCCAAGGTGTTGCAGATCCGCGCGGTCGAGTTCGCCGGCAAGTACAACGTTCCGCTGCGCGTACTGCACAGCTTCAAGGAGGGTCCGGGCACCCTCATTACTATTGATGAAGAGGAAACCATGGAACAGCCGATCATTTCCGGTATCGCTTTCAACCGCGATGAAGCCAAGCTGACCATCCGTGGCGTGCCAGACATCCCGGGCGTTGCCTTCAAGATTCTCGGCCCGATCAGTGCCGCGAACATCGAAGTCGACATGATCGTGCAGAACGTTGCGCACGATAACACCACCGACTTCACCTTCACCGTGCACCGCAATGACTACCAGGCGGCGCAGGCCGTGCTGGAAAAGACCGCTGGCGAGCTGGGTGCCCGTGAAGTCGTGGGCGACACCAAGATCGCCAAGGTGTCGATCGTCGGCGTTGGCATGCGTTCTCACGCAGGCGTGGCCAGCCGCATGTTCGAGTCCCTGGCCAAGGAAAGCATCAACATCCAGATGATCTCGACTTCGGAGATCAAAGTTTCCGTAGTGATCGAAGAGAAGTACCTGGAACTGGCTGTGCGCGCTCTGCACACGGCTTTCGAACTGGACGCACCGGCCCGCCAGGGCGAGTGATGCGTTTGCCAAAAGGCGCGGTCTGACCGCGCCTTTTGTTTTTTTGAATGGCGTGGCCCTCGAGGCTGTTCTTTTGCTCGCGCTAGTCAATACTCAGGCATGTAGGGCTGCGACCGCTCCGGTTGTGGGTCGAGTGCCTTTTTTTTGCAGACTGTTGTCCCTGAAATGTAATGCGTGAGGAGAAAGGTATGCTGATTCTGACTCGTCGGTGCGCAGAAAGCCTGATTATCGGTGATGGCGAAATCACCGTGACCGTGCTCGGCGTCAAAGGAAATCAAGTGCGCATCGGCGTTAATGCCCCCAAAGAGGTGGCTGTTCACCGGGAAGAAATTTACCTGCGTATCAAGAAAGAGAAGGACGAAGAACCAAGCCATTAATTTTTATCGTTTTTTATGTTTGCAAACGGGGAAGAAGCTGGTTAATATACGCCCCGTGTTGCGGAGAGCTGGCCGAGTGGCCGAAGGCGCTCCCCTGCTAAGGGAGTACACCTCAAAAGGGTGTCGGGGGTTCGAATCCCCCGTTCTCCGCCATTATTTGCGTAGTACGTTGTAATCTGGCTTCTTCGGTAAGTTGTTGAAATTACTAGAAAAAGTGTTTGACATAGAGATTAGACGGCCTATAATGCGCGGCAACAAATGCACTCGTAGCTCAGCTGGATAGAGTACTCGGCTACGAACCGAGCGGTCACAGGTTCGAATCCTGTCGAGTGCACCATTTAAGAGTTAGTTGCAGCAATGCAGGTAACTTGGCTTCAACCAGTTGTGGTCTGGTCTAAAAACACAAAATGCACTCGTAGCTCAGCTGGATAGAGTACTCGGCTACGAACCGAGCGGTCACAGGTTCGAATCCTGTCGAGTGCACCATACAAACAGAAAGCCCGCATTTAATGCGGGCTTTTTGCCGTCTGGAATTTGGCTTTTCCTTTCGTGCATCCCTTCCCGTCGAACTCCACGTTTGCGCTACGACCTCGCCGGGTGTCGTAGCGCTAGCTGTGATCTCTCTGCGTACTCTCCAGCGTCTTCCGTGACGTTCCTTTTCAAGGGGAGCGTCTACAATTTTCGAAGGGTGTGTGTTTTCCTTTCAGAATTCGTCGTCGCATTTTCATGGATCAGGACGATGCTCAAGATTGTTGTGCAAGCGCTTGTTTCAGCCGAGATTTTTTAACGTTTAAAACCGTCAGGCGGTGTATCATTGCGCCCGTCAGCCCCGCCGGGGCTTGTGGAATACCTCCATGGACTTACCCAGTAGTTACTCAGTACCCCGTTTCACCAATCATGAATTGACTGATTGATCCTTCCGGCGTGCCCCGCTGCTGGGAGTGGAGTTCGCCTATGTCTGAAATCGAAGTAAAGAAAACGCAGGAAAGCTTGCAGGATCGCCTGGCTCAGGTGGTTGAGCTGCTGCAGCGCCAGCGAGTTGTAGAAGACCTGACTCACCGCCAGGAAGGCCCGCATCATGACCGGGTCGAGAACCTGGTCCACCGGCAGAACCTCGTCGAGCTGCAACGCAAGCTCGATGACCTGCACTCCGCCGACGTCGCCTACATCCTTGAAGCCTTGCCGCTGGACGATCGTCTGACGCTCTGGCAACTGGTCAAGGCCGATCGCGACGGCGACATCCTTCTTGAAGTATCCGATTCGGTCCGTGAATCGCTGATCGCCGACATGGACGATCACGAGCTCCTGGCAGCCGCCAAGGACATGGATGCCGACGAACTCGCTGACCTGGCCTCCGAGCTGCCGCGAGACGTCGTCCATGAGCTCATGGAGACCCTCGACCAGCAACAACGCGAGCGCGTGCGTTCGGCACTGTCCTACGACGAGGAGCAGGTCGGTGCGCTGATGGACTTCGAGATGGTGACCATCCGCGAGGATGTCAGCCTTGAAGTGGTCTTGCGTTATCTGCGCCGTCTCAAGGAGTTGCCGGGCCACACTGACAAGCTGTTCGTGGTCGATTACGACGGCGTCCTCAAGGGCGTGTTGCCGATCAAGCGTTTGCTGGTCAACGACCCGGACAAACAGGTTGCCGAGGTGATGGCCAGCGATCCGGTGAGTTTCCACCCGGACGAAGACGCCTACGATGCCGCCCAGGCGTTCGAGCGTTACGACTTGATCTCCGCCCCCGTGGTCGACAAGAACGGCAAGCTGATCGGCCGTCTGACCATCGATGAAATGGTCGACCTGATCCGTGAAGAGAGCGAAAGCGAAGTTCTCAACATGGCGGGTCTGCGTGAAGAAGAAGACATTTTTGCGTCGGTCTGGAAATCCCTGCGCAACCGTTGGGCCTGGCTGGCGATCAACCTGATTACCGCGTTCGTGGCTTCTCGGGTGATCGGCTTGTTTGAAGGTTCGATCGAGAAACTCGTGGCGCTTGCGGCGTTGATGCCGATCGTGGCGGGAATCGGCGGTAACTCGGGCAACCAGACCATTACCATGATTGTGCGGGCCATGGCGCTGGACCAGGTGAGCACCGGCAATACCTCGCGCCTGATGCGCAAGGAGTTGGCGGTAGCGCTGATCAACGGCGTGATCTGGGGCGGGGTGATTGGCCTGGTTGCCTACATGCTCTATCACAGTTGGTCATTGGGCGTGGTGATGACCGCCGCGATGACACTCAACCTGTTGCTGGCGGCATTGATGGGGGTCTTGATTCCGATGACCCTGGCGAAGATGGGGCGTGATCCTGCGATGGGGGCCAGTGTGATGATTACTGCCGTGACCGACAGCGGAGGCTTTTTCATCTTCCTGGGGCTGGCGACAATCTTCCTGCTCTGAAGTCCTGCTTGTTGAAAACCCGCTGAATGGCGTAATGCTGTGTAGGAGCGAGCTTGCTCGCGATGGTCGCTAAAGATAACGCGTGTTTGCTGACTAAACGCAGCGCTCGCGAATCCATCGCGAGCAAGCTCGCTCCTACAGTGATTAGCACTACGCCCGTGGCGGGTTTTTTTGTGCCCGGATTTCAGGCAAAAAAAAAGCCAGCGATCAGGCTGGCTTGGGCTTACTGGTTGAATCAGGACGCGTCGGCGGCCATTTCAGCGTCATGGGCGATCAGCGAAACCAGGGCGTTCTGCTGTCGATGGGAGAGCTGGCGGAAGCGCTGCAGCAGCTCCCGTTCGTGTAAGGAAAGCTCGGGGCTGTCCAGACGCATGCTCAACTCTTCTCCCAGTGCGCCTTCCTGAATAAGACTCTGCTCAAGGCGCGCAATGATTTCGGAGTTCATGCTGCGATGATGATTGCGAGCCACCTCGGCAATGCGTTCACGCATTCCGTCTGGCAGACGTACGACGAACTTGTCAGCCGTACGGCTGGAATAAATTGCCTGTTTCAATGGGCGCATATATTTAACCGGTTAGTTCAGGGGAGCGGTTTTCGGGATTGGCCGCAGGATGTCTGGTAAGACAAGCGCTCTGGCCAAATGTTCAACCTGAATTGATAGAGGCGCGCATCATGCCTCAAAGTAGCCAGATCCTTGGCGTCAATTCTGTGACAAATATTGAACTGGATAAAGGCGTTCTGCCAGCACCAATTATCAGAAATGCGGACTGGTTTGAAAAGTTCGACCAGGCCGTATCACTTCGTGCTTTCTCCACCCGACGAAAGGTTTCCGGCGGGCAGGAAAAAGTGAACTCGATCCCTGTTCCTTGCCTTTTACAGAATAGTGGCAAATGGCCGATTTACTAGGGGAGTCGCATGGAGGGGGGGGAATTAAGGATGGATGGCAGGCCCTTGCTATGGGGCTGACATGTCGGGATCAACGCAGAACCGGATCAAACTTGATCTTGCGCCCGGCGATCAATGCGAGCACGAACAGCGCGCTGAATACGCCACAGGCGATCAGGGGGAGGGTGACGACCATGTCCTGGGTCAATGACAGATGAAAAATGCCGCTCAACAAGGCGAGGATGAAGAAACTCGCGGCTGATCTGGACATGCTGTACTCCTGGTGAGGGTCATTCAAAATACCAATCGTTCGGCGGATGGAGCCGGCACCAGGATGTTTTCCTGGCTGACAAAGCCGTGCCGGTCGCTTGTCGTTGCCAGCAGCTTGCACGCCAGAGTCTATCGGCAATTAAATTCTTTAAAAACAATGAATTAAGTTATTTTTGGTAAATCTCGATATTGCATTTTGCAATGATGGCTTTTTGCAGTGATGCAATTTGCACGGTAAACAAGTCCGCACCCGCTCGAGGCGTCTGCCTACACTTAAAAAGCCTACGGACGACATGACAAAAGCCAGCCCGGCCGTTAACATGCACGCCGTCCATCGCACCGCGTATCGTCGTGGTCACCGTGTGTCTCAGTAGCTCAATTGGATAGAGCATCCCCCTCCTAAGGGGAAGGTTGGTGGTTCGAACCCACTCTGGGACGCCATATATTCCGCGGCTTACAGCCCGATCAGATACCAGCATTCCCCACGCTTACCAGCAGGCTACCAGCAGAAATCCGGGCGGCACCCGTCACGCGAGCGAGTCACGGATGCGTAGAGCGGTGGTGGTGCTGCAATCGGCGTGGCGAGCTGTCGCCCGGATGCCCAGGCCGGCCTTCAGCAGTTCAGCGACTCGCTTGTATAGGTCGGCGTCGACCGGGCGCCCCTTGTACTTCCCTTCATCCTTGGCCTTCTTGATGCCCTGGGCCTGGCGCTTGCGGCGCTGCTCGTAGTCCATACGGTCGATGGCAACCATCATTTCCATACTGATCACCCTGTGTTCTCCTGCTCAAAAATTGAGCAGAAGCAGTTGAACACCTGGGTCAGTTTTCAGTCGGCAGAACAGCTGCCGCCTCTTCCGTCAGCAGGCGGCTGAAGGAACGCTCGCGGGTCGATCCGTAGAGCAGCAGGATGCGCGGCTTGTGGGGCGCCGAAGGCGTGCTGCCCAGCTTGTCCAGCGTAGGCAGGTCAACCAGATCGGCTTCGAGATTGGGAGTGTGGTCGTCGGTCATGGATCTACTCCTCAGCAAGCGCGCCCTTCGGCTGATCGAACCAGCGACGCTTCAGCCACCAGGCCACGCCCACCAGCGAGATCAGTACCGGCACCTCCACCAGCGGCCTGATCATGGTGGCAAAAGCCACCGGGGACGATAGGCCGAAGGTCGCGATGGCCACCGCAATGGCCAGTTCGAAATTGTTGCTGGCGGCGGTAAAGGCTAGCGCAGTGGTACGCGGATTATAGGCCTCCAGCAGCATGCCCAGGTTTTGTCGGACCTCAACCCCACACAGGAACCGTGCAATGAAAAAACTCACCTTGAGCGCGCTGCTGGTGACCAGCCTGTTTGCCGGCACGACTTTCGCCAGCCAGTTCGATAAACCTGGTTTCGTGACCGAAGTGGAAGATGGCCGCCTCTGGGTGTTCCGCGAAGGCTCCCAGGAACTGAAAGACTTCAAGGCGAACGGCGAGCCGGCTAAGCAGTTCACCGATGTCGGAACTGGCCCGGAAGGTATGACTGTGAAAGCTGCGGACGAGCAAACGCTGAAGGACTACTTGAGCATCCTCAAGAAGTGTGCGACCAACTCACTCAGGTGAGAAATTGCAAGAGTTATTTTAGTGACATGTCGCGCCAGAAGGCTCTTGATTTCTGAGCACCCTTCCGGACGGCGCCAAATTGTCGATCAGCGGTTAGGCGGCCTCTGGAGGCGTCTATTTCGCTGCTTTCAGGGTTGTCGGCCGATCTTTTCTCGCTTCCTGAAAGCGTTTCTCGCGACACTTGGCAGGTTTATTTTTTGTAAAATCTAAATAAATCAAATGGTTATTGTATTTATTGATTTTTTTTCCTGATGAGGCGATTTATTGACAGTGCTTTGGGGCGAGTCTTTAATGGCAAGTGTAACTATTTATTTCGCCTGTCAGGCGGCTCGATTGCTGAGTTCACTGTGGCCCCGGCGAAGCAATAATTAAAGCTAGGGTGCAGATCATGGGTACCTTCTCGCGAGTCTTCTTCCATAGGGCGAATCCGCCCACCTCGTTGCACCTAACCGAACTTCACGGTCCGCCGGGCCGATGACCCCGGCGCCGGCATCACTCTGCCGGCGCCGTCAGGGATAGAACCGCCTGCTGAAGAGCATGGATCACGCTAGCACCAGCGTGCTTCAAGGTGGGCGTCATCTAGTCCCCCAAATCCCGAAGTCAAGTCGAAAGCGTGGAGCCCTGTCCTTGCTGCCATGGCGCACGCCCCTACTCAGTCGGAATCGAGGAATCAGCAAATGGCCAACTTCAACCTGTCGGACCTGGATTTCATCCTCCAGCAAATCTTCATCGCCGAAGCCCACGCTTCCGGTGAAGACCTACGTGACCTACTGCCCAACGTGCAGGTGCCTTTCGGTCTGCGCACCATCGACGGCTCCTTCAACAACCTGTTCGCCGGCCAGACCGAGTTCGGCGCCGCAGACAATATCTTCCCGCGCCTGCTCGACCCGGCCTTCCGCCCAGCGGAGGCGGGGACCTCCTATACCCAGACCACCGGCACGGTGATCGACAGCCAGCCGCGCACCATCAGCAACCTGCTGGTCGACATGACCGACAACAACCCGGCGGCCGTGGCCGCCGCCGCACAGACCCCGGGTTCGGCCACAGTGGTCAGCCCCGGCCTCGATGGCCTGTTCGGAACCGCTGACGACACCCCGACCCTGTACATTCCGAACACTTCGCCGGACGCCGGGCTGTCCGCGCCCTTCAATGCCTGGATGACCTTCTTCGGACAATTCTTCGACCATGGTCTGGACCTGGTGACCAAGGGCGGCAACGACATCATCTTCATCCCGCTGCAGTCGGACGATCCACGCTTCGTGGACGACAGCCCGACCAACTTCATGGTCCTGACCCGCGCCACCCAGTTTGGTGGCCCCGGGTTGAACCAGAACACCACCTCGCCCTTCGTCGACCAGAACCAGACCTACAGCTCGCATCCCTCGCACCAGGTGTTCCTGCGCGCCTATGAGCTGAACGCCAACGGCGAACCCGTGGCTACCGGTACATTGATCACCAATCGCAACTTGGGCGCCGATGGCGATTTCGGCACCGCCGACGACGTGGAAATCGGTGGCATGGCTACCTGGGCGGTGGTCAAGGCGCAGGCCCGCGACATCCTCGGGATCAACCTGACCGACGCCAATGTGTTCGATGTGCCACTGCTGGCCACCGACCCCTATGGCAACTTCATCAAGGGGCCCAACGGCTTCCCGCAAGTGGTGATGAAAGGGGCGGACGGCTTGGTCGGCACCGCCGACGACTTCCTGGTGGAAGGCAACCCGCTGGCCCCCGTCGACCTGACCAACGCGGTCGGCACAGGCCACCAGTTCCTGATCGACATCGCCCACAGCGCAGACCCCACCGGTGGCCTGACGGCAGACGCCGACGCCATCATCAACATCGGCACTCCGCCTGCGGCGGGCACCTACGACAACGAACTGCTGGATGCCCACTTCATAGCCGGTGACGGCCGGGTCAACGAAAACATCGGCCTGACCACCGTGCATCACGTGTTCCACTCCGAGCACAACCGCCTGGTGGAACAGGCCAAGAGCACCCTGCTGGCCTCGGGCAACCTGGCCGAACTGACGCCCTGGCTGATGCCCGGCACCGCGCCGGGCGCGTTCCCGACCACCCAAGCCGCGATCGACACCCTGCAGTGGAACGGCGAGCGGCTGTTCCAGGCTGCCAAGTTCGGCACCGAGATGCAGTACCAGCACCTGGTGTTCGAGGAGTTCGCCCGCACTATTCAGCCCCAGGTGGACGAGTTCCTGGCGCCTACCGGCTATGACACCACCATTGACGCGTCGATCGTCGCCGAGTTCGCCCACACGGTTTACCGCTTCGGCCACTCGATGCTGACCGAGACGGTCGATCGCTTCGACCCGAACTTCAATCCGGTAACGGCAGACCCGCTGCACCCGACCAACGACCAGCAGATGGGCCTGATCGCCGCCTTCCTCAACCCCCTGGCGTTCGCGGCCAGCGGGCCGAGCGCCGAGGCAGCCGCGGGCGCCATCGTGCGTGGCCTGACCCGCACCGTGGGTAACGAAATCGACGAGTTCGTCACCGAGGCCCTGCGCAACAACTTAGTGGGCCTGCCGCTCGACCTGGCCGCCATCAACATCGCTCGTGGCCGCGACGCCGGCATTCCGTCCCTGAACGCCGCGCGCCGTGAGTTCTTCCACATGACCGGCGACGGACAGCTGACCCCATACAGCAGCTGGGTGGACTTCGCCGACCACCTGAAACACCCGGAGTCGCTGATCAACTTCATTGCCGCCTACGGCACCCACGCCAGCATCACCGGCGCTGACACCATGGCCGCCAAGCGAGCCGCTGCCACCCTGTTGGTACTCGGCGGCGCCGGAGAACCGGGCGACCGCCTGGACTTCCTGCACAGCACCGGCATCTGGGCCAGTGATGCTAACGGGGTGACTATCACCGGCCTTGACCTGGTGGACTTCTGGATCGGCGGCCTGGCCGAAGAGAAGATGCCCTTCGGCGGCATGCTCGGCTCCAGCTTCAACTTCGTCTTCGAGACCCAGTTGGAGGCACTACAGAACGGCGACCGCTTCTACTACCTGTCGCGCACGGCGGGGATGAACTTCGGTACCGAGCTGGAGAACAACTCCTTCGCCAAGCTGGTGATGAACAACACCGACGCCATTCACCTGCCCAATTTGATCTTCGTCACCCCGAGCTTGACCCTGGAGGTCAACCAGGGCATCCAGCACACCGGCTTAGGCGCAACCGGCCGCGACGACCCCACCGGCGGCATCCTCATCAACGGCGTGGAGATCACCCCGCTGGTGATCCGCGACAACCCGGACACCACCGGGCCTGATACCAACTACCTGCGCTACACCGGTGCGGATCATGTGGTTCTCGGCGGCACCGCCGGCAACGACATCATCGTGTCCAGCGAAGGCGACGACAATCTCTACGGCGACGGTGGCAATGACCGTCTCGAGGGCGGCTACGGCAACGACACCCTGCTGGGCGGCGATGGCGACGACATCCTCACCGATGCCGGCGGCGACAACCGCATGGAGGGCGGTGCCGGCAATGACGTGATCCACGCGGGCAGCATGATGGCCGGCAGCGTTGCCGGCCATCTGCTCCTCGGCGGCGATGGCAAGGACTTCATCGTCTCGGTCGAGGATATCGCCATCATCTTCGGTGGCCAGGGCGACGACTTCATCTACAGCGCCAAGACCAGCCTGCCGCCCACCGGCAACGAGGGTGACGACTGGATCGAAAAGGGCACCCAGGACGGCGCGCCGGGGGACAACTTCGCCCCCCTGCTGGAAGACAACATCATCGGTAATGACATCTTCGTCGGTGGCGGCGGCTTCGACGAGATGATCGGGGAGGGCGGCGACGACATCTTCGTCGGCAGCGATGCCCAGGACAAGATGGACGGCATGTCCGGCTATGACTGGGTCACCTACAAGAGCGACAGAATCGGTGTGACCGCCGATCTGTCCCTGGCGGCCTTCCTCGGTATCGGCGAGGTGGGGCAGCACATCGCCCTGCCGGTGGCGCAGTCGCCGGCTTCGATCTTCGACCGCTTCGCCGAAGTGGAAGGCCTCTCGGGGTCCGACTTCGCCGATATCCTACGCGGCGACGACGTAAACCCGAGCAATATAGTTAACCATGGCGGGGCCACCGGCAGCGCGCTGACCAACCTCGATCTGATCGCAGGTCTGCGAGCGTTTGTCGGTACCGCCGCGGCGGGCGCCGACGGCAACACCGGTACCGCGGACGACGTGTTCGACGGCGGCAACATCATCCTCGGCGGCAGCGGCAGCGACCTCCTCGAAGGGCGCGGTGGCAATGACCTGATCGATGGCGACTTGTGGCTGAACGTGCGCATCAGCATTCGTGATGCTGCTGGCAACGAGATCGGCAGCACCGACAGCATGGTCGGCGTGATCGAGAACAAGTCGGGCATCCTTGCCGGTACCGCGGCCAATCTGACCCTGATGTCGGCCGTGCTGAACGGCACCATCAACCCCGGCCAATTGGTGGCCGTGCGCGAACTGTTGACCGGTGAAGCGGAGTTCGACACCGCCATCTTCTCGGGCAACCGCGCCGACTACAGCATCGCCATCGACGACAACGGCACCGCGGGCGACCTCACCGATGACATAGTCACGGTCATTGATGATGTCGGCGACGACGGCACTGACCGCCTGACCCATATCGAACGGCTGCAGTTCGCCGACCAGTCGGTGGTCCTGGCTCCCGGCCTGAACGCCGAACCCAGCGGCTCGCTGAGCATCACCGACAATAACGGCGGCGACCTGCAGGTGGGCGACTTCCTCACCGTCTCGGCCCTGGACGTCAACGACACCGACAATCCCGGTGGCGCCATCTCCGATGTCAACTACATCTGGCAGGTGGAGCGTGTGCCCGCCTCGGGCATCTTCGAGGACATCATCGAAGTGCCGGCTGGCGACCTGGCCTTCATCAGCGCCAACGGCATCCGTTACCGCGTCACCCCGGACGTGGCGGGCCTGTCGATTCGGGTGAAAGGCGTCTACCAGGATGCCAACGGGGTGACCGAACAGGTGTTCTCGGCACCCACCGTCGCCGTGGCGCCCTTCACCCCGCCGACGCCGACCACGGCAGTGGAGCAGGGCCCGGCGATCACCGCCGGCGGTCCCGGCGTGCAGCTGGTGCGTGGCGACCTGGACTTCATCCTCGACCAGATCCGCATCGCCGAAGCTCATGCCGCCGGCGCCGACCTGCTGTCCCTGGTACCCAACCTGCGCATCGCGGCCGGCTTGCGCACGGTCACCGGCGAGCTCAACAACCTGCTGAACTTCTCCGGCATCGACCAGAGCCAGTTCGGCGCCGCCGACAACGCCTTCCCGCGGCTGCTGCCGCCAGAGTTCCGCGACGAGCAGGACGAGGCGCCCTTCCTCGGGGAGACCAACACCAACTACAACTCCTCCACCAATGTGGTCGACAGCGACCCACGTACCATCTCCAATCTGATCGTCGACCAGACCAACAACAACCCGGCGGCCGTAGCCGCGGCGTCGGGCACCGACGGCGCCACCCTGGTGACCAGCCCGGGTCTGGATGGCCTGTTCGGCACGGCCGATGACCAGCAGGTGAACTTCATCCCGAACGCCGCCCCCGACGCCGGGCTGACCGCGCCCTTCAACGCCTGGATGACCTTCTTCGGGCAGTTCTTCGACCATGGCCTGGACCTGGTGACCAAGGGCGGCAACGGCACCGTGTACATCCCGTTGCAGCCGGACGACCCGCGTTTCGTCGCCGGCAGCCCGACCAACTTCATGGTGCTGACCCGCGCCACTCAGGTCGACGGCCAGCCGGGGGTGAACGAGAACACCACCTCGCCCTTCGTCGACCAGAACCAAACCTACAGCTCGCACCCTTCGCACCAGGTGTTCCTGCGCGCGTACGTCTCCACGGCCAATGGTCCCGTGGCAACCGGTGAGCTGATCACCAACCGCAACTTGGGTGTCGATGGCGAGTTCGGCACTGACGACGACGTGGAAATCGGTGGCATGGCCACCTGGGCGGTGGTCAAGGCCCAGGCGCGCGACATCCTCGGGATCGACCTGACCGATGCCAACGTGTTCGACGTACCACTGCTGGCCACCGACGCCTACGGCAACTTCATCAAGGGGCCCAACGGCTTCCCGCAGGTAGTGTTCTCCGGGCTGGACGGGCTGCCGGGCACCGATGATGATGTGCTGGTCGAAGGCAACCCGGCCGCCAACGGAGGTCTGGGTATCAGCCTGGCCGGCGCGGTCGGCACCGGGCATCAGTTCCTCAGCGACATCGCCCATGCCGCCGACCCCTCGGCCGCACCGGGGCTAGTGCGGGATGGCGATGGCTTGATCAACAGCCAGGCCGGAGTCCCGCAGCCGGCCGGTACCTACGACGGCGAACTGCTGGACGCCCACTACATCGCCGGCGACGGCCGGGTCAACGAGAACATCGGCCTGACCTCCGTGCATGCGATCTTCCACTCCGAGCACAACCGCTTGGTGGAGCAGACCAAGAGCACGGTGCTGGCCAGCAATGACCTGGCGTTCATCAACGAGTGGCTGCTGACTCCGGTCACTGCCTTCCCGACCACCCCGGCGGGGGTCGATGCTCTGCAGTGGAACGGCGAGCGGCTGTTCCAGACCGCCAAGTTCGGTACCGAGATGCAGTACCAGCACTTGGTGTTCGAGGAATTCGCGCGGACCATCCAGCCGAACATCGACCTGTTCTTCGCGCCGACCCAGGTCTATGACGTCAATCTCGATCCCTCGATCGTCGCCGAGTTCGCCCACACGGTTTACCGCTTCGGCCACTCGATGCTGACCGAGACGGTGGATCGCTTCGACGCCAACTTCAACCCGGTGACGGTGGATCCGCTGCACCCGACCAACGACCAGCAACTGGGCCTGATCGCCGCCTTCCTCAACCCCCTGGCCTACGCCGCCAGCGGGGTGACCCCGGAAGACGCCACCAGCGCCATCGTGCGTGGCCTGACCCGCACGGTGGGCAACGAGATCGACGAGTTCGTCACCGAGGCGCTGCGCAACAACCTGGTGGGCCTGCCGCTGGATCTGGCGGCGTTGAACATCGCCCGCGGTCGCGACGCCGGTGTACCGAGCCTCAACCATGCTCGTGCGCAGTTCTTTGAGGCCACCGGCGACAGCAACCTGAAGCCCTACATCAGTTGGGCCGACATGGTAATGCACCTCAAGCATCCGGAGTCGCTGATCAACTTCATCGCGGCCTATGGCACCCATGACTCCATAGACGTGACGGCCACCACCCTGGCCGAGAAGCGCGTCGCAGCGACCGCCATCGTCCTGGGTGGGGCAGGGGCGCCGGCCGACCGACTGGACTTCCTCAACGGCACGGGTACCTGGGCCGGGGTGGAAACCGGTCTCAACCTGGTGGACTTCTGGATCGGCGGCCTAGCCGAGGAGCAGACCCCCTTCGGCGGCATGCTCGGCTCGACCTTCAATTTCGTGTTCGAGAACCAGCTGGAAAAACTCCAGGACGGTGACCGCTTCTACTACCTGGAGCGCACCGCCGGCCTGAACTTCAACACCGAGCTGGAGGGCAATTCCTTTGCCAAGCTGATCATGGCCAACACCCATGCCACCCACCTGGCGAGCGTGGTCTTCCTGACCCCGGGTTTCACCTTCGAGGTCAACCCGCTGCTGCAGCACACTGGCCTTGGCGCCAGCGGGAGGGACGACCCGCTGGGCGACAATCCGCTGCTGCCGCCGGTGACCCGCGACAACCCGGCGACTGTGGGGAGCGACAGCAACTACCTGAAGTACAGCGGAGTGGAGCATGTGGTGCTGGGCGGTAGCGCCGTTGCCGACATCCTGATTTCCAGCGAGGGGGATGACACCCTCTATGGCGACGGCGGCAACGATCGGCTGGAGGGGGGCTACGGCAACGACTTCATCAATGGTGGCGACGGCGATGACATCATCACGGACGTAGGTGGCGACGACAACATCAAGGGTGAAAACGGCAACGACGTGATCCAGGGGGGCAATGGCGTCAACCTGCTCTTCGGTGGTTTCGGCAGCGACTTCATCATCACCGGTGAAGACGCCAGCGAAGCCTTTGGCGGCCAGGGCAACGACTTCATCCTGGGCTCCAAGGCCAACGAGCAGGACATGGGCAACGAGGGTGACGACTGGATGGAACTCGGCGCCTTCGACGGCGCGCCGGGGGACAACTTCGACCCCTTCGGCAATGACCCGATCTCCGGCAACGATGTGTATATCGGCGGCGGCGAGAACGACAAGTTCAATGCCGAGGGCGGTGACGACATCATGGAGGGCGGTGCAGGGCAGGGTAACCGCTACATAGGCGCGTCGGGATTCGACTGGGCGATCTTCACGGGCGACCCCCATGGCGTGACCATCGACATCAGCGACCGCTTCTTCGACCAGCCGCCGATGCCGGGCTCGGGAGCTTCGGTGCTGACGCGTTTCGACTTCGTCGAGGGGCTGTCGGGATCGGCCTTGGCTGACGTGCTGCGCGGTGACGACTCCGACGCCACTACCTTGCCGACCGCGGGCGCGAAGGGCAGCGTGCTGACCAACATCGCGCTGATCTCCGGGTTGCAGGAGCTCCTGAATACGGCGCTTGGGACGGTCGCAGAGCCCTCGGTCTCGTTCTTCGACGGAGGCAACATCATCCTCGGTGGCAGCGGCAGCGACCTCATCGAAGGTCGCGGTGGTGACGACATCATCGACGGCGACAAGTGGATGAACGTACGCATCAGCGTGCACCAGAACCTCGACGGAACCGGTCCGGAAATCGCCAGCTTCAACAGCATGGCCGAGATGGTGCCGCTGATGATCAACGGCACCTATAACCCGGGGCAGCTCGTCATCGTCCGTGAGATCCTGACCGGCACTGACAACTTCGACACCGCGCTGTTCTCCGGTAATGCGTCGGAGTACACAGTCGCTGTCGATGGCAACGCCGTCATCGTGACCGACCTGGTGGCCGGGCGTGATGGCGTCGATCGCCTGACGGGCATCGAGCGTCTGCAGTTCGCTGACCAGGCGCAGGCCTCCGGTGTTGGCACCGCCACGAACAGCGCTCCTGTGGGGCGTCTGGCGATCCTCGATGCTACCACCGGTGCGCGTATCGATGCGCCTGTCGCCGGCCAGTTGTTGCGCGTCAGCAGCCAGTCGATACGCGACGCCAACAACCAGGGTGCGGCCAATGTGACCGGCGCGATTACCGGTCCGGTGGCTTACTACTGGCAGGTCGAAAACATCCCTGGCTCGGGCGTCTATGAAGACATCACCTTTGTCGCCGCCGGCGAGGTTTCGCGGGCGATCGGCGCCTCCTACCTGGTGGCGGACGATGTCGCCGGTCTGAATATCCGCGTTCGGGCGGTGTATCAGGATGCCAGTGGTACGCTGGAGATCGTCGACTCGTCGGCGAACAACGCACCGATCGCAGGGCCGGGCATCCTCGGGTTTGCGTTTCTGAACGAAGTGCTGACCGCCAACCTGACGACCCTCGTCGACGTCGATGGCCTCAGCAATCCGCAGTTCACCTTCCAGTGGCAGGAGACCAACGGGGTCAGCTTCGTCAACATCGCCGGAGCCACCGGTAGCACGTTCACGCTTGGCCAGGCTCAGATCGGCGATCAGGTGCGCGTGGTGGTCAGTTTCGTGGATGACTTCGGTGTGAGCGAAAGCGTCGCATCCGACGCCACGGCCCCGGTGCTCGTCGGTACTGTGTTTGCCGGTACCGCCGGTGCCGACATATGGATCGGCACGGCAGGCAATGATGTGGTCAACGGAGGTGATGGCAACGACATCATGAACGGCCAGGGTGGCAACGACATCATCAATGGTGACGCGGGCAATGACATTCTCGTCGGTGGTAACGGCAACGACACGATGGCCGGCGGTACTGGCAACGATATCTACGAAGTCACCTCCGTTGGGGACGTAGTGACCGAACTCGCCGGTGGCGGCAGCGACACGATCTGGACCTCGCTCGCGAGCTACACCCTGGGTGCCAACGTCGAGAATCTGTATTTCGGCGCAAGCGGCAATTTCAGGGCCACCGGTAACGCGCTCGACAACACGCTCGTGGGCGGTGCGGGTAACGACATTCTCATCGGCGGTAACGGTAACGACACGATGGCCGGCGGTACTGGCAACGATATCTACGAAGTCACCTCCGCTGGGGACGTGGTGACCGAACTCGCCGGTGCCGGCAGCGATACCGTCTGGACCTCGCTCGCGAGCTACACCCTGGGTGCCAACGTCGAGAATCTGTATTTCGGCGCAAGCGGCAATTTCAGGGCCACCGGTAACGCGCTCGACAACACGCTCGTGGGCGGTGCGGGTAACGACATTCTCATCGGCGGTAACGGTAACGACACGATGGCCGGCGGTGTCGGCAACGATGTCTACGAAGTCACCTCCGCTGGGGACGTGGTGACCGAACTCGTCGGTGCCGGCAGCGATACGATCTGGACCTCGCTCGCGACCTACACCCTGGGTGCCAACGTCGAGAATCTGTATTTCGGCGCAAGCGGCAATTTCAGGGCCACCGGTAACGCGCTCGACAACACGCTCGTGGGCGGTGCGGGTAACGACATTCTCATCGGCGGTAACGGTAACGACACGATGGCCGGCGGTACTGGCAACGATATCTACGAAGTCACCTCCGTTGGGGACGTAGTGACCGAGCTCGCCGGTGCCGGTAACGATACGGTCTGGACCTCGCTCTTGAGCTACACCCTGGGTGCCAACGTCGAGAATCTGTATTTCGGCGCAAGCGGCAACTTCGCGGGCACTGGTAATGCGCTCAACAACACGATCGTGGGTGGTGCGGGTAACGACACACTCAACGGTGGCGGTGGTGGCGACACCATCATCGGTGGCGCAGGTGCTGACACGATGGCCGGCGGTATTGGCAACGATGTCTACGAGGTCACCTCCGTTGGGGACGTAGTGACCGAGCTCGCCGGTGCAGGCTTGGATACGGTCTGGACCTCGCTCGCGAGCTACACGTTGGGTGCCGACGTCGAGAACCTGTTTTTCGGCGGCAGCGGCAACTTCGCGAGCACCGGCAATGCACTCGCCAACGTGATCGTGGGCGGTGCGGGTAACGACGTCCTTACCGGTGGCGCAGGGAACGACTCGATGGTCGGTGGACTTGGCAACGATACTTTCATGTTTGCCGCGGGTTTCGGCAACGACTCTATCCAGGGCTTCGACGTCGATCCTGCCGGAGGACAGGACTTGCTCAACATCGCAGCGCTCGGAGTCACTGCGGCGAACTTTGCTGCCAACGTAATCATCGCTGATGACGGCGCGGACGCCTTGGTGACGGTCGGCGTGGACTCAATCCGCCTGGTTGGTATCGCCGACGCGACCACCGTGACCCAAACCGACTTTATCCTGGCGGGATGAGGAGGCCACCAAAGCGTAGCAAGGCATGAGCTGTGGCGGTGTGGGTCGAACCTAGTCGCTCCACACCGCGATTTAAAACCACAGCTACACAGATGATGGTAAGTAGGACTGTGGACTCTGTTCTCCTCAAGACGCTCCAACTGCTCCGCTACTTCCCGGAAGATACCGAAGTACCGGATCAAATCGTCGATTTCATGCGGGGCGAGCTCGGCCAGCACAGCAAGGTGAAGCTCGCGTCGTGAGTGAACACCAGCACCTGACGCGTCTCGGACCCACCACCGCAGCGGCGAGGTCGGCGACGAGCAGGACTGAGCCCTTTCACGCGTGGACGTAGCGCCCCGGCGCCGGCTCCAGCGCTGGATAGCGCTAGCTGCCGGCCGCCGCGGGTGCCGGACGCTCGGCCCCGGCACACTTGATCACCCAGTCCGCCCAGTGCTGCCACCAGATGCCCGGCTGCTCGCTGGCCTGCGCCAGCCAGTCGGCCGCCGTTATGGTCGGCGCTGGGCCGGTGAAGTGGCGCGCCTTAGGGTTGCTCGGCGGATTAACCAGGCCGGCGATGTGCCCGGCGTTGTTCAGCACGAAACTGCGCTGGCCGCCGAACAGCTGGGCCGTGCGGTAGCAGCCCTGCCAGGGCGTTATATGGTCGCCCTGGGCCGCCATGAAGTAACTGTCGCAGCGGATCGCTTCGGCACACAGCGGTGAGCCGAGCACACTCAGCTGCCCTCTAAGCAGGGGTTGTCGCGGAAGATCTCGAGGAACTGGCTGTGCAGCGCCGTCGGCAGGCGGGTGCCGTCGGCGTTCCAGGCGATTAGGTCGATCGCTGGCGGCGCCTCGCCCATCAGGTAGTTGTTGTGCCAGTAGTTCCACACCAGGTCGTTGGGTCGCAGCCAGGCGAAGGCTGCGCCCATGTCGCGGGCACTTAGCACTCCGGCCTTGGCGGCGCGCCAGCGGGCCAGCCTGAGCAGCGGCTTCGGCAAGGCGATACCGACGCGGATCGCACGGGTGGATGGAAGCCTGATGGCGATCGCCGGGCTATGGGAGCACCGGCGCGACGCAGCTGGTGAGGGCTCCTACAGCTTCACGATGCTGACGCTCAACGCCGACGATCCAACCACGCGCTGATGCGCAACTACCACAAGCCAGAGGATGAAAAGCGGATGGTGGTCATTTTGCCCAACGGCGCCATTCGTGATTGGTTGGCGGCATCAGCCAGGGAGAGTGTAGAGTTCATTCGGCAGTACCCCTGGTGTTCGCCGTGCTGCGCCTGTATTTCACTGATGACGCCGACCGCCAGCAGGTCATCGCCTTGCAGGACAAGTTCCAGCTGTGCCCGCTGAGCGCCTATGGCCTATCTGGATGGCAGGCGCCGGCCGCCCAGGTGTTTCACCGCTGGATGTGCAGGCCGACCCGCTGGCCGATTTCAAGGCCCTGCAACTGATGCTGCAGGAGTGTCCGCCGCCCAAGGCCGACACCGCGATTCTGGCCAGTTTTGCCGCCATCGGCCTCGGCCCTGGGCAACCCATGGGTTTCTCCGCGCTCGATAGCGATACCCGCCGCGGCCTGGAACACGCCGAGGCCGATGGCCGCGCCAAGGTGATCGCTACCGTCAGGGGCATGCCCGGCAGATTGTCGAGCAACGGTTGGCTGTATCCGCTGAAGCACATCGGTACTTACGGCGACGACTACCTGTACCGCGCCGGCATGGCCTTGTTGGGCACCGTGGCGTTGCCGATCGCGGAAACCATCTACCTGATGTACCAGAAGGACGCGACCGGCCAGCTGCTCGACGGCAACGCGCGCTATCGCGTGCATTTCCCCACCGGCGAGCTGCCCGCGGTCGAAGCCTTCTGGTCGATTCATCTGTATCGCTACGAGGGCTACACGGTGATCCCCAATTCGCTCAACCGCTATTCGCTGAGCAGTCGCTCGCACCTGCAGCAGGCGGCGGACGACTCCATCACCCTGTACCTGCAGGCCGACGACCCGGGCGGCGAGCAAAGCGCCAACTGGCTGCCGACCGAAGCCGGCAAGCCGTTCCTGATGATCTTGCGTGGCTACGAGCCGAAAGGCGCGTTTGCCGCCCTGACCTGGCCTGGGCCGAAGGTCAGCCGCGTCTGAGTTGCTGCGCGGTGCCCCAGTGTCGACGCTTGGGGCCACGCCCCCTCGAAGCCGCCCAGGATTAAACCCCCGGGGCGTTTTTTCATCTTGCTGGATCGGACCCTGGCGGCCATCCTGTGGCGTAACCGCCTCTTCGATCGATCCCCCGAGTTCATGAGCCAGCCCACCGCAACCCCTTCAACGCTGGCCCAGACCACCCTGGCCACCGTGGTGAGCGCCATCGCCAGTACCCTGCAGGGCGAGTACGGCATCGACCCGCAACCCGTGCTGCTGAGCGTCGGCATCGACCCGGCGGTGATGCAGGACAGCGAACGACGACTGACGGTGACTACGCTCAGCCCGCTGTGGCTGCGCTGTGTCGAGTTGACCGGCAATGAAGCCTTCGGTTTGCGCTCGGCCCGCTACTACCAGCCCGTCCAGTTCTATGGCGTCGACCTGGCGCTGTGCACCAGTGCCACGTTCGGCGAGGCGCTGCAACGGCATGTCCAGTTCATCCGCGTGCTGACCACCGCCGCCCTGCCGCAACTGCAGACCGAAGCCAACGGTGACCACCGCCTGGAGGTCCGTCGCCACGGTCCGCAACCCCCCGCGGATGCGGCGCTCGACTGCTTCTTCCATACCTTCTATATCCGCCTGTTTGAGCGCCAGACCGGCCTGTTGTCCCGGCAACTGTTGCGGCGCCTGGAGCTGCCCCGGCAAGCGCCCAAGGACCCCGCGCCCTGGCTGGCCCTGGGCGTGCCGGTGGTGTTCGGCTGCCCGTGCGGGGCCATGGTGTTCAAGGCCGAGGCCTGGAGCCTGCCGCTGCCCGGGGCCAATCCGCAGCTACTGGCGCAGTTGGAACAACCGATCCTGCGCCACCTGGCGTAACTCGGCTTGCCGCTGCCCGCCAGTGCCTTGCGCGCACGCCTGGCCGAGATGCTTACGGGCGAGCCCGACCTGGAACTGTTGGCCCGCGCGCTGGAAATCAGCCCGGCGCTGTTGAGCAGCAATCTGAGCCAGCAGGATCTGAGCTTCAACCAATTGCTCGACCAGGCCCGCGAGGCGCAAGCCTTGGTGTTGCTGGCCAATCCGGCCCTGAGCCTGGAACAGGTCGCCAGCCAACTCGGTTTCAGCAGCGCCAGCAGCCTGGGGCGCGCCTTTCGCCGCTGGCAGGACAACACGCCGTTGAATTATCGACGCCAAGTGCTCGGCTAACTCGAAACTGACGCCCCACTGCGGCGGCGGGGCTTGGTTCAAGCCCCGCTGACGGCCCACTCGCGCAGCACGTTCTTGGTCACCTTGCCGGCGGCATTCCGCGGCATGGCGTCGAGCAGCTGCACCCGGCGCGGCACCTTGTAGTTGGCCATCTGCACGCGGCACCAGGCGATCGCGCTGGCGCTGTCGAGCACCTGGCCGGGCGCCGGCAGCAGGAAGGCCATGGCCACCTTGCCGAGGCGTTCGTCGGCAATGCCGATCACCGCGGCCTGGGCCACGCCCGGGTAGCGCAGCAGGCTCTGCTCGATCTCCGCCGGATAGACGTTGAAGCCGCCGGTGATGAACATTGCTAGTCCATTCCGAGCCTCAACATGATGCTGCATCTGATTGGCCGCGTGCACGACCGTGACCTTGCGGCCGCCATCTCCGAAATGTTCATCTACGAACGCATCCGAAATGAACAGGATCACCAACGTGTGCCGATCAGGCATACGCTTGGCACCAACCAGCCGAAACTCCAGGAGATTGTCATGCTGATGGAGGCCAACCTGGAGGAACTTATCGAGCTCGACGAACTGGCATGCCACGTAGGCGTTTCACGTCGTCAGAAGAAGTAGACAAGGTCAGTTAGACCTTGTCTCTAATTCTTAGAACGGTAGTGGTGCTGCAATCGGCGTGACGGGCTGTTGCTCGGATGCCTAGGCCGGCCTTCAGCAGCTCAGCGACCCGCTTATGCAAGTCGGCGTCGACCGGGCGCCCCTTGTACATCCCTTCATCCTTGGCCTTCTTGATGCCTTGGGCCTGGCGCTCGCGACGCTGCTCGTAGTCCTTGCGCGCGATGGCGGCCATCATTTCCACTAGCATCGAGTTAATTGCGCCCAGCATGCGGCTGGTGAACTCGTCGCTCTTGCTGCTTTGCATACCCTGGTGACTGGTAGGCAGGTCGAGCGCGACTATGCGCAGGCCCTTTGAGTCGATGGCGGTCTTCAGCTTCTGCCAATCCTCAGCGGGGAGGCGGGAGAGGCGATCGATGGACTCCACCAGCAGCACGTCGCCCTTGCGCGCATCTTTCAGCAGGCGCAGCAGCTCCGGCCGGTCGGCCCGGGCGCCGCTGGCATTCTCCATGTATTCGGCAGCGATCACTCGATCATGGCTAGCAGCGAACTGCTCCAGTGCCTCGCGGGCGCGGCTGGCATCTTGCTCGACGGTGGAGGCGCGGAGGTAGGCGCGGACGAACATGTTTCCTTGCTCCTGTATCACTTGAGGTGCTTTTTAAATACTGTTGCACTTTGGGTGTTACTTTTCAAGGAGTCAGTGCGAAAAAATCCCTGTCCCTCTGTTTCTAATTAGGTATGCCTTTTTGGAACAGGCATGGTGGCTGGAGCTTCAGCGGTGAGCGCCAAACGGACGTGCTTGACCAGCACACACCGTAGTGACGACCGGCAGAGACCGACCCATAACGGTCATTGCTACGGCTTGAAATGTCGGTCTTCTTGAGATTCGACAACCAGGTAAGTTGTCAATTTGACTGTAGCAAGAGGGCCTCAAGGAGGCCCTCATCGCTAAGCTTAGTTGTAACTCAGTGCGCCACTACCGGCACCGTCACGGTTTTGCCGAAGGCCGATTTGATGGTCGCCGTCGGGCTCGGCGACGGGCCACTGCCGACGGTCGTCACCGCTATTCGCCAACGAGCGCCTACAGGCGTACGTGTCAGGGTGGCGGTGCCAAGGTTCACCGTACCGGTTGTGGTCGTGGCCGTCGCCGTCGCCGTGATGGTATTGCCCGTGCCACGCGAGGTGGTGCCGGACAGGACCCAGTAGTAGCGGTTGTTGCTGCGGGCGGTGACGGTAGCGCCGGTGACGATCAGGTTCTCGACGACCGCTGCCGAGACTGCCACGGACACCGTCGCCGGTGCCGATTCCGCACCCTTGGCATCGGCGGCCTTGTAGGTAAAGGTCGCGGTGAACGGTGCGGGGATCGTGGCCGGTGGTGTGTAGGTCACACGCAGACCATCGGTGCTGACCACACCCTTGCCGGAGTCCGGTTGCTCCAGGCCCACCACTTTAAGTGGCACGTTACCGTCAGGGTCGCTGTCGTTGGCCAGGACGTTGATGGTCACCGGTTGGCCGTTGCTGACGGCGCTGTCGGGGTTGGCGATCGGTTTTTGGTTATCGACGTCCTCGACACGTTTATCGCCAGTGCGGAAGGTTGGCAGCGCAGCGGAATTGACGTAGGTGACGCCGTCCCAGCCGGGCAGGGGCGCTGGCATCAACTGGAACTGGCCCGGATGCTCGATATCCCAGCGCAGCAGCATGGACGTGTCCTCGTGCTGGGTGTTGTGGCAGTGCTCCATGTAGGTCCCGGCAAATTCACGGAAGCGGATCGCAATGTCCACGTCCACCGAACTGTCGATGCCATCGCCGATGCGATAAACGTCCTTGCGGGCCCATTTTTCCCATTCCGGTGGTGCCTTGCCGTCACGGTTGAGGACGATGCCTTCTTCGAAATGCACGTGCACCGGGTGGTTCCAGCCGTTGCCGCCGTTCTTGATTTTCCACACTTCCAGGGTGCCATCGCCGGAGAACCCGGCAGGGGTCGGGCCGTTGGCCAGTTGCGGAGCGGCGCTGATGATTCGAGGGTCCATCTGGAAGCCTAAACCGCCGTCGGTCTTGATTGTCCAGGGTGCTTCGTCGGTGCCGTCGGAGCGGCCGAAGATGAACTCGCGATGTCGCGCCACCTTGAGCTTGGCCTGAACAGTCGGGTCGTCGCGGTTGAGGGTCAGCGCGATCATGGACTTGCCGGCCGGCTTGCCCGGTTTGGCGGGTTCGTAGTCGACGGGGTTCATGCTCACGTCCTGGCCGGCATAAGGCTGGACCACCATCTGCATGAACTTGCCCACCGCCGGGTCGCCGGCGTCCCATTCCAGCCCTTTGCTGCCCAGCTTGAGCACCGCCTTGTACTTGCCGGACAGAATATCGGCCAGGCTCAGCAGTGTTGCCTCCGGCCCCTTGCCGTCGTGGTGCTCCATCAGGTTGACGAAGTACAGTTTGTCGCCGGTGTTGATCCCGTTTTTCGCGAAGTTGACGATGATGTCGTAACGTTCGGCGATGCCCTGGGTGGGCAGGATGGCGTTGTGGTTCTGCAGGTCGCCGTCAGCATCCAGGTCCATGCTGCCATCGAACGGCACGGCGTGTTCCATGAGGTTGCCGTCGTTGGCGATCAAGTGGAACGGCACGCGGGTATAGGACAGGCCGGAACCTGCCGGGCCGGGGTATTCACCACCGGTGCCGACGACTTCACGCA
>NZ_MRCS01000030.1 GCF_002303925.1 Pseudomonas sp. ACN8
GCACCTGGTTCGCGCAAAAATACTGGCCAAGACCGGTCGCCAAAAGCTACTTCAATGAATTGGCCGACGGCAGCCGCTTGACGCTGAGCTTCAAGGCCGCGCTGGATAAAAGCAATGTCGAGGCCAAGGCGCTGGTGTTCGCGGATCAGGTCTATACGATCAAGGCCTTCGAGGTGGTGACGCCGACGATCACCAAGGCCGAAGACTCCAAGGGCGATGAAATTCCTCAAAACGGCACCACCGCCGACACCGCCGTCACCCTCACGGGGACCGCCAGCAAGGGCCAGCAGGTCGAGGTGTTTGACGGCACCACCTCCAAAGGCAAGGCGACGGCCGACCTCACGACCGGTATTTGGACCCATCCCATGACGGGCCTGAGCCTGGCCGCCCACAGTTTTACCGCCAAGGCGCTGTATGGCAGTGGCCAGGTTTCAACGCCGCCACGCACCCTGACCGTCACGGCTGTGGCAGCTCCGACCATCACCAAGGCCGAAGACTCCAAGGGCGATGAAATTCCTCAAAACGGCACCACCGTCGACACCGCCGTCACCCTCACGGGGACCGCCAGCAAGGGCCAGCAGGTCGAGGTGTTTGACGGCACCACCTCCAAAGGCAAGGCCACGGCCAATGTCACAACGGGAATCTGGACCCTGACCGTCAGTGGTCTGGCGGTTGCTGCACACAGCATCACCGCCAAAGCACTCTATGGTGCGGGCGCCTCGTCAGCGGCAAGAACCTTCACCGTCACGGCCGTGGTGGCCCCGACGATCACCACGGTGAAAGGCTCGCCCAGCAATGCCGACATTCCGGCGAACGGTTACACCGTGGAAACCGCCGTGGTCTTGACCGGTACAGCGAGCAAGGGCCAACAGGTCGAGGTGTTTGACGGCACCGTTTCCAAAGGTAAGGCCACGGCCAATGTCACAACGGGAATCTGGACCCTGACCGTCACCGGCCTGGCGGTTGCTGCACACAGCATCACCGCCAAAGCACTCTATGGTGCGGGCGCCTCGTCAGCGGCAAGAACCTTCACCGTCACGGCGGTGGTGGCCCCGACGATCACCACGGTGAAAGGCTCGCCCAGCAATACCGACATTCCGGCGAACGGTTACACCGTGGAAACCGCCGTGGTCTTGACCGGTACAGCGAGCAAGGGCCAACAGGTCGAGGTGTTTGACGGCACCGTTTCCAAAGGTAAGGCCACGGCCAATGTCACAACGGGAATCTGGACCCTGACCGTCACCGGCCTGGCGGTTGCGGCGCACAGCATCACCGCCAAAGCACTCTATGGTGCGGGCGCCTCGTCAGCGGCCAGAACCTTCACCGTTATTCCGACGCTGGTGATTGATCCATCTCCTGTAAGCTTGAACGGAATCCGTTTGAAGGCTCAAGACTGGCCGAAAACAGGAGCTGACGCGCCTGGCACTACAGCAACCAGGACTGCGACCGGTGGCCGGCCTGCATACACTTACTCGTCTAGTAACCCCTCCGTGGCATCCGTTAATCCATCTAGCGGGAAAGTAAAAAGCGAAAAAAATGGAGTTGCCACAATTACTGTGGCCGACCAAAGCGGTCAACGTGCTTCCTACAGCGTCAACGTCTCGAACGTATATGACTTAGTTGTAAACAACAACTTAATTGACTGGACGCAAGCGTACCAGTGGAGGGATGCAACAGGTGTACGAATTCTGACTAGTAGCATGGCGAACGCTCTATTCATCGAGAATATCAATACAAAGGCACCCTATCCACTTGCGTTCTACTGGCCAGGAGATACGCAGGATTCCATGGCTTGCCCAGCATACCAAGGAACGATATTCCAAAAAGCCGCCGGCGTTATTCATTGCCAAAGTATCTACGATAGAGCCGGGGCTTGGGGGGTAAAGAGCACTTGACTTTTTAATGAGCGATATACGCCCCCCCATATACCTTAGATACTATGAACAGACGTCCACCCGTTTACAATCGTTTCCCGCGTTTGCTTGCCTTAAATAGGAAGCGATGAAACGGAAAAACGTGAGTCCATCTCAAACACCATCCCCATACGGCGATGGTGTTTGAGGCTTGCTCCTAAAGCTGGCGATTTTTCGATGGAGGAAGATTAACAAAGCGACTTATTGCGCGGGATAATGCCGTCCCAGGAAAGTGCTCCCCCCCGCTCAATACGTCCCACATAGGTTTTGCCTGGATGCTTCTCCAGCCTCAAACAGCCGATTGATGGTTCGAGCTGCTTTGCGCTACCCCCTACCACTCATCGAAAACCCACCCCAACCTGTTATTTCTGACAGTAGCCAACACCTCCGCCCTGGGGCCCAATCGAACGATCTATTCGTACCTGAATAGCATCACATCGACGAGGGCTTTTTCCATGTCGCATTTCCGCTCGTTTCTGTTTCCGGTTTTCCCGGCCGCCATTTCCCCTCTTGCTCTACGCCCCTTGCTGATTGCCGGCATGACGCATCCGGTCGTTGACGGTGACGGTGGCCTCAACATCCACGCCGTCGAAGAGTACCCCGAAGGCATTTTGTGTGCCGTCAACGCTTACAGCTTTCCAATGCTCGACGGCGATACGCTGGATATCTACTGGGGCACCGAGAAGCTCCTTACCCGGATTGTCGAGCCAGATGAAATCGACAAGACCGTGTTTTTTTTCCTGCCTGCCGAGGCTATCGTTTCCGGCTGGGTCGAGGAGGTCTACTACGTGCTGACCCGTCAGGGTGAACCCGTACCCGATGATCCGGCCGTGCCGTTGCGGTTGTTGGTGAAACTGGATCGGCCGGCCGGGCGCGACAAAGACCCTCATCTACCGGGCCATTCCGAATTGCATATTGCGCAACTGCCGGAAGACGTGATCAAAAACGGCGTGGATGCCGAGTGGGCGCAAAGGGGTGTGCCCATGACCATCGGCGTGTACCCGAACATCGCCGTGCGCGATGTGGTCCAGGTGAAATGGGGCAGCGCTTATCTGGCACCTCACTTTGTCACGACGGCACAAGTTGATGGCTCCGAGCCTATCGTGATCACCGCCACGCAGGCCGACATACTGGCGGGCGGCGACAGCGCGGCACTGATGGTGCAATACGAGGTCCACGACGAAGTCTGGAACTACTCCGAACAATGGTCGCAAGCCACCACCGTGCGGGTGGAGGCAGGCGCCTGGCGTCTGGACCCACCGATGATCCGGGAGTCGGACAACGGTGTGATCGACCTCAAGAAACTGAACCAGAAAGACGTGACAGTACAAGTCCTGGTCGTGGGCACTGATTTCGACCTGGGCGATACGGTCACGATGACCTGGATCGGCACGCCGCTCACTGGCAACCCGCTGATTCATACCGAATCATGGACCGTGGACAACATCCCCAGTGTCAAGGATTTCATGGTGCCTTACGCCGAGGTCCGCGCCATCGCCATGGGCTCGGCCGACGCCTCCTACGTCCTGACCAAACGCAATGGCGGCCCACCGCTCTCCTCCAAACGCGCCTTCGCCAGTGTGATCGGCGATGTGTATGCGCATCCGGCACCGACCATTCGGGAGCTGGTCGGCAACCTCCTCGAGCCTGACAACTCCATTGCCACCGTAGACATCACTTACCCGGGAATGACCAACGGCGACTTCATCAACCTGAGATGGCTGGGCACCCGATCCAATGGTCAGCCCTATGTCCATGGCGAGGAGTACACCGTCAGCAAGGGGGACGCCGAGCGCAAGAAGATCACGATTTACGTGCTGAGTGAACACATCGCCGTTCTGGCTGACGGCAAGCTGGACTTGTCGTATGTGGTGTCCAACGATAAAGCGGTAATTTATGGGGTCAGCGAGTCCGAGCACCTGCTGGTCGATGTCAAGGCCATCCGCGCCACGCTGCCGGCGCCAAAGGTAGTGGAGGCCGACGACGACGTGCTGGACCCGTCAAAAATTTTCGATAACGCCACGGTACGGATCGAATACCTTGGGACACTCAAAGGCGACATTCTGACGTATTACTGGACGGGTATCAGCGCTGGCAGCAGTACCAGCGACTGGCTACCGATCACGTCCGTCATTGCGGGCAAGCCGGTAAACTTCCGGGTCGACGCCTGGTTTGTCTCGGCCAACATCGGGCAGTACGTCAAGGTCAGGTACACCCTCAAACACGCCGGCACCGGCCTGACGAGTTACTCGGCGACGCTGAATCTGTTGATTGGTCAACTGGTGGGAGAGCTTCCGCCACCGAGGGTGATTCAGGCCCCGGATGACGAGCTTGATCCCATGAATGCGACCCAGGGCGTGGACGTATCGGTCGAATACGCAAACATGGATCCGGCACTGGACACCATTGCCTTGAAATGGCGCGGCACACCCGGTGCGGGCACATCGGAAGATCTGGAATTACCGGCAGACGCCAGTGGCCGGGTGAAGTTCTCTCTGCCGTCCTCTGTCGTAGGGCCGAACATCGGTAAAAGCGTTGCAGTGTCCTATGAGGTCAAGCGCTACAATTTCTGGAAACCCTCCGATTTGCTGACCCTCAATGTGTTGAGGTTTCAAGATCCCGATAACCAGCTTCCGCGCCCACAAGTGCCCCAGGCCCCCAACGGCATCCTTGACCTGATGACCTTTGCCGGCGACGCCAGAGTCACTGTCGATAAATGGCCATTTATCGCGCTCAAACAACGCATCTGGCTAAGGCTGCAAGGCAAGACCGTTTCCGGTGCGACTCACACGATTGAACTGCTCGACGGTACGGAGATCACACAGACACAACTCGCCAACGGCCTCAATGAAACCCTCCTCAGATCCGAACTGTTGAAACTGGGTCACGCTTCACCGGCGACGGTGATCTGCAAGGTTGCCTTCGATGGCGACTCGCAGGAACACACGGCCATCGAGTTTCCGCGTCTGGCGCTGACCGTCAAAACCCGGTACGACTACCTGACGCCGGAGATTACTGACGTGGCTGACCCGAAAGGTACGGTGGGCGAGGGCGAATCCACTTACTTCAGGCAAGTGACCATCACCGGGACGGCGACGCGGGGCGAGAAGGTTGAACTGTTTGACGGTTCCACGTCACTTGGGCCAACCGATGTTGATAGTGCGGGTATCTGGACAAAGGTGCTGAGCAATCTGGTCGTGAAGGGCTACCACATTATCGCGCGCGCCCTGTATGACGCAGCCCCGGTGGACAGTCTGCCAAGGACATTTTCAGTGGCCGAGAGCGTGACGCCGACCATTAATACTGTTACTGACGCGGGAGGCTCCGACATCAAGAATGGGGAGCACACAACGGAACCGTCCGTGGCTATCAGTGGCGGAGCCACCGGTAACGTCACGATCAGGCTCTATGACGGCAGTACCTTCCTGCGGGAGGTTCCCGTTAACAGTAATGTTTGGGATCTACCCCAAACAACTTTCAACCCGGGTCTTCATACAATTACTGCTCACAGCACTAATGGTTCGGGACTTATATCCCTCCCGCACAGTTTCACCAGCATTGCACCACTCGTGCGCGACTTGACCGATTTTTCCAATCAAAACTGGAATGGCTGGGCAGGCGGACCTGGTGTGGATCCCCGCGATCTGTTACTGGTCAATATCGGAGGCAACTGGGTATTCCAAAACTACACTCATACTGAAAAGTCCAATGGTGTCATCATTAAAAAGACCCTGAACAACTTGCGAGCAGGCCGCAGTTATCGGTTTTCCCTCAAGATCATTCGGGTCAATGGACGATACGAAGTACCAAGAATATCGATCAGAGCCGCCGACAATACGGTTGCAGGCCCGACCAATATCACTTCGTTGACCAATTGGATAACCCTCTCAGGCACCTTCGTTTCTACCAGTATGCAAATCGTACTGGATGTCTACAGTCATGTCGCAACGGGCCAGGGTAACGACTATCAAATTGACGATATCGAGATCGTTCCATTGTAAGTTGTAGAGCACGCCACCTCCCCCCTGCGATGAGCGGGGGGGGGACTTTTTTTCTACCCTAACCCAACACCTCCGCCAGCCCGCTCTCTTCAACCCGCTTCGGATGCGCACTGCGTTCGTGCACATGGCTTTGCGGTGTACGGTCAATCAGCAGGCTCAGCAGTTCCGGGCGGCTGTAGTGGCCGCGTGAATCCATCATGCGTTTGCGCTTGTCGATCAGGCCCATGTCGAGGTCGGCGATCACCTCGCCCTCATCTTCCTGCAACGAACCCAGCACCGAGCCATTCGGGCTGATGATTGCGGTATAGCAACCGCCGGAAATCGGGCCGATGGCGCAACCGGTATCAGCCATGATCTGCGCCTGTTATTACGGCACGGGGTGCGGTCAATCAGTCCTTGAGCTACACCGTAACCGTCACGGGTGTTATCCATTGCGTGGGCTTGGGAAGGAGCACATGGGCCGGAATCAATACAGCAGCCACTCAAGCTGGGGCGCGGATACCCAGTCATGCTGAACTGTATGAACTTCATCAGGCGTATGGTTCACGCTGGCCCATGGGCAATGCACTTTATTGGTCGACAACCCCCGGTCCCATTATTTGGCCATTTCAGAGCAAAAGATGTATGAACATTGTTACTTCCGCGAATGGCAACGTTCCTGAACAAGGGGGTAGCACCGCCCTCGGTGTTGGATTTAGATAATCGCTCATAAAAAACGCCTCGCACATTGCGAGGCGTTTTTTTTTGGAACCCTTCACACCAAGCGTTTAAAAACCCCAACGAAACCCCACATTCACCCCATACGGCTGTT
Organism: Pseudomonas sp. ACN8; assembly: GCF_002303925.1. Taxonomy (GTDB): domain Bacteria; phylum Pseudomonadota; class Gammaproteobacteria; order Pseudomonadales; family Pseudomonadaceae; genus Aquipseudomonas. The sequence goes on from NZ_MRCS01000030.1 coordinate 6,726, forward strand.
CGATGTTCTCACCGTTGCTGTAATCGAAATCGGCATGCACTTGCACGTCCTTGGTCACCGCCAATGCAACGCCCAACCCCAGCAGCCCGCGAGTGCCGGACAAATCGTTGTTGAACTGGTTGTCGTGGTTGACGGTGACGCGGTTGTTGTTGATGAACTCTTGCTGCACGGCGGCACGCACATAAGGTTGCGCGATCATGCCGTTGTCCAAGTTGAAGGTACGGCCGGCGGTGGCGCCGGCTTCGCCGAGAACGGAACGTGCACGATCACCGTCGGCGTTCATGCCGTTGTCCAGGTCATAGTCGCTACCTTGAATCACCGCGGTCGACAGTTTGGCGTACGGCTCGACGAAGTAGCCCCTGTCCAGCTTGATGTTGCGCCCGAACTCGGCGGAAGCGCTGATGCCGGAGCTGCGGTAGTCGCCCTTGCTGCGCGAGCCGTCGCTCATGCTGACTTTGGCTTCATTGTGATAGCGGTTGAACCTGAGCGTGGCGTCGAAGTAGTACCCCGTCTCGGCGTCCAGCCAGGTCGCGTATGGCCCCAGGTAGTAGCTGTTGATGGTCCCGGACGTGCCCTGCTCGACGTTCAGGTCGGAATCGCTGTAACCGGTCATGATACCTGCCAGCCACTGGCTCTCGCCCAAACGCACATCCGCCCCCAGGGACAGGCCTTGCTGGGTTTGCTGATAGGCCACGCCGGAACCGGAAGACACGTTGTATTTGTTGCCGTAGCCACGCATCCAGAAGCCGGTTTTACCGCCGTTGAAACGCAGTTCGCCCATGCGGCTGCGCAGCGATGCACCCTCGGCATACAGGATGGTGATCGGTGCGTTGAACAAGGCCAGCACCGAGCGCGCGCCAGGGCTGACGGTCTTGGTGGTCGGGTCGAGGAACCATTCTGTCCCCCCTGCCCCCGTGCTGCGCTGGGCCAGGTCGTAGGACCAGGTACCCACGTCGACCGCGCCACCTTCGAGCGAGAATTTCGCATCGCCCGCCGCGGTGTGCACCAGGGTCAAGGCCTGCGGTGACGCCGCGTCCAGCCCGGAGGCGGCCACGGCCAGGCCGAAGTCGCCCGTCGCCACACCGGTAACGTTGAGGAAGTCGCGGTTGCCGGTGGCGAAGTCACCCTTCATGGCAAACACACCGTTGCCCGCCAGTGTCCCGACATTCAATTGATAGTAGGTAGCCGGGGCACCCGCCGCGCCAAAGCTGACACGACCGTCATTCATGGCCAGTGTGCCGATGCTGTCGTTGCCGGTGAGCGTCCAGTTCGAACCGCTGTTGATGGTGACACCGTTGGCCTTGTCGAGGCGGCCGGTGAGGGTCGAACCGTTTTGCAGGGTGACGTTGGCCGTCGAGGCATCATCGACCTTCACCACATCGCCGACCATGTGTCCGCCATCGAACGTCAGGTTCGCAGTGCTGCCACCGTCGACGCTCACGTTGCCTTGCAGGGTGCTGTTGGCCACTTTCAAGGCCGCCGTGGAGGCCCCTTTTATCATCAGAAGTTGGTTGTCTTTCCCTTGCAGCGTGGAATTGTTCAGCACTTCGATATTCGCGCTGATACCGGTATCCACCACAATCGCCGCGCCGTTACGGCCTGTCACGCTGGCGTTGTCCAGGACCAGCGAGTTGTTGCCCAAGCGAGACGGATCGCGGGCCATGCGCACACCCGCCGCATCACCGCTTATGCGGGTACCCGCCGTCGCGCGCACATCACCACCGAGGATATTCAAGCCAACGCTGTTGGTGCCTGTTCCGGTGATTTCGGTATTGATAAGCGTAAGGGTACTCAAGCCTGTGACTTGAGCGCCGGCGTCACCCCCGCGGTAAAAACCACCTGTGGCGGTTACCGTCGAGCCTTGCGTCGAAGAACTCAGCCGATTGACCGCCAGAGCCAGGGTATCGCTGGTGACGCTGGCCTGGTTGAGCGTCCCTTGGCTATTGGTAATGGTGACCCCTTCGATACCGCTTCTCGCCGTAATGGTCGCGCCATTGATGTTCAGTGTCGACCCACCGGTCGCGGTAATCTCATTGGTATTGGCGCCTGTGACATTGAGCACGCCGTTGTTGCGCACCAGGTAGTCAATGGTTGGCGTCGTTGCATCGATGTCCAGCGTGGTGTTATCGACGATGGTCGCTGCCAGTGCGGCAGGGCTCAGAAAAAAAAATGCCGGTATGGCTACCAGCATTTGAAATGGGCCTGCGAAGGCAGGTTTGTGCGATTTGCTATTGCCGATGTTCATAAAATGGCTCCGATTGATCAAGGCCTCACGTCTTTCATGAAACAGCGCAAAAGACTACGAGGGCAGCAGACAATACCCAGTACTTGCAAACATGAATGTAGGAGTAATCCTTTTTTAGCCGCGAGTAATTCCAGGGTTCATTCCGAAAGCTCCGTCATCAGAGACTTGTTCAACGAAAGACCCCCGAAAGCGGAAGGCGCATGACGCGCCTCCCGCCGGCTATTCAAATCACCTTAACGTCGAGTGATCTTGCAAGTGCCGCCATCACCCGGATCGACCAGGTAAACCCTTACCAGATGTGGAACGGAGTCTACTGGGCGACCGTCGATAACAGCGGTGTATCTAATGTCCCCCCAGCCATTCTCGGTTTCCAAAATAGGGGCATAAGGGATTTTCACGATAAAACCGTTGATTGCTTCTTGTTCATTGGGGGTATACGTAACATCAAGGTCCGTGCCAGGTTTCACCGTACCTGTATTGTCGGTATAACCCTGATATTTAAAAACCAGATCCTGATCTTTAAGTTGAGGTTCTCCACCTGCAACCAGCACTTCGACAACAGTGCCTTTCACAGGATCCTGACGCAATGAACCGCAGTTCAACCAGTCAGTGAAGTCCGGATCAAGGTTTTGAAACTTTGCCTCTGGAACAACACCGGGAACAATCTCGACATCAACGTCCTGATTAGGGGAGATGTCTTTGTTTTCGTTTACATCCGGGTGTGCGATTTCGTAGTTTACAAGAATTGGATTTCCGTTGCCCCCGTCGGCGACAACACTCCAGTCAGTGGTCCAGGTAATTCTGGCTGGAGGCACCGGAACCGGTTCCTCTACTGTATATACACCACCATTGGCTGCCGGTACAGGAACGCCCTTCCAGACAAGTTGAACTTCATCGTTCACTTTCGCCCCTTCGTAAATGACAACCGACACATCGACGTCCTGATCCTTGTCAGCTTCTGTCAACTTGTTTGGATCATTACCACCCTGCCCTTGAACCGTCACCAGAGCAAGGTTCGGGTTAACAGGGCCTGGATTGTCCGGGTCAATAACGCCACCCGGTTTCCTCAAGTCTACATCGACTTCCACAGACAGTGGAGTTGACGGATAAAGAAGCGAGCCACGCTTGATTTGATACTCAACCGTGACCGTTTTTTCACCAGCATTACCATTGAAAACATCTTTGAACAGTACATTCGCGTAAACGGGAAAGCTGACAATCGGTTTGGGTGCTTGTGGGATACCGTCCCATGTCACCAGCAATTGATCATTCGGCATGAAGTTGGTGTATTCAACCTTCATCCCTACGCCTACCGGCGTCTGGGCATCAGCCAAATCGATCAGGCCGTCCTCGTACAGCGGAATATCCGGCGCCAACAAACCTACTGGCGGATCGGTCAACGTGACATTCAATTGTTTGAATAGAGAAACTCCACTTATATAACCTTTGCGGTTGGTGATGTAGTAAAAGATCGCATGCGGCCCCTCTTCGTCCCCCACCACAGCGGCAGTCAATTTGTCGGAGACTACCGGAACGTTGGTGTCGGTCCGTGTAATCTCATCAAATTTCCTCGAAAGTGGCAATGACTTACCAAAATGGAGTTCGATGACATCGCCGATTTTTCTGCCTGAATACTCAGGTATGGTTAACTGCACATTACCATTTTCGTCCAGGTACTTCTTGGTAATACCGTCACGCTCCACCTCCGGTGGAACTATTACCTCACCATTGGTCTCTGGATGGGTTGTATCAACATTAATAGTCAGTGGTGTCACTGTAGTGGGGTTACCACCTTGCACCAGGTGGTAACCGAGTTGATGGGTTCCGGGTTGATTGCTCAAATTTTCCGGCAAATTCAAATCAATTTTTAGAATATCAGAGTCCAGCGGTGTCGTATAGGTAAAACGTGTTCCCACCCGAGTTTCATCCCATGTCAGTTGAATAATCCCCGGAATACCACCAGGCAGGTCCGCAACGTCTGGCCTTGGCACTTCAACCTTGAGTTCCACCCCTTGATACATGCGATGCAGTTGATTAGGCAGATCATCAGGGGTGTTCGGCAACAATGGATTATCGGTATGCAGGTTGGGTGGACCCGCAACAACTTTTGGGCTTGAGAGGCGAATTTTTTTATAATTCAACCGGCTTTGTTGTGCGGACGTGATTTTCTCTAAACTTGACATATCTCAACTCCTACTCAATAAACGGGCTTTACCTGCCCCAGGTATTTCAACCAAGCACATGACTGACAACAGCCACGTGCAACTTAAAAACATCAAACGCATACAGACAGCACCTCGAAAGGCACGGCTTTCAACTTTCAAACCATTTATTAACGTGCAGGGTTACGCACCACGAAAACTGGAACAAGCACGTTAAACAAACATCAGCTTTTCAATGACAGAAGCGATTACTTATCGCAGGGCTCCTGACAAGTCTCATTCGTCGGCGAACACACTTCGCCACTGGGCATGGTCCTGTTGATGATGACGAAATCTTTCTTGGAGACGCCCACTGCGCCATTGAGCTTTTTCAAGTCGTAATAACAAAGGGCGGAACCATTGTTGACCATGGGTGCAATCAGATTTTCATAATCAGCCACATGAACTTCGAAACCATTACGCGCCTGATCCAGGTTCAACTTCGTGGCGAATGTGTCAACGACGCCGGGAATGGGGGATGTGCCATTCGTCCCTTCACACCCTTGCCAATGCAGGGTCACGACATCGTTCTCATCGAATGCCGGATTACCTTCCACTTTCACCCAAACCCCCTTCCAGAGCCTCGGGCATGCACAGCAATTGAGAACACCGTATTTACCCGCATGAGGGAACGACGGCTCTTTCAGGCCCTCGATGACCACAATCAAGACACGGACCGAGGTGATACGCGCTTGCTGCAGATTGATACCGTTGCTGGTGGTGTAGTAGACCGGCAGCGCCGGGTTGTCCCGGTCCTGGTCAATCGCAGACCAGGGGATTGTGATCGGCACCCTTTTTCCCGCCACGTCACCGGACTGGACGATGTATTGCGCAACCGGTGTGCTGATCGACCCCCAGTACAACTCGATCGTCTGCCCGGGTTGTGGATCGTCAAACAAGGTCAGAAATGCCTCGGCATCTTCACCAAAATCCTCGGAGAGCAAGGTGTTCAAGGTCTGGGATTTGGCGCCATACACCTCAAGCAGGGCCAGCGTGGCGTTCAGCAGCGCTGGCGCATTGGCATGGTCCTGCCCGGCCACGGTCAAATCCATCGGCACCCGCGTTTCAAGCGATGACGGCGTGTCTCCACTGCCGCGTCGCACCTTGTAAGTGATGCGCGCCGTCATTGGGCCCAGGCCATTGGCACGCAGCACCGACCAAGGCACCGGAGCCACGAGCGGGAACCGTCCGGGGTCGACTGCCAGCGGTGCCAAGGGGTTTTCATCCCAGTCGATCAACACCTCATCGCCCACAGCCGGATTGTCATAGGCATCGATTTCTACCGTTACCACACCTTGGTCCACCGCACCTTCACGAGCGTGCTGACGGTCTATCAATCCTCTGGCCGACAACGGCACGCGTGGCGGCTTGAGATTACCTGGCGCCGGGAGCAAGTCGACGAACAGCGGTAGAAATGTCGAGCGGGGCCCACGGTTACCGGCCCAGTCTCGCAGCCGGTAAAAGATGTAACGTGGCCCGGGCCCACGATCCCGAATATCTGCCTCATACATCGTGATAATCAGTTGATCATTGTCGATATCTTGCTGGCTGAAGGCCTGCTCGCGAATTTCGGGTTCCGAATCCGGTGGATTGGGATTATCCGACCAGTAATAAATCGCCCGATCACGAGCCTGCACATCCACATAAGTCGGGACCTTGAAGCGAACTTGCCCGTGCTCGGTCAAATAGTCGTCAGTGATGCTACCCACGACATCCAGCATTTGCAGCGCCAAAGGTTCCTGACCGTCGTCAGGTTCAACCCGGTCGACCGTGATTTTCTTTTTACCGGATTCAGCCGAGTTGCCCCCGATAATGAGTTTGTACGACAGGTCATAAATACCGTGCACCAACTTATCCCGTGGTACCGATACGATCTTGTCCCCTGGCTCAATGGGGATGGGAAATAGAACTCTGCTGACTTCAAAAAAGTCTTGCCCTACCGGCCTCCAACCAACGGCAACAATGTCTGCGCCAAAAGCCGGATCGGTGGAAAAACTCCATGCCGGTACAGTGACCTGCAGATGACTATTCAAAACGCTGCGCGGTACCAGCCCATCCGCACTTTCATTGCCGTCCTCGTCTTTGAGAATGACCGGAACGATAGGCAACGGAAGGGCCATACCATCCTCGCCGGGGTTTGGCCCGGTACGTTCTGGGTCTATCGGAAATTTCGGGGACGGCATCGCAGATACTCCGTGGCAACGAATCAAGTGCAATGCGCCTGGACAGTGAATCACGTGCAAAACCGCCTTCACGGTCATCACATCGGCGCATCTGATGGGCTTAATTAAATGCCTGTCCGCTGATGCTGCCTACTGTCAGAAATAACAGGTATTGCGACCGTTCATCGTAAAACCACCCTCAGACCACCCGATTTTGCCCATAAAAAACCCGCGCTCCCGTTTGATCGGGAACGCGGGTTCTGTGGTTGCGACTTCGGGTTACACGGTATCCACCTTCAACGAATGATCGTTGAGCATGCCGTTGATGATGGTCGCGGTGTCATACCCGCCCGCGATCACCCCACCCGCCCCCGGCGTTACACCGTAATGGCTGGCGAGGTCGACGCCGGCCAGGTCGATGGTCTGGTTCGGCGCGGCGCCGGCCATGGCGCTGACGTCGATGCTGGTCACCGTCGACGGCCCGCTGCCGGTGACGGTGAAATGCAGGTAGTCATCCAGCGACGCCGTGGTGCCGTTTTCCCCTTGCAGCAGTTGCGACAGGTCGAGTTTGTCGGTGCCGGGCGTGAAGTCGATGATCACGTCATGGCCACTGTTGCCCTTGAGCCACTGGAAGGTATCGGCCCCCGCCCCGCCGGTGAGGGTGTTGTTGCCCAGGCCCCCGATCAGCAAGTCATCGCCGCCCCCGCCGTTGAGGATGTCGTTGCCCAGGCCGCCGTTGATCACGTTGTTGGTGTTGTCTCCGGTAAGGGTGTCGTTGAAGTTCGAGCCGGTGAGGTTTTCGATGCCGGCCAGGGTGTCAGTGCCGGCACCGAGAGTGTTTTGCCCACCGAGCAGGCTGAGGTCGACCGTCACTCCGGCGGTGGCGTGGGCGTAACTGGCCGTGTCGATACCCGTGCCGCCATCGACGATGTCACTGCCCTGGCCGCTGAAGAGCAGATCATTGCCGGCGTCGCCATGCAGCTCGTTGTTGCCGGAACCGGCGGTGAGCACATCGTTGCCGTCGCCGGCATTGATGAAGTTGTTGCCCGTGCCCGCCACCAGTACGTCATCCCCGCTGGTGCCGGTGAGGGTGTGGCCGTCCTGATAGCTGATGGTCAGGTTGGCCGAATCGCTGCCGCCGTGGTTGTCGTTGGCGGTGTAGGTGCCGTGGTAGTCCGTGGTGACTTCGTGTGCTCCGGCGTAGTTGACGGTCATGGTCAGTTCGTAGTTTTCCGCCGAATTCTTATTGCCGCCACTGGTGTTGGCGATGTTGGTCACGTGGATCTGGTAAGTGCCATCCGCGCCTGCGGTAATGGTGTCACCATCGGCGATGCTGACGAACGCCCCACCGTTGAGCGAATACTCCATCGTGATGTGCCCGGCATCCAGGTTGTGATTGAGGTTGAGCGTCTCACCTTGATTCAGCTTGACCGTGATGAAGTCTTCATTGTTGCCATTGGAGTTGTTCGCGGCGCCCAGATAGCCACTGATCACCAGCAGCGCCGTCATGGTCGTCGCGTTGGCCACAAAGGCGTTGCGCACATTGGCCAGACTCTGGTTGGCGGGGTTGTTGTTTTCGCCGGCGAAGTCGATCGCGCCGGTACCGGTGAAGTCCCCGCCTTTCACGACCCAGCCGGTGTTGAACGAGGTCGGGGTCGCCGAAAGCTGGTCGCCATTGGGGTCGGTGTCGTTGACCAGCAGCAGTTCGGCCGGCACCACGATATTGCTCGACAGGACGTTGGTGATGACGTGGTCGTCCACCGCCACCGGAGGCGCGTTGGGGATCACTTTCACGGTCAGCGTCGAGCTGGTGAGGTCGCCATCGTTGTCGCTGACGGTGAAGCCGATGTTCTCGGTGATCAACACCGACGTGGTTTTCTGCGAGGTGTAGCTGTAGTCGCCAGTGTCGAGGTTGATCACCAATGTGCCGCTGTTGTTGGTGGCGATGCTCAGCGTGTTGTTCACGGTGTTGAAGGTGCCGTGGTTGGTGCCGCCGCTTGGCGTCAACGAACCCTGGCCGCTGAGGGCTTTGGGATCGTAAGTGTAGGTGGTGCCGTCGACCACGATGGATTTGATGAAACCGCCATCAGCGCCGAACGCGCCACCCTCACCCAGCAACGAACCGGTGACCGGTGCGCCGACCACGGTGCCGGACAGCACCGAGTTGAGTTGGTTGAGGTCGGTGACCACCACCGCATTGGTGTCGGTGTGGCTGTTGCCGTCGTAGGCCAACGGATCGAGGTTGGCGTTGCTCACGCCACTGCCCAGGCCGATCGCGTAGTTCTTGATGCTGTTGGCATCGAGGAAGGCTTTCAGCGCGGTCTCGTCGGCGGTGCCGATTTCCTGGCCGGTGGTGGGCTTGCCGTCGGAGAAGAAGTAGCCGACGTTTTGCGCACCGGTCAGTTTGCCCGAGGTGTTGAACGCGGTCTGCATGGTCACCACGGCCGCGTCGTAGTTGGTGCCGCCGTTCGCGACGAGGCCGGCCAGCAGTGTCTTGGCGGTCGCGACATCGACCCACACCGAAGTCATGTCGGTGGCGCTGCTGCTGAAGGTGACGAGCTGCACTTTCACATCGCCCAGGTCGTCGTATTTATCCAGCAAGGCACTGATGGCCTGCTTGGCCAGACTCAGGCGCGACAGGTTCGACACGCCGGAAGGGTCGGCCATGCTGCCGGAGACGTCGAGCACGATCAGCAGGTTGGAATCGATCTCCACCGCCGCCACCGAGCGATCCGTTGCCACCGCCTTGGGCACGTCATCGACAATGTTGACCACGATGGTGCTGGTGCTGCTGTTGCCCAGCGCATCGGTGGCTTTGTAGGTGAAGCTTTCACTCAGACTGTTCGGCCCGTCGTTGGCGTTCGGCAAGGTTTTCGGCGCCGAGGTCAGGGTGTAGGTGTAGCTGCCGTCGGGGTTGATCAGGATCTGCCCGTAGCTGCCGGTGGCGCTGCCGACCAGTGTGTAGGTGAGCGCGCCGCCAGCACCGGAGACCGAACCGACCAGGGTCCCGGATGCGGTTTCGCCAGTGTTGCCCGGATCGCTGCCGGTGACCGTACCGGCGGCCAGGTCCTGGCCGTCCTGGCTCAGGTCGAGGGCTTTTTCGTAGACCGTCACGTCGCTGTCGGGGTTGGCCTTGATCGCGCTGTTGGCGACGTCGATGGTGAGGGTGGCAGTGCTTTCATCGCCATCGGAATCACGCACGGTGTAGGTGAACGTGTCAGTGGCGCCCGGATCGCCGACGGAATTCTGGTTGCTGTGGTACACCGCGTTGCCGTTGGCATCGAGGGTCAGGTAGCCATAGGTACCGTTGATCTGATTGCCCAGCCCGCCGATGGCTGACGTCAAGGTGTTGCCGCCGGCACGCACGCCAACCACCGTCGCCGGTCCATCGGCGCCGCTGACATCGTTGCCCAGCACACTGATGTTGACGGTGCCGCCCTCCACTACCGACGACGAGTCTGGTTTGGCGTTTGGCAGGTCGTCGACGATCTTGACGTTGATCTGCCCGGTATCGCTGTCGCCATCGGTGTCGGTGGCCACGACGTTGATGTTCTCGATGAGGTTGTTGGTGCCGTTGGCCGTTGGATGGGCTTCGTTATCGTTGAGGGTGTAGCTGTAGCTGATCACGCCCTGGCTGAAACCGGTGATGGTCAGGGTGCTGCCCAGTGGCGTGACGGCGGTTTGCGGGAAGCCGGCTGTAACACCGCCGCTGACGACCGTGATGCCGCCCACGGTCAGGGTTTGCAGGCCGTCGAGGGCAGCCACGGTGAAGGTGCCGCTCTGGGTCAGGGCCGGTGTGTCGGGGCTGGTGCCGTCGCTGAGATTTTTCTCGTAGACCGTCAGTTCACCGCCATACACGTCGAGGCCGTTGAGAGTGACCTTATCGTCGTTGTTGTAGACGTTCAGCACCAGGTTGGCGGTGCTGATGTCACCGTCGGCATCGGTGAGGGTGTAGGTGAAGGTTTCGGTGTCGCTGCCACCGCCATGCAGGTTTTTGAAGTCCGCATTATCGGGATCCAGCGTGTAGGTGTAGGTGCCGTTGGCATTGAGCACCAGGGTGCCATAGGTACCGGTGAAGGTGCCTGGGGTGACCGGGCCGGCATCCGGGCCGATGGCGACTTTATCGGCGCCGATCACGTCGTTGCCGAACACATCGCCGCTGAGGCTTGGCACTGTCTCCGAAGCGGTGCCGACGTTACTGTCGTTCATCGCTTTGGGCACGTCATCGACAATGTTCACCACGATGGTGCTGGTGACGATGTTGCCCAGCGAATCAGTGGCCTGATAGGTGAAGGTTTCGTATATCACGTTCGGGCCGTCATTGGCATGCGGCATGGTGCTCGGTGGTGTCGTCAGGGTGTAGGTATAGGTGCCGTTGGCGTTGAGCTGAATCTGCCCGTATACCCCGACATCGCTGCCGACCAGGGCATAGGTGATCGCGCCGACGGCGTTGGTGACCGAACCCACCAGCGTGCCGGACGCGGTTTCGCCCGTACTGGTCGGATCGCTGCCGGTGACGGTGCCGGCCACCAGGTCCTGACCGTCCTGGCTCAGGTCGAGGGCTTTTTCCAGAACCGTCACGTCGTTGTCGCTGACGGCCTTCAGGTAACTGTTGTAGACGTCGATGGTGAGGGTGGTGGTGCTTTCGTCACCATCGGAGTCGCGCACGGTGTAGGTGAACACATCCACCGCGCCGGGGCCGCTCACTGCGTTAGGCGTGCTGTGATACACGGCGTTGCCGTTGGCATCGAGGGTCAGGTAACCGTAAGTACCGGCGATGTGGTCGTCGAGCCCGCCGATGGCCGAGGTTGATGTGTCGCTACCCGCACGCACACCAACCACCGCTCCAGCGACAGCCGGACCATCAGCCCCGCTGACGTCGTTGCCCAGCACACTGAGGTTGACGGTGCCGCCCTCCTGCACCGAATCCGCGTCGGGATTGGCGCTCGGCAGGTCATCGACGATCTTGACGTTGATCTGCCCGGTATCGCTGTCGCCATCGGTGTCGGTGGCCACGACGTTGATGTTCTCGGTCAGGCTATTGGCGCCGTTGCCTGTTGAATGGACTTCGTTATCGTTGAGGGTGTAGCTGTAGCTGATCACGCCGGTCGCCGGGTTGTAACCGGTGATGGTCAGGGTGCTGCCCAGTGGCGTGACGGCGGTTTGCGGGAAGCCGGCTGCAACACCGCCGCTGACGACCGTGATGCCGCCCACGGTCAGGGTTTGCAGGCCATCGAGGGCGGTTACGGTGAAGGTGCCGCTCTGAGTCAGGGCCGGTGTATCCGGGTGGGTGCCATCGCTGAGATTTTTTTCGTAGACCGTCAGCTCACCGCCATACACGTCGAGGCCGTTGAGGACCACTGAAGCGTCGTTGTTGTGGATCTGCAGCACCAGGTTGGCGGTGCTGCTGTCGCCGTCGGCATCGGTGAGGGTGTAGGTGAAGGTTTCGGTGCCATTGCCACCGCCGTGCAGGGCTTTGAAATCGGCATCGCTGGTGTTGAGGGTGTAGGTGTAGGTGCCGTTGGCATTCAGCACCAGGGTGCCGTAGGTGCCGGTGAAGGTTCCGGGGGTGATCGGCCCGGCGTTCTCTCCGAGCGTCACCCGGTCCGCGCCTTGCACGTCGTTGCTCAGCACGTTGCCGTTGAGGGTCAGCAGGGTTTCCGAAGCCGTTGAAGGATTGCTGTCGCCCACGGCGTTGGGCAGGTCGTCGACGATGTTGACGTCCAGTGAACCGGTCGCGGTGGTGCCGTTGTCGTCGACCACGGTCACGGCGAACTGCTCAGGCAGGGTGTTGGTACCGTTGGCGGTTGGGTGCGCTTCGTTATCGTTGAGGGTGTAGCTGTAGCTCACCACGCCGGTCACCGCGTTGAAGCCGGTGATGGTCAGGGTGCTGCCCAGCGGTGTGGTGATCGATTGCGGGAAGCCCGCCGCCACACCAGCGGTGACCACGGCGATGCCGCCCACGGTCAGGGTGGTGACGCCGTCCAGCGCAGTGATGGTGAAGGTGCCGCTCTGGGTCAGGTCTGGTGTGTCAGGGTTGCTGCCGTCACTGAGGTTTTTTTCGTAAACCGTCAGTTCACCGCCATACACGTTGAGGCCGTTGAGGACCACTGGATTGTCGTTGTTGTGGATCTGCAGCACCAGACTGGCGCTGCTGCTGTCACCGTCGGCATCGGTGAGGGTGTAGGTGAAGGTTTCGGTGCCATTGCCACCGCCGTGCAATGCCTTGAAATCGGCATCGCTGGTGTTGAGGGTGTAGGTGTAGGTGCCGTTGGCATTCAGCACCAGGGTGCCGTAGGTGCCGGTGAAGGTGCCGGGGGTGATCGGGCCGCTGTTCTCCCCGACTGTTATCCGGTCAGCGCCTTGCCCGTCGTTGCTCAGTACGTTGCCGTTGAGGGTCAGCAGAGATTCCGAAGCAGTGCCATTGCTGTCGCCCACGGCGTTGGGCAGGTCATCGACGATGCTGACGTCCAGTGAACCGGTCGCGGTGGTGCCGTTGTCATCGACCACGGTCACGGCGAACTGTTCAGGCAAGGTGTTGGCGCCGTTGGCAGTTGGATGGGCTTCATTATCGACCAGCGTGTAGCTGTAACTCACCACGCCAGTCGCCGCGTTGAACCCGGTGATGGTCAGGGTACTGCCCAACGGCGTGGTGATCGATTGCGGGAAGCCGGCGGCCACGCCAGCGGTGACCACGGCGATGCCACCGACGGTCAGGGTGGTGACGCCGTCGAGGGCGGCGACGGTGAAGGTGCCGTTCTGGGTCAGCGCGGTGGCGTCCGGTGCGCTGCCGTCGCTGAGGTTTTTCTCGAAGACGGTCAACTCGCCGCCCCCGGCATTCAATCCGCCAATCGTGATCGGGTCATCGTTGTTGTGGATCTGCAGCACGAGGTTGGCGGTGCTGATGTCGCCATCGGAATCGGTGAGGGTGTAGGTGAAGGTTTCGGTGCCGTCGCCACCGCCGTGCAGGGCTTTGAAATCAGCATCGCTGGTGTTGAGGGTGTAGGTGTAGGTGCCATTGGCATTCAGCACCAGGGTGCCGTAGGTGCCGGTGAAGGTGCCGGGGGTGATCGGCCCACTGTTTTCCCCGACTGTTATCCGGTCAGCGCCCTGCCCGTCGTTGCTCAGTACGTTGCCGCTGAGGGTCAGCAAGGTTTCCGAAGCAGTGCCATTGCTGTCGCCCACAGCGTTAGGCAGGTCGTCGACGATGTTGACGTCCAGTGAACCGGTCGCGGTGGTGCCGTTGTCGTCGACCACGGTCACGGCGAACTGCTCAGGCAGGGTGTTGGCGCCGTTGGCGGTCGGGTGGGCTTCGTTGTCATTGAGGGTGTAGCTGTAGCTCACCACGCCAGTCGCCGCGTTGAACCCGGTGATGGTCAGGGTACTGCCCAACGGCGTGGTGATCGATTGCGGGAAGCCGGCGGCCACGCCAGCGGTGACCACGGCGATGCCTCCGACGGTCAAGGTGGTGACGCCGTCCAGCGCAGTGATGGTGAAGGTGCCGCTCTGGGTCAGCGCGGTGGCGTCCGGTGCGCTGCCGTCGCTGAGGTTTTTCTCGAAGACGGTCAACTCGCCGCCCCCGGCATTCAAACCGCCAATCGTGATCGAGTCATCGTTGTTGTGGATCTGCAGCACCAGGTTGGCGCTGCTGCTGTCACCGTCGGCATCGGTGAGGGTGTAGCTGAAGGTTTCGGTGCCATTGCCACCGCCGTGCAGGGCTTTGAAATCAGCATCGCTGGTGTTCAGCGTGTAGGTGTAGGTGCCATTGGCATTCAGCACCAGGGTGCCGTAGGTGCCGGTGAAGGTGCCGGGGGTGATTGGGCCGCTGTTCTCCCCGAGCGGCACCCGGTCAGCGCCTTGCACGTCGTTGCTCAGTACGTTGCCGTTGAGGGTCAGCAGAGATTCCGAAGCAGTGCCATTGCTGTCGCCCACGGCGTTGGGCAGGTCATCGACGATGCTGACGTCCAGTGAACCGGTCGCGGTGGTGCCGTTGTCATCGACCACGGTCACGGCGAACTGTTCAGGCAAAGTGTTGGCGCCGTTGGCAGTTGGATGGGCTTCGTTGTCGTTGAGGGTGTAGCTGTAACTCACCACACCGGTCGCCGCGTTGAACCCGGTGATGGTCAGGGTACTGCCCAACGGGGTGGTGATCGATTGCGGGAAGCCGGCGGCCACGCCAGCGGTGACCACGGCGATGCCACCGACGGTCAGGGTGGTGACGCCGTCCAGCGCAGTGATGGTGAAGGTGCCGCTCTGGGTCAGCGCGGTGGCGTCCGGTGCGCTGCCGGCGCTGAGGTTTTTCTCGAAGACGGTCAACTCGCCGCCCCCGGCATTCAATCCGCCAATCGTAATCGGGTCATCGTTGTTGTGGATCTGCAGCACCAGGTTGGCGGTGCTGCTATCGCCGTCCGAATCGGTGAGGGTGTAGGTGAAGGTTTCGGTGCCGTCGCCACCGCCGTGCAGGGATTTGAAATCGGCATCGCTGGTGTTCAGCGTGTAGGTGTAGGTGCCATTGGCATTCAGCACCAGGGTGCCGTAGGTGCCGGTGAAGGTGCCGGGGGTGATTGGGCCGCTGTTCTCCCCGAGCAGCACCCGGTCAGCGCCTTGCACGTCGTTGCTCAGCACGTTGCCGTTGAGGGTCAGCAGAGTTTCCGAAGCAGTGCCATTGCTGTCGCCCACAGCGTTGGGCAGGTCGTCGACGATGTTGACGTCCAGTGAACCGGTCGCGGTGGTGCCGTTGTCATCGACCACGGTCACGGCGAACTGCTCAGGCAGGGTGTTGGCGCCGTTGGCAGTTGGATGGGTTTCATTATCGACCAGCGTGTAGCTGTAACTCACCACGCCGGTCGCCGCGTTGAACCCGGTGATGGTCAGGGTACTGCCCAACGGCGTGGTGATCGATTGCGGGAAGCCGGCGGCCACGCCAGCGGTGACCACGGCGATGCCGCCGACGGTCAGGGTGGTGACGCCGTCGAGGGCGGCGACGGTGAAGGTACCGTTCTGGGTCAGCGCGGTGGCGTCCGGTGCGCTGCCGGCGCTGAGGTTTTTCTCGAAGACGGTCAACTCGCCGCCCCCGGCATTCAATCCGCCAATCGTAATCGGGTCATCGTTGTTGTGGATCTGCAGCACCAGGTTGGCGGTGCTGCTGTCGCCGTCCGCGTCTGTCAGCGTATAGGTGAAGGTTTCGGTGCCATTGCCACCGCCGTGCAGGGCTTTGAAATCAGCATCGCTGGTGTTCAGCGTGTAGGTGTAGGTGCCATTGGCATTCAGCACCAGGGTGCCGTAGGTGCCGGTAAAGGTACCAGGGGTGATCGGCCCGCTGTTCTCCCCGAGCGGCACCCGGTCAGCGCCTTGCACGTCGTTGCTCAGCACGTTGCCGTTGAGGGTCAGCAGAGATTCCGAAGCAGTGCCATTGTTGTCATCGACTGCTTGCGGCACGTCGTCGATGATGTTGATTGTCACTGTACCGGTAGTGCTGTCGCCATTGCTGTCGCTGGCCACCACGGTGACGTGTTCGACAAGACTATTGGCACCCTCGCCTCTCACATGGGATTCGGCACGGTTGAGGGTGTAGCTGTAACTGACCACGCCCGTGGCCGGGTTGAAACCGGTGACGGTCAGCGTGCCGCCCAACGGGGAGGTGATCGACTGCGGGAAACCTGCCGCCACACCGCCGCTGATCAAGTTGATCGCACCGATGCTGAGGCTGCTCAGCCCGTCGGGCGCATTGATGGTGAAGGTGCCGCTTCGCGTCAGCGAGCCTTCGCTCCTCGCCGAACCGTCGGCCAGGTTGGCCTCGTTGACGGTCCGCTCGCCGTTCTGCTGCGACAGGCCGTCGAAGGTCACCGGATTGTTCGGCACCGGCGGCACCACAGGGGCTTCGGCCGCAACAACGTCATTGTCCGGATTGGCGTTCAGGCGCTCTTCGGGTAGTTCGGGAATGCCATTGAACCCGTCAGTAGGGAAGCCGATCACCGGATCGACTCGTCCGCCCACTTCTTCGAGCATGACGAAACTATGGCCACTGCCCGCGATGCCACCCGGTACACCGGCCGTCGTGGTAGGCCCGGCAGCGGTGGCTTCAGCGGTTTGGGTCGGGTCGTCGCCCGCCGCAATGGCTTTTTGCAGCTGTTCGACATCGGTCAGTTGCGCTTCGCTCGGCGTCAGCGCTTCAGACGAGTTCACATGGGGAATCTGATTGGCGAGCAACTGCGGCGTCATCTGCATGCTGCTGCCGCGCCCGAGGGTCAGTTCCTGGCCATTTTGCAGATGCACCGCCACCGCGCCTTCAGCGCCGGTGCTCAGTTGGTCGCCGGCGAACAGCCGGTCCCCCTCGACCAATGCACGCCGGGTGCCGTCGCTCGCAACCGCGAACACCTGACCGATGACCTTACTGACGATTCCGATGAGCGTTGCCATGTGCACTTCCTCCGCCGCCAACCGCTGTCGGCACCTTGATTGTGCGAAGAACGTGCTCATGGCTCGAGCGGGTTGCCTGGCGGATCGTGTTCCGGGTGCCGGCTTACTTGAGTAAGCCGTGGACCCGGAACACGATCTCGCCCAGCCAGTCGCTCACGGCGCTGTTTACGATTTCGGAAAATCCCTCTGCAATCAATGGCATCGGATCCCTGTTCGCAACAACCTTGCCTGTGAGCGATGCGTAACGATCTCGAAGCACTAAAGTGACAAAAAACCGTCGCCATCAGATCGCTCGCATCCCTCCCCTCCAGCACCTCTCCGCTCTATTTCGATAAGTGGATTGGAACTTTCCTCAAACCCCGATGAGCGCCAGAGAGCTCATAAAACAAGGGGTTTCGACTTGAACAATGTGCTGGATTTTGTAGAGCGCATAAGTTTTTTTTTGCATAGTCGTTATGAAAAAAATTTCTTAGCTACGCTCCAGAATGTTCTTAGCTCTTTTGTTAAAGATGTGAAACAACTTTACCTATAATTGTCGTCAATAAATTGGCGACCGATAAGCACCATCAGGAATCAGGGAGATGCACCATGCGCCTATTAACCCCCCTCTGCAGCGCGGTTCTTTTGGCCATGGCCTGCTCGTACCAGGCCCAGGCCATGACGCTGACCGAGGCAATCCAGAGCACCATCGCGACGCACCCGGAGCTGGCATCACGGGTGGACAGCCGTCTGTCGGCTGACGAGGACGTGAAGGTCGCCAAAGGGGGCTTTTATCCATCGGTTGATCTGAACGCCGCCTACGGGCGCGGGTACAGTGACAACACCAATACCCGGGCGTTCGGCAATCACCATACCGAAATCCTCAACTACACCCAGTCGGAGCTGCGCCTGCGGCAAATGCTCTTCGACGGGTTCAACACTTCCAATGAAGTCGCACGCACCAAAGGCGTGGTCAACTCGCGCGCCTATTACGCTCAGGGCACGGCTCAGGACCTGGCCCTGCGCACCACCGAGGTTTACCTCGAAGTCCTCAAGCGCCGCGAACTGGTGACACTGGCCAAGAACAACCTGCAAGCGCACTTGCGGGTCAACGACCAGATCGGCCTGCGCACCCAGCGCGGCGTGGGCAGCAACGCCGATGCCGACCAGTCCAGCGCTCGCCGGGCACTGGCGGAAAACAACCTCGACACCGCCGAAGTCGATCTGGCCGATGCCGAGTCGAACTTCTATGCCGTTGTGGGGCGCATGCCCGATGAGCTCGAAACCCCGCCGTCGATTCGCGGCGAAGTCCCTACCTCCCTGCCAGAAGCCCAGCAGAGCATGGTGGAAAACAACCCTTACCTGAAATCCGCCCAGGCCGACGTGCAATCGTCCGAAAGCCAGTACGAAGTCGCCAAGTCGCCGTTCTACCCACGCTTCGATGCCGAGGCGGCGGTGGGCGCGAACAACAACCTGCAGGGTGACGAAGGCCACGACAACGAATGGCGGGTCGGCGTGATAATGAACTACAACCTGTTCCGCGGCGGCAGCGACAAGGCGCGCCTGGCCTCCGACTCGCACAAGATCAACCAGGCCATGGACATCCGCAACAATGCCCTGCGCCAGCTCAACGAGAACATTCACCTGGCCTGGAACGCCATGGTCAATGCCAAGAAACAAACCCCGACCGCCCGTGAATACGCCGACACCAGCAAGCGCGTGCGCATCGCCTACCAGGATCAGTTCGGCCTCGGCCAACGGACCCTGCTTGACCTGCTCGACAGTGAAAACGAGCTCTACAACGCCAACCGTCGCTACACCGAAGTGCGCTACACCGAGGAGTTCTCGATGTACCGCATCCTGGCGAACATGGGCCAGTTGCTGAGCAAGCAACGGGTCGTACTGCCCGCCGATGCTATCGCCCAGACCGAAGTGAAAAACGAAGCTCGACTACCTGAAATGAAGTAGTGCCCGGGAGGGTTCAATGACCAGCATGGAACCCGGCAACACCGGTGTCGATCCGCGCCTGAGCTTCGATGACCCGCTTCTGGACGGTCTGTTGATCCTCTGCAAACTCCACGGCGCGACGGTCAGTCGCGCCAGCCTCAGTGCCGGGCTGCCCATGGCACACCAACGCCTGAGCCTGGACCTGCTGCCCCGTGCAGCGGCCCGGGCCGGTTTGCAGGCACGCTTGCTGCGCCGTGACCTCAAAGATATCTCCGCGCTCAACTTGCCCGTATTGCTGTTGCTTAACAACGGCCGCACGGCCGTCCTGCGCCGTTATGGCGAGGACGGCAAGGTGCTGATCCTGCCCTGCGAAGCCGACGGCGGCGAACAATGGCTCAGCCCCGAGGAGCTGGCCGGACACTACAGTGGCCAGGCGTTGTTTGCGCGGCCACGCCACGAACTCGAAGACTTGCGCTCGCCCCTGGTGCCTCGGGTCCATGCCTGGTTCCGCGACACGCTGAAGCTGTCGAAATGGCTCTACAGCGATGCGATCCTGGCGAGTTTCCTGATCAACCTGTTGGGCCTGATGGTGCCGTTGTTCGTGATGCAAACCTATGATCGCGTGGTGCCGAACCAGGCCACTTCGACCTTGTGGGTGCTGGCGATCGGCTTGCTGATCGGCACCGCCTTCGAACTGGTGCTGCGGGTCGTGCGCGCGCACTTGCTCGATACCGCCGGCAAGAAAACCGATGTGATCCTGTCGGCCACCCTGTTCGAGCGCATCACCGGCATGGCGATGAAAGCGCGACCGGCGACCATCGGTGGTTTCGCCCAAAGCATTCATGACTTCCAGGGCCTGCGGGAATTTCTCACCGCCGTAACCCTCACCAGCCTGATCGACCTGCCCTTCTGCCTGCTGATGCTGCTGGTGATCGGGCTGCTCGGTGGCTGGCTGGTGGTGATCCCGATACTGGCGTTTCCCGTCACCATCATCTTCGCCATGGTGATCCAGGTGCGCCTGCGCGATACCGTGCAGAAAAGCCTCAGCCTCGGCGCCGAACGCCAGGCGCTGTTAATCGAAACCCTCAGCGGCCTGGAAACCCTCAAGGCCTGCAGCGCTGAAAGCGAACGCCAGCACAAATGGGAAAGCACCCACGGCGCCCTCACCCGCCTCGACAGCCACGCGCGCAACCTCTCGGCCCTGGCCACCAACGGCACGCTGTTCATCCAGCAACTGTCCGGCATGGCCACCATCGTCGCCGGGGTCTACAGCATCATCGCCGGCAACCTCAGCGTCGGTGCCCTGGTGGCCAGCTACATGCTCGGCAGCCGGGTACTGGCGCCACTGGGGCAGATCGCCGGCCTGATCACCCGCTACCAGCAAGCGCAACTGACCATGAAAAGTACCGACGCGCTGATGGGCCTGCCCCAGGAACGCGACGTCAAACAGCGGCCGCTGGAGCGCACCCAACTGCAAGGCGCGCTGGATGTCGTCGGCGTGACCTTCCACTACAACGGTCAGAATTCTCCTGCCCTGGCCAATGTCAGCTTCAGTGTGAAACCCGGCGAGCGCATCGGAATCATCGGCCGCAGCGGCTCGGGCAAAAGCACCCTGGCGCGACTGGTGATGGGCTTCTACGAACCGGATGAAGGCCAGCTGCTGCTCGATGGCCTGGACCTGCGGCAACTGGACGTCGCCGACCTGCGCCATCAAATCGGTTACGTCGCCCACGACCTGCCGCTTCTGGCCGGCAGCCTGCGCGACAACCTGACCCTCGGCGCGCGCTACATCAGCGACTCACGCATGCTCGAAGTGGCGGAAATGACCGGCGTGACCGAACTGGCCCGGCAACACCCGCAAGGCTTCGACCGGCCCGTGGGCGAACGCGGGCAAC
This sequence comes from Pseudomonas sp. ACN8, assembly GCF_002303925.1. Taxonomy (GTDB): domain Bacteria; phylum Pseudomonadota; class Gammaproteobacteria; order Pseudomonadales; family Pseudomonadaceae; genus Aquipseudomonas. Next base: position 27,574 of record NZ_MRCS01000030.1, read on the forward strand.
TGCTGTCCGGCGGCCAGCGCCAGGCCGTATTGATGGCCCGGGCGATGTTGCTCGACCCGCCCATCATGCTGCTCGACGAGCCCACCAGCGCTATGGACAACAGCAGCGAAGACATCCTTCGGCAAAAACTTCACGGCTGGGTCCAGGGCAAAACCATCCTGCTGGTGACCCACCGAACCTCGATGCTAAGCCTGGTGGATCGGCTGGTGGTGCTGGACAACGGACGGATCGTCGCCGACGGTCCGAAGGAAGCGGTCATCGATGCACTGCGCAAGGGCCGTGTCGGCTCTGCGGCCGTCTAGGAGTCGCCCATGTCTGCCGATCAAGGATCCCGTGGCTACTTCGACAGTTTCAACAAAAGCGCCGAAACCGAGTTCATGCCGGAAACCGCCGGCGCCTCGTTGCAGGACTCACCGCGCTGGTCGCGCATCACCGTGTGGCTGGCGGCCGCGCTGCTGGTCAGCGCAGTGGTCTGGGCCAAATTCGCCGTGTTGCAGGAAGTGACCATGGGCGAAGGCAAGGCGATTCCCTCGAGCAAGGTCCAGGTGATCCAGAACCTGGAGGGTGGCATCGTCACTGAAATTTTCGTCCGTGAAGGACAAATGGTGAACAAGGGCGATACCTTGCTGCGCCTGGATGACACCCGCTACCTGTCGAACAAGGGCGAAAGCGAAGCCGATCGCTATGCCTTGACCGCGCAGGTCGAACGGCTTTCGGCCGAAGCCGAAGGCCGGCCGTTCAAGCTGTCGGAAGAGGTGATCGCCAAGGCCCCGCAAGTGGCTGAAGACGAGCGCTCGCTGTACGAACAACGGCAACGGCGACTGGCCAGCGAACAGCGCACCCTGACCGAGCAACTTCGGCAAAAAACCCAGGAGCTGGCGGAGTTCCGCTCGAAACAGGGGCAGTTCAGCTCCAGCCTGGCGCTGCTGCAACAAGAGATGAACATGTCCACACCGCTGGTGGGCACGGGTGCGGTATCACCGGTGGAAATCCTGCGGCTCAAACGCAGCGCCGTGGAGATTCGCGGTTCCTTGAACGCCACCACCCTGGCGATTCCCCGGGCCGAGTCGGCGATCGAAGAGATCAAAAGCAAGATCGACGAGTCGGAGCAAACCTTCCGCTCGGAAGCCGCCAAAGAGCTGAACGAGAAACGCACCGACCTGTCGAAAATCACGGCATCGAGCATTGCCATCGACGACCGCGTGACACGTACCACGGTGGTCTCGCCGGTGCACGGCATCATCAAGGTGTTGAAGGTCAACACCATCGGCGGCGTGGTCCAGCCCGGCAGTGACATGGTGGAAATCGTACCACTGGAAGACAACCTGCTGATCGAAGCCAAAGTGCGGCCACAGGACGTCGCATTCCTGCATCCTGGCCAGAAAGCCATGGTCAAGTTCAGTGCCTACGACTACACCATTTACGGCGGCCTGAGCGCCAAGCTGGAACTGATCGGCGCCGACACCATCACCGACGACAAGGGCAACAGTTTCTATCTGATTCAGGTGCGTACCGACAAAAACCATTTGGGCGGGGATGTGAAACCGCTGCTGATCATCCCGGGGATGGTGGCGACGGTGGATATTATTACCGGGGAGAAAACGGTGCTGGATTACTTGCTTAAACCGGTGTTGAAAGCGCGGACCGAGGCGATGCGGGAGCGGTAGTCACTATTCAAGATCTTCTGTGATTGTTCCACCGCCATCGCGAGCAGGCTCGCTCCCACAGGGGATTTTCGGTGGTTACAAAAGTTGTGTTCGCCGAAGAACCAATGTGGGAGCGAGCCTGCTCGCGATGGGGCCCTGACAGGCACCGACTATTTTGACCCATGGTTACGCTGGTAAACCTCCTCCCCCATCGCCGCAATCTGCCCCTCGATCAACGCCTCGAACGGCTTCAGCAACGGCGTAAACATCGCCGGCGCTTCGAGGATTTCCAGCGCCTGCACAATCGCCTCCACCGTCGACAACGCCCCCGGCCCCGGCGCCTTGCGCAGTCGATAACGGGACACACCGCCTTCGGCCAGCGTCACCCTCGGCAATGCCGCCAGCAGCGGATTGAGGTGCAGTATCTTGCGCGCCTTGCGCCAGGTGCCGTCGGGGACCACCAGCAGCAAGGGTTCGTCTGTCGCGGCACAAGCCTGCATCGGTTGGGCATCTTCGCCGGGAAACAGCAACCGCGCCCGATGCCCCGGTTGATTCAACAACGTCGGCAAATCCTCGAACACTTCGCCCACGATCAACTCGGCATTGTTCAAGCCCAACGCCGCCAACCGCGCCGTATTCAGCGCATGGTTCACTTCGCTCGGATGCTGCAACAACAGCACCCGGGTGCGGCTGTCGAGGTTGGGAATCAACGGGCACAGACAATGAGTTTGCGGGCGCAGGCAACGCGGACATTGAATTCTGGACATCGTCTTTACGCCTGATTCAGTTGTGCTTTGAGCAGATCACGGAAGGTCTGGATCAGCGGCTCGCGGCTACGGCCCCGACGCACGATCATCGAGAACGGCGCCTGATAACCGAAGGTCGCCGGCAGCAACACCCGCAAGTCCCCCTTGTCGGCCCAGGCCTGGGCGTAGTGCTCCGGCAGGTAGCCGATGTAGGCGCCGGACAGCACCAGAATCAATTGGGCCTCCATACTTTCTACTGTCGCGGCGCTGTGCTTGAAGCCGTGGCGCGCCAGTTCGGCCTGGCTCCAATAGCCACGACCGACCATGCGTTGCTGGGTGATGACTTGCTCGGGGATGCGCCGCTCGTTGAACAGCGGATGCCGCGTGCTGCAATACAACCAGTGTTGTTCACGGTACAGCGGCATGTACACCAGGCCGCTCATGCGCGTGGAAAACGCGCCGATGGCCAGGTCGAGGCGGTTGTCCTGCACGCCGAGTTGCAATTCGTAAGGGCTCATCACCGACAGGTGCAAATGCACGGCCGGGTGTTCCTGGCTGTAGGCGCCGATGGCTTCGGCGAACGGCAGGGCCTTGTCGCTGACGGTGGAGTCGATCACCCCCAGGTTCAAGGTACCGCGCAACTCGCCCTTGAGGGCGGCGGCGTACTGCTCGAAGCCTTCGAGTTCGCCCAACAGACGCAGGGTTTCCTGATGGAACAGCTCGCCCTTGCTGGTCAGGCTGAAACCGCCACGGCCGCGATGGCAGAGCACCAGGCCGAGGGCTGCTTCGAGCTGGCTCATGTAGGTGCTGATGGCCGACGTCGAGAGATTGAGCTCCTGCTGGGCGTTGGCGAACCCCTGATGGCGCACCACGCTGACGAAGATGCGCAATAGTTTCAGGTCGGGTAAAGCGTTGGCCATGGAATGCTCCGGTCTCGGGGTGACACGTAGTACTCGAATCAATAGAGAACCTTGTGGGAGCGAGCCTGCTCGCGATGAGGCCATGACAATCAGCATCAATGTTGTCTGACCCGCCGCCATCGCGAGCAGGCTCGCTCCCACAGGGTTTGCTCCTGGCATCGGGTTTTGCGTATGGAGGGAAGTCTATCGCTGTCCCAGTCATTAGTTTAGAAAAATCTGAACTAAGTATTTGCCCGTAGCGATTCTTCCCGGGCACTACATTTCGCAGAATCGGCGCCACAAGGTTCGTCCGTACTCCCGTGAACGGCGCAAACCAATAAATAAAACAACGACGATGAGGCCCTACCCGTGGACAAGATTCTTCACCAACCACTGGGCGGCAACGAAATGCCGCGCTTCGGCGGCATCGCCACCATGATGCGACTCCCCCATTTGAATACCGCTGCCGGCCTGGACGCTGCCTTCGTTGGCGTGCCGTTGGACATCGGTACCTCGCTGCGCCCCGGCACCCGCTTCGGGCCTCGCGACATCCGCACCGAATCGGTGATGATCCGTCCTTACAACATGGCCACCGGTGCTGCGCCGTTCGACTCGCTGTCGGTTGCCGACATCGGCGACGTGGCGATCAACACCTTCAACCTGCTGGACGCCGTACGCATCATCGAAGAAGCCTACGACGACATCCTCGAACACAACGTGATCCCCCTGACCCTGGGCGGCGACCACACCATCACCCTGCCGATCCTGCGTGCCATCCATAAAAAGCACGGCAAGGTCGGCCTGGTGCACATCGACGCTCACGCCGATGTGAACGATCACATGTTCGGCGAGAAGATCGCCCACGGCACCACCTTCCGCCGCGCCGTCGAAGAAGGCCTGCTGGACCCGGACCGTGTCGTGCAGATAGGCCTGCGCGCCCAGGGCTACACCGCTGACGACTTCAACTGGAGCCGCAACCAGGGCTTCCGTGTGGTTCAGGCCGAAGAGTGCTGGCACAAATCGCTGGAGCCCTTGATGGCTGAAGTTCGCGAGAAAGTCGGCGGCGGTCCTGTTTACCTCAGCTTCGACATCGACGGCATTGACCCGGCCTGGGCGCCTGGCACCGGCACCCCGGAAATCGGCGGTCTGACGACCATTCAGGCAATCGAGATCGTTCGTGGCTGCCAAGGCCTCGACCTGGTCGGTTGCGATCTGGTAGAAGTCTCCCCCGCTTACGACACCACCGGTAACACCTCGCTGCTGGCCGCCAACCTGCTGTACGAAATGCTCTGCGTACTGCCTGGCGTAGTCCACCGCTGAGGATTGGTCATGAATGAACGTGATCAGGTCTTGAAAGCCGCCGCCGATCTGGTGTCCGCTTTTGCCCGTAACGATCGCGAAGCCTACTTCGGCGCATTCAGCTTTGAAGCCAGCTTCGTCTTCTACACCCTCGAACAGCCCCTGCTGTCGCGCGACGCCTATCAGGCGATGTGGGACAGCTGGCGCGCCGAGGATGGCTTCGAGGTGCTCTCGTGCACCTCAAGCAACGCTTTCGTCAGCCTGCTGGGTGACGTGGCGATTTTCATCCATGACGTCGCCACCGAGTTGCGCATGCAAGGGGAGCAACACTTCAGCCAGGAGCGCGAGACGATTGTTTTCAAGAAACAAGCGTCTGGCCAAGAACAACAAGGCCTATGGCTGGCCTGCCACGAACATTTGTCCGCGATGCCGGAAGGGCTGCCAACCCCTTAGCCAACACAGGTGACGCTCACGCACGATGAGCGCGCCTTTATGATCGGAGCTGATCATGAATAACAACAACAACGACCAAAGCCTTACGCAAATTGAAACCCACGGGGTCGAACAGATCCCGGACAGCGAACGCACCGCAGGCCCGACGGACTTGTTCCGGATGATCTTCGGTGGTTCCAACACCTTTGCAACCGCCGTCCTCGGCAGCTTCCCGGTACTGTTCGGCCTGTCTTTCCAGGCGGGCGTCTGGGCGATTGTGCTGGGCGTATTGCTGGGTTCGCTGATCCTCGCGCCAATGGGCCTGTTCGGCCCGATCAACGGCACCAACAACGCCGTGTCGTCCGGTGCGCACTTCGGCGTGCACGGGCGGATCGTCGGTTCGTTCCTGTCGCTGTTGACCGCCATCGCCTTCTTCTCGCTCTCGGTGTGGAGTTCGGGGGATGCGCTGATCGGTGGTGCCAAACGCCTGATCGGCCTGCCGGAAACCGACCTGACCCTGGGCCTGGCCTACGGTCTGTTCGCGATCCTGGTACTGACCGTGTGCATCTATGGCTTCCGCTTCCTGCTGTGGGTCAACAAGATCGCGGTGTGGAGTGCCAGCCTGTTGTTCCTGCTGGGCGCCTTCGCCTTCGCCGGTCCCTTCGATGTGAACTACGCCGGCACCGTCAACATGGGCCAACCCGGTTTCTGGGCGGCGTTCATCGGCGCTGCGCTGGTAGCCATGAGCAACCCGATTTCCTTCGGTGCGTTCCTCGGCGACTGGTCGCGCTACATTCCGCGTGACACCTCCAAGCGCCGCATCATGGCGGCGGTGGTGATTTCGCAGATCGCAACCTTCATCCCGTTCCTGTTCGGCCTCGTCACCGCCACCATCGTAGCGGTCAAGGCACCGGACTACATCGTGGCCAACAACTATGTCGGCGGCCTGCTCGCGGTATCACCGAGCTGGTTCTTCCTGCCGGTGTGCCTGATCGCGGTGATTGGTGGCATGTCCACTGGTACCACTTCGCTCTATGGCACCGGCCTGGACATGTCCAGCGTATTCCCACGGGTGCTGTCGCGGGTCAAGGCCACGCTGCTGATCGGTGTGATGTCGATTGCCTTCATCTTCATCGGGCGCTTCGCGGCCAACCTGGTGCAGAGCGTGTCGACCTTCGCCGTGCTGATCATCACCTGCACCACCCCGTGGATGGTGATCATGATCATCGGCCTGCTGGTGCGTCGCGGTTTCTACTGCCCGGATGACCTGCAAGTGTTCACCCGCGGCGAGAAAGGTGGCCGCTACTGGTTCACCCACGGCTGGAACTGGCGTGGCCTGGGCGCCTGGATCCCGAGCGCGGCCGTCGGCCTGTGCTTCGTGAACCTGCCGGGTCAGTTTGTCGGGCCGCTGGGCGAAATGGCCGGTGGTATCGACATCAGCCTGCCGGTGACCCTGGGCCTGGCCTCGCTGGTGTACCTGGCGCTGCTGAGCCTGTTCCCGGAGTCGAGCGCAGTGTTCGGTCCGAACGATTCTCGCAGCAAGGGCGCAAGCACCATGGCAAAGCCTGAACTACGTCAGCCCGCCTGACACAGATCCACCTGTGGGAGCGAGCCTGCTCGCGATGACTGCGGCACATCCGACATTGATGTGACTGACAAATCGCAATCGCGAGCAGGCTCGCTCCCACAGAGACCTAGCCCACAGAACCATCTTTGTTCCACCATAAAAAAGACAATCGGAGACACGCCATAATGGCTTTGGATTTATTCGTCGTACTCATCTACGCCGCCGCAATGCTGATACTCGGCTACTACGGCATGCGCAAGGCCAAGACCCACGAGGACTACCTGGTCGCCGGTCGTAACCTCGGCCCGAGCCTGTACATGGGCACTATGGCCGCCACCGTCCTCGGCGGTGCATCCACCGTGGGCACCGTGCGTCTGGGCTACGTGCACGGCATCTCCGGTTTCTGGCTCTGCGCCGCACTGGGTTGCGGGATCATCGCGCTGAACCTGTTCCTCGCCAAACCTTTGCTGAAACTGAAAGTGTTCACCGTCACCCAGGTGCTGGAAAAACGCTATAACCCAATGGCCCGCACCGCCAGCGCGACTATCATGCTGGCCTACGCCCTGATGATCGGCGTGGTTTCAATCCTGGCCATCGGCACCGTACTGCAAGTGCTGTTCGACCTGCCATTCTGGGTCTCGGTACTGGTGGGTGGCGGTATCGTCGTCATCTACTCGACCATCGGCGGCATGTGGTCGCTGACCCTGACCGATATTGTGCAGTTCGGTATCCAGACCGTCGGCCTGATGTTCCTGCTTCTGCCGATCTGCCTGTTCCGCGTGGGTGGCTGGGATCAACTGGTCGCGCAATTGCCGGCCGCCAGCTTCAGCTTCACCAGCATTGGCTGGGACACCATCATCACCTACTTCATGATTTACTTCTTCGGCATCCTGATCGGTCAGGACATCTGGCAACGGGTGTTCACCGCCAAAAGCGAAAAAGTGGCGAAGTACGCCGGTACTTCGGCCGGTATCTACTGCATCATCTACGGCCTGGTTTGCGCACTGATCGGTATGGCTGCACACGTGCTGATCCCGGACCTGGACAACGTCAACAACGCCTTCGCCGCTATCGTCAAAGTCTCGCTGCCGGACGGCATCCGTGGCCTGGTGATCGCTGCGGCCCTGGCGGCCATGATGTCCACCGCCAGCGCCGGCTTGCTGGCCGCGTCCACCACCTTGACCGAAGACCTGCTGCCAAAGCTGCGCGGTGGTAAAGAGTCGAACATTGCTACCAACCGCTTGTTCACCCTGCTGACCGGCATTGTCGTGCTGGGCATCGCATTGGTGGTGAATGACGTCATCAGCGCGCTGACTCTGGCCTACAACCTGCTGGTAGGCGGCATGCTGATCCCGCTGATGGGTGCGATCTTCTGGAAACGCGCCACCACGGCCGGTGCAATCGCCGCCATGGCATTGGGCTTTATTACCGCCCTGATATTCATGTTCAAGGACGGAATGGATGCCAACTCGCCGATCTACTTCAGCCTCGGCGTAAGCCTGGTGAGCTTCGTGCTGGTCAGCCTGCTGTCCCCTCGCCCGGTGACTGAGGCCAACGCTGCCTAAGCTGTACATAACGACTTGATGCTTTCTTCGACGGGTGTGGCACGGGCGTGTCCTCCCTTATTTCATGCGCCGCGTTGCGCCTAAAAGCGAGCTAGGCAAGGCGCAGTCCGTAGGTAAGGGTCGTTTCCTTGCCAAGGACTGCAACACAGCCTAGCTCGCTTTTAGGCACAACCCGAAGGGCCGGATCTGATGTCGTGCAGGGCTGCGTTGCTCGGACCTTATTTGGAACAACCAAACCACGCTCCTCGCGCCTTGCCCTGCACGACATCAGATCCGGCGCGACGCATGAAATAAGGGAGGACACGCCCACTTGCCACACCCGTTTTTTTCGTCTGAAGGAAACTGCACATGAAGATCGTCAGCCGCGATCAGTGGTTCGAAGTCAAACATCTCTGCGATGGCATCCGCTTGATCCACGAGCCGTACATCCGGCCTTTCTACCGCTGCAACCTCTGGCACATCCAGGGCCGTGACAAAGACCTGCTGCTCGACAGCGGTTCGGGCCTGGTCAGTCTGCGCGAGCAACTGCCGTGGATCACCGAACGGCCGCTGGTGGCCGTGGCCAGCCACTGCCATTTCGATCACATCGCCGGCCATCACGAATTCGCGGAACGACTGGTGCACCCGGCCGAGGCGGACATTCTCGCCGCGCCCGATGGCGACAACGACCTGAGCAAAGCCTTCGTCGGCGACGACATGTTCGAGGCGCACCCCGATTGCCCGCTGTGCTACGCCGAGTACCGGGTCAAGGCCGCACCGGCGACGGGTTTTGTCGAAGACGGAGATGTGCTGGACCTGGGCAATCGGGTGTTGCAGGTCGTGCACACACCGGGACACTCGCCGGGTGGCATCTGCCTGTACGAAGCCGCCACCGAGACCTTGTTCAGCGGCGACATCATCTACGACGGCCCGCTGATCGAAGACGCCTACCACTCCAACCTCGATGACTACGCCCGCAGCCTGCGACGCTTGCACGCGTTATCGATCCGCACGGTGCACGGCGGGCATTTCGGCAGTTTTTCCGGGGAACATTTGCGCAGCATGATTGACGAGTGGCAGCGCTCACACGGCTAAAGCCTGCTGTACTCAACGGCAGGAACTGCACCGGCAGGGAGAACGACACCCACCGCCTCGAAGAACCATCATGAAAGAAGCTGCCCTTCGTGCTGTCGTACATCGCTACATCAGCCGCCTGCTGGAAGGTCGGGATGACTTCGACGACAACGCCAGCCTGGCGCAGTTGGGATTGGATAAAAAAGACATCGAAGAGCTGATCTTCCATCTGGAAGATGAACTGGGTGTCACGGCATTTACGGTGGAGGAAGACCGGATGCTCAAGACCGCCAGGACGGCGAATGATTTAAGCCGGTTTTTGTTGGAGATCGAGCGCTACTAAGGCGGGTGATCAAACGTACACGAAGCGGCAAGGGAGCTTGCTCCCTCGCCACAGGAAACCTTTCACCTGTCAGATGTTATCTGCCATTACCGGCGTCGCTGCTGGCGCCGACGTTGTTCGTCGTCAGTACGAATTGGCACGGGTTGCAGAGGCGGTTCGATCAAACCCAGTGCAACACCCAGGTCATGCAGCCAGTTTTGGATTTTCTCTTTCATGGTGCCCCCTTCAGGGTAGTGCCGAGCGGCCAAAGTTCTGTAGCCCCTTCGTACAGATAATAGTCCGAAGTCCTACGCAATGCTCGCGCAAAGTCACAATGATCTGTTACTGAATCCATCACAATCAGCCTGTGTTCAGGCAATTTCCCGTGACCCTACCCGTGCCGGCGGAAAAACCAGCTGTTGCTGCTCGATCCAGGCGTTCAGATTGGCCCCGACCATGCCTTTGCGCCACATCAGCCAGGTAGTAGCGCTGGCGAACGGCTCGGCCAACGGATGCACGGCCACACTCTCACGGCCTGGCAGACTGGCGAGCATCGACTCCGACATCAGCGCTACACCGGAACCAGCAATCACGCATGCCAGCATCCCCGGGTAAGACTCGATCTCCATCGCCCGGCCCATGGCCGCATGGTCATGGGCGAACCAGGCCTCCAGGCGCATGCGGTAGGAGCAGCCCTGGCGAAAGGTGAACACCGAACGCCCCTCCACATCCAGCGCGCTGCGCACGGGCGGATGGTCGGCCTCGCTGATCAGCACCAGGCGCTCGTCGCACAAGGGCACCCCGTCGAGCCCGGCCAGTTCCAGGGGGCCATCCACCAGCGCCGCATCAAGTCGACCGGTGAGCAGGCCTTCGAGCAATTCACCACTGGGCCCGGACTGTACTTGCAGGTTCACTGCCGGATACAAACGGTGGTAGTGCGCCAATAGCCCCGGAAGGTGAATCGCCGCCGTGCTGTACATGGTGCCGAGTACGAAGTCGCCCGCCGGTTGCCCGCCTTGCACTGCCGCGCTGGCTTCGTCGCGCAAGGCAAACAGCCTGGCGGTGTAGTCCAGCAAGACTTTTCCCGCAGGCGACAGCTGCAAACGCTGACGTTCGCGCAGGAACAGTTCGACGCCCAGTTGCTCTTCCAGCTGTTTGAGCCGGGTCGACAGGTTCGACGGCACTCGATGCAGCCGTTCGGCGGCACGGGTTATCGACCCTTCCTCCGCCACCGCCTGGAAGATGCGCAATTGGCTGAACTCCACGATATTCTCCAAAAAAGAACAAGTTACTCAATATTATTCATTTTTAAAGAAAGTCAATCAGTCCTAGCCTGACGGTCATCGATCCTCTGAACGGAATCCAGACCATGTCTCCCCTGATCCGCTTATCCGCCAGTTTCGTTGCCCTGATGATGGCCATGGGCATCGGCCGTTTTGCCCTGACACCGCAACTGCCGCACCTGCTCAGCGAAGGCCAGATCGACCTGACCGCCGCCGGGCTGATTGCCGCCGCCAACTACCTCGGGTATTTCATTGGTGCGGTGGACGCCATGTTTTCCCGGCGTCCCGCGCAAGTGCGTCGGCGCTTGCTCGGCGGATTGTGGCTCTGCGTGCTGCTGACCCTGGCGTCGTTCTGGGCCAATGGTTTCTGGTCGCACCTGCTGCTGCGCTTCGGCACCGGCGTGGCCAGCGCCTGGGTGCTGGTGATGATTACCGCCCTGAGCCAGCCACTCGCGGCAGCGGCCGGTCGTCCTCGACTCGGTGCCCTGGTCTTCGCCGGGCCGGGTTTGGGGATTTTTCTGACAGGTCTGCTGGCCCTGGGCTCGAATCTGCTGGGCCAGACGTCCGCCACCTTGTGGCTGGTGTACGCCGCCGCAGGGCTGACGATGTTGCTGGGGATCTTGCCGTTCCTGCCACAACCGGGTGTCACCGCGACGGCGGCACCCGGCGCCAGCACGTCGGGCAATCAAGGCATCGCTCGTCTGGGCTGGATCTACGCCTTGTACGGATTGGGCTACATCATTCCGGCGACCTTTTTGTCGCAAATGGCCAACGCGCAATTTCATGGCCAATGGCAGGCCGACCTGTTCTGGCCATGCTTTGGTTTGGCGGCGGCAACCGGCGTGGTGCTGGTGAGTCTGCGGCGGCAAAAATCCGGCGCCACGGGGCACTGGTTGATGGCGACGTTATGGCTGCAAGCCGCTGGCGTGTTTGCCTGCCTGCTGGGCAACGGGCCGGGCCTGGCATTGGGTGTGATCCTGTGCGGCACGCCGTTCCTGGCCTGCATGCAACTGGTGATGCAACGCTCCCGGGAACTGGCGCCCCACGCCACCCAGCGCAATGCCGGCCTGCTGACGGCCTGCTTTGCCGTGGGTCAACTGAGCGGGCCATTGCTGGCGGCGCTGAGCAGTCATTTCAGTGGTGGTTTGCAGCCGGCACTGGTGGTCGCCGGCTGCGGCCTGTTGATCGCCGGCGGTCTGTTGCTCGCGCCGGTCAGTGCTGCCCGAGGGCTTTGCGCAAACGACGGCGCAACCACTGTTCGGCGCTGACAAAAGTGATGCCCGCCAATACCAGCACGGCACCGATGACGAAGTTCAGGCTCAGTTCCTCGCCGAGCAGCACCACACCGAAGGTGACGCCGAACAACGGCGTCATGAACGAAAACACCGCGAGGTTGGCCGCCAGGTAACGGCGCAGCAGCCAGAACCAGATCAGGTAACTGAAGAACGACACGACCACGCCTTGAAACAGCACACTGGCCACCGCCACGCTGGTCAGGCTGACATGGGTGATCTGGCCGCTGAGCAGCGCAATCAACAACAGGCCGAAGAAGCCGACAATCAACTGATAGAACAGCGTCAGGGTCACCGGCGCTTCCGACAGGCGCGAAGCGCGCACCACCACCGTGGTCGCGCCCCAGGCGGCACCCGCCAGCACGCCCAGGGCATCGCCCATCAACATGCGGTAATCAAGGTTGTCCCAGGACACCCCACCGGCAAACGCAATCGCAATCCCGATAAACGCCAGGACAATCCCCAGCCATTGCAACGGCCGCAAACGCTCACTGGGCAGCAACCAGTGCACCCCCAATGCGGTGAAGATCGGGGCCGTGTAGAGGAACACCGACATGTGCGCCGCCGTGGTCAGTTGCAGGCCTTCGGAAATGAAGAAGAACTCCAGGCCGAACAAGGCACCGGCCAACAGACCGCCGCGCCAGGTTGCACCCACCTGGTTCCAGCCGCCCTTCCAGCAGATCAGCAGCCCGACCAGCAACGCCGACATACCGGAACGTCCGGCCGCCTGCATCACCGGCGCGATATCGGCCGCCGCCCACTTGATCATCACCTGCTGCACGCCCCAGACCAGGCACAACCCGACCATCACTTGCAGGGCAAACCCGTCGGCGCTGCGCCGGGTGGCGCTCACCGGAACACCTCGAAGACACAATCCATGGCAAAGACTCGGCAGTAAAAGCAAAGCCCCGGCCTTCTCGTTGAAAAGAAAACACCGGGGCGAAGAATCATATTGTCGATTATTGACCAGAAGACCAGAAAATGCCGCCTGCCAGAGACCTCTACTTCTCTGCCTGCGCCATCCTGGCCCTCTGTATTGTCAGCGCATCAACTGAGTTCAATGCGATCGGCATGAATGACAATCTGGCCATTCTTGTACAACGCACCGATGGCCTTCTTGAAGTTGCCCTTGCTGACACCGAACAGGCTGCTGATCAACGCCGGATCGCTCTTGTCGCTCACCGCCAGGCTGCCGTTGTTTTCGCGCAACTTGGCGAGGATCTTCGAGTTCAGGCTGGTGGCCGCTTCCTGGCCGACCGGCTGCAGGCTAAGGCTGATCTTGCCGTCGGCGCGAACTTCCTTGATGAAGCCCTTTTCTTCTTTACCGGCGCGCATGAACTTGAAGATTTCGTTCTTGTGGATCAGGCCCCAATGCTTGTTGTTGATGATGGCCTTGAAGCCCATGTCCGTGGCTTCGGCCACCAGCAGATCCACTTCCTGGCCCGCGGTGTAGTTGGCCGGGGTTTTGTCCAGGTAGCGGTCCAGGCGCGCGGTCGCGGTGATGCGACGGGTGTGCTTGTCGAGATAGACATGCACAACCACATACTCGCCCGCCGTCATCTGACGCTTCTCTTCGGAGAACGGCAGCAACAGGTCTTTCGGCAACCCCCAGTCCAGGAATACGCCGATGCTGTTGACTTCAACAACTTTCAAACTGGCGAATTCACCGACTTGAACTTTCGGTTTTTCAGTAGTTGCGATGAGTTTGTCATCGCTGTCCAGATAAATAAAAACGTTGAGCCAGTCTTCATCTTCGCTAGGAATATCTTTTGGAATATAACGATTAGGCAGAAGGATTTCGCCATCCGCGCCACCGTCCAGATATAAACCGAAGTTAGTGTGTTTAACCACTTGCAAACTGTTGTAACGCCCGACTAAAGCCATGTCCAATACCCTCATTGCGTGGGCGGCATTCTACCCGGTTTTAAGCGCTGCGTTCGGCAGCCGGCCCGGTGGCGCGAGAAAATCCTCTGAAACCCTTAATTTTCCCGGGGTTTCATACCGCGCCTGGCCGCTCGTCAGGCCGATCCGGGCATTTACGCCATGCCCAGGCAAGCGTGACGCGGTATTTTTTCAGGCAATGTTATTAGTTAAAACAGCGGCTTAGGTGCATATTTCGAATATTGGCCGGTGACTGGTTACCCCGCCCTCACGGATATACCGAGGGGATATTTGCCAAGCAATTATCTGGTAATTCCTGTACGATGCCTGGCCAAGTTAATTTTCTACAGGTTAATGGCCGCCATGCGCGTAAAAGCATCCACCAGCAAAGCAAAGCCAGCTCCAGCCGTCGAAACCAGCGAATCGATCAACAGCCAGATCGCTGCGTTCCTCAAGTCCGGCGGTGAAATCCAGCAAATTGCCAAAGGCGTCAGCGGCCAGACGTTCGGCCCGTCCAAGCAGATCACCCTGGGCAAAAAGTAATCCCCTCGCGTCACCTGGTCCCAAAGCGCTTTGAGCTTCGAAGCGCTTGGACTGGAACCCTCGATACTCCCGCGCCACTCCTTCAATTCTCTGTAAATCGACGAACGGCCTTCATTGCCGATCATTCGCCGGTATCCTTGCACACGTCTGGATCAAGCGTTTCAGCGGGCCCACCCGCCTGTCCTCGCTGTTCATGGAGTGACGCATGTTCAAACCTTTCTATCTATCGGCATTGCTCGGTGGCCTGCTGGCCTGCTCCGTGGCACACGCACAAATCTTTCAGCGTGAACTGGGTGCCTTCGACCTCAAGCTCGGCACCAGCCCCACCCGCAGCATGGCCCAGGGCCTGGTCAAGCCTTCGGCCGTCGGCTCGTTCCACGGCGGCCTGGACCTGAGCCACGACAGCGGTTTCTATGTGGGCCAATGGTCGCCCAGCATGGGCATCAGCCCGGGAAAAGACCTCGAAATCGATTCCTACATGGGTTTTAAACAACCCTTCGACCAAACCCTCGGCTACGAAGTGGGCCTGATCCGCTACAGCTACCCCGAAGTCACGACCCCTGCCAGCCAGGAACTGTTCGGCGGCCTGACCTTGCTCGGCAGCCGTTTCGGCATCGCCTTCAGCAATGACCCGGACAAGCAGAACAACACCCTGTTCGCTGACTTGAGCGGCAATCAACCGTTCGGTGTCGGCATCAGCCTGAAATACACCACCCACCAATTCAATACGCCAGTGGCGGTGGATGGCGGGTATGTAGGCAGCTTTACCGATTGGTCGCTGAAATTGTCCCGACCGTTCATGGGCATCGACCTCGACCTGATCTACAGTGACTCCAGCCTGAGCGGCAGCGGTTGCTCGGCCTATGCCGGGCACAACAACCAATGCGACGGGCTGGTGACGCTCAAGGCCGAACATGCGTTCTATTGATCGACTGAACTGCCGGACGCCTCCCGGGTTCACATGAGAATCAGACCCCGAAGACTGGCTTTCGCAAGGATTCGCCCATGTCCCGCTGGTTCAAACATATCGTCGTTGTGCTGAGCGTTTCCCTCGCCCTCGGCGCGTGCAGCCGCGTGGGCCTGGCCTACCGCAATCTCGATGTGATCATCCCGTGGACGCTCAGCGACTATCTGGACATGAACGGCGAGCAGAAAAGCTGGCTGGACGAACGCCTGAAGGAACACCTGAGCTGGCACTGCACCACCCAACTGCCCGGCTACCTCGACTGGCTGGACCGCCTGCAAGCCATGATCGCCACCAACCAGATCACCGATGCCGCCTTGCAGGCCCGCGCCCGTGAAGCCGAACAGGCGATCGCCGAAACCGCGCGGGAAATCACCCCGTCAGCCATCGAGTTGCTGCAAGGGCTGGATGATAAACAGGTCGCCGAAATGAACGATGCCTTTGCCAAGGACCAGCGCAAACGCCAGCAGGAATACCTCAAACCTTCCCTCGACCAGCAGATCAAGGAACGCGGCGCGCGCATGGAGAAGCGCCTGAACGACTGGCTCGGGCCACTGAGCACTACCCAGCAACAGCGGGTAGCCACATGGTCCAACGCCCTGGGCGAGCAGAACACCCAGTGGCTTGCCAACCGGGTCCATTGGCAAAAGCAGTTCAGCGCGGCTATTGCGCAACGCCAGAGTCCGCAATTCCCACAACGCATCGAGACACTTCTGGTCAATCGCGAGAGCTTGTGGACGCCCGCCTATCGACAGGCCTTTGCCAACACCGAAGCCCAGGCACGTTCGCTGTTCGTGGATCTGATGGCCGAAAGCACGCCGAACCAGCGCGCACGATTGCTGAAGAAAATTGAAGGTGTGAGGAAGGACTTCAGCGACCTGAAGTGCCTGAAAGCAGCGAAACAAAGCTGAGGACAACGCAAGACCAATGTGGGAGCGAGCCTGCTCGCTCCCACAGGGGATCACACCACGTCAGGCAATCTGCGCCTTTGACGCCACCTCATCAAACGTTACTTCATTCAGCGCATCCTCCTGTTCGTCCAGCACCTGCCGCGGGTGATCATTGCCGGGAATACTGCTGTCGATCAGGCTCAACAAACGCGAACCCCGTGCCGTCAATATGTAATTGGTGCCCGTGCCACCTTCGTCTTCCGGTCGCGGCTCGATATAGCCACGCGCCAGCAGCAACTTTTCGTACTCGCCAGCCATCGTTTTCAAGTGATCAAGATTTTCAATCGGCTCGCCTTCCGCGGCCTTCTGCGCGGCATGCTGTTCGGCGTAGGGCCGCGGCGTGAAACTGTGGCCCGCACTGTTTTGCACTTCATGCAGCAAGCGCTCAATCAAGTCCCAGTTGTAAGTCGTCATCCTGATTCAGCCTCCGGTACCCGTTCGATTGATGCCCGTGCAATTGAACGGGCCTTACAGGTTGTGACCGGTACACCCGGCCGCCGTTCAGCCGGGCGTTTGCAGACGACCGACCGGCGGCATGTCGAATTTCATGCAAGCCAAACGACTAGGCTGTGTAGGTCACCTCCCCGCCCCACGCAGGAGAAAACAACATGAACATTCAGAACCATCCCGTCGTATCGCGGGAAGAATGGCTCGCCGCCCGCAAACAGCACCTGGCCCACGAGAAAGCCTTCACCAAGGAAAGAGACAGGCTCAGCGCCGAACGCCGCGCCCTGCCCTGGGTAAAAATCGACAAGGACTACCACTTCCAGGGCCCCGATGGCGAACTGAAACTGGCGGACCTGTTCGGGGGGCGCAGCCAGTTGGTCATCTACCACTTCATGTTCGCCGAGGGCTGGGACGAGGGCTGCCCCGGTTGCTCGTACCTGAGCGATCACATCGACGGCGCCAACCAGCACCTGGCCCACCATGACGTGGCCGTGGTGGCGGTTTCCCACGCACCGTTCGCTGAATTCCAGGCCTTCAAACGGCGCATGGGCTGGAAATTCGACTGGGTGTCTTCGGCAGGATGCGATTTCAACTACGACTTTGGCGTCTGTGCCCGAGCCGAAGAGGTCGCCGCCGGAAAGGCTACGTACAACTACGAAAAAACCGACGGCGCCGAGGAAGAACTCCCCGGTCTCAGCGTGTTTTATCGCAATGACGCCGGCGAAATCTTCCATACCTACTCCACCTATGCCCGGGGCCTGGACATGCTGGTCGGCGCCTACAACTACCTCGACCTGACGCCCAAGGGGCGCAACGAAGAAGAAATCATGGAGTGGGTCCGGCATCATGACAAATATGAGGAACAGGAGAAGTCGAGCTGCTGTCATGGTGGTTAGCCCCAGACAGCGAGGCGCGGCCTTCGCGGGCAAGCCACGCTCCCACAGTTCCTGTGGCGCTCACAAAACCTGTGTGCTTACCCGCGAAGGGGCCCCGGCAATCACAGACTGAACTTTCCCCAGGGGCCAACGCTCAACCGGTTAACCCGCCTTGACCGGAGCTGAGGCCCGCCCCCATGAAACCACTGCTGAAGACGCTCACTCTCGCCGCTGCCCTCACCTGCGCCCTGCCCGCCTGGGCCTGCACCCTTGATGAAGCCACCGCCAAGCGCGAACAACTGGCCCGGGAAGTGGCCAGGCTCACCGAGCAAAACCCGACCAAGGCCAAGGAGATCAACGACGAATTGCAGAAGATGGACTTGGGGACGGCGGCCAAGGACTTGCCGGATAAATGCCAGTTGATCGATCAACGCCTGAAGGAGTTGGAGTCCGCCGAGAAGAAAACCGAAGGCTGATAAACGCCAGGCATAAAAAAACCCGGACACTGTCCGGGTTTTTCACAGGCCATCTACAACGACTTACTCAGCCGCCGGCGCTTCCGGCTTGCGGCGCTTGAGCGGGGCCATGCCGTCCTTGCTGACCAGGGAATCGCTCTTGGGCCGGTTGGCGCTCTTGCGCTTGGTCGGGGTCTTGGCGGCAGTCTTCTTCTTGTCGCCCTTGGCGTCGGTCTTTTTCTTCTTCACGCCGACGGCCTTGCCCGAGGCCTTGACCTTTTTCGGTCCGCCGTAGGTGCCTTTGACTTCCTTGATGGTGCGGCGCTCGAAGCTCTGCTTGAGGTAGCGTTCGATGCTCGACATCAGGTTCCAGTCGCCGTGGCAGATCAGCGAAATGGCCAGGCCATCGTTACCGGCGCGACCGGTACGACCGATGCGGTGCACGTATTCGTCGCCGCTGCGCGGCATGTCGAAGTTGATCACCAGGTCCAGGCCGTCCACGTCCAGACCGCGAGCGGCAACGTCGGTGGCCACGAGGATTTTCACGCCGCCCTGCTTCAGACGGTCGATCGCCAGTTTGCGATCCTTCTGGTCTTTCTCGCCGTGCAGCACGAACGCTTTGTATTCCTGCGCCACCAGGCGGCCGTAGATACGGTCGGCCATGGCCCGGGTATTGGTGAAGACGATGGCCTTCTGGTAGGTCTCGTTGGCCAGCAGCCAGTTGACGATCTGTTCTTTGTGCTGGTTGTGGTCAGCGGTGATGATCTGCTGGCGGGTGGTGTCGTTCAACTGGCTGACCGCGTTGAGCTGCAAGTGCTCAGGGTTGTTCAGGACCTTGGCGATCATCTCGCGCAGGCCCGAACCACCGGTGGTGGCGGAGAACAGCATGGTCTGCTGACGGTTGGTGCATTCGTCCACCAGACGCTGAACGTCTTCGGCGAAGCCCATGTCGAGCATGCGGTCGGCTTCGTCGAGCACCAGTACTTCAACTTCTTTCAAGTCGAGGTTGCCGGCGTTCAACTGCTCAATCATCCGGCCCGGCGTACCGATCAGGATGTCCGGCACCTTGCGCAGCATCGCGGCCTGGACCTTGAAGTCTTCGCCGCCGGTGATCAGGCCGGACTTGATGAAAGTGAACTGCGAGAAGCGTTCAACTTCTTTCAAGGTCTGCTGGGCCAGTTCGCGGGTCGGCAGCAGGATCAGGGTCTTGATACTGACACGGATTTTCGCCGGGCCGATCAGACGGTTGAGGATCGGCAAAACGAATGCAGCGGTTTTGCCGCTACCGGTTTGCGCCGTCACCCGCAGGTCACGCCCCTGGAGCGCCAGCGGGATGGCCGCGGCTTGCACAGGCGTTGGCTCGACAAATTTCAGCTCGGCCACGGCTTTGAGCAGGCGTTCGTGCAGGGCGAATTGGGAAAACACGGGTGCTACCTCGAAGAAATGCAAAAAAACAGCTGCATAGGGTAACGGTTTCGAACGCTCAGGCCGAGTTTCTTTATACAAATGACGGTAAACAGTTGGTTTTTTGTTGCCTGATTTTTCCCGAAACGTAATACAAAGCGTCTTAAATGCTCTAATCCCTTCTCGCGCCTTACAGAAGAATCGTTTCAACCATGGATATCAAACAGCTCTGGACCAACGTTCTGGACCTTTGGGGCGCTCTCGACCAGCACCCGCTCGTGCACTCCAGCCTGTCGCTGTTGCTGCTATTGGCAATTGCGCTGTTCCTCGGACGGGTGGCGCGCTACCTCATTCTGCACGCGGCAAAAATGCTCAGCCGCCAGCCGGCCCTGCACTGGGTCAATGATTTTCTACAGAACAAGGTGTTCCATCGCCTGGCGCAGATCACGCCTTCGCTGGTGATCCAGTTCGGCCTCAATCTGGTGCCGGACCTGAGCAAAACCAGCCTGAACTTCCTCGGCAACGTCGCCCTGTCCTTCACCTTCCTGTTTCTGTTGCTGGCGGTCAGCGCCCTGCTCAACGCCCTGCTGGACATCTACGCGCGCACCGAGCACGCCCGCACCCGGTCGATCAAAGGCTATGTGCAACTGGCGAAAATGGTGTTGTACGTGTTTGGCGCGATCATCATCGTCGCCACGCTGATCGACCGCTCGCCGCTGTTGCTGCTGTCGGGTCTGGGTGCCATGTCGGCGGTGATTCTGTTGGTCTACAAGGACACGTTGCTGTCGTTCGTAGCCAGCGTGCAGTTGACCAGCAACGACATGCTGCGGGTCGGCGACTGGATCGAGATGCCCCAGGTGGGCGCCGACGGCGATGTGGTGGACATCACGCTGCACACGGTCAAGGTGCAGAACTTCGACAAGACTATCGTCTCGATCCCGACCTGGCGCCTGATGTCCGAGTCGTTCAAGAACTGGCGCGGCATGCAGGCTTCCGGTGGCCGCCGGATCAAACGCAGCCTGTTCATCGACGCCAGCGGCGTACGCTTTCTGCGGGACGACGAAGAGCTCAAGCTGTCCCAGGTGCACTTGCTCACCGACTACATGACCCGCAAACAGGCCGAACTCAAGGCCTGGAACGAAGCCCAGGGCAACGTCGCGGCCATGTCGGCCAACCGCCGCCGGATGACCAACATCGGTACTTTCCGCGCCTATGCGCTGGCCTACCTGAAGAGTCACCCGGGGATCCAGCCGAACATGACCTGCATGGTGCGTCAGATGCAGACCACGGCCCAGGGTATTCCGCTGGAAATCTATTGCTTCACCGGCACCACGGCGTGGGCCGACTACGAGCGGATCCAGGGGGATATTTTTGACTACCTGCTGGCGGTGCTGCCGGAGTTTGGGTTGAGTCTTTATCAGCAACCGAGCGGGTCGGATCTGCGTGCGGGGATATTGCCGGCGGTGTTGGGCGCTAGCTATCTTCCCGAAGCCGAAAAACACAGGGTGTGACACTACAAAAAACAAATGTGGGAGCGAGCCTGCTCGCGATGGCGTTGGGTCATTCAACAATGATGTCGATTGACCCTCCCTCATCGCGAGCAGGCTCGCTCCCACAAGTGTCGCGATAATTTTTCGGTTACTTCACCTGCCGCTGCGGTGCCTTGTGCACCATGGTGTAGGCGTAATCCACGCCCATGCCGTACGCGCCGCTGTGTTCCAGCACCAGTTCCATCACCGCCTCGTAAGTGTCCTTGTGCGCCCAGTCACGCTGGTATTCGAGCAACACTTGTTGCCAGGTCACCGGCACCGCGCCGGCCTGAATCATCCTTTGCACCGACATGTCGTGGGCTTCCTTGCTGGTGCCGCCGGAGGCGTCGGTGACGATGTACACCTCGTAGCCTTCGGCCAGGGCTTCCAGTGCCGGGAAAGTCAGGCAGACCTCGGTCCACAGCGCGGCAATGATCAGCTTCTTGCGACCGGTGGCTTTCACCGCGTCGACCAATGCCTTGTCTTCCCAAGAGTTCATCGAAGTGCGCTCGATCGGCTTTTGATCCGGGTGTACAGCCAGCAATTCGGGCCAGATGTAACCGCTGAAGCTTTCAGTTTCGACCGAGGTATAGATGGTCGGCACGTCGAAGATCTTCGCCGCCTTGGCCAGGCCCACAGTGTTGTTCTTCAGGGTCTGGCGATCGATAGATTGCACGCCGAATGCCATTTGCGGCTGGTGGTCGATCAGGATCAGGGCGGAGTTGGTTGGGTTGAGCAGTTCACGAATAGACATGGCGCGTTCCTTTTGATGTCGATACTTCGAATGGGTAAGGGGTTAGTCGACTTTGCCTTCAGCGGCGTTGTTGTCGGCTTGGATGTCACTTTAGGGGCTGGCGATAAAAGGGACAATTACCTAAAATCGAGAATCATTGATTCCAAAACAGGGACAATATGGATCGTATCGAATGCATGCGCGCCTTCGTCGTCACGGTCGGCGAAAACGGCTTCGCCGCAGCTGCCCGGGCCATGGATGTACCGCGCTCGAAAGTCAGCAAACAGATTCAGGCATTGGAAGAAACCATCGGCGTGCAATTGCTGCAACGCACCACCCGAAGCCTGCACCTGACCGAGGCCGGGGCCGAGTATTTCGATGCGGCACGGGAGGTATTGGCGGCACTGGACGAGGCCGAGCAACGGGCCCGTGACGGCATCGGCGAGTTACGCGGTGTGTTGCGAGTCAATGCGCCGATGTCGTTCGGTCTTCGGCGGCTGGGGCCGTTGATTCCGCTGTTTCATGAACAGCACCCGAACATCGAGCTGCAACTGGTGCTCAGCGACCAGCAGGTCGATCCCGTGCGGGGCGGGTTTGACGTGACCATCCGCATCGCCAGCATGCCCGACTCGACGATGATCGCCCGGCAACTGGCTCCCGCGCCGCGCATCATGGTGGCGTCCCCGGCTTATCTCGAGCGCGCGGGCGTGCCGCAGACTCCGCAGGATCTACGCGCCCATCAATGCCTGAACTACGGGTATCTGCAGAGCGGTGTCAGCCTGCAACTGTGCAATGGCAAGGAAACCCAGCGGGTGAACGTCACCGGCCCACTGCACGCCAACAACGGCGACCTGCTCGCCCAGGCGGCCGAAGCCGGCATGGGCATCGCCCTGCTGCCCGACTTCATCGTCGAGGATGCGCTGGCGGCCGGGCGGCTGGTGCCGGTGCTGTGCGAATGGCAGGCTCCGGCGATCACCATCAACGCGGTGTATTCGTCGGCGCGGCGGGTGCCGCAGAAGACCCGGGCGTTCATCGAGTTTCTGGTGGGACAATTGGCGCCGAAATGATTTTCGCAGATCACGCAATCCCTTGTAGGAGCGAGCCTGCTCGCGAAAGCGGTGGATCAGGCAACATCTTCGTCGACTGACACTCCGTCATCGCGAGCAGGCTCGCTCCCACAGAGGTATCGGGTCACCCAGAGTTCAGTGAACGGCCAAAGGCTTGCGTATACCCAACCGACTGATCCACACCGCCAGCAAAATCACCGAACCGCCGAGCAACAACCGCCCCAGTTCTTCGTGCTGGTTCCAGATCAGCAGGTTGATCAGCAACCCCACCGGCACATGCAGGTTGTTCATCACCGCCAGCGTCCCGCCGTTGACCAGGCACGCGCCCTTGTTCCACCAGTAGAGCCCCAAAGCGGTCGAGACCAGGCCGAGGAACAGCAGCACGCCCCATTGCAACGGCGCTTCGGGCAGGAAGTTCTGCTTGCCGAACAACAGAAACGCCGGCAACGCCACGGCCAGTGCGCCGAGGTAGAAGTAGCCGAAGCGTCGGTAATGCGGCAGATCGCTCGGGTGGCGCGCAACCAGGTGTTTATAGAGCACCTGCCCGGCGGCGTAGGTGAAGTTGGCCAGTTGCAGCAACAGGAACCCCATGAAGAAGTCCGGGTTGATCCGGTCAAAGCGAATCACCGCCGCCCCGGCCACTGCCACCAGTGCCGCGACCAGGGCCCAGGGATTGAAGCGACGATTGAGCGCATCTTCGATCAGGGTCACGTGCAACGGTGTGAGGATGGTGAACAGCAACACTTCCGGCACCGTCAGTACACGGAAGCTCAGGTACAGGCAGACGTAGGTCACGCCGAACTGCAACGCGCCAATCAGCAGCATGCCGCGCATGAACGCCGGCTCAACCGAGCGCCAGCGGGTCAGCGGGATGAACACCAGCCCCGCCAGCAGCACTCGTACCAAGACTGCGAAATAACTGTCGACATGACCGGCCAGGTATTCGCCGATCAAACTGAAGGAAAACGCCTGGATCAGCGTGACAAAAAGTAGATAGCCCATGCTCGCCTCATTTCGAATGGCGGCGACGATAGCGGTTTTTGCTGCTGATCGCGAACGCTAAACCAACACAAAACCTGTGGGAGCGAGCCTGCTCGCGAAGACGGCGCGTCAGACGCATAGAGGCTGGATGTGCCGACGCTTTCGCGAGCAGGCTCGCTCCCACAGGGTTGCGTGGGTGTCTATAAAATCGCAGGCAAAAAAAAGCCCGATCTCGCTAAAGCGTTCAATCGGGCCAGAGCACTCAGGAGCAACAAGTGCGAAGGGAGGTCGATGCGCGTACAGGCTTGAAGGGTTGCGCCAGATCACTAGACCATCCAGCGATTATCTGGCGATTAAACGGCTCAGGCCACTTGCGAAAGCTTGGCGTTTGCCTGGTTCAGGCCTTTCTCCTGGAAATCACCGCCCAGGTTCATGCCTTCGGCATGGATGAACGTCACGTCGTGGATACCGATGAAACCCATGACCTGCCGCAGGTACGGTTCCTGGTGATCGGCGGTGCTGCCGGCATAGATGCCGCCACGAGCCGTCAGCACATAGGCGCGTTTGCCGCTGAGCAAACCTTGCGGACCGGTTTCGGTGTATTTGAACGTCACGCCGGCACGCAGCACATGGTCGAGCCAGGCTTTCAGGGTGCTGGGGATCGCAAAGTTGTACATCGGCGCGGCCATGACCAATACATCGGCGGCGAGCAATTCATCGGTCAACTGGTTGGAGCGTTCCAGGGACGCCTGTTCGATGTCGCTGCGCTGCTCGGCGGGTTTCATCCAGCCACCCAGCAGGTTGCTGTCCAGGTGCGGCACCGGCTTGACGGCCAGGTCCCGGACGGTGATCTGGTCATTCGGGTGAGCGGCTTTCCACTGGTTGATGAAGGTCTGGGTCAGTTGGCGGGAAACCGAGTCTTGCTGACGGGCACTGCTTTCGATGATCAGAACGCGGGACATGGGATGTAGCCTCCATCTGAGAATGCTGTAGGTCGATGGAGTGAAGGTTAAACAGAGTCATATCGATGAAAAAGCGCAAATAACTGCTATAACCCATCAAGAAATTCGTTTATAAGCTCAGCATGCCCCACCTCTGTAGGAGCGAGCTTGCTCGCGAGGGTGTATCAGACGCAGTGGTGTCGATTGACCCACCGCATCGCGAGCAAGCTCGCTCCCACAGAAGAGCCAGGCGTCATTTCGGGGTGCAGGACAGCTCGATGCGCAACTTGATGATGCTGCGGGTGAACTTGGCGGTGGCATTTTTGTGCTTGCCGGCCGGTACGTCGATCTTGCGGGTACGCGGTGCTTCCGGGCCATTGATGAAAACGGCCTTGCAGCTCGCATCGACGTCGCCGTAGTTGGCCACCTGAATGGAGCCGATGTCGCTATCCGTGTCGTAGGTCTGGTAATCGATCTTCATGCCGTTGAGGTCTTTTTTCACATCGATCGGGTAAGCCATCGCCGTCAGCGGCAGCAGCGCCAGCAGCACACAACAGAATTTTTTCATTCAGCAGCCTCCAATAAGGGCTGCCAGCTTAGGACAAGAGGAGCTCAACATGAAAGCGCCCCGCGTGACCCTTGATCAATGGCGAACGCTGCAGGCCGTGGTCGATCACGGTGGTTTCGCCCAGGCCGCCGAGGCGCTGCATCGCTCGCAATCGTCCGTCAGCTACACCGTGGCCCGCATGCAGGATCAACTCGGCGTGCCATTGCTGCGCATCGACGGACGCAAAGCCGTGCTGACCGAAGCCGGCGGGGTGCTGTTGCGTCGCTCCCGACAACTGGTAAAACAGGCCAGCCAACTCGAAGACCTGGCCCATCACATGGAACAGGGCTGGGAAGCCGAAGTGCGCCTGGTGGTCGATGCCGCTTACCCAAGCGCCCGCCTCGTCCGCGCCTTGACCGCGTTCATGCCGCAAAGCCGTGGCTGCCGGGTGCGTCTGCGTGAGGAAGTGCTGTCGGGCGTGGAGGAAGTCCTGCTCGAAGGCGTGGCCGACCTGGCCATCACCGGTTTCAGTATTCCCGGTTACCTGGGCGCGGAATTGAGCGACGTCGAATTCGTCGCGGTCGCCCACCCGGAGCATCCCCTGCACCGCCTCAACCGCGAGCTGAGCTTCCAGGACCTGGAAAGCCAGATGCAGGTGGTGATCCGCGACTCGGGCCGCCAGCAACCACGGGATGTCGGCTGGCTCGGTGCCGAACAGCGCTGGACGGTCGGCAGCCTGGCCACCGCCGCGACCTTCGTCAGCAGCGGCCTGGGTTTTGCCTGGTTGCCCAGGCACATGATCGAACGGGAGCTCAAGGAAGGTACGCTCAAGCTGCTACCGTTGGATCAGGGCGGTAGCCGTAACCCGAGCTTTTACCTGTATTCGAACAAGGACAAACCGCTGGGGCCGGCCACGCAGATTCTCATCGAACTGCTGCGCACGTTTGACACCGCCCCACTGGACGCACCATTCGCCGCCCCCGAACAAGCCTGACACGGAGTGTATGCATGGCCTATTTCGAACACGAAGGTTGCAACCTGCACTATGAGGAATATGGCCACGGCACGCCGCTGTTGCTGGTCCACGGTCTGGGCTCCAGCACGCTGGACTGGGAAAAACAGATCCCGACACTGGCCACCCGCTACCGGGTGATTGTCCCGGATGTGCGCGGTCACGGTCGCTCGGACAAACCCCGGGAGCGCTACAGCATTGCCGGATTCAGCGCTGACCTGGTTGCACTGATCGAGCACCTCAATCTCGGCCCGGCACATTATGTCGGCCTGTCGATGGGTGGCATGATCGGCTTCCAGTTGGGCGTGGACCAGCCGCAACTGCTCAAGAGCCTGTGCATCGTCAACAGCGCGCCTGAGGTCAAACTGCGCAGCCGCGACGATTACTGGCAGTGGTTCAAGCGCTGGAGCCTGATGCGCGCCCTTAGCCTGGGCAACATCGGCAAGGCGCTGGGCGCCAAGTTGTTCCCGAAACCCGAGCAGGCCGACTTGCGACAAAAAATGGCCGAGCGCTGGGCAAAAAACGACAAACATGCTTATCTCGCCAGCTTCAATGCCATTGTCGGCTGGGGGGTCCAGGAACGACTTTCGAAGGTCACCTGTCCAACCCTCATCGTCAGCGCCGACCGTGACTACACGCCGGTGGCGCTGAAGGAAAACTACGTAAAACTGTTGCCCGACGCGCGGCTGGTGGTGATCGCCGATTCACGCCACGCCACACCGCTGGACCAACCGGAACACTTCAACCAAACACTGCTGGAGTTTCTGACCGCAGTCGACACCACCACTCAGGATCACTGACCCATGCTGAAAAAAATCGCCCTCGCCGCAGGCTCCGTCCTGTTTGCCGCCAACCTGATGGCCGCGACGCCGGAAAAGGCACCGCATGTGCTGCTGGAAACCACCAACGGCCAGATCGAAATCGAACTGGACCCGGTCAAGGCCCCGATCAGTACCAGGAACTTTCTTGAGTACGTCGACAAAGGCTTCTACAACAACACGATTTTCCACCGGGTGATCCCGGGCTTCATGGTCCAGGGCGGCGGATTCACTCAACAGATGCAGCAAAAAGACACCAACGCTCCGATCAAGAACGAATCGAAGAACGGCCTGCATAACGTACGCGGGACCTTGTCCATGGCCCGTACCTCGGTGCCTGACTCGGCCACCAGCCAGTTCTTCATCAACGTCAAGGACAACGACTTCCTTGACCAGGGCGACGGCTACGCGGTGTTCGGCAAAGTGGTCAAAGGCATGGACGTGGTGGACATCATCGTCAACTCGCCAACCACCGTCCGTGGCGGCATGAAAGACGTGCCGGCCGACCCGGTGTTCATCAAGTCGGCCAAGCGCATCGACTGAGACTAAGCTGGACAAGGATGTCCGAGCCGTTGCCGGTGATTGCCGGCAACGCTCAAAACGTTAAAAGGAGAGCCCGTACGCGGGCGAACAACCCATGCTTTATCGCCGCTTTGAAAAACTGATCGATGTTTTCCGCGAAGCACCGACGGCGTCTCCGCCAGACCGTGTATTCCCTTTTTATACCTATTACCTCAAGCAGGTCTGGCCGAGCTTCGCCGCCCTACTGATCGTCGGCCTGATCGGTGCGTTGATCGAGGTGGCGCTGTTCAGCTACCTGAGCCGCATCATCGACCTGGCCCAAGGCACGCCGAACGTCAGCCTGTTCCAGGATCACGCCCTCGAACTGACCTGGATGGTAGTGGTTGCGCTGGTGCTGCGCCCGATCTTTGTCGGCCTGCATGACCTGCTGGTGCACCAGACCCTGAGCCCCAGCATGACCAGCATGATCCGCTGGCAGAATCACAGCTACGTGCTCAAGCAGAGCCTGAACTTCTTCCAGAACGACTTCGCCGGGCGCATCGCCCAACGCATCATGCAAACCGGCAACTCACTGCGCGATTCCGCCGTGCAAGCGGTGGATGCGTTGTGGCATGTGCTGATCTACGCCATCAGTTCCCTGGTACTGTTCGCCGAAGCCGACTGGCGCCTGATGATCCCGCTGCTGACCTGGATCTTTGCCTTCATCGGCGCCCTCTGTTACTTCGTGCCACGGGTCAAGGATCGTTCGGTGGTGGCGTCCGATGCGCGCTCCAAACTCATGGGGCGGATTGTCGACGGCTACACCAACATCACCACCCTGAAGCTGTTCGCCCACACCAACTTCGAACAGCAATACGCCCGCGAAGCCATCAAGGAGCAGACCGAGAAGGCGCAACTGGCGGGCCGCGTGGTCACCAGCATGGACGTGGTCATCACCAGCATGAACGGCTTGCTGATCGTCTGCACCACCGGCCTGGCCCTGTGGTTGTGGACGCAGTCGTTGATCAGTGTGGGGGCGATTGCCCTGGCCACCGGTCTGGTGATCCGCATCGTCAACATGTCCGGCTGGATCATGTGGGTGGTCACCGGCATTTTCGAAAACATCGGCATGGTGCAGGACGGTCTGCAGACCATTTCGCAACCGGTCTCCGTTACCGACCGCGACCAGGCCAAACCCCTGGCGGTGGCACGTGGCGAAGTGCGCTTCGAACAGGTGGACTTCCACTACGGCAAGCGGAGCGGGATCATCGGTGACCTCAACCTGACCATCAAGGCCGGTGAAAAAATCGGCCTGATCGGCCCGTCCGGTGCCGGCAAATCGACTCTGGTGAACCTGCTGCTGCGCCTGTACGACGTCGAAGGCGGACGCATCCTGATCGACGGCCAGAACATCGCCGACGTCAGCCAGGAAAGCCTGCGCGAACGCATCGGGATGATCACCCAGGACACCTCGCTGCTGCACCGTTCGATCCGTGACAACCTGCTGTACGGCAAGCCCGACGCCACCGACGCCCAACTCTGGGAAGCGGTGCAAAAGGCCCGGGCCGACGGGTTCATTCCTACACTGTCGGACGCTGAAGGCCGCACCGGTTTCGATGCCCACGTCGGTGAGCGCGGGGTGAAGCTCTCCGGCGGCCAGCGCCAGCGCATCGCCATCGCCCGGGTACTGCTCAAGGACGCGCCGATCCTGATCATGGACGAGGCCACCTCGGCACTGGATTCGGAAGTCGAAGCGGCAATCCAGGAAAGTCTCGAAACCCTGATGCAGGGCAAAACCGTGATCGCTATCGCTCACCGCCTCTCGACCATCGCCCGGATGGACCGGCTGGTGGTGCTGGAAAACGGCAAGATCGCCGAAACCGGAACCCATGCCGAACTGCTCGCACATGGCGGTTTGTATGCGCGGTTGTGGCAACACCAGACCGGTGGGTTTGTCGGGATCGATTGATCCCCTGAACAACACACTTCCCCTGTAGGAGCGAGCCTGCTCGCGATAGCGGTGCGTCAGACAACATCATTGTTGAATGATATTCCGTCATCGCGAGCAGGCTCGCTCCCACAGGGGTCCAGTGAAGCCGATCGATCACAGAAGACCGCCAGCCCAGCCAACAACAGGGCCTGGCGGTTTTTTATGCCTGCTGGAATTCTGAAAAAACCGTGCTGTACTCACTCCAACGTTCTGGAGATGGTTCTGCAGTCCATCGGCTGGATGCTTAAGGCAGCATAATCTCGAAAGGGCTCACTCTCATGTCTCTGTTAAAACGTTCGGCTACAGAGTTGGTAGGTACGTTCTGGCTGGTGTTGGGTGGTTGCGGCAGTGCGGTGTTGGCGGCGGCTTTCCCGGAGGTGGGGATCGGCCTGCTCGGGGTGTCCTTCGCGTTTGGCTTGACCGTGTTGACCATGGCTTTCGCCATCGGCCATATTTCCGGCTGTCATCTCAACCCCGCGGTATCCCTCGGCCTGGTGGTGGGTGGGCGGTTTCCGGCCAAGGAATTGCCGGCCTACATCGTTGCTCAGGTCATTGGTGGTGTGATTGCAGCCGCCCTGTTGTACTTCATTGCCAGTGGCAAACCCGGTTTCGAACTGGCGGGAGGTCTTGCATCTAACGGCTATGGCGAACACTCGCCCGGCGGTTATTCGATGACGTCAGGGTTTGTCACTGAACTGGTGATGACCGCGATGTTCATCCTGATCATCCTCGGCGCCACCGACAAGCGAGCACCGGCTGGCCTGGCACCCATTGCCATCGGCCTGGGGCTGACGCTGATCCACCTGATCTCGATCCCGGTCACCAACACCTCGGTCAACCCGGCGCGCAGCACCGGCCCGGCGCTGATCGTCGGCGGCTGGGCGATTCAACAACTGTGGATGTTCTGGGTCGCACCGCTACTCGGTGCAGTGGTCGGCGGCGTGCTGTATCGCTGGCTGGGCAAGGAAGAAAGCTGAAACGCTGATGATCAGCCTTGTCGATAAGGCAAGGCTGACTTCGCCTCCTCTGCATAAGCCAGCACCCCCAACCGCTCCTGCTCCAGGAAGTCTTTCACCGCAGCTTTCAATCCCGGATGCCGCAAGTAGTGCCAGGAATGGGTAATGACTGGCTCGAATCCACGAATCAGTTTGTGTTCACCCTGTGCCCCGGCATCAAAACGCTGGAAACCGTTGGCAATGGCATAGTCCATGCCCTGGTAGAAGCAGGTCTCGAAATGCAGGCGATCGAACTCCGCCAGGCATCCCCAGTAGCGGCCATAAAAGCTGTCGCCCCCCACCAGACTGAACGCCATCGCCACCGGCCGTGAACCTTGCCTGGCCAGCACCACGCGAATCGACTCCGGCATGCGCTCGGCCAGCAGGCTGAAAAACTCCCGCGTCAGATACGGCGCCTGCCGGCGCACCGCGTAGGTATTGGCGTAACAGGCATAGACGAAATCCCATTGCGTCTCGCTCAGTTCCCGACCTTCGAACCACTCGAAATCGAAGCCCTGCCCGGCCACCTGCTCGCGCTCCTTGCGCATCTGTTTGCGCTTGCGCGAACTGAGTACATCGAGGAAATCCTGGAAATCCCGGTAGCCGCGATTCTGCCAGTGGTATTGACAGCCAACGCGCTGCAGCCAGCCGGGCTGCTCGCTCAATGCCGCGTCAGTGAACGGATCAGTGAAATTGATGTGGGCGCTGGAGAGCCCTTCAAGTTCAAGGTAGCCCGGCAGGCTTTTCAATAACTCGAAACCCTCTTCGACCGTGGCCGCCAACAGCCGCGGCCCGCTGACCGGACTGAACGGCACCGCGCTCAACAGTTTGGGGTAGTAGTCGATGCCGGCACGCTCACAGGCATCGGCCCAGGGGTGATCGAACACGTACTCGCCGTAGGAATGCCACTTGCGATAACCGGGTAGCGCGGCGATCAGTCGATCGCCTTCGATGTGCAATAAATGCTCGGGCTGCCAGCCGGTATGGGGGCCGACGCTGCCGCTGTCTTCCAGCGCGCTCAAAAAGGCGTGACGCAGAAAAGGCTGAGTCTGGGGCACCAGTGCGTCCCAGGTCTGCGGGGCGATTTCTGACAGTTTTTGCAGGCGTTGCAACGGCATCACCATCCTCACTCTTCATGGCGTGAAAGCCCAGCGAGTATCGCCTATCGCTCTGCAATGCACACGGGCAAAACGACGACAGTGCTCTAACTCAATAGTTCACGACGACTTTGTATCGTCATCGACATGACATCACATTGCCACCGCCCTGTAATAAACCATCGCGATACTGGCGCCTGTTTTTAGAGCGCCGGGTTATACCCGGCCACTGTTTTCCGCCCCTTACGGTCGGTTGTGACCCGGATGGCTCTGTCATCCCCTCTCATCTTCGGAGATTGATATGCGTCTTGCTTCCACGAAAACTGCGGCGGCCTTGTGCGGTGGCCTGTTGGTGGCCATGAGTGTTCCGGCCAGTGCCGCAGTCGACGCCAAACTGCTCGACATGCTCAAGGCTAACGGCTCGATCACCAATGCGCAGTACAGCGAACTGCAAGCCGAGCTGGCCAGGGATCAGAAAGACCAGCAGATCGCCCGTCAGGCTCAGCAAGAGACCAACGAGCAAATTGCAGCCACCGCGAAGAAAACCGATGCACTGAGCACTTTCGACCAGAAGCTGGCATGGGCCGCCAAGACCCAGTTCAAGGGTGACGTGCGCTTCCGCGAAGAAACCGTGCACAACGATGGCGTGCCGAACAACAAGGACCAGGACCGTCAGCGCATTCGTGCCCGCCTGGGTGCCTACAGCGAAATCAACCCGCAGGTCGACACCGGTATCCGTATCGCCACCGGCAGCAATGACGACGCTCGCTCGACCAACCAGGACCTGAACAACTACTTCGACAAGAAGCAGATCTGGCTGGACCAGGGTTACATCGACTACCACCCGGACGCGATCAAGAACCTGCACCTGGTTGGCGGCAAGATGCCGCAACAATGGGTGAGCATGGGCGACATCATCTGGGATAGCGACATCAACCCGGAAGGTCTGGCCGTCACCTACAAGTACCCGCTGAGCGGCAGCACCGAGCTGTTCGGTAGCGCCGGTCACTACACCCTCAAGGACAACGTCGACGGCGAAGGCGTGCAGTTCAAGCACGACCTGCGTCTGTACGCCGGCCAGTTGGGTGCGCGCTTCGCCATCACCGACAGCATGAAAATGACCTT
This sequence comes from Pseudomonas sp. ACN8, assembly GCF_002303925.1. Taxonomy (GTDB): domain Bacteria; phylum Pseudomonadota; class Gammaproteobacteria; order Pseudomonadales; family Pseudomonadaceae; genus Aquipseudomonas. The sequence goes on from NZ_MRCS01000030.1 coordinate 60,533, forward strand.
GGGCGGCAGTCTCTACGCCTACGACAACGACGACAGCAGCGCTTGCCCTACCTCGGGTACCGTTACTGCGCCATGCGCACTGGCCGTCAACGGCAACAGCCCGGGCGAGCAGTTCAATCTGTACGAAGGTTTTGGTCAGCTGGACTTCAGTAACCTGCCGGTTCCGCTGTCGATCTACGGTCAGTACGTCAACAACACCGATGCCAGCAACGACCAGGACACTGGCTGGCTGGCCGGTGTGAAGTCCAAGCTCTATGGCTTCAACGTGGACTACAACTACCGCGACGTGCAGCGTAACGCTGTGGTGGGTGCCTTCACCGACTCCGACTTCGCCAACGGCTTCACCGGTTCGCGCGGCAGCAAGCTGAAAGTGAGCTACGACCTGGACAAGAACTTTGCCCTGGGCGCGACCTACTACATGGCGACCTCGGACCAGACCAACGCCAACATCAAGAAAACCGATTCGGACATCAACACCCTGCAACTGGATGCCGAAGCCAAGTTCTGATTCTCCCCGCTATACGACTCGGGCAGGGAAGCCCGGCCCCTTTTACAGCCTGGCGTTGGTGTGTCGGTCCCCATCATCCTCCGACACATCAACGCCGGGCTGTTTGTTTTTGCCAGCCCGCCATTGTAGGAGCGAGCTTGCTCGCGATAAACCTGAGCGCGCTGCGGGGCGCCAGGTTTACCGCGTTATCGTTGACGACCATCGCGAGCAAGCTCGCTCCTACAGTTTGCGCAGCAACACACTACCAATCGAATAACCGGCACCGAACGAACTGAGCACGGCCAGCGAACCGGCGGCCAGATCGTCCTGGTTCTTGTGGAACGCAATCACGGAACCGGCGGAACTGGTATTGGCGTAGGTGTCGAGAATCACCGGCGCCTCTTGTTCGGTGGCGTCGCGACCGAGCAGTTTCTTCACGATCAAGTGGTTCATGCTGAGGTTGGCCTGGTGCAGCCAGAAGCGCTTCACGTCGCTGACGTTGAGCTGGTTCTCTTGCAGATGCGTTGCGACCAGCTCGGCCACCATCGGGCAAACGTCACGGAACACCTTGCGGCCTTCCTGCACGAACAGTTTGTCCCTGGCACCGATGCCCTCTTCCGCCGCGCGGTTGAGGAAGCCGAAGTTATTGCGGATGTTGTTGGAGAACTTGGTCAGCAGCTTGGTGCTGACGATGTCGAACTGGTACCTGGACGTCGCCAGGTCGGCACGCTCGATGATCACCGCAGTGGCGGCATCGCCGAAGATGAAGTGACTGTCGCGGTCACGGAAGTTCAGGTGGCCGGTGCAGACTTCCGGGTTGACCATCAGGACCGCCCGGGCCTGGCCCAGTTGCACGCTGTTGGCAGCAGTCTGGATGCCGAAGGTCGCCGAAGAACAAGCCACGTTCATGTCGAAACCGAAACCCTGGATGCCCAGCGCTTCCTGGACTTCGATGGCAATGGCCGGGTAGGCACGCTGCAGGTTGGAACAGGCGACGATCACGCCGTCGATGTCGGCTGCGGTCTTGCCGGCGCGCTGCAAGGCTTGTTCGGCGGCGCCGATGGCCATCTGGCAAAGCACCGACCACTCGTCGTTGGAACGCTCCGGCAGGCGCGGGGCCATGCGTTGCGGGTCGAGGATGCCTTCCTTGTCCATGACAAAGCGGCTCTTGATGCCGGAAGCTTTCTCGATGAAGGCTGCGCTGGATTCGGTCAATGCTTCGACTTCACCGCGCGCAATGGCGTCAGCGTTGTCGGCGTTGAATTGCGCCACATAAGTATTGAAAGACTGCACCAGCTCTTCGTTGGAAATGCTGTTGGCCGGGGTGTACAGGCCGGTGCCGCTGATGACGACGTTATGCATGGTCGTGTCTCTAATCTGTTCAGGCAGAAAGCATTGGCACCGTCGTACCAACACATAAAGGGTCTATTCCCATCCGGGGGACGCAAACCTGGCATCGCTTTATTCCTGCTCGCAACCTGGTCGAAGGCTCTAGGTCGCGAAACTGGCGTTTATGGTCGCGAAGTTTGCCATAAAGCTTGGGTTTTGGCGCCTTTTGCGAGAGCAACGCAATACTTGTAGGAGCGAGCTTGCTCGCGATGAACCAGAGAACGCCGTGGGGTGTCAGGTTCCCAGCGTTATCGTTGACGACCATCGCGAGCAAGCTCGCTCCTACAGGGATTGTGTCAGGGCTCTACCTGGCTCCACTGCTTGTTCAATCGCTTGTCGGAGATCGGCACCTTGGTTCCCAACTGTTGCGCAAACAGCGAAACCCGGTATTCCTCCAGCCACCAGCGATACAACTCCAACTGCGGATCGCGCTTGCCTTCCTGGGCGTGTTTGCTGGCGCGGGTCTGGTATTGCGTCCACAGACCGGACAATTCGCCGCTCCAGACCCGGTCGCGCTGCACCTGGGCACCGATTTTTTCGAAGCGCTGCTCAATCGCCTTGAGGTAACGCGGCAATTCCTTGAGCCACTGCATCGGCGTTTCCCGGACAAACCCCGGATAAACCAAGTGGCTGAGCTGCTGCTTGATGTCGTTCAGGGCCACGGCTTGCGCCAGGTCGATCTTGCCCTTGAAGCGTTTTTGCAGGCCATGCCAGAGCTTGAGGATTTCCAGGGTCAGCTTCGCCACACGCTCGGCGTGCTCGGTCCAGGCGCCGCGCTTGCGCTCGGCCAGGGACGCCAGACCGGCGCCGTCGCGGGGCAACGGGTCTTCGCCTTCAAGAATGCAGCTGTCGAGGCTGGCCAGCAGAATGTCTTCCACCAACGCATCGACGCGCCCCATGTCGCGGTACAGCAGGCCCAGTTCGGTCAGCCCCGGCAACTTGCCACGCAGGAACTTGGCAGGCTCGGCCAGTTGCTGCATCAGCAAGCGTTGCAGGGCACGGCGATGCTGGAACTCGGCCTCGGCCGGGGTCGAGAAACGCCCTTCCTTGACCGTCCCGGCTTCTTCCACCAGCGCCGGGTAGACCGTCATCGACAGCCCTGCGATCTTCTGCTGGGTTTTCTCGGCCACGGCGGCGAACACTTTCGGCTCCACCGGCTGCTGGCTCTTTGCGGTTTGCGGTACCGCCAATGCAGCCTGGCTGGCCTCGGCGAAACGCGCAGTCAGTTCGGCCAGATCGCGACCTTCACCGAGGAACTTGCCTTGGGCGTCGACGATTTCCAGGTTCATCCGCAGATGGCTTTCGACCTGCTGCGCCGCCTCGGCCCAGGCTTCATCGCTGACCCGCGCACCGGTCATGCGCAGCAGCTCGCGACCCAAGGCCTGGGGCAGCGAGCCCTCGGCAAAGGTCATGCGCTGCAACGCCGCCTTGACGAAGTCCGGCACCGGTACGAAGTTCTTGCGCAGCGCCTTGGGCAGGTTGCGCACCAGGGCAATGCACTTGGCTTCGATGACGCCCGGTACCAGCCACTCCAGGCGTTCCGGTGGCAACATCGGCAGCAGCGGCGCCGGCACGCGCAGGGTCACGCCGTCGCGCGGGTGGTTCGGTTCGAAGTGATAACTCAGGGCCAACTCCAGATCGCCGATATGCAGCGTGTCCGGGTAATGCTGGGCGGTGACTTCACTGGCTTCACGGGCCAGCACGTCTTCTTCGCGCATGATCAGCAGCTGCGGGTCTTTCTGGCTGTTGATCCGGTACCAGCTGTCGAAGGTCGCGGTCTGGTGGATCTCCGCCGGCAGTCGCGCGTCGTAGAAGGCGTACAGGGTTTCTTCATCGGCGAGGATGTCGCGACGGCGGGCCTTGGCTTCCAGCTCGTCGAGCTGTTCCAGCAATTGCTTGTTGGCCGTCAGGCACTTGGCCCTGGACTGGATCTCACCACGCACCAGCCCTTCGCGGATGAACAACTCGCGGGACACCACCGGGTCGACCGGGCCGTAATGCACCGGCCTGCGCCCGACCACGATCAACCCGAACAAGGTGATCTGCTCGAACGCCACGACCTGGCCGCGCTTCTTCTCCCAATGGGGTTCGAAGTGGTTTTTCTTGATCAGGTGCCCGGCCAGCGGCTCGATCCAGTCGGCGTCGATCTTGGCGACCATGCGCGCGTAGAGCTTGGTGGTTTCCACCAGTTCGGCGGTCATCAGCCATTGCGGACGCTTCTTGCCGATGCCCGACGACGGATGAATCCAGAACCGCCGCTGGCGCGCGCCGAGGTAATCGCCGTCTTCGGTTTTCTGCCCGATCTGGCTGAGCAACCCCACCAACACCGCTTTGTGCAGTTTCGGATAGTCCGCCGGCTCTTTATTAAGGCTCAACTGCATGTCGCGGCAGATCAGGCTCAATTGGCGATGGGAGTCGCGCCACTCGCGCAAGCGCAGGTAATTGAGGAAATTCTTGCGGCACCAGTTACGCAGCGGACTGGCCGTCAGCGCCTGGCGCTGCTCTTCGAAACCGCGCCACAGATTGACCAGCCCGGCGAAGTCCGAGTCGACGTCTTTCCACTGAGCGTGGGCCTGATCCGCCGCTTGCTGACGCTCCGGCGGACGCTCGCGCGGGTCCTGGATCGACATGGCGCTGGCGACGATCAGCACTTCCTGCAAGCTGCCGAGCTTCGCCGCTTCGAGCAGCATGCGGCCCATGCGCGGGTCCACAGGCAGCCGCGCCAATTGACGACCGAGCGGCGTCAGCTGGCTATTGCGATCCACCGCCGAGAGTTCCTGCAGCAGGTTGTAACCGTCGCTGATGGCCTTGCCATCCGGCGGCTCGATGAACGGGAACGCGGTGACCTCGCCAAGACGCAGATGCAACATCTGCAAAATGACCGCCGCGAGGTTGGTACGCAGGATTTCCGGATCGGTGAATTGCGGGCGACCGAGGAAATCCTCTTCGCTGTACAGGCGCACGCAGATGCCCGGCTCGACCCGTCCGCACCGGCCTTTACGCTGGTTGGCGCTGGCTTGGGAAACCGCTTCGATCGGCAGGCGCTGGACCTTGGCGCGATAGCTGTAGCGACTGATGCGCGCAGTGCCGCTGTCGATCACATAGCGAATGCCCGGCACAGTCAGCGAGGTTTCCGCGACGTTGGTCGCCAGTACCACGCGACGCCCAGGGTGAGACTGGAAAATCCGCTGTTGCTCGGCCGGCGACAAACGCGCGTACAACGGCAGGATTTCGGTGTGCTTGAGCTGGGCCTTGCGCAGCATGTCGGCGGCGTCGCGAATCTCGCGCTCACCGGGCAGGAACACCAGCACGTCACCGGGACTGCGGCGTTCACTGCGCTCATAGGCGGCGATTTCGTCGAGGGTGGCGAGGATCGCCTGATCCACCGTCAGGTCGTCCTCGACGCGGTTGCCCTCTTCGTCCTGCTCAAGCGTCAGCGGCCGATACCAGGTATCCACCGGGTAGGTGCGGCCAGACACCTCGACAATCGGCGCGTCGTCGAAGTGCCTGGAGAAACGCTCCAGGTCGATGGTCGCCGAAGTGATGATGACCTTCAGGTCGGGACGGCGCGGCAGCAGGGTTTTCAGGTAGCCGAGCAGGAAGTCGATGTTGAGGCTGCGTTCGTGGGCTTCGTCGACGATGATCGTGTCGTAGCGTTCCAGATAGCGGTCGTTCTGGGTTTCCGCCAGCAGGATGCCGTCGGTCATCAGCTTGATCAGGGTGCTGGAATCGCTCTGATCCTCGAAGCGCACCTGATAGCCGACCAGCGCGCCCAGCGGGGTGCCAAGTTCTTCGGCGACCCGGCTGGCGACACTGCGCGCAGCGATCCGGCGCGGCTGGGTGTGGCCGATCAGGCCATGCTGGCCGCGACCGATTTCCAGGCAGATCTTCGGCAACTGGGTGGTTTTGCCCGAGCCGGTCTCACCGGCGATGATCAGCACCTGGTGCTTTTCCAGCGCTTTCTTGATTTCGTCGCGCTTGGCGGCGATCGGCAAACTGTCGTCGTAACGAATCACCGGCAAGCTGGCCTTGCGCGCCAACACCTGCTCGCAGGACGCCTGCATCCGCGTCACCCACTGGCCCAGCCTGGCCTCGTCGGGTTTCTTGCGCAGCTCAAGCAACTGCCGCCGCAGCCGGTGGCGGTCGGCGAGCATGGCGTGATCGAGGTTTTTCAGCAGTTTGTCGATGGAGGGCGATTCGTCGGTCATCGGGTACGCAATTCAGTCGTCTAGTGGCGCAGGGTGCGGATTGTCGCAGATTTTACGACCGCTGCGCGGCCGATCGCGAGCAGGCTCGCTTCCACACTGGATCTATAGCGGCCACAAAATCGGGGTACACCACAGCCCAATGTGGAAGCGAGCCTGCTCGCGATCAATTGCGCAGCAATTGCAGAGGACTACTCGGTGTCCAGGCCTTTACGCCGATAAGGAAATACGTCAATCACCTTCCCCGCCCGAATCGCTTCCTGCAGGCTCTTCCAGTAATCGGCGTTATACAACTCGCCATGCAACTGATCGAACAACTTGCGTTGCCCGAAATCGGCAAACAGGAACGGCGGAAATTCCTCGGGGAACACGTCCAGTGGCCCGATCGAGTACCACGGTTCGGACGCCATTTCATCTTCGGGTGTACGCGGTAGCGGGATGTGGCGGAAGTTGGCCTCGGTCAGAAAGCAGATCTCGTCGTAGTCGTAAAACACCACACGACCGTGACGGGTCACCCCGAAGTTCTTCAGCAGCATGTCGCCGGGGAAAATGTTGGCCGCCGCCAGTTGCTTGATCGCCAGCCCGTAGTCTTCCAGCGCTTCACGCACCTGCGCCTCGTTGGCGTTTTCCAGGTAGAGGTTCAGCGGGGTCATGCGGCGCTCGGTCCAGCAGTGACGGATCAACACCGTGTCGTCTTCCACCGACACCGTGGACGGTGCGACTTCCAGCAACTCCTCCAGACACGCCGGATCGAACTTGCTCAGGGGGAAACGGAAATCGGCGAACTCCTGGGTATCGGCCATGCGCCCGACCCGATCGACGCTTTTCACCAAGCGGTACTTTTCGATCACCGTGGCGCGGTCGACGTTTTTCGACGGCGAGAAACGGTCCTTGATGATTTTGAACACGGTGTTGAAACCCGGCAGGGTGAACACGCTCATCACCATGCCGCGCACGCCGGGGGCCATGATGAACTGGTCGTCGGTGTTGGCCAGGTGATTGATCAGCGCCCGGTAGAACTCCGACTTGCCGTGCTTGTAGAAGCCGATCGAGGTGTACAGCTCGGCAATGTGCTTGCCCGGCAGGATACGTCGCAGGAAGCCGATGAACTCCGCCGGCACCGGCACATCCACCATGAAATACGAACGGGTGAACGAGAAGATGATCGACACGTCCGCCTCATCGGTGATCAGCGCATCGATCTGGATGCCGCGACCCTCGAGGTGCAGCAATGGAATCGCCAGCGGCCATTGCTCGTCGGCGGTGTAGATACGCCCCACCAGGTACGCGCCCTTATTGCGGTACAGCACCGAGGAAAACAGCTCGACGCTCAGTTCCGGGTCCTTGCACACCCAATCCGGCAGGTTCTCGCGCAGTTGCGCTTCGAGGCGTTTCAGGTCACTGGACAGGTCGGCGTAATCCTCGCTGAAGCGATAGTCGGCAAAGATGCTGGCGAGCATCGCCGACAATTGGCCTTGCGGCTTGTAGGTGCGGGTTTGCGCGGCCCGGGCACGGCGCAGGCTCGGCCGGGTGGTGTGGATGAACATGCAGCCGTCGCTGATCAGGTCATGGCTGAACAGCCCGCAGAAGATCGAGTTGTACCAGGTCTCGGACAGTTCATCGTCGAAGCGCAGGTCGATCAGCCTGATATAGGCGCTCTTGACCAGCGGCCAGCAACTGACGTCCAGGGTGTCGGCGTCAAACGCGGTGCGCAGTCGCTCCACCGTTTCACCGACCTTGTCTTCGTACAGATTGATCCGCGCCGCCGATGCCGACTGAGTCTCTTGCCACCTGGCTTGCTCGAAACGGGCCCGGGCGCCGTCGGTGATCTGGCGAAAATGCTCGCGGTAATCGTCAAAGCCATCGAGGATCAAGCGGGCGATGTCGGCGGCTGGCCATTGCTGCGGCATGGAGAGACCTCTGCGGGAATTCGGGAGGCTTGAGCTTAGCCAGTGAACCGGGTGCAGGAGAAGCGTAATTTTCCGGGTGAATTAAATGCCCGGTTTTCGGTTGCCATCGATCACACACTCAGCAACACTTTCGCCCCTCCCCCAAGGAAGGACCGCGCAGTGAACCCCGTCGATATTTTCCGTTTACTGTCCCTGGCGGCCATTTGGGGTGCGAGTTTTTTGTTCATGCGCATCATTGCCCCGGTGATTGGCAGCATTCCGACCGCTTTTTTCCGTGTATCGATAGCCGCTGCCGGACTGCTGGTGATTCTCGGGCTGATGCGCATCAGCTGGGACTTCAAGGGCAAACTCAAGACCGTGATGCTGCTCGGGGTGATCAACTCCGGGATTCCGGCGACGCTCTATTCGGTGGCCGCGCAGGTGCTGCCGGCCGGCTATTCGTCGATTTTCAATGCCACGACCCCGTCAAGATCGGCATTGTTGGTATGATCGATTTCCCTTCCTTTATATAGCTGCTGGTTGTCCTGCTGGTTGTGCCTACGTCACGACGCTGACCCCACACAATAGCCCAGCCCTATTGACCCACAACCCACCGATACAAATAAATATCTTGACCACTTGGCACAAATAATGCTTGACAAATTCAGAACTTCCTGTAAAATGGGCATATAGAGGACATAAAAGTTCTTAACAACTTCTGTCTAACTGCGTCCGAGTGGTTAGCCTTCGCCGGGTTTTAAATTCCTTTTTCCCCGGCAACTCTTTCTAAGACTCTGTGCCAGCAGCCTCTTAGACCATTTGCCAACTTTTTCAGAATGAGTTTCCACTTCCCGCTAGTGAAGGGCAATGTACTAGCAACTTATTCCCCTACTGCCGCCTACAGACTTTAACCAGTTTGCTTATCTGCTTTTTCAAACTCTGGTTATGGTAATAGGCAAACTATTTGTGTGTTGTGAATTGTCATTGGGAAATGACAACAAGGTTATGGGCCAGAAATGGCCCATTTTTTCATCCCGCATAAAGTAAACGCCACTTCCTGAATAGCCCCACCCCAGAATACCCAAACCCCACAAACTCTGAAATCCTACAATCCAATAATTATGGAGGTAAAGCCGTGCAAGCTACCACCCGAAACTGTGAGTGCTGCGGCGCTCCATTCATCACACTAACCGCTAAAGGTAAGTCTTGTTCAAGACGCTGCCAACGCATTCTAACGAAAAAGAAAAAGAAGGAGACAAAAAACAATGCCAGCCAAGACTGAAACCTGTGGTTATTGCCTCAGACGTTACACGGCGTTTACATGCCGCAGCCAATACTGTCACGAGTATTGTCGTAAAGCAGCCGCTAGAAAGCGAAAGCGAGAAGCAGCAACCCAACTACCCCCACAACACTACCAATAAGGAACTTACCTTCCCATGATTCATATCGAAAACCTCACAATCAATATCAACATCCAAACCCCTACGATCATCGCAGGCAAGACCAGCGAACAACAGGCAGCTGAATATAGAGAACGTATTCAAGCTGAAGACGATACAAAAGCCGGTGCTATCAAACGAATGGTTTACCGTCAGCGTCTAGCTGATTGGGCACGTAGTCGCTTTGGTGATGACGTTGCAAATACTATCCTTGGAGGTAGTTACTAATGCTGATGATTCCAGCCTGTGCAACACTTGCACTTTGCTTGGCGAGTGCATTGATTGGAGCCGGAATTACCGGCCATATCATTCTTTCCAAACCAACCCACACAACCCAAACCAATTAATAGGAGATTTACAAATGACAAGTTTCAACCAAGCAACTCTGGACGCTCTCAAAGCAGAAGCCACAGCCAATTACAAAAATCGTATTGACGGATACGATGCATATGCAACTACCTGCCCAAAGACACTACGAGCCATTCCGGGATGGGTTGTCGGTGCTGACGTAATGGCTACAGTCGTATATCAAAGTGAGCTTATCCCAACTTACATCGATTACGCCGCTAAAGGTTACGTTTACAAAGATACTATCCCAATGGTTGGCAGCAGTGCTCAAATCCTTCTTACAAAACCAGAGAAACCAGTAGATTTGGATGGTGCTGAAGTTCGCGTACAGGGCGTCCAATATCAGAGTGATGACATTGTAAAAATCCATGGAGAAGTTGAAGCCAAGTATCGTGGCGAGTGCGAAGCCAAGGATATCGCAGCAACTCAAGCGGAGAAGGATCGTATTTACGCTGAAGCTCTTGCGGAGGTCGAAGTTGAAGAACAAGCCGCACTAGCTGATAAAGCCGCTGCTCGTGCAGCACAGATTCAAGCTCGTATTGCTGAAAAGGTAACAGTTAAACCAGCAACCAAGCGAACTGCCAAGTAATATATCCTTCGGGGGCATCGCCCCCAACCACTTCCCGTATCGCATACAACACCATACCACCTAATTACCAAGGAGATATTCCCGTGCAAGCAACTTACCTCAAGCAACAACAAGCCGAACTACTGGCATTCATCTTCGCCCTTTGCTCTGACGACCCTAATCAAAAACTTATTGGAGAACTTGGAGCATTCGAATTAATGAAAGAATTGAATGAATCCGTGCTTAACCACGCAGTTGATTGTTATTCGATCCTCAAATCCAAAACCGAGACCTACACAAAGGAGGCCATTAATGACTAAAGAATTCAAACGACAATCCAACCGCCATCTTCACGCACTCTACGAAAGTGGAACGCAATACAGTATCTACCTTGTAGGACCAAGAGTGGATATCGTTAAGCTCCCTCGATTCTTTCGACGCTTTCTAAAGCAGAGATTGGGCATGCGTCCTAAGTTTCATCTATTTTGGTTCAATACGAATCGTGGTCTGTGCATTGCTATTAGTTCCACAATGCCTGTACGCAGAATCACTGAAGACTTCTACACTGACGCGGTAAGACTCGGTCATATTGAAGGAGCCCACCAACTCTACATTGGTGGCAATAAGACAACACTAACGACGACATTTGCAACCATCACAAACCAATACCAACCACAGTTTGGAGTTCGTACATTTGGCGGGAGCGTAGTAAGTCCTACAGCAGACCAGACCGCCGCTAGATCGCTGGCAAAGAGATAATCACAATGAATGTAAATGAAGAAATCGCACGGCTAACGGGCAAGCTAGTATTTGAAGTTAACAGCGCCCCGCTACAACGCTTCCAAGCCTTGATGGCTCGCAGCACACAACACATGGCAAAGATGGGAGCTGAGTACAACAAGCTTGCTGCCTCCATGAACAAATCTTTGAAGATAAAGGTTGATACAACTGCACTCGACAAGGCCAAGGCCAAACTAGACAACGCTATGAGCCGCGAGCATCGAGCGGAAGTTGCTCTAGGCAATCAGAAACGTACAACTTTCGCTGCTGAGCTATCACAACAGAAGTTGACGTATGCAGGAACAAAACAGCAAGCAGGTCTTGTATCTGGCCTTCTAAAGTCCCAGCAGGAAGGCGCTGTAGTGGCCGCTAAGGCTCACGCTGTACAGATGCGAGCCAAAGGGATGACCAAGCAACAGTTCGCCTCCCAGAACGCTCTAACGGCCTCCCTTGCCAAGCAGGCCAGGCTAGAGGCAATTGCCGCCAAGACTCGTGCAACTACCCAAAAGGCTAACAACGCACACCTGAAGTCGATGACCCAGATTCAACGTATTCAGCAGGTGATGAACCAAGCACAGACGACAGCCCAACAGCGTGCAGCAAAGCACACCGTACAGTTGGCAAGTTTGCAGCAGGCGAACGCCAACAAGGTAACTAACCAAGCTCAGAAAGATCAGAAGTTTCAATGGCAGATGGCGCGTCAACAACAGTGGCAAGCCAACCAGAACGCCAGAAACTCTCAAAGCTCCAGCGGCTTTGGTGCAATGGGCGGCCTGATGGCTCTAGGCGGTATCGGTGCTGTAGTTGGTGGCCTTACTGCCGCTATCGGTGCTCTCAACAATCGAATGAAAGAACGTCAAGAAGGTGTGCAAGAGGCTCAAGGCTTTAACAACACATTTATGTCGATCAGCAATAACCCTGAGATTGTAAAGGCTTACCGTGATTCGTTCATTCGCTCACAGAACGAGAACGGCGGAACAATTGACACCGATACAGCCAAGGACTTCAGAACCCTAGCAATCAACATGGCAGCCGCTGGCAAGACGCTTGATCAGATCACCGATACTTGGAACGTGCGTCAACAAGCGTTCTCCGTTGCTGGGACTAGCAAAGAAGACAACAAGGAGTTGAATAAGCAACTTGGTCAAATGGCGTCTGATGGTACTGGCGCTGCAAGTGACGCCAACATTATCAACGACAGAGCGCCCATGCTCACACCTTACGTTGTCCGTGAGTACATGGCCGAAAAAGGTATCACCGATTATCAGAAAGGACTTGGTGCGTACAACAAAGACCTGAAGGGCGGAAAAGGCGTCAAATACGCTTGGTATGACAACGCAATGCGAAAGCTCGTCAAAGACAATGGTGAGTCGCTTGAACGCAACCGCAATAGCGTAGCCACTGCCCAACAGCGAGCTGATAACCAAGCTTACTTGAATACGAATAACATCAACTCTGATGCTGAACTATCTCAAGTAATCAAGGATAGGATTCAGGCAGAGCGTGAATTGAACGAAGCAATGCAGCCGCTCAAGACCTCCCTTGCACAATTCGATATTGCTCTTACAGGTGTAATGACTGGCGCTCTTCGCATGATGGCGAACAAGAACGCTGATGGTAGCGAGAAGAGCGATCAACAGAAGACGCAGGAAAGTCTGACAACGGCAGATGTGCCAGTATCTCTAAGCATGGTTGGCACACACGACTATTCCAATGTTGATGGCAACTCCCAACATCAGGGCGGTCCTATTGGCGGCTTCTACAACTGGCTATTCAACGTCAAAGACAACCGAGAAAGCGACAAGAAGCAAGCTGGCGATTTAGTCAATCAACCCCCCGATATCTGGAATCAGAAAGAGACGCCATTCAATCAAGCTGTAATGCCGGGGTTCATGCCACAACTTGGACTCAACATGGAGGAGTGGCAGAAGCAGGCAGGAGATTGGTCGAAACTTACTCCAAATATCAATGACGAGAAAGAGACGCCGTATCGTCAGGCCATAGCCCCAGGATTCTTGCCAAAACTTGAAATCAACATGGATAACTTCCTGAAGAATGCCGAAGCATTCAACCGAGTGCAAGAAACTAATACGGCTGTTAACTTCGCAACCCAACCACCCGTTGGCGTAATGGCACCAGCCACTATTACCAACGCCCCTGTCGTCAATATTGAAGGTGCCAAGATCAATATTGAACTTCACGGCAAAGCAACCGAAGAAGACAGTGCTTTGGTCATGACTCACGTTACTCAAGAACTTGATAAACGAGACGCCAATATTCCACAACTGGTAGACCGTGCATTGAGCAACATGATTGGGAATTCCCGCTCCATGCAATCGCAAGTTCGTCAATAAGGGGAGAGGCTTTGGCCTCTCGCCCTACCCCACCAAAGGAGCCCACCCCCAATGGCCGATATCAACATCGGAAAGGGTTGGTTGGGAACCTTCTTATTCTTTATCCTTTTAAGTTTGGCAATCGGCATCTTCAATACTTCGCAAATATCGAATGGCGATTCTCACACATTAAAAGAATCAACATCCTACACGGATCGTAGAATGGCAGAGCAGAAAGTATACGTTGATCAAAGATCGCTTGAACTTCGAGAGGAATACTTAGGCATTGCTCGTCAGCAATCCACAACCAACCGTTACCTAATCTTCTTATCTTGCACAACAAAGAAGACAACGAGCGAATGCAAGCAAGAACAAGAAGAACTTGACCAACTCCAACTTGAAAGTCAGCAACTACCAAACCAATAACACAAGGAAACCAATATGAATATCCGCAAGCAACTGCTCACCAACCACTTCCCTGAAGAAGTAACAGAAGCAATCTTGAAGACTGCTGAAGACCTTTCAGCAGATCAATTCTACACCATGTACAAGTTCTTGATGGCAGAGAAAGCAAGCATTACCGAAATTTACAAGCGAGCCCTTGAAGAAGACGCTCAAACCGCAATCAAAGACGGCTACGACATCACTACACAAATTCTTGAAGCGAAGTACGGTAAGAAATAATGGCTAAACCAATACTTTCCTTGAAGAAGAAGCCAATCGTTGAATTGAAAACTGAAGAGACACTCGCCAGTGATATCACGGTCAATCCTCTGACAATCGTTGAAGTTGTTGAATGGGACTACACGCCAGAAGAAGACTTTCAACCGCGTCAACGTAAACGCCGTAAAGACAGGCATGTTGAGCAATATCGTAAAGAGGCCAGATGGCAGTGAGGAATTACAATACATATGATATGTACGGGCTCCTACAAGGGCTTCTAGACGCTCTTGGCAAGCACGCCAATGCTATCCCGCTGCAAGTGCGTGCAGACCTCGCTACAGCGTTTATACGGGCTCTCCCAGAGCATGCTGAAGATATACAAATTGAAGCCACACAACGCGAGCCAATTCAACAACGGAGAGTGTACAGAGAACCAAATCCTGTAGCACCAGAACTCTCCCCACTCGGTGCATTCATCGCACACTAACGAAGCCACGCCCTGTGGCTACCCTCTTGGCAATACCTCCTGACTCTTCCCCACATCACACAAAGCTAGTGGTACGTCTCCGTATTGCCTTCTACTTCCCATAGAAGGAATAACAAAAATGAAATCCAGATTTAACAACCCAACAACCGATACCAACTCTTTCCACCCATCTGACGTGTACTTCACTCTTGAGCATATCAAGTGCATTACCGGCGATGAAAGATGGAGAACCATTCCAGACTTCACCAGATACGAAGCCTCTACAGGCGGACGTATACGCGATACGCACACTTGCGAAATCGTGCAACAGAACTTCAACCCGAAGCAACAGTATTACCGCGTAACTCTTACAGGTGACGATGGCAAGCGTGGAAACCAGTTTGTTCACCGCATGGTTGCAAAAGCCTTCTCTTGGGCTCGCCCACTAAAACAGGGAGACGGCTGGTTTGTAGATCACGTCAATCACAACGGTGAGGACAATCGCCCTTGCAACCTCCGCGCAATCTCTGCTGCTGCTAATGCCAACAACAAACGCCATCAAACTCGACACTGGTACGAAGAACTCTTGCTCACCATTCCACTGATTTTTGCTAGACGCTACGGAGTCAGAATTTCACTCAAAGGAAAGACTTTGCCAGCGTATACAAAAGTTTTGAATGCAATAAAACAGTTCCCAGACCACCCAATCGAGCACGCGTTCATTGTATCTGAATGCTCCGTCGGCATGCCCCATCTAACCCACCCAGAATATCTAATCGCTTAACACGGAGAACAACAACAATGAATTCAACGCACCAAACTTTCAAGATGGAAATCAACTTTGCAACCGGCGAACTAACCGAGGTTATCCACACTTACACAACCACTCAATTCATCGCCCCGACAGACAACCATGAGCAACTTCCGACCGCACAGAAGCCCGTACAAGCGCCGCTGAGCCCAGAGCATATAAAAGATGCTCTACGACTCAAGGCATCCGCTAACGACGCCCATATCGAAGCACAGAAGCCACCAGCAACCACCGTTGCGGTCCTGCCAGTGAAGCGCGTCACACGACCTAAGAAAGTGACGATCAACAAGATCGCGATGCACGTTAGCTTGGCTGACGTAGAAGAAAGATCGAGCAACGGCCAACCACTTCAAAACTGGGTTGAAGATTACGTCATGGGAGCGTGCTACACCGTCGCCAAGGCGAGCAAGGGCAAGCTGAACGTAAGTCCCGCCCATGTCTTCGCAGCAGTGAAAATGGATATCATCAGCACGGAGTCGGTAGGTGCTGCCTTCAGGAACTCCAAGGGCGAACCACTCGGGAAGACTCAGGTGGCACTGATCGGGCAATGCGCAAGATATGCCCTGAACGGGATGCAGATGTACCTTGATCGAAATCCTGGCCTGTACGAAGCCTTGCAAGCCGAAGTGGACTTCATCGCCGCTTACAACGAGCAAAAGCAGGCAGTTGCAGCATAACGCTGTAACACGTACCTCTGGGTAGCCCACATGCCGTAACGCTCCCTGTGGACGTTGCAGCGGCTCTGGCGGATGCTGAAGGCCCAAGTGGCCTGAAGGGTAAATACCGTGAAGGCTTCGTGTACAAATCGATGGAGCGAGACTTCTCGTTCAAGGTGATTTCGAACGCCTACTTGCTGAAGGAGGAATAAAAGCTAGACTTGTAGTCTGCACAAGTCTAGAATCTCAGGCATAAAAAGGCCCGCCCCGTTAATTACGGGAGCGGGCTCTTGCACGTTCTCTAAGGTCATCAATTTCACGTCTAGTCCTTTTGTTGTCATCCTCGATCAAGTCATATCTCTTGTTGGAGATAAACTGTAGAGTGTTCAACTGCTCCTGCAAGTTGTTGACCTTCTGTTCGTATTTGCGATAGCCGGAACGGCATATCCATCGCGGCAATCTGTCGCATATCTATAACAATCTGTCATTCAATAACTGACCAACCAGACAGGAATATCCTGTAAATCTGGCTGCAATGCCCGGCCTAGAGCGCTATGCACAATTGTGCATATGCATTTGCGGATATAGTGTCGCATGATATAGAGAGCACAGCGAACGACCAGAAGCGAAGCGACTGGATATCATCGCCGTAAGCTGAAGTCTGACCACTGAAAAAGATATTCCGGGACTATAGAAGGCGACAGCCTTGGAAGGTCCACACAGTCAAAAAGATATTCCGGGACTATATAGAGACGGTACGTCTCAGCTGAGCACAGTCGGCGTAGCCGATGGTTTAGCACGGTCAAGGCGGTAGCCTGATGGTATTACTCTTGAAAGTTTATCTTTGTTAGAAAAGTAATAAAAATTACTGATGAACGAAGTGAATCATTTCTAACCTAGTACCTACCATCAAGCTTGCTTGATAGTGTTATACCATCTGACCTTCGGTCAACGGTTAGCACGGACAGGCGAAAGCCTGAGAGCAACCTTCTTAAGTACGGGCTTCACTACGTGAGTTAGTGCCCGTAATAAATTTCAATTGTGATCAAGCTTCAGTGGTAATCCTACTGAAAGCTGTCGCTTTCCAGATGATACGTCGTTGACCTTCGGTCCCCTATATATCATGCGACACTATATCAACACTTGTATATATCAACACTTGTATACTGCTGTAGGCCACGTAATCCGTGGTGTGTAGCTGATTGCCCTATCGGGCCGCTGTCCAGTTGGTCAGCTTTCTACACTGTGCATACAGCCCAAGGGCACGCTCCCCGCCTCCAATAACCTGATAACAACCTGCCCATAACTGGCTGAAACCCTTACCGGCTAGTGGCTTCCCTGATGGCAGTACGCGCCACCTACAGACCAACCCCAATGAATACGGGGCTTGAACGCCCTTGATGCTAAGCCTGATCGCTTCACGCACACCAATAATCGTTTTTGTGCAAATTCGAATGAAATTCGATGACCCACCTAGCAAATCCACGAATATTGGAATCAGTCAACCGATTTCTTCAGGAATACGCAATATTTCACCCAAGCCCACTAAATCAGGGTTTGTCATTTGGCAGGAGCGGATATTTTCAATTGCACTAACGGTCGTTCCCCCAATTGACAATTCGCTGTCTTTCTCCGTAAACTGCTTCCACACACAACGGAGCACCACCATGAAAGTAGTTGCGTACATTCGAGTCTCTACCCGAGGCCAAGGCGATTCAGGTCTAGGCCTGGATGCACAACGCGACTACATCACCCGTGCTGCTAGTCAGAATGGCTGGGAGATCGTTGGTGAATTCGTTGACGTGGTATCGGGCAAGCTGGCTATCGAGGACCGCCCTGAAGGTGCAAAGGCTTTGGCTATGTGCAAGGAGCAGAACGCTCAATTAGTGGTTGCAAAGCTGGATCGTCTGAGTCGTGATGTTCACCACATTGCAGGCTTGATGAAAACCACCAAGTTCAAAGTGGCAACCATGCCTCAAGCCCAGACTTTTGAACTGCACCTGTACGCTGCCTTGGCACAACAAGAACGCGAGTTCATTTCAGGCCGTACCCGTGAAGCTCTAGCAGCCCTTCAGAGCCGTGCTGACGCTGGTGATGCTGTAGCAGTGCAGAAGGTAAAGAACAGGTCTGACGCACTCGCCAAAGGTCGTGCAGTCGCTGATATCACAGCAGCCAATGCAATCCGTATGGATAAAATCGCCAGCTACCAAGCAGCCATAGAACCACACCTGAAGTCCTGCCTTCACGACAAGATCAAAACCCTTCAGTCAGTAGCTGATTGCCTCAACGCTAAAAGCTTGCGTACCGCTCGTGGTAGCGAGTTCACACCAACGGCAGTACGTCGCCTGATGCTGGCTCTCAACGTCGCCTTCTGAGCCTGTAGGAGCTTCCAGCGGGCACAGAGTTGCCCAACTTATTATGAAATTGCGTAGCTTTCTATTTGAGCCCGTCGTTTCTTGCTTGGTAGCTCTGATGGTGCGACCAGATTATATTTTCCAGAATGCCCCCACCCCCTCTTCCCGAAAAGTGCCCATAAAATTTTGGGCGGATTGGGAAGCCACAGCTTATTTTTTCCCAGCCCTGTGCTAGCCACTCTCTTCGAGAGTCCCCTGCTCCCGGCGGCGGATTTGGGAAATCACACCAGAAGTGCTATCCCGATTTTCGCGTATTTGGAAATCGGTGAAAGAAAAGCCCGCATCGTGGCGGGCTCTATGACGCCTGAATCTTGCGTTATCAGGAAGACTTTTCGCCACCCTTGAAGCCTTCGATAATCCATACGATCAAATACATTGCAAGGTGGATACCAAAGAGAACAGCCACGCTGGAAATTATCATACCGATCCCTGATTGGACCTTATGGTCTAGCAACGCAAGTCCTACGCCTAACAGCACACCTGCTGCCGGTATTCCAATTCTCAATACTTGAACCAGTCGCCAGTAGCCTTCGTGCTTGAACCAGTCGGGACGATTGAACAAAAAGCTTTTCAACATTTCATCACTCCAAAAGAAGGCCGCTCAAGTCGATGGCACTTAGATTCTACGGGGGAACGCCCCCAATACAACACAAGGAATAATTTATGAAGGGATTGATAGCGAGCATTGTCCTGCTCCTGGCCCTCAACACAGCGAACGCTGACGGCCTGATTCAGAACGCAGGTATGAGACCACTCGTAAGCGATGACGCACGCGCCACGCTCTTGACGATTCGTCATTGCAAGGAGGGGTTTGGCTGTGCGGATACCCGGCTAGATCGCATCTTTAAAAATCCTAGAGCTTGCGATTCAGCCGGGAGGGACGCCATCGTGCATTTCCTGTTGACTGATGCAGACGAAGGCATCACAGGCCACACGGTTTCTTACAGCTGCCTTTAGGAAACGTCCTCGACAAATTCCTCACCATTCCAACGAAGGGTTTGTGTGATTGGCGTAGCTTCAAGCTCAGCTATTGCAGCAGCCACCCGCTTGGAGTTGGGCATATCAAGGTGATGCTCGATACGACCATTTTCGATGACCCTGTAAGTCTCTGTGGGACGGTGTGAGCCTTTGTACTCGTACACTTGAGTGATGCCCCCAGTTTGCAAATGGGGCTCGTCTACGGTGATCGTAGAGTCATCACAAACGATGGAATAGCCGACGCCTTGTAGCAGTGCATTCAGCCGTTGTTCGTCGTCATCCATCAACGTGTGTTGAAGGTCGATCATGTCGTCTAACGTCGATGGAGCAGGCGCCACCTTCAGCAGTGCTTTCTCCTGCTCAAGCTGGTCAATCAGCACCAACACCTTGTCGAGTGCGTCCGTGAATACTTTCGCCAATCCGTATTGCACGACAGCATCAGCAGCGTTCGTTTCACGACGACGAAGCTCGGTTAACTCGCCGTCAATCTCGATCATTCGCTTCTCGCCAGATGACAGATTCTGACTAGCAGCGGCGCGTTGCATGGCGCCGTACATTGTCTGACTACGAACGAAGTCTAGGACGTGCATCGGGATCGAACGGCTATTGCTGCAACCAGCTTCACCCAACCTATGACGCCCCATGCACAACATCACAGCCGGGGACCGCTTCGTGTTAACCACACCGAAGTTCTTACCACAGCGACCACACTTCACCAGACCAGAAAGCAGGTAGAGCGTTGATGCTGATTTGATCTTGGTGCCAGATGCCAAACGCTTCTGTACTCGGTGCCAGAGTTCTTTGCTGACCACAGCGGGATATACGTCTTCGATTGGTGCCTGCTCCACGCCATCGATGGGCCAAGGTTGCCAACGACCGATAGCCGTAGGATTCCTCAACCACTTCTTGATAGTGGTGGGATTCAGATTGTCTAGGAGCGGATGTTGGCCCCGGATACGTGCAAGGATTCGACGCTCGCCAATACCATCAGCGTAATCCTGAAAGATGCTCACAATGAACGGAGCAACGTCTTCAACCAACTTGCCTTCAGCATCCAGCCATAACGGTGTGCGACGTTTTGCACCACCACCTTCAGCAGCCTTCGCACGTTTACGGACGTAGGCTTCTTTAATTCGACGGCTGAGTGCGTCTGAATACTGGTGTGCTTGTTGAATCTTCGCCATCAACAGGAACAAATGGTTTGTGTTGACTGACTCACGGTTGTACGTGATCCCATCGTCCAGAGTCACGATATCAACACCAGCGTTCACAATGTCAGCGAGCAATGGAAACATCTGGGTTGGCTCAAGGCGCCCGGTCCTGTCGATTGCCTCAATCAGAATCACATCGCCGGACTTGATTACACCGGTTTCGATAGCAGCGAGCAGCTTCCCAAACCCGTTGTCGAGGTGCTTGCCGCTGTAGCCACTGATCCCCAAATCCTTGAAGCTAAGGTCGCTCCTGACGTACTCAGTGTGCGTTATCAGCCAGCGGGCAATGTACTCGTGCTGACGGGCTAGGCTGTCGCCGTGAGCCTGCTGGGCACTGCTGAAGCGGATGTAACTGTATGCCGTGGGCATGGTGGTAGCCTCATAATCAGACGGTGAGGATATCACCTTACGGTTGCCGACTACTTCCCCTTGATGGGCGTGCTGATCGGCGGCCTGTTTTTCCATGAAAGGCTCACTGGCGCCAAACTCGGCGGCGTGTTCCTGGGGCTGTTCGGCGTGGGCGTGCTGACCCGTGCCGGCCCGGTGACGTTCGACATGCAACTGCTGATGGGGGCCGTCGCCTGTCTGCTCGCAACTACTTGCTACGGATTTGCGGGGTTTCTGGCCCGCCGCTGGCTCGATCAGGCCGGTGGGCTCGACAGCCGCCTGTCGGCGCTGGGCAGCATGCTCGGCGCGACGTTGTTCCTGCTGCCGCTGTTCGGCTACAGCGTGATCAGCCAACCACCCGCGACCTGGGGCGGCTGGAGTGTCTGGCTCTCGTTGCTGGGGTTGGGGCTGGGATGCACGGCGTTTGCGTACATTGTTTACTTCCGGCTCCTGAGTTCGATTGGTCCGGTGAAATCGATGACTACGACCTTTTTGATCCCGCTGTTCGGCGTGTTGTGGGGGGCGCTGTTTCTCGATGAGCCGCTGTCGATGGCGCATATCTATGGCGGGTTGTTGATTGCGCTGGCGTTGTGGTTGGTGTTGAAGCCGGCTGCTGTGAAACCGCAAATGGTGGCGGACCGGTAGAGCTGCCGGGATGCTGAAAATGTCATCGCGAGCAGGCTCGCTCCCACAGAGGTCGGTGCTGTACACAAACTCTGTGTTCAGCGCAGAACCCTGCGGGAGCGAGCCTGCTCGCGATGGCGTCAGCCCATACTCCGACAATCACAAGGTAGAAGCACTCATCTCCCCATCGCATTCAGTCTTCGGCAATGCAGCCGTTCATGAATTCGGTGCGTGCCGGGTATGCACTGGCCAAATGAAAAAGGCCCGGAGCATTGCAACAGGCCTTCTCCGGTTTATGCAG
This sequence comes from Pseudomonas sp. ACN8, assembly GCF_002303925.1. Taxonomy (GTDB): domain Bacteria; phylum Pseudomonadota; class Gammaproteobacteria; order Pseudomonadales; family Pseudomonadaceae; genus Aquipseudomonas. Next base: position 82,482 of record NZ_MRCS01000030.1, read on the forward strand.
GTTTACGGAACACAAACACCAGACCGACGATGATCATCAGCATGCCGAACAGGCTCAACAGCGCCAGGCGATTGCCGAAGATCAGATAGTCCATCACCGCTGTGACCGCCGGTACCAGATAAAACAGGCTGGTGACGTTCACCAGATTGCCCCTGGCGATCAAACGGTAGAGCAACAGTGTCGCCAGCACCGACACCACCAGCCCCATCCACAGCACCGGCAGGATGAAACCGCTGCCGTGCTCGAAGTGAAATGGCTGGAAGGGTACGAAAATCCCGCACAACAGCAGCCCGGCCAGATATTGCACCGGCAATGTGCCGAGGGGATTGTCGGTGATGCGTTTCTGCATGATCGAACCGAAGGTCATGCTCGCCAGCGCCAGCAGACCGAAGAGCATCCCGGCCAGCGACATCCCCGCCAGCCCGATTCCCTGATAGACCACCATGACCAAGCCGGTCAGCCCCAGGGCCAGACCGAATATCCGGCTCCAGGAGCGCTCGCGCTCCATCAGCACCACGGTGAGGATCGGTTGCACGCCCATGATGGTCGCCATCACCCCGGGCGTGACTTTAAGGTCCAGGGCCAGCAGATAGAAAATCTGATACGCCCCCAACAACACCACGCCGGTAGCCATCGCATACCGCATCGGTTTGCCGCCCTTGGGCAACTTCAGCTTGAGCAACGGCACCAGCAACACCAGGCCGCATAGGGCAATGACAAAACGAAACACCAGAAAGGCGAAGGGTGACGCGTGGGCCAGCCCCCACTTGGAGAAAATCGCCCCGCTGCTCCACAGCAAAACGAACAGGCTCGTGGACGCCGCCGCGAGCACGGAGTTTTTCGAAAGGACAAACATGAATACCACCTGTAGTCAGGCAAAAAGCCAACTCAGCCGAAGCTGAAATTCAGTCGTTTTTTTTCGGGTTGGCAGGGGGAACGGCAGAAAGCAGCCGATCAGCCCGAAATGCCAACGCCTGGCGGTGAGACCACCGCGCACACTGGCGTGCGACTGACAGGAGGGGGGTAATGACTGATCTGCCCCGGCTGCTGATTCCCGCACGGCACGACGCCAGCGTTGACCGCTGAATCGACTACCGCGTTGATGAGGGATGCAGGCATTGGGCTGATCTTTTTCAGGAGTGGAAAAGCAGGTCATGAACCTGCCGAGGGCTGACTATAACCAGCGCTGCACAAGAATGGCAATGGGTTACTGCGTGACACGGCGTTGAGGTGCAGGCACGTAAACATTCAATGAACCAGTGTCGCAATTTGTGCTTTAATTGCAAAATAAATCGAAAAGACTCGATAAAACATAATAACCAGAATCCAAAAAAGCAAAATCAACATTTTGCGACAAGGAAGCTATCCAGTGGCAAACCCCGATCTTCTTGGCCTCGATGCCCCGGTTGTATGGGATACGCAGCAGGCCTTCGTCCATCTCAATCAACTCAATCAAGCTGACACCAAGCGCACCGCCGAACGACGCTTGCACGAGCTTGCACTTCTGCCCGATACGCTCAATGCGCAAAACCTGAGTGACGAATCCGGGCGCAGTCCGACACCCTCGGTTCTGGACTGGGAGATTGAAAAGGCCCGGATCAAACGCAAACTGGTGCTATATGCCCAGCTGCATCGCACCGCAGACGGCACGGACGTCTTGCACGCCAACGACGCCCGAGGTGCGCGCTACTGGTTGCCACTCGGGATCGAACCGGTTGACGCTCCATCGCTAAGCGCTGCACTGCGTCGCCTGCAGGCCCACATCGCCAAGAACATCGTCATCTTCCCCAGTGGTCGCCTGGTCAACGTTTGCAGGCAGGCCACTGCGCCAGAACTGGTTGAGTTCGGACTGCTGGGGTACCCGGCCATACTGAACACAAGCAGCCAGATCGGTCCGGTCGATATGCTGAAGGTGCGCACGCCCCACCTCAAGCATCTTGAAGCCGAAAGCCTGCAAATCATTCGCGAGGCGGTGGCCGAGGCGGAAAACCCCGCGATGCTGTACTCGATGGGCAAGGACAGCGCGGTGATGCTGCATCTGGCACGCAAGGCCTTTTACCCGTCTCCACCGCCACTGCCTTTGCTGCACGTCGATACGCGCTGGAAATTCCAGGAGATGTACCTCTTCCGCGACCTGATGGCACGAGAAAGCGGTATGGACCTGCTGGTGCACATCAATCCGGAAGCCATCAGCAAGGGCATCAACCCCTTTGATCATGGTTCGGCACTGCACACCGACATCACCAAGACCGAAGGCCTCAAGCAAGCACTGGACAAATACAAGTTCGACCTGGTGTTCGGCGGCGCACGCCGCGATGAAGAGAAATCCCGGGCCAAGGAACGCATCTTTTCGTTCCGCACCCAGAGCCACCAATGGGACCCGAAACAGCAGCGCCCCGAATTGTGGAACCTCTACAACACGCGAAAAAAACCGGGCGAGAGCATTCGTGTGTTCCCGTTATCCAACTGGACCGAGCTTGATATCTGGCAATACATCTACCAGGAAAACATTCCGCTGGTCCCCCTGTACTTCGCCAAGGAGCGTCCCGTCGTGGTGCGCAACGGCATGACCATCATGGTCGATGACGCCCGCATGCCCCTGCTGCCCGGCGAGAAAATCGAAGCCAGGAACATTCGCTTCCGCACCCTGGGTTGCTACCCGCTGACCGGCGCAATGGAATCGAACGCCACCACCGTGGCTGACATTTTGCTTGAGTTGCTGGACTCCAGTCATTCCGAACGGCAAGGCCGAGCCATCGACAGTGACAGCTCCGCCAGCATGGAAAAGAAAAAGAAAGAAGGATACTTCTGATGTCCCCTAAAGCCCTGGCAATTGCCCCGCAACAACCCTCGACCATTGAGGCTTACCTCGAACAGCAACAAGGCCAGGACCTGCTGCGTTTTATCACCTGCGGCAGCGTCGACGACGGCAAAAGCACCCTGATCGGTCGCCTGCTGTGGGACTCCCGGCAATTGACCGACGATCAACTGGCAACCCTGAAAAACGAATCGAAAAAATATGGCACCCAAGGTGCTGACATCGACTTTGCGTTGCTGGTCGACGGCTTGTCGGCGGAGCGTGAACAGGGCATCACGATCGATGTGGCCTACCGGTATTTCGCAACTGCCAAACGCAAATTCATCGTGGCCGATACGCCGGGCCATGAGCAATACACGCGCAACATGGTGACCGGTGCATCCACTGCCGACGTGGCAATCATCCTTGTCGATGCGCGGCAAGGCGTGCTGACCCAGACCCGGCGTCACGCCTACCTGACATCACTGATGGGTATCCGTCACGTGGCGCTGGCCGTGAACAAGATGGATCTGGTCAACTTTGATCAGGACACCTTCCAGCGTATCGTCGAGACCTTCCAGGCATTCACCCAGACACTGGGCTTTGAGAAGGTCACGGCCATTCCTGTCAGTGCGCTCAAGGGCGACAACATCACCCAGCGCTCGGCCCACACGCCGTGGTACAACGGCCCAACGCTGATGGGTTACCTGGAAACCGCGCAAATCACCGCACCAGAAGCCGAACGCCTGGTGTTTCCCGTGCAGTGGGTGAATCGGCCGAACGCCTCGTTCCGCGGGTTCAGCGGCTATGTTGGCGAAGGCAAGGTCAACGTCGGCGACGAGATCCGCGTGACCCTCTCCGGTCAAACCGCAACGGTGGCGGAAATTGTCAGCATGGACGGCTCGATGCAACAGGCCGAGCGCGGCGACGCCGTCACCTTGAAGCTCGACCGGGAAATCGATGCATCTCGCGGCGACATCATTTCACTGAGCAAGAACCCGCTGGAAACCACCGACCAGTTTGAAGCAACGCTGGTGTGGATGGACGAAGAAGCCGGGCTGCACGGCCGCAACTACGACATCAAGCTTGCCTCGCAATGGGCCAGCGCCTCCATCACCACCATCAAATACCGGGTGGACATCAACACCCTGGCCCACGACGCCAGCACCCAACTACTGCTGAACGATATCAGCGTGTGTACGCTCGCCATCAGCAAACCAATGGTCTACGACAGCTATCAACACTCGAAGACCCTTGGCAGCTTCATCCTGGTCGATCGCATCAGCAACGCCACGGTTGCCGCCGGCATGATCACCCACAGCCTGCGACGCGCGCAGAACGTGCATAAACAGGCCCTCTCGATCAGCCGCGAAAACCGCGAGAAACTCAACGG
>NZ_MRCS01000031.1 GCF_002303925.1 Pseudomonas sp. ACN8
GATTTTTAGGCGTCTTGAACGGCTGCTTGTGGCCGTTCTCTGCCGATCATGGTTACAAAGCGTGCTGGTCAAATCCGATGCAATCGGTGGTCAGAACGAATGCAAATGACTGGTCAGGTCGAATGCAGGGGGTGGTCAAGTGGAGTGCAATTTCGCAGTCATCTGACATGGTCGCTTCTCCAGTTCTTGTAGAAATCGTGGCAGCGACCAAAAAAATGGCCCGCATGCGGGCGGGCCAAATGGGAATTCTTCAAAGGAGCAGGGTTAATCTGCGCTCCACCATGTGAGCGATTGGTGAACAGCATGTCGCAGAAACGAAAAAGCCCGGCACATTAGCCGGGCTCTCTGTAGATGGGCCAAATCCCTTTGGCTGACTGCATTGTGCTTGGTAGGTGTGACGAAGGCATGACAGGGGCAGATACGAGAAGCCCGGCTCTGGACCGGGCATTTGAGTTACATCGGTGCGACCGCCAAGCCGCTACAACATCTCGCCGTCATACCACGCGCCTACTCCGCCTTCCCCCGCACACTTCTTCTCGCCTTCATAACCCGCCAGCTAGTTTGTGCCGTTCAATGGAGAACCCTGCGACTCTCTCCAATCCTGATCCGATCAAGCGCCCGGTTTAATGCGTCCAAGGCATCGAGGAGAGCTTTCGCCTCGGCTTCCCGGCCATCCCCCCACAGGCGTTCAGCCATTTTGTTCAGGGCTTGGATAGAACGCTCAATTTCAGCAGCAGTCACTGCTGCTTTACTGTCCGTCAGCTTCTTCTTCATTGAGTAACCGTTTACAGGGCATTGCTTGTATTTCAGATCTAGCGCGAATACGCCCGCCAGACGCATGGCTATTCAGCCTTCCGGACAATCCTTCCCGCCTTCACCTCATCTGTGTAAGCAGTCAGCCGATCAGCTTGCTCATGCAGCTTTTCGATCGTCTCCATTGCCTCCAGAAGCTCTGTATCCCCGCGCTGTTTTGCAAGCCTGAACATTTCCAGGGCAGCTTCTTCGAGGGAATATGCAGCGGCTTTCAAGTCGCGGCGTAACTCTTGATTGGGTTTGTTAAGTGCCATGACAACCTCCTGCCAATCCCTTCCGCGATCATTGGCAGTGGTCTGCCTTCGCCGGCCGGACTACCTGACCTGCACCGATTTCTTTAATCCAGCCATCTAACCGATTCTCACCTTGCTGGAAGATTGTGATCATCCTTCGAAGCGCCTCAGCGTCTGGTCCATTACCTGCGTGGCTTAGCCGCTCGGCAATCCGAACTAACTCCACGGCCGACCACTTCAGATCAGAGGCGACACCCTGCAGATCGCGCTTCAGGTCCTGCACTGGTTTGTTGAGCCCCATCATCACCCCTTACAAGTCCCTACAACACTAATCCGATATTCAGCTGCGAAATTGCACTCTACTTGATCACCCGCTTGCATTCGACCTGACCAGTCATTTGCATTCGTTCTGACCACCGATTGCATCGGATTTGACCAGCACGCTTTGTAACCATGATCGGCAGAGAACGACCCATTGCGGGCACTCAGAATGATGCAAAGAGACGATTAACCTTTGTGCGAACCAGAACGATCCAGGGGGGAGTTAAAGGCGACGTAGAAATGATCTGACAATCGATTTCGTAGCATCGCTTGTGTCTGAGTCATGAAACGTGTTCAGAGAATGCCAAATGCACTCGATGATCTCGTTTTGAGGCGTAGCGTTTTCGGCATCTTGGACAGAGGCTTCAAAAACATGGTGGCGTGTGTTGCCTGCATCGAACTCAAAAATGTACAGGAGCTGATCAACATTTAGCCCGGTTTCTTCTTGGAGTTATCGAGCAGCAGCTCCAGCGATAGCTTCGCCAGTTTCTACTTTGCCACCAGGCAAAGCCCATTTTGACTTCGGTTTGCGAACGAGCAAGATATGCCTATCTCTCTCGCATATGACTGTAGCTCTGACTCTCATCTTTTGACCCGGAAGGCATGTCATTAAATTGTAATAAAAATGTCATCTTCAAGGCGCGTTTATCGACGAACGCAGAATTTAGAGCAAGCCAAACTCAAAAAAGTGCCAGGTGCGGCGGTCACTGGCGAGGGGATAACCCATGAGTAACCCCCAACCCGAAACGCCACGGGCCTGCGATCATGCAGGCCCAGTCAGGTTGGGTACACCGCGATGGGTAACCGCTGTGGTAACCCAACAGCGGCATTCTGCTTGGAGCCAGTATCTACGCGGCCTGTAGACATTCAGTGCGCGACCTATCAAGCGGCACTCGCCTCATTGGTAGGATTCAAATAGCAGGCCATGTCCCGTTCGACAACGTCGATCTCATTTAGCCCCCAGTTTGTCAGGGGCGCGGAAGGTTTGCCGGTCGACGCAAAACTCGCCGCCAGCAGACGGGTCATCAGCGTCTTTGCCAAGTCCAGTTGCTCCTGAAGCTCCTGAACCGCGCGATCAGCCTTGTCCAGGCGCTGTTGCAGGGCATCGCGCCCGGCAGTGATCTGTCCGATACTGGCCATCGTTTCATGTGGGTCGACCATCACTGCCGCTTTTTCTTCCAAAGATTTGTCACTCATCAATGTGCTCGTTCGCTCAGGTTCAAGGTCAGGCGCGCGCAGGCCTTGCCTCACTGATATCGGCACGAGAGTTTATTCCTATAGTTTTCTATCGCACTGCTGCGCAAGGCGCCGACCAACGGCAGCGTAACCCATCAGCGAATCCAGCCTAGTTGCGAACAAGCATCTCAGCTGGCACTGGGTTAAGTGCTCGTATCTATAAACGTCCGTTTCTGGCTATAGCCGTCACTCCGGCGTCATCATCACCGCGAGTGTCATCTTGATGAATTCTTCATTTTTATCGATCGTATCCAAGGCGCCGCGTACGTTATCGGCGACAACTGCGGCTCCCTGCTGCTCGACCCAATTCGTGAGCTCCATGATGGCGGCTTCCAAGGCGAGTTGATTTTCGTTGAGCTTGGACAGCAGGGAAGGGAGTAGATCTGAGTTTGGCATCGCGAAACCTCCGTGGAGATTTCAGCGTAGCAGCTGGTGCTGATCGGGGTGGGCAGGGGAAGGGGTAAAAAGTTGCCATGGTGAGAGGCTGGTTGTGCGCAAAACCTCCGGTGGAAGCCGCGGATTACCGTTTGCGAAATCACAAAAAAGCGGATTCTTTGCTACCCTAAATTGCACTGGTATTCCTTTTAAAACAGTACCTTAGGTGATTACTGTCCCCAATATGGGGTGCTAGGGGTAGAGTGTTCGAATCACTCCGTCCCGACCATATAATTCAAGGGGTTGCGAGATTTTATCTCGCGACCCCTTTTTATTTTTAGGGGTTTTTACCCCCACCAAACGGCTGGCTCTTGGTGGAATTTTCAGCTGATGTCAGGGTTGGAGTTAGTCACCAGCAGGGCTTTAGCCTCAACTTGATAAGCGAGTTAACGACGGTTTTTGGGTGCATTCCTGTCGCACGTTACCGGCGCTAATTGGCCGATTCTGTTGAAAAAATAGCCCTCCTGCCTAGCCTGCGGAAAAATCTCTGCATAGGTCGGCGGGGATCACACAGCATGATGGGACAGTTATCGAGTGGGCAGGAACGGCAGTTTTACTCGTTCAACCTGTAAGATCAGACCCCAGCAAATCACCTTCTGCGCAGCATTGATCAATGTCTCGATCTGAGCGACCTGCGCCATTACTTCGCAGGTTTCTATAGCCCGATCGGGTGTCCGCCGATTGATCATGAACTGATGATCCAAGCGGCAGTTGTACGAAGAGGCCCATTTGAATCTGGCGTATCGCTGGTTCTGCCGGTTGAACCTTGAAGATGACGTACCCAATCACTCGACATTTTCAAAAAATCGACAACTGGAGGGAGTTGGCACGCTAGACGCACTTTTATAAAGCCCATGCTTAACAGTCTGCACCAGTTGGAGGCGGCGTAATGAACGTTCGCCTCCGGCAGCTTCAGCGCCTTGACTGGTTGTGCTGGTCATCGCTTCTCCGGGGAAATCGGGCTAATCCCGACCTTCACTCGCTCAAGCCGCAGTCGCCGCGACAATCCTCCATAAATCAAGATCCTCTTCGCGATTGCGTGGCACAAAGCCTGCATCGCTGGCATCAGGCCCACCTGAAACGCATTTGTGTGGACAGCCTCCTCGGTCAATGACGATCGATTGGCCGAATAGGTCGGGGGCAACAGGGGGCTCAGGCGAAGGCGGCAGGTCGCGCATCGCGAATGAACAGGCAAAGACGCCTGAAACCGAGAAGGTTTCAGGCGTTTTTTTTTGCTTTATGAACGCGTCGGTGGCAACCACTGGCCGGTTGCTGTGCTGTCCGTTGGGCAGGTATTAATCGGGGAACATTGAGTATGGTCAAGTTAAACACGGCACAACGCATCGTCATCGGGTTTTTAATTGCGCCGTTGGCACTGATGGGCATGGCGTTTTACGCGTTGCACGATCTGGCAACGCTCAAGGGACAGTCGGTGGTTATCGTCAAACAGGACTGGCCGAAGATCGAGCCGATCATGGTCATTGCAACCGGTGTACGGGACAACGCCAGGAATACCCGAGATTTGCTGATCGAAAAAGATAATCAGCAGGTTCAGCAATCCATTGACACCACCAAAAAACGAATCACCCAGGCGCTCGAAACGCTTGAGCCATTGTTCAATCTGCCAGAAGGCAAAGTCGCTTACGCCACCCTGAAAAAGCATCGAGAGGCCTACGTTGCTGCGTTCACTCAAGTGCAGGTATTGATCCGGCAGGGGGCTTTCGATGAAGCCATGGCGCAGCTGAAACAAAAGGTTATCCCGGCAGAACACGAGGTCTATAGAAGCCTGGATGAGTTGATGGCTCTGCAAGGAAGGATATTTGCCGACCGCGAACTGTCGGCACAGGAACTGTACAACGATGCCCGGCGCAACATGTTCGGGTTTTTTTTGTTCTGCCTGGCGCTCGTCATCGCCGCCGCGTTCATCGTAACGCGTAGCGTCACCCGACATTTGGGTGGAGAGCCGGATGATGCGGCTCGGTTCTTGAGCCAAATCGCGCAGGGCGATCTGACGATTCAAGTGCCGGTGAATGCAAGTGCCGACGGCAGCGTGATGATGAACATGCACCAGATGCAGCAAAGCTTGAACGCGATGGTCAAGCACATCGCAGCATCGGTCGATCAGGTGGCCAGTTCGTCCGAAGAACTGAGCGCGGTCAGCAGCCAGACCAGCAGCAGTTTGCAGTTGCAAGGGCTGGAGATCGAACAGGCTGCGGCGGCGGTCAATCAAATGACGGCGGCCGTCGACGAGGTCGCACGCAATGCGGTCAGCACCAGCGAAGCGTCCCGGGTGTCCGAGCAAACCGCACAACGCGGTCGTGAGCAAGTTCAGGAAACGGTGGTTTCGATAGGGACGCTGGCGGACGGCATGACGGACACCTCGCAGCGTATTCAGCAACTGGCCGGACGTGTGCAGGACATCAGTAAGGTGCTGGATGTCATTCGCAGCATCGCCGAGCAAACCAATTTGCTAGCCCTCAACGCGGCGATTGAAGCGGCCCGTGCCGGTGATGCCGGACGTGGTTTTGCGGTGGTCGCCGATGAGGTGCGGGCGCTGGCCCATCGCACTCAGGTGTCGACCCAGGAAATCGAGCAGATGATTGGCAACATTCGCCTCGATACCGGGCACGCGGTGACCGCTATGCAAAGCAGTGGTCATCTGGTGCAGACGACTCTGGAAGTCGCGCAACGCTCCGGCGAAGCACTGGAAGAGATCACCCGGTCGATCTCACAGATCAACGAGCGCAACATGATGATCGCCAGTGCCACGGAGGAACAGGCATTGGTGGCGCGTGAAGTGGATCGCAATCTGATGGGTATTCGTAACCTGTCCGAGCAAGTCTTGCTGGGTGCCCGGCATGCCGACACCGCCGGTCTGGAGCTGGCGCAGATGGCAGGCGTGCTGCATCAGACTGTGGGGCGCTTCAAAATCTAGACAGGGGAGTCCTGTTTTTTGCTTCGGTATTGGCATTATGAATGTTAACTGAAGCTTATGAGCCCTCGAATAAACGAGCGAAGGCGTGCTGCCGGCTTGCGCGAGATGGGGTGCCTGTCTCAAACAACGACCTCTTGTTATAAGGATGAGCGGCGCGCGCAATCACTCATGAAGCGACTCATATCGCGAGAAAGGTTGATAAAAAATATCTCGTACTGCAGCCTATCCAGCTCATGGAGCCTGTATAGAAACTGACATGAAATTTTAAGCGCTATGCATTCGCCAGACGCTGATCCATTAAAGAGTCTTGGCCGCATCGCCAGCATTGCGGGAAACCCGACGCTTTCTCCCTCGGTTGTCGTTCGGATGATTTTGCAGCCAGCTTGGGTGTCCTGATAGATCTTCACATGCCCCTTTAGAACGACATAGAAGCAATCTGCAACTTCTCCCTGGCGATAGAGCATCTCGCCTTCTGCTAATCTGAACAACTCACCGCCCGCCAGTACTTGCTCCACGAAATGGTCCGAGAGGGCCCCGAAAGCGGACATGTTCCGAAACACTTCCGCGGGAAGGATATCGCTGAGTAATGCTCGGTCGAGAGATTGCATGGTTGTACACCTGCTGTGCCTCCCCCATTGGAACCGCGTGCTGTTCATGAATTGGCGACGTTACCACCGTCATGGGCATATGACCGATACTGGGCTTTGCGCCTCTGCATGGCTACCAATATGCCTGCAAGCATTATGAACCCTTTGATCTAGCTCCGTGGAAGACCTGCCGCATGCAGTCATGCCGCAGGGCATGAGCACGACGTTCTGTGCGGTATCCGTAAACTCTGGGTTGGCCCATTCTCTGACCAGACGGGCATCTGCGCTGGAGTAAAATCCGGTTTGGTGCGCGACCTCATCCACGCCGCTTTAATTCAATCAGACTGGTCGAATCCTGACGACATTACTGGAGCGGAGTGCTCTGAATTTACTTCTAATAACTTTGGTCATACTTTTATGGGCAGTGATGGCTTGGTTATGTATTTGATACGCATGTAGATATTTTTAGCTGATGTTCAGCTTTCACGGTGCTGATGAAGGCTTGCATCGCTGATGACATAATTCGATGCCGACGAGTGATCAGGCCGAACGGCGGCAACCGCGGTTCGACGCTGATCGGCAGAATGGCCAGCAGGTGACGTCCAGGGTAGTCGTCGACCACGGAGAGCGGTGTAACGCCGAGCATGTCGGTCTGTTGGATCAGTGACAGTAGGGTCATGATCGACGTGGTTTCGACGATACTGCTGGGGACATCGACCCGCGCGTTGTGAAATACCTGGTTGATAATAGTGCGCATTGGGCTGGGTTGTTGTTGCAAAACCCAGGTCATGTTCTGCAGTTCTCCCCAAGTCAATTGGGTGGCTTGAGCCAAGGGGTTTTGCGCGCCCGCGATGACACATAGTTGCTCTTCGCCAAGGCTGTCGAACAGCAGCTCTTCGGCCCGCGCTCCCGGTGGAATCCTTCCTAGAACCAAGTCCAGCTGATCCTGAAGCAACGCGTTCACCAGTACGTCGCTGGTGTCGACCTGGATGCTCATGGACAGTCGTGGATGGCTTTTCTTCAAGGTTGCAATAGTCCGCGTCAGTAAGCCCGAGGCTAGAGCAGGAATGGCCCCGACGGAGACCCGGCCAAGATTGCCGGATTCCAGCGCAACCAACTCTTCACGCATGCCACTGAGCTCGGCGAAGACCATACGAGCGTAGTAAGTAACTGTTTCTCCGAACGGTGTTGGGCGCATGCCACGAGATAAACGCTCGAACAGTTCGACACCGAGTACTCCCTCGGCCTCATGCAACATTTTGGTCGCTGCCGGTTGGGTCATGCCGATATTTTCGGCGGCACGGCGTAGAGATCCAAACTCCTCCAAGGCGAGCATCAGCCGCAATTGGCGCAGGCGCAAACGGCTGTGGATCACGCTGGCATCGGGAATTCGGGTCATGGTTCGGCTCGGCAATGAAGGGGCGGCAAGCCTGGAAGAATTCCGGTGCTGCCAGTGGTTGCTGTTCAGGTAGCCATTTTTCCATCATTAAACGTGGAGGCGTCTAGTCAAAAAAATAAATACGGTGATAGCCAGCGGTTATGTCGGAGCTTGTAAAAAGTTTCATTGTAGGCAGCAGAAGGTGGAGATGGGACCTTTTATGGAGGCGAGTTACCCAGCGCAGGTTAGGGTCATGTGGTTAGTTTTTTCGCTTATATCCTGAGGTAATCACCCTATCAGAAGCTTTGATTAGACGGTTATCACCTGTTCTCCGATAGTTCGTCCTACCGGGAGGCGGGAAAGCAGTTATGCCTTCATTCGCCTTAACTATAAAAACAAAGGCTGAGGTGTGCGTCATGGCCCATTCAAGTGCTGATCAGCGCGAGCTGTCAGACGACCTGCAATCGTACAAACCGAAAATCGCCCTGGTCCTGGGTGACCCGGCGGGTATCGGTCCGGAGCTGATCGCCCGCTTGCTCGCCGAGCCGGACGTGCGCTCCAAAGCCCATCTGTTGTTGATCGCCGACGAGGCGCAGATGCGCATTGGCATGGACATCGCTGGTTGCACCTTTCCTTACCGCACCATCGATTCACTGGAGACCCTGGACTTCAGTGATGACACCCCGCTGTTCTATCAATACCGCGGCGCGGCGCAGGGCGAGTTCCCGCGTTCCGAGGCCAGTGCTATCGGTGGTCAGTACTGTCTGGACACTCTGGAAACAAGTTTGCGCCTGACTCAGCAGGGGTTCACTGACGCACTGCTGTTTGGCCCGTTGAACAAGACCTCGTTGCACATGGCGGGCATGACCCATAGCGACGAGCTGCACTGGTTCGCCGAGTACCTGGATTTCCACGGACCGTTCTGCGAGTTCAACGTGCTCGACAACCTCTGGACTTCGCGAGTGACGTCTCATGTGGCACTCGCCGAGGTGCCGGGGCTGCTCAGTCAGGCCAGGGTCGTGGAAGCCATCGAGCTGATCGACACGGCGCTCAAACGTAACGGCCTTGCCAAGCCGCGGATCGGCGTTTGTGGCCTCAACCCGCACAACGGTGACAACGGCAGTTTCGGCCGCGAGGAGCTCGACATCATCGGCCCTGCGGTGAAGACCGCACGGGAGGCGGGCATCGACGCCGATGGCCCTTATCCGGCCGACACCATTTTTCTCAAGGTCCAGGGCGATGCCAAAGCCTTCGATGCGGTGGTGACCATGTACCACGACCAAGGACAGATCGCGATCAAGTTGATGGGGTTCTCCCGCGGCGTGACGGTGCAGGGTGGATTACCGATTCCCATCACCACACCGGCGCATGGCACCGCCTTCGATATCGCAGGGCAGGGCAAGGCCAATGTCGGAGCCATCCGCCAGGCTTTCGAGATTGCCTGTCGGATGGGAAGCGGTCGACGTTAAGTCGAAAGTACCGCGTACCGATCCAGTGTTCCGCTAAAACAATAAGAGGTACCCGATGATGAACACCAGCACGCTTACCGCCGCAGACAGTCCGGCTATCCCCACTAGACGTTGGTTGAGGGTTATCCCGCCAATACTGATTACCTGCATCATTTCCTACATGGACAGGATCAACATTGCCTTTGCCATGCCCGGCGGCATGGCGACGGAGTTAGGCATTACTGCCAGCATGATGGGATTGGCCGGCGGCATCTTCTTTATCGGTTATCTGTTTCTGCAAGTGCCCGGTGGAAAGCTGGCCGTGCACGGCAGTGGCAAAAAGTTCATTGGCTGGTCGTTGTTGGCCTGGGCCGTCATCTCGGTATTGAGTGGTTTGGTCACCAACCACTATCAACTGCTGTTTCTGCGCTTTGCCCTGGGGGTGGCCGAAGGCGGCATGCTCCCGGTGGTGCTGACAATGATCAGCAATTGGTTCCCGGACAAGGAGCGCGGGCGTGCCAATGCCATCGTGATCATGTTCGTTCCGTTGGCCGGGATCATCACCGCACCCTTGTCAGGCTGGATCATTTCCGCTTTGGACTGGCGCATGTTGTTCATCATCGAAGGACTACTGTCGGCCGTGGTGATGGTGTTGTGGATGCTGACAGTTAGTGACCGTCCGCAAGAGGCGAAATGGATCTCCAAAGAAGAGCAGGACTATCTGATCACGACATTGCGCGAAGAGCAGCGTGCTATCCAGGGTAAAGAGGTCGGAAGCGTTTCGTTAAAGGCAGTACTGGGCGACAGAACCATGTGGCATCTGATCGCGCTGAACTTCTTCTACCAGGCGGGCATTTACGGGTACACCTTGTGGTTGCCGACCATCCTTAAAGAGTTAACCCATACCGGCATGGGCATGGTGGGCATGTTGGCCATCCTGCCGTATCTGGGGGCCATGTTCGGCATGCTGCTGTTCTCCAACCTGTCTGATCGCAGCGGCAAGCGCAAAGTGTTCATCGTAGTGCCGCTGGCATGCTTCGCGCTGTGCCTGTTTCTCTCCGTTACTCTGCGAGAACACATGTGGTGGTCCTTCGCCGCGCTAGTCGGCTGTGGGGTCTTTCTTCAGTCGGCAGCCGGGGTGTTCTGGACCATTCCAGCGAAGTTGTTCAGTGCTGAAGTAGCTGGCGGCGCACGGGGTGTGATCAATGCCCTGGGTAACCTGGGTGGCTTCTGCGGACCTTATTTCGTCGGCGTCCTGATCTCCCAGTATGACCAGAGTGTCGGCGTCTACAGCCTGGCGATATCGGTGGCACTGGCTGCATTGCTAGCGTGGATCCTGCCAGCCAAATGCGACAAAGCTTAAGCCAACTATCTGCGCATAACGAATGAGGAATCAAACCATGAGTCAGGAAATTCTTTTGCTGGTGCAGAAGTGCGCCCACACCTTCAGTTTCTACGACGTCGCCAGCGGCGAAGCCATCAAGCACATTCGCCTGCCGGACTTCCCCCACGAGTTCGTCGTCGACTCGCAGAACCGTTTTGCTTATGTCGGTCACTACGGCATCGAGACTTCCAGCCATAAAGGCGAGGGCGGCTGCTCGGTGTTTGTCATCGATCTGGAGAAGGGTGAGCATGTGCGCACCCTGGACATCTGGCCGTACTTTCGTCCGCACGGCTTGGCGATGGACCAGCAGGACCGTCTCTACGTACTCAGCGAAGGGCACTCGACCCTGCTGATTTTCGACCAGCCGCACCTGCGAGATGTACCTGACCGGGCAATCCCTTCAGGCGGCTACAAGAGTCACCTGATGGCACTGACCCGTGACGGTGAAACGGGCTTTGCGCTCAATCTGTTGAGCAACACCGTGACCCGCCTTAAGCCTCAGGACCCGACTATCGCACCGCTGCCGCTGCAGCCCGGCAGCCAGCCCGAAGGCAACTGCTTCAGCCAGGACGAGCGCACGCTTTACGTGACCACCCGTGGCGACAACAGCATCGTCGCCATCGATGTGGAGACCCTGCAGGTCGTGCATCGCGGTCGAACTGGCGCCGACCCGACGCGCATCTACCGTGATCGCCAGAATCGCCTCTTTGTGACCAACTACGGTGAACAGTCGATCTCGGTATTCAACGCTGATTTGCAGGAAATTCACCGTATCGAACTGGACAGTGCGGCTATCGCCATGAGCCTGCATCCGACCCGCAATCTGGCATTCGTCACACTCAAGGATCAGCGAGTCGGCATGCTCAATCTGGACAACTGGACCTTCGAGCGCTACTTCGAAACCCTGCTCGAGCCGGATGTGTCGCAGGTCATCGTTCGCTGAGCGTTGAATACGAAAACAACATGACCGCCGTGACGAATCCTTCATCGCGGTCTGCCAGACCAGACTGTGCTCCCAGGGGACAATGAAATGCCACGCAGCCTGCACGAACGTCTGGGCCTGGAGGTGGAAGGCAACGCTCCCATCACCCTGATCGACGCCCACCACCACTTATGGGATCTGGATAGCCATAGGTACCCCTGGCTACAGGAACCCGCGGACCCGGCGTTCTTTCTGGGTGATTACAGTGCGCTACGGCGTAATTACCTGGCGCCGGACTATCTCGCCGACAGCGCCGGACACCGGGTACTGGCTACCGTGCACTGTGAGGCCGAGCATGATCGGGGCTTCCAGGTCGCGGAGACCCGTTGGGTCCATGAGCAACATGCGCGCTATGGCTTTCCCAATGCGGTGGTGGCGCATGTCTGGTTCCACCATGACAACTGCGAAGAGATTCTCAATGGTCATCTGAACTACCCGCTGCTGCGGGGTATCCGCAGCAAGCCGCTCACTGCGGCCAGCCCCGAACTGGCCGCCAGTGTGCGCGGCCAGCCGGGCAGCATGCAGGATCCGGCCTGGTTGCGCGGTTTCGCGCTACTGGCCAAGTACGGGTTGAGCTGGGACTTGCGCGTGCCTTACTGGCACCTGGCTGAGGCCGCGCAAGTGGCCGCGGCGTTTCCCCTGGTGCCGATCGTGCTCAACCACATGGGCTTTCCCTGGGACCGTAGCGCCGCCGGTCTCGAAGGCTGGCGCAGTGGCATGCGGGCATTGGCGGCGCAGCCGAATGTCTGGGTGAAAGTGTCCGAGCTGGGTTTGCGCGATCAACCCTGGACGCTGGAAGGCAACCGCGTGGTGGTGCGCGAAACCCTGGAGCTGTTCGGTATTGAACGTTGCCTGTTTGCCAGCAACTTTCCGGTGGCCGGCTTACGTATCGGTTATGACGAGTTGGTGCGGTCCATGGATGCGATGCTCGAGGGTTACGACGCGGGGCAGCGTGAGGCTTTCTTCTGGCGAAACGCTCAGCGTTTTTACCGGATTACGCTGTAGCGGGATGCAAAAATCATAATAAGGAAAACAACAAAATGCTCAGTGAGTCACTGCAGTCTGCGGGATTGCCGCTCCTGTATTACGAGAATGTCAGCAAACGCTTTGGCCGAACCCTTGCGGTCAATCGGGTCAGCCTGCAAGTAGAGGCCGGCAGTGTGCTGGCCCTGCTTGGGGAGAATGGCGCGGGCAAATCTACCCTGATCAAAATGCTCGCTGGCGTACATGGCCTGGACGAAGGTCGCATCCTGTTCAAGGGGCGGCCGATCGAGAGCGAGGCCGATCGCTGTGGTATCGCTTTCATCCACCAGGATCTTGGACTGATCGACTCGCTCAGCGCTGCAGAAAATATTGCGTTCAGTTGCGGTTTTTCTCGTCGCCTCGGTTTGATCGACTGGGCTCAGGTGCGGCGCAAGGCTCGCGAGGCGTTAGCGCTGGTGGATGGCAGCATCGATCCAGACACGCCGGTCGGAGAGCTGGAGCGTACGCAAAAATCCCTGATTGCCATCGCTCGGGCGCTGGCTATGGACGCCGAATTACTGATCCTCGACGAGCCGACCGCGAGCCTGCCGGCGGACGATGCCGAGCGTCTGTTCGAGGTGCTCAAGCGGTTGCGCGAGCGGGGTGTGGGGATGATCTATGTGTCGCACCGGTTGGACGAGATTTTTCGCGTGGCCGATCAGGTAGCGGTCATGCGCGACGGTCAGTTGGTGTGCCGCAAGGCTATCGCAGATACCGACCCGCAGGACCTGGTGCGACAGATCGTCGGCCGCGAGCCGGAGCAGCTTTATCTGGCCGCCCCGGTGCGCAATGGTCCGCTGGTGCTACAGGTGCAGGACTTGCAGACCGGTCCGGTCGACGGGTTGTCCTTTGAGCTGCATGCTGGCGAGATTCTCGCGCTGGCCGGTTTGCGTGGTGCTGGTCAGGAACTCATCGGCCGTGCCTTGTTTGGTCTGCAACCCATGGTGGCGGGCCAAGTCCTGCTCGATGGTGCGCTGCTGCGTCCGACCTCCCCTCAGGCGGCCATGCGTGAAGGCCTCGGTCTGGTTGCTGGCGACCGCTGTGGAGAGTCGCTCACGATGCCGATGTCGGTGCGCGAGAATCTCTACCTCAATCCGGTAGCCAGTGGACTCGGACTCTTTGGCTGGATCGCCCCGCAGGGCGAGCGGCAACAAGCCGATGAGCTGGTCCGTCGATTTGGTGTGCGTCCCAACGATACCGAGTGTCCAGTGGAAACCCTTAGCGGCGGTAATCAGCAAAAGGTGGTAATGGCGCGTTGGCTGAAGATCACCGATCGCGTGCTGATTCTCGAGGAGCCTACGGCCGGGGTCGACGTTGGCGCCAAGGCTGAGATTTACCGGCTGATCCAGTGTGCGTTGGAGCAGGGGCTGGCGGTGTTGCTGATTTCCACCGACTTCGAGGAGGTGGCCAACATCGCCCACCGGGCACTGGTGTTCAGTCGCGCGAAAGTAGTTGCCAGCCTCGGCAAGGATCAGCTGTCGGTTAACAGCTTGCTTGAGTATGCCTCCGCCAGTGAACCAGCAGGCCATTGACGTTCGTTGACGGGTGGGCTGACTTGATCTGGCCGTGCGCCTCAGCCCTGTGCAAAAACCAATAACAATAGAAGGATTGCCATGAAAACTGATAACACCGCTCCGGTGATAAATCCGAGCGTTCTGTCCCGGGATTTTTCGCGCCTATTGCCGGTTTACGGTATGCCGGTATTGATGCTGTTTCTGATCCTGTTTTTCTCCGTGCTGCTACCGGATACCTTTCCGACGTTGCTTAACCTTAACTCGATCCTCAGCGACAAGGTGATCATCGCTATCCTCGCCTTGGCAGCGATGATCCCCATGCTGACGAACAAGATCGATTTGACCGTTGGCTACGGAATTGTGCTTTGGCACATCCTGGTGATCAGCCTGCAAACCCGCTACGGCTTTTCCTGGCCTGCGGCGGTTCTGGTGGTCTTGGCCGCCGGCCTGCTGTTCGGGTTTCTGAATGGTCTGCTGGTGGAAATGGCAAAAATCGACTCGTTTATCGCCACGCTCGGCACCGGCACGGTGATCTATGCCTTGGCGCTGTGGCACAGCGGTGGACGGCAGGTGTTCGGCGAGTTGCCCGACGGTTTCATCCAGCTCAATGGCGCCATGCTGTTTGGTTTGCCGGTCTGTGCCTTTTACGTCATGGGCCTGGCGCTGGTGTTGTGGGTGGTGACCGAGTTTCTGCCCATTGGCCGGTTTCTCTATGCCATCGGCGCTAACCCGCGAGCGGCCGAGTTGAACGGTATTCCCAGCCGCCGTTATGTGATCGGTGCCTTCATGGGGTCGGGCCTGCTGACTGCGGTGGCTGGCGTGCTACTGGCTTCCAAGTTACAAATCGGCCAAGCCAGCGTAGGTCTGGAGTTTCTGTTGCCGGCGCTGGTCGGTGCATTTCTGGGTTCCACCACCATCCGTCCGGGACGGGTCAATGTCTGGGGCACGTTAATCGGTGTGGGTGTTCTGGCGGTGGGGATTGCCGGTATTCAGCAGTTGGGCGGGGCCTTCTTCGTCGAGCCACTGTTCAATGGCGTCACCTTGTTGCTGGCGATCGGTATCGCTGGTTATTCCGGACGTCGACGGACGCGCGTGCGCAATACACGTAGCGCAGCGAATT
Source organism: Pseudomonas sp. ACN8 (assembly GCF_002303925.1). Classification (GTDB taxonomy): domain Bacteria; phylum Pseudomonadota; class Gammaproteobacteria; order Pseudomonadales; family Pseudomonadaceae; genus Aquipseudomonas. The sequence goes on from NZ_MRCS01000031.1 coordinate 15,410, forward strand.
GATCTGCGCGCCAGAACTGGCGCGCTTCAGACCAACAAAAGCTCAAATATTTTTTCCACTCTTTCGGAGTAGAACGCTATGACTTTGCCTGTTTTCAGTCGCACCCTGGTCTCCGGATTGCTTGCCCTGTCTGTCATGATGTCGGCGTTTGCCGATGATTTCGTCGAACAAGCCAAGCAGCGGATCGCCGATGCAACTCAGCCTTGGCACCACTGGAATGGGCCGATCACCGGTCCGGCGGCTCAGGCCAACAAGCAAGTGCTGTTTGTCGCCGCGGATTTGCGCAACAGCGGCGTACTGGGGGTCAGCGAGGGGGTACAGGATGCTGCCAGAGCCATTGGCTGGAAGCTCCGAGTGCTGGACGGCCAGGGCAGCATTTCCGGGCGTACGGCTGCATTGAACCAGGCCCTCGCACTGAAGCCCGACGGCATCATTCTTGGCGGCTTCGATGCCCATGAACAGGCTGCTGCCATCAGCAAGGTTCGCGCGGCGAACATTCCGATGGTGGGCTGGCACGCCGGGCCAGGGGCCGGTGCAATGCCCGCGGAGGGACTGTTCGTCAATGTCACCACTGACCCGACCGAGGTTGCCAAAATCGCGGCTTATTACGCCGTGGCGCAATCCGACGGCAAGGCCGGCGTGGTGATCTTTACCGACTCGCTGTACACCGTCGCGACCGCCAAATCGGACGCCATGGCTCAAGTGATCAAGCAATGCTCCGGTTGTTCGTTGCTGGAGGTGCAAGACACGCCATTAGCCGAAACCTCGACGCGCATGCCGCAACTGACCACCTCGCTACTGCAGCGTCATGGTGACAAGTGGAACTACGCGCTGGGCATCAACGACCTGTATTTCGACTTCATCGGTCCATCTCTGAGTCGGGTGGGACGCAAGCCCGACCAGCCGCCTTTCAGCCTGTCGGCCGGGGACGGCAGCGAGTCGGCATTCCAGCGCATCCGCAAGTCTCGCTATCAGGTAGCGACAGTGCCGGAGCCACTCAACCTGCACGGTTGGCAGTTGATTGACGAACTGAACCGGGCCTTCGCCGGCGAGCAGCCAAGCGGCTATGTGACCGCGGTGCACCTGGTAACACCGCAGAACGTGGAGTTCGACGGTGGGGAGCGCAACACCTTCGATCCGGACAATGGCTACGCCGCGGCTTACAGCAAAATCTGGAAGCATTAAGGACCGAGCCATGAAAAACATCGAGATATTCGACCCAAGGCTGCAGCGCATCTTGAACCCGGACAGTCGCCTTGAGCAGCTTTGTACGGGGGCGGAGTGGGGCGAGGGCCCGGTGTGGATCGGCGAGCAAAGTTGCGTGGTCTGGAGCGATATTCCCAACAACCGCATGCTGCGCTGGTCGGCCGATGAGGGCCTTGGCGTGTTCCGTCAACCGGCGCATTTCAGCAACGGTAACTACCGCGGCTGTGACGGTCGGCTGGTCACTTGCGAGCACGGCCGTCGCTGCATTTCGCGCACCGAGAGCGACGGCCGGGTGGAGGTACTGGTCGACCGCTATCAAGGCGCCCGGCTCAATTCCCCGAATGATCTGGTGGTCAAGTCCGATGGCAGCATCTGGTTCAGCGACCCGGCCTACGGAATCATGAGTGATCGTGAAGGTTACCGGGCGGAGAGTGAGCAGGACGGTTGCCATGTGTATCGCTTCGATCCACTGAGCAATGAGCTGAGCAGGGTGGCCGATGACTTCGAGAAACCCAATGGCCTGGCGTTCTCACCTGACGAGACATTGCTCTACGTTTCGGACACCTCGGCGTCCCATGCCGCAGACGGTTGCCATCACATCCGTGTGTTCGATGTGCTCGACGGTCGGCGTCTGGTCAATGGCCGTTTTTTTGCTGTGATCGAACCAGGATTGCCCGATGGATTTTGCATCGATCAGCAAGGTTGGCTGTACGTCAGCTCGCAGGACAGCATCCAGGTCTATGCCCCCGACGGATGTCTGCTGGGCAAGATCCTGGTGCCGGAGAAAATCTCCAATTGCACCTTCGGGGGAGCTGAAGGTAACCGTCTGTTTATCACGGCATCCACCTCGCTCTATGCCATCACGCTGAACACGCGGGGATGCCAGAGTTGATGCGCCGCGTCCATGCCGAACGACAATAATAAGAGGACCAGCAATGTTCAGAAAATTTCTCATCTGTGCCCTTTGGCCAGGGCTGCTCTGCAGCCTGATAGGCGTGCCTTGCATGGCGGAGGAGCCTCCTGCCTTAATCCCTGGCAGCATGCCGGACAGCAAGCAGGCGGCTGCATTGTTCCAAAGCTTCGCATCGCGTCCAGTGCAACCCTGGACCGTCCCGCAAATGGAGACTATTCCACAGGGGGCCGAGGGCGAGCTGATTCGCTATGGCATGAAGTTGATGCAGCAAACCACTCAGTTGGCCGGACCGCTCGCGGAGGATCACAGCAAGCGTTATTCGCGTAACAACCTCAACTGCACCAACTGTCATGAGGCAGGACCTTCCGGATTGCCGGGCAGCAAACCCTACGCACTGCCGTTGGTTAATGCCGTCAACGAATATCCCAAGCTAGATCCGAAAAGCATGAAGGTCATTTCGCTGGAACAGCGGATTGCCGGAATGTTTGGTAAAGGCGAAGTCGAACTGACGCCACAGAAGCCGGAAATGCAGGCCATCGTTGCTTACCTGCGTTGGTTGGGTGGCCAAGGTAAGCCGGGCATAGCCGTCACGGGCACTGGTCTGTTGCCAATTAACATGCCCGATCGCGCTGCCGACCCTAAACAGGGGCAAGGACTGTTCGCCGCGCATTGCACCCAATGCCACGGCGTTAAGGGCGAGGGAATGCCAGCACAGGACTTTGCCAAAGGTGGCGGCTATCTGTTCCCGCCTATCGCCGGAGATGATACTTACGACGATGGTGGGCATATGTACATGGTGCCGCTGCTCACCCGCTTCATCTACGCCAACATGCCTTTTGGAAGTAGCGCTTCTGCGCCACAGCTGAAGATTGATGAGGCCTATGACATCGCGGCTTACATCAACAGTGAGTTGCCGCGTCGGCATAATCCCCAGCGGATCGGCCTATACCCCAATCCGACGTTCCGTCCGGCGGGATTTGCCATTCCAGAGCATTTCCCCGATGACCCTGAGGGCTATCGACGAGCGCGTTTCGGACCGTTTCCCCATGGTCCGCTGTGAAGATGGTGACCCTGTATCGAGCCATGAGTAATAGCCCGGCGATTGAGTCGGGCCATTTGAGCGGCTGAGCGCTTTACGCACCATGCAAGTGACTGCGTGATTACGGCCGACTTCGGCCGATCAACTTGCCTGACCCCTTCGGTGCATCACGTCATCGGGCCTCACCAGCCCGAAGGGGGACGGCTTTGTCCAAAAAAAGATGGGAGCACAACAATAATGGCTGACTCCGTAACCGTAGCGACTGACTTTCCGAAACCAACCCTGACGAGCGTCGCCCTCGGCGTAGCGCTGGCTATCTGCGCGGCATCGACGCTGGCCGATGAGCATGGTTTTGTTGAAGACGCCAAGGTCACTCTTGGAGTACGCAACTTTTACATGAATCGCAATTTCGTCGATCCGTCTTATCCGCAAAATAAGGCCGCCGAATGGACCCAAAGTTTCATCCTCGATGCACGCTCCGGCTTCACTCAGGGCACAGTTGGCTTCGGTGTGGATATGCTGGGTCTGGGGGCGTTCAAGCTCGACGGTGGCAAAGGCACAAGTGGTACCGGCCTGCTGCCTATCCATAACGACGGCCGTCCGGCCGATGATTACGGTCGCCTGGCTATTGCCGGCAAGGTCAAATTGTCGAACACCGAGCTGAAGGTGGGTGAATGGCGCCCGGTGTTGCCGATCCTCAGAGCCGATGACGGCCGTTCATTACCGCAGACTTTTGAGGGGGCCCAGGTCACCTCCAAAGAGATCGCCGGCCTGACCCTATATGGTGGCCAGTTCCGTGGCACCAGCCAGCGTAACGACGCGAGCATGGAAGACATGGGTGTCGATAAGGCACTGTCGGATCGTTTCAATTTCGCTGGTGGGGAGTATCGCTTCAACCAGGAGCGCACTCAGATCGGCCTTTGGCATGCCGAGCTAGAAAACATCTACAACCAGCAGTTCGTCAACCTGGTGCATAGCCAGCCGATCGGAGACTGGACCTTGGGCGCCAACCTCGGCTATTTCCAGGACAACGATGACGGCAGCGAACTGGCCGGGAAAATCGACAACAAGGTCTACTCGGGCCTGTTCTCCGCCAAGATTGGCGGCAGTACGTTCTACGTTGGCCTGCAAAAACTCACCGGCGACGGCAAGTGGATGCGCGTCAACGGCACCAGCGGCGGCAGCCTGGGCAACGACAGCTTCAACGCCAGCTTCGACAATCCTCAGGAACACTCGTGGCAAGTGCGTTACGACTACAACTTCGCCGCTATCGGGATCCCCGGTCTGACCCTGATGAACCGCTATATCAGCGGTGACAACGTGCACGTCGGCGCCATCACCGACGGCCAGGAAAGCATACGAGATGCCGAGCTGGCCTATGTCGTGCAAAGCGGCGCCTTCAAGAATCTGTCGGTGACATGGCGCAACACCAGCCTGCGTCGCGACTTCAGCAACAACGAGTTCGATGAGAACCGCTTGATCTTCAACTACCCGATCTCATTGCTCTGATTTGAAAAGGCGCTGCACTTCCCTTTTTTCGAAAGAGCAGAGGGAAGGTACGCCAAGAGTTTTTCTTATCGATAACCCGAATTTGGGAGTTAATCAAAAAGGTATTTCTACAGGCTATCGCCGGATAAGCATAAGTGATTATTCAGGCCGGTACACCGCAGCTAAAGTCGGACCATCAAAAGAGTGCAACTTCGTCAGGGCGAACAGCCTGTACACGACTCAATTCAACTGAATCCACAGTGAAGGAACTGTATTCATGAAAATCAAAGCGATCCGTACCCGCGTTTTCGAGTGGAAAGGCAAAGTCGTGCCACCCCAGGCGCACTTCTGCACCAACGCCAGCGACATCCTGTTCGAGCGTGGCGACGCCATGGGTTCGTTCCGCTTCCATGGCTGGCTGGTGGTGGAAGTCGAGACCGACACCGGTCTTGTCGGTATCGGTAACTGTGCCCTGGCACCCCGTGTCGCCAAGGAAATCATCGACACCTACCTGGCACCGATCGCCATTGGCGAAGATCCGTTCGACAACGAATACATCTGGCAGAAGATGTACCGTCAGAGCCACGCCTGGGGCCGCAAAGGCATTGGCATGGCGGCGATCTCGGCGATCGACATCGCCCTCTGGGACATCATGGGCAAAGCGGTCAACAAGCCGGTGTTCAAACTGCTCGGTGGCCGGACCAAGGAAAAGATCTGGACCTACGCTTCCAAGCTCTACGCCAACGACAACCTCGACCTGTTCCTCGAAGAAGCCCAAGGCTATCTGAACCAGGGTTTCACCGCGCTGAAAATGCGTTTCGGCTACGGCCCGAAAGACGGCCCGGCGGGCATGCGCAAGAACATCGAGCAAGTGCGCGCCCTGCGTAACCTGGCCGGTCCGGATATCGACATCATGCTCGAGTGCTACATGGGCTGGACCCTGGAATACGCCCGTCGCATGTTGCCCAAACTCGCCGAGTTCGAACCGCGCTGGCTCGAAGAACCGGTGATTGCCGACGACATCGAGGGTTACATCGAGCTGAAAAAAATGGGGATCATGCCGATCTCCGGCGGTGAGCATGAGTTCACGTCGTACGGCTTCAAAGACCTGCTGGAACGCCGCGCTGTCGACGTGATCCAGTACGACACCAACCGCGTCGGCGGCATCACCGCAGCGCGCAAGATCAACGCCATGGCCGAAGCCTGGTCGGTGCCGGTGATTCCCCACGCCGGGCAGATGCACAACTATCACCTGACCATGTCCACCACGGCTTCGCCGATGGCCGAGTACTTCCCGGTGTTCGACGTCGAAGTCGGCAACGAACTCTTTTACTACGTGTTCAAGGGCGAGCCGCAACCGGTCAACGGCTACATCCAGCTCGATGACAACAAACCGGGTCTGGGCCTGGAAATCTCCGATGAGTACCTGAGTGACTTCAACATCATCGAGTGACCTTGAGGCGCCGTAAACGTACGGCGCCTTCCACGACTTTCTGGAGGCCGACATGCGCCTGATTCAATATGAAAACACTGCCGGTGAACGCCAGGTCGGCCTCGTCGACGGATCACAGGTCCAAGTGCTGAAAGGCACCCGCAGTACCCGTGAACTGGCGCTCGCAGCGATCCGCGCCCAGCGCAGCCTGCAAGAAGAAGTCGCTCAGCGTGGCACCGAGCCAGGCCCGGATTACGCGCAATTGTTGCAGCAGGGCAATGTCCTGCCGCCGCTGGACCACGAAGACCCGGCCCACTGCCTGATCAGCGGCACCGGCCTGACCCATTTGGGCAGCGCTTCTGCGCGGGACAAAATGCACCAGCAGGACGGCGCAGTTGAAGCCGGCATGACCGACACCATGCGCATCTTCAAGTGGGGCCTGGAGGGCGGCAAGCCAGCGGCCGGCCAGGTCGGCGCGCAGCCGGAATGGTTCTACAAGGGTGACGGCAGCATCGTTGTGCGCCCCGGCGCAGACTTTCCGGTGCCGCCGTTTGCCGAAGACGCCGGTGAAGAACCGGAGCTCACCGGCCTCTATGTAATCGGCGACGACGGTCAGCCGTATCGCGTCGGTTATGCCTTGGGCAACGAGTTCTCCGATCATGTGATGGAGCGGCGCAATTATTTGTACCTCGCCCATTCGAAACTGCGCTTCTGCGCCTATGGTCCGGAACTGCGTGTTGGTGAATTGCCTAGGCATCTGGCGGGCACCAGCCGCATCAAGCGCAACGGCGAAACGATCTGGGAAAAAGAGTTTCTCAGCGGCGAAGACAACATGTGCCACAGCCTCGCCAACCTCGAATTCCATCACTTCAAGTACACGCAGTTTTTGCGGCCCGGAGATGTTCATGTGCATTACTTCGGCACCGCCACGCTGTCGTTTGCCGACGGCGTGAAAACCCAACCGGGCGATCGTTTCCAGATCAGCCTCGATGAGTTCGGCGCGCCGTTGGAAAACGGTATCGGCGAAAGTGCCCCGCCATTGGCCACCGGTCAGGTGCGTGCGCTTTAAGTCTTTAATTACCGGCACTGTCGGCCGGTCAAGGAATCACTCATGACTTCGCTACTTGGACACAACTACATCGATAGTCGCCGTAGCGCCGAAGGTAAGTTGCAACTGCAAAGCCTCGACGCGACCACCGGTGAGCCGTTGCCTGGCACCTTCTTCCAGGCGACTGAAGCCGAAGTGGATGCCGCCGCCAGTGCCGCAGCTGCCGCATACCCGATCTACCGCAACCTGAGCGCGGAAAAACGTGCGACATTCCTCGACGCCATTGCCGATGAAATCGATGCTTTGAGCGATGACTTCGTCGCCACCGTGTGCCGCGAAACCGCACTGCCGGCCGGGCGCATCCAGGGCGAGCGTGCACGCACCAGCGGGCAGATGCGTTTGTTCGCCAAGGTCCTGCGGCGCGGCGATTTCTACGGTGCGCGTATCGATCGGGCGCTGCCGGATCGCCAGCCGTTGCCACGTCCGGACCTGCGTCAGTACCGCATCGCGTTAGGACCCGTCGCCGTGTTCGGCGCCAGTAACTTTCCGTTGGCGTTTTCAACCGCCGGTGGCGATACCGCTTCAGCGCTGGCCGCCGGTTGCCCGGTGGTGTTCAAGGCCCACAGCGGGCATATGGCGACGGCCGAGTGGGTCGCGGACGCAATCATTCGCGCCGCCGAGCGTACCGAGATGCCGGCCGGCGTGTTCAACATGATTTATGGCGGTGGCGTCGGTGAATGGCTGGTCAAGCACCCGGCGATTCAGGCCGTGGGCTTCACCGGTTCACTCAAGGGCGGCAATGCCCTGAGCCACATGGCCGCGACCCGGCCGCAGCCGATCCCGGTGTTTGCCGAGATGTCGAGCATCAACCCGGTGTTCCTGCTGCCCGAAGCGCTCGCGGTGCGTGGTGAGCAGATTGCTGCGCAATTGGCCGCATCGGTGACGCTGGGTTGTGGGCAGTTCTGCACCAATCCGGGCTTGGTCGTCGCTGTGCGCTCGCCGCAGTTCAGCGCTTTTCTTGAGACATTCTGCGCCCACATGAACCAGCAACCGGCGCAAACCATGCTCAACGCCAGTGCGCTGGCCAGCTACAGCCGAGGCCTTGGCGAACTGCACGAGCATCCGGGCCTGAGCCATCTGGCGGGCCGTCCGCAACAGGGCAATCAGGCGCAGCCACAGGTGTTCAAGGCCGATGTCAGCCTGTTGCTCAAGGGTGATGAGTTGCTGCAGGAGGAAGTGTTCGGGCCAACCACCATCGTCATCGAGGTCGAGGACCGGGCGCAGTTGGCGGCGGCGTTGCAGGGGCTGCGCGGGCAACTGACGGCGACGCTGATTGGCGAGGCGGATGAATTGCTGGAGTACCGCTGGCTGGCGGAGTTGCTGCAAGAGAAGGTCGGGCGAATCTTGCTCAATGGCTATCCGACCGGGGTCGAAGTTTGCGAGGCCATGGTGCATGGCGGGCCGTATCCGGCGACATCCGACTCCCGGGGGACCTCGGTTGGTACCCTGGCGATTGATCGCTTCCTGCGGCCGGTGTGCTTCCAGAATTACCCGGATGCGTTGTTGCCCGAGGCATTGCAGGACGCGAATCCGCTGGGGATTCAGCGCTTAGTAGATAGTGTGAGTACTCGAGAGTCGCTGGACTGAGCAATTTGAATAGTGGTTAGGACGGCTGATAAAACATTTTTTCGGAGGGGCATCCAACTCTTACTTCCGGTGCTCCTCTTTTTTTATGTTTTGCCTGCTGAATTGTGATTGTGAAATCGCGTTGGACGCCTGCTTTGTTTTCAGAGGAGGACGAAACTTGATTCTGCCCCACTTTGAAAATACAGACGTCCATGGCGATTTTTCGCTGATCAACCCTACATCCAGGCAGCGACGAATTGCCTTCGTCGCCCCTGAAACGGGCTATATGTCCGCGGAGGAGATTCTAGCTATCCGTCAAATCCAATGATTGCTTTGGTTTCGAGGTACTCTTCAAAGCCGTACACGCCGTATTCACGACCGTTACCAGATCGCTTATACCCCCCGAACGGAGCCATTGGATTGTAGGCGCTGATGCGGTTTTGACTCAGGCTGCTGATTTCGGCTGCCCCATAGGCAGTCTCGGAGATCCCATGCAGGGCGATCATCTGTTGGGCATTCAGGCGGGTCAATCAGTTCCGGCAGCTTGGGTCAAAATCGCATCAGCGCCAACACATCCAGTGTCATGTTGGCCAGCACCGGGGAAATGATGCCTCCTTGCGGAGTTCCGGCGTGGCTGGGGAATAGTTCGTTCTGGTAGACGTAACCCGCCTTGAGCCATTTCTGCAAAATCGCCGTATCCATAGAGATGTTGGCGATCAACCAGTCATGGCTGCTATTGTCGAAACAGCCTTGAATGTCGCCCTCTAAAAACCACTCTGCGTTTGCTTTTCGTGACAGCACACCAAAGCATTGGGCTGCGGCATCCGCAGTTGAGCGTTCCGGCCTGAACCCATAAGAGTTCGGATCGGCGGTGGTCTCTGCGATGGGTTCCAGAGCCCGCAGATGCAACGCCTGCATGGCCCGGCATTTCATCGCGGGAATTCCGAGAGGCCTCGTCTTGCCGTTTTTCTTCGGAATAAGGACTCTCCGAAGTGGAAGCGGCGAGTAGCCTCGCCTCTTCAGCGACGCTATCGCGTGGCTCTTGGCCCTTGAAGTATTCCAAGTGACCTTGTCCACGCAGTGGGTGTTTTTGCCTTTATTTTCAGACACCCGTTTAACGGCCATTGCTTTGCCGCTGAACGAGTGAGTCAGCAACCATTGCAGGGCTTTCGCCTTGTTATGCCTGCCGTCTTGCACAGCCTTCACAATACGCGCTTGCAGCCCTCTTACTCGACGTTGGACATCGGCCCAGTTGATGCCGTCCCACGCCGTGCCGGAAGGTGCACACGCCAGTGTTGCTGCGTTCATTTGCTCTCCTTCCGTTGAAAGGGTTCTACCTACTCTCTTGTGAAGAGAGACCATGAGGACGTCTGCCCGCTTTCGCTTGAAGTGATGTTTCAACTTCTATCCAGCCCATTACAGGATGGCGTTCGCTTTTTCCTCGTTCCTTCGCCCGCACCGCCATGGGCCGTTTTTGCAAACGGCTTTCCCTCACGGGAGCGATAGGGGATTTCCACGTTCCGCTTACTGAAGTACGCCGGGTTAGGTGCCTGCTATCGACCGGGAGACGTATGGGCCACGAACGCGCGTGCAGAAAAACGCTGTTCCCACCTCCGCTACCTTTTGGTTCGAGCGTATAAGCCATTTCCGCTCGTTCAATTTAACGATCTTTACGCAGGTTCACATGTGTTCACCATACCGACTATCTAGCCCTTGTCCGGCCATGGCTGCCAGAAGAGTACGCCTCTCACGATTAGTACCCCGCACCTTGCGGTGCCTCGTCACATTGTCGAAGACGCTCTTGATTCAGCCTCCTAGATTCACCCGGTGACACGGGTGATTCCCTCCAAGGGGAACAACTTCTGTAAGCGACTTCGTGTCGCACCTCGCACCAATTATTGTCAATGGGTACGGCCCCGTTATCGAGATAGCGCGACAGCGCCGTCCAGCGTTTGAGGCTGTAATCCAGAGCTTTGCTTATCGCCGAGCCATCGTGCAAAGCTGTCTCTGGGCAATCATCCAGGTGCGTAGCGCATCGATGATGGGGACTGCTTTTTCCTGCCGTATTCGATGACGGACATCCGTAAGCGTCCGGTGATCATGCCTGGCGAACGGTGCTGTCGGTGCTCACCCGCGCGGCTGGGCGTAAAGTCGTAAACGACGGCGCTCAACTCAGCAAACGGTGTCGTGGCATAGGCCCAGACATACACCCGGTGGGTTTTCTTTGCACCCGGCGAGAGCATCTGTACCGGCGCTTCGTCGGCATGTACCACGTTGTGTTGGAGCACGACGTCGCGCAAGGCATCGACCAGCGGTTGCAGCTGTACGCCGCAGACACCGACCCCTTGCGCCAGCGTCGAACGTGGTATGGCCAGGCCGGCACGACCGAAGATTTTCTCCTGCCGATGCCTGGTCAGGCCATTACTGGAGTTCCGTATGGTGGTTTACAAACTCAATGTAGGTCTTTCTATCTCATCGCGTGCAGGCGAAGGGCTACAAACAGACGATAGCTTCACCCTATCTCACTGCTTCTCAGAGAAAAGGCATCACAGGCCTTTATCTGCAAGCGAATTTTACTTCTCGATACAACGATACAAACTATCTTTAATGGAGGGTTAAAAGGCTGTCCAGCGGTTTGGACAGCCCCCTTTCATCATTTGAAGAAGGGGGCTGATATCCTGCCGGACCAACGACTTCAGCCTGTATTTCGCCAGGTCGATGTCACGTTTTTCCGTGTTTTGAGTGGTCTTCTTGAACGCGTGTAAAAGGGAAGAAATCGTATGCGCTGCGCAAACTGCGGATTCGAGAATCCCTCCGAGGCCAGCTTCTGTGAAGCGTGCAGCGCCAAGCTGGCTCGCAGCTGTACGCGCTGTGGCCATGAGGCGGGCCTTTCCGACAAGTTCTGCAGTGAATGCGGCGCGCCGTTGACCGATGCGCCTGCTGCGCCATCACCACGCCCCCGGCCTGTTTCAGGGCCTTCTCCAGCGCCCATTCATTACACGCCCCACCACCTTGCCGAACGCATTCGCGCCGAACAGGCAGCCATGGAAGCCCGGGGCGAGACCGCCGGCGAACGCAAGATCGTCACGGCGCTGTTTGCCGACATGGCCGGCTCCACGGCGCTGATCCATGACCTCGATCCGGAAGAGGCCCAGCGCCTGATCGAGCCTGTCGTCGCGCTGATGATGGAAGCCGTCCACTACTACGAAGGCTACGTGGCCAAGACGATGGGCGATGGCATCCTCGCGCTATTTGGCGCCCCCATCGCCCATGAAGACCATCCGCAGCGGGCTTTGTATGCGGCACTGCGCATGCAGCAGGCGATACACCAACATGGCGACCGCATTCGTCTGGAGAAAGGCATTCCGCTGCAAATCCGCGTCGGCATCCACACCGGAGAGGTCGTCGTGCGTTCGATCCGCACGGACAATTTGCACACTGATTACGACCCGGTCGGGCACACGATCCATATTGCGTCCCGGATGGAGGGAATCGCCGCGCCATCGTCGATCCTGGTGAGCGAGTCCACCCACAAGCTGGCGGAGGGTTATTTCGAGTTCAGGACTCTGGGAGCCACCCAGGTCAAAGGCATCCCCGAACCGCTCGTCGTGTACGAGGTGCAAGGCATCGGCGCGCTGCGCACGCGCCTGCAACTGGCCGCACATCGCGGGCTGGCCAGGTTCGTCGGCCGCCAGGTCGAGCTGGACCACCTGCATCAGGCGCTCGATCAGGCCAAAGCGGGCCACGGGCAGGTCGTCGCGGTGGCAGGCGAGGCCGGGGTCGGGAAGTCGCGGCTGTTCCATGAGTTCAAGGAACGCTCGCGGCGCGGCTGCCTGGTGCTGGAGACGTTCTCGGTGTCGCACGGCAAGGCCTTTGCCTATTTTCCGCTGATCGAGCTTCTGAACAACTACTTTCAGATCACTGCTCTGGACGACGAGCGGCGGTGCCGGGAAAAGGTCATGGGCAAGGCCCTGACGCTCGAGCGTGGCTTCGAGGAGCTCGTGCCCTACCTGCTCTACCTGCTGGTTATCGGCGAACGCAGTTCGGCGCTCGCGGAAATGGATCCTCAGATCCGGCACGACCGAATCTTCGACGCGATTACGCAACTTCTGGTGCGCGAGAGTCGCGATCAGCCGATCGAACTGCTGTTCGAGGACCTGCAATGGCTGGACCGCGAGACCGAAGCATTCCTCGCGCGCCTCATCGACCGCGTGGCGAGCGCCCCGATCCTGCTCCTCGTGAACTACCGGCCTGAGTATCAGACTGTGTGGACGCGCGCGGGTCATTGCAGCCAGCTGCGGCTCGAACCGCTGGGCCCGACCGAAGCTCAGGGTCTGCTCGCGGCCCTGCTTGGGGACGATCCCACCCTCGTTCCCCTCAAACAGCTCATCCTGGAGAAGACGGAGGGCAACCCTTTCTTCATGGAGGAAGTGGTCCAAACGCTGGTCGAGGAGAAATCGCTGCTCGGCGAACCCGGCCGTTACCGGATCCAGCAAACTCCGGCTGCGCTGCATATTCCCACCACCGTGCAGGGTGTGCTCGCCGCCCGTATCGACCGGCTTCCCGTTGCGGAGAAGGAATTGCTGCAGACGCTCTCCGTCATCGGCAAGGAGTTTGCGTTCAGTCTGATCCAGCGCATCTGTGATGGACGGGTCGCTCGGATGGACGACGATTTGCACAATCTGCTGGCCCGACTGGAGGCCGCGGAGTTCATTTACCAGCGGCCCGCATTTCCGGAGGTGGAGTATTCGTTCAAGCATGCGCTGACCCAGGAGGTCGCGGGCCATTCGCTACTCATGGAGCGGCGTAGCGCACTGCACGAACGCACGGCGCAGGCCATCGAGGCAATGTTCCCCACCCGCATCGCGGATTACTGCAGCGAACTGGCGCACCACTACAGGCTGAGCGGCAATGTCCCGAAGGCTGTGGAATACCTGCAGTGTACCGGGCAACAGGCCCTCCAGCATTCCGCCCATCTCGATGCAATGCGTCACCTTGGCACGGCGCTGGAAATGCTCGAGCAATTGCCAGACACGCCTGCGCGTGTTCATCAGGAACTGACGTTGCTGCTCTCCCTGGGACCGGCCTTGATGGCCGGGCGAGGCTATGGTGCGCCCGAGGTGGCGGCCACCTACACCCGCGCACTGGCGCTATGCGCGCAAGTAGGCGACGACTCAGCGCTTTTCCCAGCGCTGCAGGGGCTGCGGACTTATTACTCGTTGCGTGCGGAGTACTCAACTGCATGCGACCTGGCTGAACGATTGCTCAGTGTTGCGCAAACTGCGCAGGATCCGGACTTGCTCGTGGAAGCCCATGGTGCACTCGGGGCGACATTGTTTTTCCAGGGTGATCTGCGCAATGCCCATGAACACCAGGAGCGGGCGCGTGTCCTCTACAACCCGGACCGTCATCGTACACATGCCATTACGTACGGCATGGATCCGGGCTACGCCCTGACATTTTCGGCCTTGAGCCTTTGGTACTTGGGTTTCCCCGATCAGGCAAGTACGCGCAGCCGGGATAGCCTTGCGGTGGCCAAGAAGATTTCCCATCCGTTCAACCTGGTCTTCACCCTGTCTGCTACGTCGATACTGAGACAGTTTCGACAAGATGTACGACTCGCCGAAGAGTATGCTGATGCCGTCATCAAACTTTCACTCGAACGAGGGTTTCCGTTTTATTTGGCGTGGGGGACTGTTATCCAAGGTTGGGCTCGCGCCGAGCAGGGAAACATTGAGCAGGGAATCGCGCAGATAACCAAGGGTATCGCCACTTACCAAGCAACCGGAGCAGAGCTTGGATGCTCTTATTTTCTGGCCCTGCTGGCCGCAGTTCACGGGCGTGTCGGGCAACCGCAGGCAGGATTGGATGCCGTGACCGACGCTCTGGCTATGGTGAACAGAACAGGCGAACACTTTTACGAAGCAGAACTGTACCGTCTCAAGGGAACTCTTACCCTCCAATGTCCGGGCGAAGACAGACAGGATTCTTCCGTGCAGCAGGAAGCGCAAGCATGCTTTCAAAAGGCGATCTCGGTCGCTCGACAACAAGGGGCAAAGTCACTCGAGCTACGAGCCACAATGAGCCTTGCTCAGCTATGGGAAACACGAGACAAGGAGGCGGCCAGGCAAATGCTGGCCGACATCTATAGTTTTTTCACTGAAGGCTTCGACAGCGTTGATTTGCTACAAGCCAAGGCGCTGCTCGATGCATGGGCACCAAGCGGGGGGTGAACGATCGATGATGCATGGCGCTGAATGGAGCATCGGCGTGTGGTCGGCAAGCGGGTGACGGGGCAAAGCACCGCTCAGCACCGACGAGGAGACCAAGAATGGGCATGAAGAACGGAGAGCGTCGGGGCAGTGACGAACGTAAGCCGATCGCGCTGGCTCTGCAAGGCGGCGGGATGCATGGTGCGTTCACTTGGGGCGTGCTCGATCGGTTGCTCGAGGATGGCAGGCTTGCCATTGAAGGGGTGAGCGCAACCAGTGCCGGTGCGATGAATGCCGTCGTGCTGGCCTACGGTATGCTACAAGGTGGCGAAGCCGGCGCGCGCCAGGCACTGCACGATTTCTGGTACGCCGTGGCGCAATCCGCCGAGCGTCATAACCCGTTGCGCTGGATGCCATGGCTGAAAGGGACGCACAGCTTCGGGCTGGACTATTCACCCATGTATACGTTCGCGGACATGGCGCTTCGTATCTTCTCACCTTACCAGTTCAACCGCCGCAACTTGAGTCCGCTGCGGGAGGTGCTGGAGAGGCAGGTCGATTTCTCCGCATTGCGAAAGCAATGCCCGTTCCTCCTCTATCTGTGCGCGACCAATGTCGAGACGGGGAAGATACGCATTTTCTCGGGCGAGGATGTCTGCCCCGAAGCGGTGCTAGCTTCGGCCTGTGTGCCGACATTGTTTCAGGCGATCACGATAGACGGGCAGAACTACTGGGATGGCGGCTATATGGGAAACCCGGCCATTTTCCCATTGATCTACCACTGCCATACGCGCGATGTGGTGATCGTCCACATCAACCCGCTCGTCCGTCCCGGCGTACCCATTACAACTGCCGACATCCTCAATCGCATCAGTGAAATCAGCTTCAACTCGTCGCTGATGCGTGAGATGCGCACCATCGCCTTTGTCACCGACCTCATCCAGCAAGGCAAGGTCGATCGCGACGAGATGAAGGAGATGCTGATCCACTCCATTCGGGCCGACGAGGCGATGTGCGCGCTCAGCGTGTCCAGCAAGTACAACGCGGACTGGGACTTCCTTCGCGGAATGCGCGACAACGGACGACGCGAGGCCGAAGTGTGGCTCACGGAGAACTACCCGAGTATTGGCGAACGGTCGAGTATCGACATCCGAAAGGAATTTCTTTGAACGCCGTCATAGGACAGGAAAGGTCACTGGCGTCGGCACGAACGCTCGCGCAATGGGTGCGGTGCTGCACGCTGAGTGCTGCGTCGTGGTGCTGCGTGCGACTTCGCCGCACTTGCTATATGTGAAAAGGCACCTAAGCCGCAGAGGCGTATGTGGCTTTTCACAGTTCATGCTCTACTGAAAACAGTTCAATTCTCATTGCAGACCTGACCGCTGCAGAACCAAGCGACTCTATTCTCCACTCCAATCTACTGGCCACAAACTCCCGGCTGAGTAGGTGTTCGGTCAAACAGGACAGGTAACAGACTAAGAAAAAAGGAGGGGCATCAGAAATAAGAGTTGGACACCCCCCCTGGAAACAAAGATGTATTATCAGCTGGTTCTGGACAGTTGGTTCGGTGCGGAGCCGCAATAGACGGTAGGCAAGGGTTATTAAAGTTGTGAAGAAGAACTGCGCTCGCATCAATAGATAAGAGCGCGGCTCCATGTTCAGATTACTTCAAGTGAAGCGAATGACTCAAACAGTCTCTGCCTGGATCAATTAAGCTGGTTGGAAGCAATAAACAGCCAATTTATTGCCATCTAGATCTCGGACATAAGCGGCATAGGCGTTAGGTGCCCAGCCACGAGGCCCTGGTTGCCCTTCGTCCTTAGCCCCCAATGCCAGAGCTACTTCGTGGAACGCATGAATCGCAGTGCGACTCGGCGCTTGGAAGCTGACGGTAACACCATTACCTACAGTGGCCGGAGCACCATCTGCGGGTTTAAGGACGAAAAATGCAGGGGAGTCATAACCCCAGATCGAACCATTGTCATCCAGATCAGCAATTCGTTTGTAATCCAACTCCCCCAGCACTTTGTCATAGAACTCGCGAGCCTGAGTTAGGTCATTGGTGCCAACAGTAACATGCGTATAGATAGACATATTTTCTCGATTTAAGAAGTGGCGGGCATGAGCCCAATAATTACGTGTCGACGTCGGCAATGACTGCGTCGGCACGCAAATTCAGAAATGAATGACAGTCCGAATGCTCTTCCCGGCGTGCATCAGATCAAATGCATCATTGATGCGGTCGAGCCCCATGGTGTGAGTGATAAATGTATCGAGCGGAATTTCACCCTTCTGCGCCTTATCCACGTAGCGAGGCAGTTCGGTGCGCCCCTTTACGCCGCCGAAGGCACTACCGCGCCAGACACGACCGGTGACCAATTGAAAGGGGCGAGTGCTGATCTCTACACCAGCTGGTGCCACTCCGATGATGGTCGACTCGCCCCAACCCTTGTGGCAGCACTCCAACGCAGCGCGCATCAGTTTCACGTTGCCGATGCACTCGAAGCTATAATCGACGCCACCGTCGGTCAATTCGATGATTACATCCTGGATGGGAGTGGTGTACTCGTTCGGGTTGAGAAACTCGGTGGCGCCCAATTCGCGAGCGACTTCGAACTTGGCCGGGTTGATATCGATGGCGATGATCTGGGACGCTTTAGCCATTCTGGCGCCGATAATTGCTGCTAAACCGATGCCACCCAACCCGAAAATAGCGACTGTCGCGCCTTCGGTGACTTTTGCGGTGTTGAGTACCGCACCGATTCCAGTGGTCACCCCGCACCCGAGCAGGCAGACCTTTTCCAGCGGCGCCTCCTTGGGGATCTTGGCCAGGGAGATTTCCGGTAGCACGGTGTACTCGGAAAAGGTCGAACAACCCATGTAGTGATAGATCGGCTCCCCGTTGTAGGAGAAACGCGTTGTTCCGTCGGGCATCAAGCCCTTACCCTGGGTGGAGCGAACTGCCTGACAAAGGTTAGTCTTGCCTGAGGTACAGAACTTGCACTGGCCGCATTCGGCCGTGTACAGGGGGATGACGTGGTCACCCACTTGCAACGAGGTGACGCCCTCACCGACCGCTTCGACAATGCCTCCGCCTTCGTGACCGAGAATGCAGGGGAACACGCCCTCACTGTCTAGTCCGGAGAGCGTATAAGCGTCGGTATGGCAGACACCGGTGGCAACGATTCGTACCAGTACCTCTCCTGCCTTGGGTGGCGCTACGTCAATTTCGACAATCTCGAGCGGTTGATTCGGTGCGAACGCTACTGCAGCGCGTGACTTGATCATGAGCAACTTCCTGATGTAAAGGACAGCTTGTGTTAGTTCAAAAAACTGCAAGAACCCATTGCTGGATCGCTGGGCGAAGCCGGTCGCTGGTCCCAAGCCGCGCCATCGGCGGCTATGGTGGTTCAACAAAACCGAGGGGTTTTCGTATTGGCGCCTGCTGTCGAAGCGCTTGACACTGGGCCACACAGGCCATTAGCCGGCCACCGACAGCAGGGCCGCGATGGCCCAGAAAATCATGTACTCGGGGCCTTGCTTCTGCCAGCGCCAGTTGAAGCCATTGATCTTGAGCACCGCATAGCTGGCCCCCGCGAGCACGCCTGCGGCGAGACAGGCGGCGACTTTGGGGTAGATGTTGAATGCCAGGCCCAGACCCGCAATCACTTCGACCGCGATGGTTAGCACCACGAAGACCCGCGCCGGATGCAAGCCGGCCTTGGCGAAGGTCTGCGAGGCCGGCCCCAGGTTGCGGATCTTGCCGATGCAGTGGGGCAGAAACCAGACACCGCACAGCACGCGCAGCACGGACAGGGGATCAACACTCATCGCATCCATCACACGGTCTCCCCAGTGTGCATGGCCCGCGCTGCACGTTGAGCCCAGCGGCCGTCCCAGCCCCGGCGGGCGCTATCCTGCGCGGCGGCGTCAAGCAGCCCGGCTTTGACCATCAGCTCCAGCGACTTGTCCAATGCGGCGGACGGGATCTCCTGCGAGCGGGCAAACGCCGACTTGTCACGCATGTAGTTGAGCGCCCGTTTCGCGTAGGCCGCGTCTGACTGGGTCACCTCCATCATGATGGGCAACAGCGTCGCGTCGTTCGTCTCGTCGTAGACAAGTGCGGTGGCCTCGGCCAGCGCGCGCAGCAGGGCCAGCACCGCGACCTCGTGGGCTTGCACCCATTCCAACCGACCGAGCATGGCGGTGAAGGCGATCTCGGGCAGGTAGTCGCTGACCTCGCCGAGGTCGCTGTAGCCAGCGTCAATGGCCAGAAAATTGAACGGTGGCGGCTGCACCGCAGCATCAATGCTGCCCTCCTGCAGTGCCTTCCAACGCGCTTGGTGCACGCCTGCCAAGGAAAACGAATAGTCTTCCGGATACTGCAGCCCGTGTTGGGCCAGCATTTCGCGTGTGTAGATGGCTGTGCCTTCGGTGAGCGAAGAGGTGCCGAGCACGGAGCCCTTCAGATCCTCGATGCGCTCGATGCCCGCGCGCGCCACCAAAGTGAGCGGCAGGCAGTTGCAGTTGGCTGCGATCAGCCTCAGATTACCCCCAGCGGCAGCGTCGGCCAGCACACCTTCAGGTGGTGAGATGGCCAGATCGGCCTCGCCCGTGCGTACCGCAGCGGTTGCCTTGTCCACACTGCCCAGGCGACAGAGTTCCACCTCAAGGCCGTAGCGTTTGAAGATGCCGCGATCGCGCGCCACGAACACGGGGAGCCAGTTAAAACCGAGGGCTCCTCCGGCCAACTTGACGGGGGTGAGAGGGTGGATGGATGGGTGGGTCATGAAATCATTCCAGTGGTTCGGTTCGATGGACGAAAGGGGAGGGAGCTCAGAGATCGAGCACCAGTAACTGCGAGTGCGCTCTGGAGCAGCACGGTGTGAAGCAGTCGTTGGCCGCTCGCTCCTGTTCGGTGAGGTAGCTGTCGCGGTGGTCGGGCTGACCTTTGAGCACGCGGGTGACGCAGGTGCCACAAACGCCCTGTTCGCAAGACACAGGCACTTCGATACCGTGCTCGTTCAGCACTTCGATCACGTTGCGCTCGGCCGGCACCGTGTGAATGGCGCCGTCACGGCCGATCTGGATCTGGAATGCACCGTCTTCGGCGTCTAGGTCCTGGGCGCGGGCGGGCGCGGCAAAATACTCGCGATGCAGCTGTGCTTCGGGCCAGCCGGCCTCACGCGCGCCCTGCAACACCCAATCCATGAATCCGCCGGGTCCGCAGACATAGATATGGGTGCCTGGCGTGACCGCCCCCAGAGCTTCAGCCAGCACAAGCTTTTGCTCAGGCGCGCCATCGTCCAGATGGAAGTGCACATGAGGGGCCACCGACTCTTGGTGCAGCCGTTCTTCGAACGCCATACGTGCGGCCGAGCGGGCTCCGTAGTGCAAAACGAAGTCCGCGCCCCTGGCCGCCAGATGCTCGGTCATTGATAGCAAGGGCGTGATGCCGATGCCGCCGGCCAGCAGCACCGAGCGCAGCGCTCCGGTCTCCAGCGGGAAGTGGTTGCGCGGGGCGCCAATGTGCAGGCGATCGCCGATCTGCAGCGCGTGAACCGCCGCGGAACCGCCTCGCGAGGTCGGCTCAAGCAACACCGCGATCAGGTAGCGGCCCACCTGCTCCGACCCCGGGCACAGCGAGTACTGCCGGATCAGGCGGTTGGGCAAATGCACATCGATGTGAGCCCCGGGCTCATAGGGCGGCAGTGGTGACCCGTCCACGGCCGTCAGCTCGAAGCTGCAGATTCCCTCGGCTTCGCTATGCCGCTGGGTGACAAATACCTCGATCATGACACCACCTGCTGGTCTATGAGCTGCTGCAACACACGCCGTGCGCGTAGTGAAGCCGAATCTGTGGGCAACAGCACGGGCTTTAGCGCCTCCTGCGGTTGGCCACCCATGTGCACGGATTGGGCTTCGATCATCGGCCCGTCTTCGGTCTCGAAGGCCGTCTGCAGGCTGGCCTGCAGACGCGTGGAGAATTCCGGGTCCTCAAGCTTGAAGTCGCGCCCCCACTTCCAGAAGTAGTGGCAGGTGTGCGCTGTCTCCGGGGTGATCAGGTGGGCCTGGTAGGAACGAGGCCCTTCCTCGGGCGGTTGGCCTGGGCGGGTGACCCCGATCTCCAGGCGCAGCGTCGAGGGGGCTTCCCATTTGACGATGGAAAGGTGATCCACATGGGTCGGAGCATCGTCGCCGTAGGCGAAGGCAAACAGCCCGCTGATGGGCTCACTCGGACGCCAGTTACGCGCCACCACTGTGTTGCCCTGCTGCTCCATAGAATATTGGGTGCGCCGGTTGAAGCCCTCAGTGGCCAGGTAGGGGTGCAGGAACTCGGCATGGCTAAGGTCGAGCAGGTTGTCCGCAATGAGCTGGTACTCACCTTTGACCTGGACGTAGCCCTGAACGCAGGTGTAGCGCTCGCTATTGTCGAACTCCGGCCAGCGCCGCAGTTTGGACTCATCGGCGGGTTCGTCACCCCACCACATCCATACGAAGCCATCGCGCTCGACCAGCGGATAGCTGCGCGCGCAGGCCGCCTTGGGAATCTTGCCCTCGCCGATGGGGTTGTGCACACAGGCACCCTGAGGATCGAAACGCAGTCCGTGGTAGGGGCAGCGCAAATCGTCGCCAAACACCTCGCCTTTGTGCAGCGGGGCAAAGCGGTGGGGGCAACGGTCGTGCAGGGCCACTGCGATTCCTGAGGAACCTCGGTACAGCGCCACCGGCTCACCGAGCAGCGTGCGCAACAACGGTGTGGCGCTCAGTTCGCTGCTAAAGGCCGCTGCATACCATGTATTGGACAGATAGACGGGAGCGGTCATTGCGTTTGTCTCCTTCGGTTTGGTTCGGTACGAACTCTTGTAATGGCGTCTTGCACAAACTTCACATGCCTTGTAGTATCCGCATACCGAGTAGAATGTCAATTATTTTTCTTTTCGACCTTTCCGATCCTCGGCCCAAAAAATAAAGGAGACCCCATATGAGCATTTCTACGATGCGCGCAGCCCGCATGCACGCGGTTGGTACCCCAATGGCGATCGATACAGTGCCGCGTCCTGCACCACAGGCCACCGATGTCCTGGTACGGGTCCAGGCCTGTGGCATGGTGCCCAATCTGGGAAATGTGCTGGCCAACTGGCCAACCTGGTGTCCGCACTTGCCGCAGCCCGAGCTGCCGGCAGTCTTTGGTCTCGACCCGGCCGGTGTGATTGTCGAAGTCGGCTCGCAAGTAATCGGCCTCAAGCCGGGCGACCGTGTCTACGTGAGCCCTGTACGATCTTGCGGCTCGTGTCCGGCATGCCTGTCGGATAACCGCGTGGCCTGTGAGTACTTCGTGTTCAACGGCTACTTCGGTTTTTCGAAGGACAAATCTCAAACTATCTACGACCTCTATCCGCACGGTGGCTTTTGTGAATACATGGCGGCTCCACAGCACGCCATCGTCAAGCTGGCCGACAACATCTCGTTTGAAGAAGCGGCTCGGCTTGGGTATCTGGGAACCGGCTACGCAGCGCTGCGCAAGTGCGGGCCCCTTGCAGGAAAGTCGCTGATCATCAATGGCATCTCGGGCACCCTAGGTCTGGGAATCACGCTGTTTGCGCTGGCTATGGGAGTTGGCCGCATCCTTGGAACCGGCCGCAACCACGCGCTGCTCGAGCGCGTGAAGGCCCTGGCACCGCACCGTATCGAGGTCTTCTCCACTGACGACGGCTCGATCGCTCAGTGGGCCCGCAGTCGCACTGATGGTCGTGGCGCTCATTTCATGGTGGATGCGCTGGGAGCGGCCGTTTCACTGGAGGTGTTCGATGACGCCATGCACGGCGTGGCACGCGGCGGCACGATCGTCAACGTGGGTGGCACGGTTGGCAAGCTGCCTATCGATATGAAGTGGCTGATGGACAACTCAATGAAGCTCATTGGCTCGGCCTGGTTCACCTCGACCGAGGGCTACGACATGGTCGAGATGATCCGCTCGAAGACGATCGATCTGTCCATCCTCGAACACGAAGTCGCACGCCTGGACGACATCAACCAGGCTATCTCTGGCATCAGTGCCCGCCACGGTGGGTTCAGTAACTATGTGATCGTGCCCTGAGGCCAGGGTCACTTGGCCCCCGTCTAGCGCAAAAAGGAGTTATCTATTTTGACCATCAAATCCAGGCCTGATCTACCGCGTCGAGTCGTAACCGGTATCCGCGATGGCAAGTCGGTGATCGTGAGCGATCGCACTGCACCCAACGCGCATCGCCACCTTGCGACACCAGGACTTATGTCATCCGTCGTGTGGACTACTGCCGCAGTACCGCAACTGTTGAAGGATGCGCACGAGCCAGCGCCACCAGGTGTTTCGATCCCTCCTCAGCCAGGCGGAACTACATTGTTGATTGTCAGGTTCCCTCCCGATTCGGTCATGGCGGATCCCCGCTTTGATTCCAGTGCGGCTGGCTCCGAGTACATGCAGCATTTACCGGGCCTTGCCGAATTGTTTGAGCACGAACATCCGGGCATGCACACCACAGATTCCCTTGACTACGACATCGTGCTCGACGGCGACATCTGGCTCGAACTCGACGATGGAGTGCAAACACACTTGACCACTGGCGACATCGCGGTGCAGTGCGGCACGCGCCATGCGTGGCGCAACAAAAGTGATCGGTCCACGACTATGGCCTTTGTTCTGATCGGCGCAAGTCGATCCTGATGAGCTCATGAGGGTTGGCTTGTTGATTCAACTAACCCGATTCCACATTTAGGAGATACCGCATGACAAATAACTCGAACAGTCCCGCCGCCGCCAACTTGGTCCTGGCCGGAGGTGCAATGGGGTTTAACTGGCTGCCGGTCTTCGTGGCGCAGAAGCTGGGCATCTTTGCTCGCCACGGTCTGGAGGTAGAACTCAGGCGTATGGGCAGTGTCGATAAGGCCACTGCTGCGGTACTCGCGGGCGACGCGCATTTAGCCATTACTCCGCCGGAAGGTGCCATTGCCGATGCGGTCCGCGGAGGCGGGCTGCGCGTTATCGCCGGCAACGTGAACCGGCTGCCGTTGACCCTCATCGCCAACCCACGCTTCAAGCGCATTGAGGACCTCAAGGGTGCAGTTCTTGGCACTTCGTCGCTCACTGAGGGCACTGCCATTTACACCCGTGAGATGCTCTCGCAGCACGGACTGACCTATCCGCAGGACTACGAGTTCGCCGTGGCAGGAGTGCATCCGGCACGCTGGCAGGCACTTCAGGACGGAGTGATCGATGCTGCGGTCCAGCTGATTCCGCTGAACTTCGTGGCGCTGGATGCCGGCTACAGCGACCTAGGTGAGGTCAGTGACTACATTCCCGAGATCGTCTTCACCGCACTTATTGGCGACCAGGCGTGGCTATCCGGCAATGAGGACAAGCTGGTCGCATTTTTGCTCTCTTTGATCGAAGCGACAGCACTGCTCTACGACTCCAGCAACGACGAAACGGTGTTGCCGGTGGTGATGGAAATCACCCAGTCGGATTTGCGATATGCCCGCAAGTCGCTCGATTACATGCGCGAGATGAGCGTCTTCGCACGCTCGCTGGAAATTCCAGTCGCTGCATTCGACAAGACGCTGGAGCTGATGACCAAGGCAGGGCTGCTCGATCCCGCAGCGCAGAACGCCGCTAAGGCCGTCGTTGACGACACCTGGGCCCAGAGCGCGCTGCAAGCATCGCGCAGTGATGAGTGAGGATAGACCCTATGGAATTTGCATCGTTTTACCCGCTTGCCGTGCTGCGCATCCTATGCGGTTTGTGGTTCCTCCCGCATTGTGCCGGCAAACTGCAGAACATCGGCCCTGCTTCGCAGACGTTTGCTAAAGTCGGCCTGCGCCCTGGGCGAGCTTTTGTCATCATTACCGTCGTCTTGGAACTGCTGGCGGGTATCGGACTGGTGTTCGGCATCCAGGAGAAACTCGCCGCGGCGCTGGCGGTCGTGGTACTCCTCGGAGCCAGCTACGCCGTGCTCAGGCTCAATGGCTTCAACTGGCGCTGGCAAAAACAAGGCCCGGAATTCATGCTGTTCTGGGCGATGGCCTGTGTCCTTTCGGTGCTGGGGTGAAATGATTAAGATGTGCCGGGTGCCAGTCGCCCGGCGCGAATTTTCGTGCTGCGACATGCAATCCCTATATGTAATTCAAGGAGGAGCGGGTGTCTCGCTTAACCAGAGAAGAAAGTCGTGCGTTGACCCGGGGCAAGTTGCTGGAGTCGGCGCGCACGGTCGTTGCCCGCGAGGGCTACGAGAACGCGTCTGTTGAACGCATCGCCGAAGAGGCCGGATTCAGCAAAGGCGCCTTTTACTCCAACTTCAGCAGCAAGGAAGAAATTTTCCTCGAGTTGCTGGAGACCCATTCGTTGAAGGACGTGACGGAAATTGCCGAGCTGCTCGGTGAAGTGACGGACCCGCAGGCGATGATTGAAATCATCAGCAACTGGGCGTTAACGCGCTCGACCGATCCCAGTTGGGGTCTGCTCGCGCTCGAGCTGTTCCACCGTGCGCGTCGCGACGCCACCTTCGGCGAGCGACACGCCACTCTGTTCCAGGCTCAATGGCAGCGACTCGGAGAGATCCTGTTGCAGATGTTCCCCGAGGGCGCCGCGCCCGCAGATCCGGAAACCCTGGGCGGTATCGTCTTTGAACTGACCTATGGCGCGGCCGCGAGCTTCAAGGCCGGGCCGACCGCCGGCGATCTGGTCAGGCTTGCCCTGACCGCGATGCTCCACGCCTATGGTGAGCAGCCGCAGGGCGGTAAACACTCCTCGTAATTGGTAGCTATTGCAGCGGCGCTCCTCATCACCTGCCGGACGGGTGCGTGGAGCGCCCGGCAAGGCACACTCCAATGGCGCATCGGTCACTGCCGAGGCGCCATTTTTCGTTTGTGCGCCAGGCATGGCGCGTTGCGCGTTAGCGCAACCAGCTTGGCTGTGGTGGCCACGCTGGTGACTTGGAGGTGAAAGTCCTCTACACACCCGGCAAGGGGAAGTGTTAGCCAGAGGCAAGGGTGTCGCGGGTGCCGATGGCATGACGGTCGACGAATTGGCAGGCTACGTGAAACAGTATTGGCCGACCCTTAAGGCTCGGTTGCTGGCCGGTGAGTATCACCCACAAGGTGTACGCGCCGTCGACATTCCCAAACCCAAAGGCGGGACAAGACAACTGGGTATCCCCTGCGTCGTGGATCGCCTGATCCAGCAGGCCTTGCTGCAACAGCTCACGCCGATCTTCGACCCTCTGTTCTCGGATTACAGCTACGGCTTTCGTCCGGGCAGAAGCGCTCACCAAGCCCTCGAAACCGCTCGCGGCCATGTGGCAGCGGGTCACCGCTGGTGAGTGGAACTTGATCTGGAGAAATTCTTTGATCGGGTCAACCACGATGTCCTGATGGCTTACGTGGCGCGTCAAATCGAAGACAAGCGGGTGCTCACGTTGATCCGTCGTTACCTCGAAGCGGGAACGATGTCAGGTGGACTCGTCAGCCGACGGCAGGAAGGGACGCCGCAAGGCGGCCCTCCTACTCGATCCGCCGTGACCTAGGCGATGCTAGAGCCCGCGGGATGTGAGCTGCGCATCCAGCCGTGGATACACACGCCGCGCATTCGCTTCGAAGACTTGATGCTTGTCCTGTGGCGAGATGGCGAGCGCATCGATATAGCGCCGGGTGTCGTCGAAATAATGTCCGGTTTCGGGATCAAGGCCGCGCACCGCACCAATCATCTCCGAGCCGAACAAGATGTTGTCGATGTCTATCACCTTGAACAGCAGATCTATGCCCGGCTGATGGTAGACGCAGGTGTCGAAAAACACGTTTTGCATCAGGTGGCGCGTCAGGGGTGGCTTACTCAGCATGTCGGCCAGCCCGCGGTAGCGGCCCCAGTGATAGGGCACGGCCCCGCCGCCGTGCGGAATGATCAAGCGCAGTTCAGGAAAGTCGCTGAACAGATTGCCCTGCAGCAACTGCATGAAGGCCGTTGTGTCGGCGTTGAGGTAGTGCGCGCCGGTGGTGTGGAAGCAGGCATTGCAGGACCCGGAGACGTGGATCATCGCCGGCACATCGAGTTCGATCATCTTCTCAAAAAAGGGATACCAGGCGCGGTCGGTCAACGGCGGCGCGGTCCAGTGTCCTCCCGAGGGGTCGGGGTTGAGGTTGCAGCCGACGAAGCCCAGTTCGTTGACGCAACGCTCCAGCTCATGGATCGAGTGCGCTATGGGCACGCCCGGCGATTGCGGCAACTGGCAAACGCCGAAGAAGTGCTGCGGAAACATCGCAATGACCCGCGCGATCAGATCGTTGGATGCGCGAGTCCAGGCCTGACTGATGCTCTCGTCACCGACGTGGTGGCCCATGCCGGCGGCACGCGGCGAAAAGACCGTCATGTCGATGCCACGCTGCTGCAGCAGCCGAAGCTGGTTGCCTTCGATCGACGCGAGAATCTCGTCGTCGCCGATGCCCGGGTAGAGGGGGGGAGTGCCCGTCCGATCCTTGGCATACTTGACTTGTGCTTCTCGAAAGGAGTGATGCAGCTGCGGTTCGGTCGTGTAGTGGCAGTGGCAGTCGATAATCATGGGAGGTCTCTTCATCTGTGGTCGGCAATTCGCTTGATTTTTGCTGTCAGGCGCTCCGGATCGCGGGCAGATTAATCACACCGCGCAAGCGCTAGCCCTTGGTGACTACTTCGCCCTGCATGTCGAGCCGCTGATTGGGCAGGGATAGGGGTCGCGGTAGAGGTTTTCGACGGTCAGTTCCTCGGACTGGTGGGCGATGCTGTTCATATCAGATTCTCCGTTTTGTATCGGCAGGGGTTGCCTGTGCCCTGAAAGACCTGTCTGCAAAGCGCATCGCGTGTCAGTTGGCGCTCTTTGTGGTATCTGAATACCTATTAGTATCTGTATCCCGGCTGGGATTGTCAACGGGAGTGCGTACGACGTGCCCGCGCTAACGAAGCGGAGGGGCGGCACGGCAACATCGATCGATACCAGCGTGGAGTAAGCAGGTGATGAGTCGAGTACCACAGGTACCAGGTTACCCTCGCTTCATTGGTGGATGAGGGTGGAGATGGCAGCGAAGTTGCGCCAGCGCTTGTATTCACCCACTACAACCATGACGACCTCGCTCAGATAGCCGAACGTGTCCCTAGGTGAGCGGCCTCGATGCGGATTTGGCCGCTGCCACTGCGGTGGGTTTGAAACTCCTTGGCGGGGTCATGCTCAGTGAGCGTGATAATCCGCTGTTTGAGGTCCAGCGCCAGCCTCTGCGCGAGTTCATTCAGACGCTGAAGTCGTTGAGCAAGCGCGGCTGACTGTCGAGCGCCCAGCCAGTCCCGTGGGGTACTGCGCTTCGCAAGTAGGGGGTGAGTCGCGAGGCGCAAAGGAATGGTCTCGAAGAAAAAATACCGAACGGTACTTGAATACTATTTGGTCTTTTAATACCATTGGTACCAGACAGCACAATAGGTGGTGCGCCATGAATGCCGACCCCGTCATTTGTTGTGGTGCTGCGAGCATCGATCCCTGGCGCATCCAGCGGTCGTCTCGGCGGGCACTGCGCGGGGCGCTGCCAATTAAAAGCCGGGACGCACCATTCACCCGTCTGTGACCAAAAAAAAGGAAACATGAAATGGCAATAGTAGTGACGAACGTGCGGCGAACGGACGAGCAGGTGGTGCTCGGTCTCTGCGAATTGGGTGTGGCGACGGTGCATGAGGCGCAGGGGCGCAGAGGGTTGCTCGCTCCTCACCTACGACCTATCTATCGCTCGGCGAAGATCGCCGGCAACGCACTGACCTGTGAAGTCGCGCCGGGGGATAACTGGATGATCCACGTGGCGGTCGAGCAGGCCCGGCCCGGCGACATCCTGGTCGTTGTGCCGACATCGCCCTGCGAGGACGGTTATTTCGGCGATTTGCTCGGTGCGGCACTCAAGGCACGCGGTGTAAGGGGATTGGTGATTGATGCCGGGGTGCGGGATGTCGCCACTCTCACCGAGATGGGGTTTCCAGTCTGGTCGAAGGCGATCTCGGCGCAAGGGACGGTCAAGGAAACCTTGGCCAACGTCCAGGTTCCGGTCGTCTGTGGTGGGGTTCTGATCCATCCGGGGGACGTAATAGTCGCCGATGACGATGGGGTCTGTGTCGTGCCGCATGCCCAGGCCGAGAGCGTGCTGACCATCGCGCGGCTGCGCGAGGCTGACGAAGGTGAAAAGCGCCGTCGCTACGAGGCTGGGGAACTCAGCCTTGACCTGAACAACATGCGTCCGCGGTTGGCGCAGAAGGGCTTGAAATATGTCGAATTTGATTCCAAAGGTTAGGCTGCCGGGGCGGGTGGCCACCGGCATCCAGGACGGCAAGTCCGTGTTCATCAGTGATGGTCAGGTGTCCAGCGCTCACGTCTATTAATCGATTTCGACAGCTCGGCTCACCGCTGTGCCAGCTCGCGGTTGTTCTGCCAACTGCTGTTCACGCTGGACGGCATGACGAACACCGTTGCGCCAACTGCGCAGAGACGAGCAGAGCGATTGTTCACATTTTCTTAACCTTCAGAGTGCGCATTGATGGACTCCTTCAAGTCACCACTGGTTCTAACTGGTCGCGTCCTACTGTCACTGGTATTCCTCCTGTCAGGGATTGACAAGCTAACAGACATCGCCGGTACCGCTGGATACATAGCGAGCGTCGGGCTACCGGCGGCGACCTCCTTGGCCGTGCTGTCCGGCGCCTTCGAAATTCTCGCCGCCTTGGCACTTGCCTTGGGCTGGAAGGCACGCTGGGCGGCATTTGGATTGGCGCAATTCACCCTGCTGACGAATTTCCTGTTCCACAACTATTGGGCTCTCCCCGCTGATCAGGTGTTTATGGAGCAGCTCATGTTCATGAAGAACGTCTCCATCGCCGGCGGCATGCTGGTCGTAGCAGCGCTTGGTGCGGGACCGATGAGCCTGGATGCGCGTCATGGCAATGACACTACGGGGTTCAGGATGACTTCGAGGGAGCGTCGATGATCATTGGCATTCCACTTGAGACGGCTGTGGGGGAAACCCGTGTGGCCGTGACCCCGGAGACGGCCAGGAAGCTCAAGATCCAAGGACACACGCTGCGGTTGCAGTCGGGCGCCGGCGTCGCCGCTAGCGCGCCGGATGAAGCCTACGTAGCAGTTGGTGTCGAGATCGTCGATCGCATAACCGCTTTCGGTTGCGATCTGGTGCTCAAGGTACGCTCGCCGCAACCCGATGAACTGGCACTGTTCAAGCCAGGTGCAACGTTGGTGGGCATGCTCAATCCCTTCGACAAGGAGGGTCTACAGCAACTCGCCATCAGACAGCTGACGGCCTTCGCCCTCGAAGCCGCACCGCGCACCTCCCGTGCACAGAGCCTTGATGTGCTGTCCTCCCAAGCCAACATCGCCGGCTATAAAGCCGTGTTGCTGGCCGCTCAGCACTATCCTCGCTTCATGCCGATGCTGATGACCGCTGCGGGTACGGTGAAAGCGGCGCGTGTGCTGATTCTCGGCGCCGGCGTAGCCGGTTTGCAGGCGATCGCTACGGCGAAACGTCTGGGTGCAGTGATCGAAGCGTCTGACGTACGTCCTGCGGTAAAAGAGCAGATCGAATCCCTCGGCGCCAAGTTCGTCGACGTGCCTTACGAGACCGATGAAGAGCGTGAATGCGCCGTCGGTGTCGGCGGTTACGCCCGGCCGATGCCGGCCAGCTGGATGCAACGCCAGGCCGCGGCGGTGCACGAACGCGCCAAGCAGGCGGACATTGTCATTACCACTGCATTGATTCCCGGCCGCAAGGCACCGACGCTGTTGAGCGCGGAAACCGTGGCCCAGATGAAACCGGGTTCGGTGGTCATCGACCTGGCGGCGGCTCAAGGCGGCAACTGCCCACTGACCGTGGCCGATCAGGTGGTCATCGAAAATGGCGTGACCATCGTTGGCCCGACCAACCTGGCCAGTGCCGTGGCGGCTGACGCTTCGGCGCTGTACGCCCGCAACCTGCTGGACTTCCTGACGCTGGTCTTCACCCCGGAAGGCCAATTCCAGATCAACCTCGAAGACAACATCGTCGCCGCGTGCCTGATGTGCCGCGACGCCCAAGTCATCCGCAAAAACGCCTAAGCAGGGATTCAGACGATGGAAGAGCTTATCTCCCCCGGTATCTACAACCTGATCATCTTCGTGCTGGCGATTTATGTCGGTTATCACGTGGTCTGGAACGTTACACCTGCACTGCACACGCCTTTGATGGCGGTCACCAACGCCATCTCGGCCATCGTGATCGTCGGCGCCATGCTCGCCGCCGCCCTCACGGTGACCCCGCTGGGCAAGACCATGGGCACCCTGGCTGTTGCCCTGGCCGCGGTCAACGTATTTGGTGGCTTTTTGGTCACCCGCCGGATGCTGGAGATGTTCAAGAAAAAAGCGGCTCCGGCAAAGGCACCGGCCGTCCAGCTTATAGTGGTCAATGGAGAGGTGCAGCAAGCATGAACCTGATCACGTCTCTGTACCTGATCGCCTCGGTCTGCTTCATCCAGGCGCTCAAGGGCCTCTCGCACCCCACCACGTCGCGTCGTGGCAACCTGTTCGGCATGCTCGGCATGGGCCTGGCGATCCTCACCACGGTCGGCCTGATCTACAAGCTCGGTGCCGAGCTGGCCCATGACGGGATCGTCTACGTGATCGTCGGCCTGCTGGTCGGCGGTACCGCCGGGTCGATCATGGCCAAACGCGTGGAAATGACCAAGATGCCCGAGCTGGTTGCCTTCATGCACAGCATGATCGGTATGGCCGCGGTGCTCATCGCCATTGCGGCGGTAGTCGAGCCGCAATCCCTGGGAATCGTTAAGCAGCTGGGCGACGCGATTCCGGCCGGTAATCGCCTGGAATTGTTCCTCGGTGCCGCGATCGGTGCAATCACCTTCTCCGGTTCGGTGATCGCCTTCGGCAAGCTCTCGGGCAAGTACAAGTTCCGCCTATTCCAGGGCGCACCGGTCCAGTTCGGTGGCCAGCACAAGCTGAACCTGCTGCTGGGCCTGGCGACACT
Organism: Pseudomonas sp. ACN8; assembly: GCF_002303925.1. GTDB lineage: Bacteria > Pseudomonadota > Gammaproteobacteria > Pseudomonadales > Pseudomonadaceae > Aquipseudomonas. Next base: position 47,438 of record NZ_MRCS01000031.1, read on the forward strand.
GGCACTCGGCGTGACCTTCATGCTCACCGGCAACCTCAGCGCCTTCGCACTGATGCTGGCCCTGGCCTTCGTGCTGGGCGTGCTGATCATCATCCCGATTGGCGGCGCGGACATGCCGGTGGTGGTGTCGATGCTCAACAGCTACTCCGGCTGGGCAGCGGCGGGCATCGGCTTCTCGCTGAACAACTCGATGTTGATCATCGCCGGTTCGCTGGTGGGCTCAAGCGGTGCGATCCTCTCGTACATCATGTGCAAGGCGATGAACCGTTCGTTCTTCAACGTCCTGCTCGGTGGTTTCGGCAACACCGCGGATGCGGCCGGCCCGGCCGGTTCGAAAGAAGCCCGCCCGGTGAAATCCGGTTCGGCTGACGACGCGACCTTCCTGCTGACCAACGCCGACACCGTGATCATCGTTCCGGGCTACGGCTTGGCGGTAGCGCGGGCGCAGCACGCGCTGAAAGAGCTAACAGAGAAGCTGACCCATCGTGGCGTGACCGTGAAGTACGCGATCCACCCGGTCGCTGGTCGTATGCCTGGCCACATGAACGTGTTGCTGGCCGAGGCCGAAGTGCCTTACGACCAGGTGTTCGAGATGGAAGACATCAACTCCGAGTTCGGTCAGGCCGACGTGGTGCTGGTGTTGGGCGCCAACGACGTGGTCAACCCGGCAGCGAAGAACGATCCGAAATCGCCGATTGCCGGCATGCCGATTCTCGAAGCGTTCAAGGCCAAGACCATCATCGTCAACAAGCGCTCGATGGCCAGCGGCTATGCCGGTCTGGACAACGAACTGTTCTACCTCGACAAAACCATGATGGTCTTCGGCGACGCCAAGAAAGTTATCGAGGACATGGTCAAGGCAGTCGAGTAGCCGGCTCCGTTCTACAGCAGGTGCGCACGCAGCATTGATCTCAACTGGCACGTCAGACGACCGCTTGCTCTTTGAGAATTTCGACTCGCTCAGAGTGGTTAAGTCTTCCCCTTTCCCGTGAGTAAGGGGTACCCGAGATGACATTCCACGGCACCTACCGTGTTGCGAATCGTATTGGCTGATTGGCCTTCGCCGTCTCATTAGCCTAGATGTCTGCAGGGTTGTTTTTTCGCTTGACTTCGAAGGATAGCGGTAATACTTTTTGTGCATAAAATAAATCTATGGGCACAACACAAAAAACAATGCGTAAAATAATGTTGTGTGAAAACCGCCTGCCACCTGCATTTGAGGACCGCTGACATGCGTATGAAACCAGAACTTGAGTTGAGCGAAGTGGACGGCATGCTGGCCGCCGCGGAGGAAGAAGCGCTTCGTAACGGCTGGGCGGTCTCCATCGCGGTGGTCGATGACGGAGGGCATTTGCTGGCTTTGCGTCGTTTGCCTGGCGCCTCCAAATCCTCGGCACAAATCGCTATCGAGAAAGCTCGTTGCTCGGCCGTCACTCGCCGGCCCACAAGCTTCTTCGAAGACATGGTTGCGGCCGGACGCATCGGGACTCTCTCGTTGGCTGGGGTGATTCCTATGGGGGGTGGGCTGCCAGCACTTTTTGAAGGCCAAGTAGTAGGCGGTATTGCCGTCAGTGGTGTGAAGTCCGAGTGCGACATGCAGATCGCAGAGGCTGGCCTGGCGTTTCTCAATCGATGTGAAGTTCGCTGAGCCTCTCCCAACGCCCTCGTTTCTATCTGAATGCACAAAAAGGAGTCCATTCGCGAGCAAACCCGACAATTCGTGCCCGGCACGATGCATAGACCATCGGTAACAACAATAAAAACAGAAGAGGTTTCCATGAAAATGCCGCACAGCCGCCCGGGCCGCCCGGAGCGCTTCACCCGTGTCACAGGTTCCGTCGGCGCCGCCATCGCCTTGTGCACCTCGGTCAATGCCGTCGCCTTCCAGTTCGACACGGGCATCCCGGAACTCACCACCAGCTGGGACAATACCCTCAAATACAGCAATGCCTTTCGCCTCAAGGGTCGCGAGGGCAGCGTCTCCGGCGGCCCCGGCACTTCGGTGCCCAACTCCAATATGGACGATGGTGATCGCAATTTCAGTACCGGCCTGATCTCCAGCCGGCTCGATCTGCTCTCGGAACTGGACATTCGTTACCAGGATGTCGGCGCACGCCTGAGCGGTGCTGCTTGGTATGACTCTGTCTACAACGACAGCAATGACAACGATTCGCCGGCGACGGCCAACGCCCTTAGTGTGAGCAACGATCACTTCACCGATGACACCCGCAACCTCCACGGACGCAAGGCCGAGCTGCTCGATGCCTTTGTCTATGGCTCACGCACTCTGGGTTCCACAAGTCTGTCAGGACGCCTGGGGCAGTTCACCCAGATCTATGGAGAAAGCCTGTTCTTCGGTGCCAACGGTATCGCCAATGCTCAGTCGACGGTGGACCTGGTCAAGTTGCAATCCGTGCCGGGTTCGCAGTTCAAGGAAATCCTCTTGCCCACAAAGCAGGTCTCGGGTAACTGGCAACTCACCGACACCGTGAATGTCGGTGCCTATTACCAGTTCGAATGGAACAAGACCCGCCTGCCTGGCTCTGGGAGCTATTTCAGCGGCGGCGATTTCGTCGGCGATGGTGGCGAAAGCGTGTACTTCCCCACCGGCCGCCTCACGCGCGGCGCCAGTATCAATGCCCGCGATTCGGGGCAGTTCGGTGCCCAGCTGAAGTTCAGCGTCGAGGACTGGGAGTTCGGCCTCTACGCCGCCAAGTATCACGAGAAGACCCCACTGTTCTACTTCCGTCCCGCGGCGCTGATACCGGGCAACGACGACAGCTACGTGAACGTCTACGCCGAAGACGTCAAGGTCTACGGCGCCAGCTTCAGCACCTTAATGGGGGAGGCTAACGTCGCAGGCGAACTGTCGATGCGGGTCGATACGCCATTGGCGCCTACCGGCGGTGTGGTGATCGCCGGCCTCGGTGCCGACAATGACAAGAACTCCGCTTACCCGATCGGCGACTCGCTGCATGCGCAGGTGTCGATGATCAACGTCTACGGGGGCAATAGCCTGTGGGATGCCGCATCGTTCGCCGGGGAGCTGGCGTTCAACCGACGGCTGAGCATCAAGAAGAACGCCGATCAACTGGACCCCAATACCACCCGCGATGCCTATTCCTTGCGTTTCACCTTCGAACCGCAGTACTTCCAGGTCATCCCGGGGGTCGATATGCAGTTTCCGGTCACCGTTGGATACACCCCTTACGGTCGTTCTTCGGTCACCCCGCAAGCCTTCGCTCCAGAACACGGTGGCGACATCACCCTGGGGCTCAAGGCTGACTACCAGAAGTCCTGGTATGCCTCGCTCAGCTACACCAATTTCTTTGGTGACGGCGGGCCGATCATCGACTCCACAAACGCGTACACCTTCAAACAGAACATGAAAGACCGCGACTTCGTCGCCTTCTCGATTCAGCGCACGTTCTGATCTCAGTCATGCTCCGGAGAACAATTATGAAACAGCATGCTCCCTTTCTTTCAGCTATTGCCCTCTTCAGCCTGGTATCAGGCCAGGCACTCGCGGCCGTTTCTGCCGAACAGGCCAATGCCTTGAAAAGCACCTTGACCCCAATGGGTGCCGAAAAAGCTGGCAATAAAGACGGCAGCATCCCTGCCTGGACCGGTGGTCTGACCCGGGAAGTAGCCGGGCCCAAGTTCGGCGACGTGCCGGCCGACCCGTTCCCCGGTGAAAAGCCCCTGCTGCAAATCACCGCGAAAAACGCCGCGCAATACGCCGATAAACTCAGCGAAGGCACCCGTGCACTGCTGGAGCAATACCCGGACAGCTTCCACCTGGATGTGTATCCCACTCACCGCAGTGCGGCTGCACCGCAGTGGGCCTATGACAATACGCTGGCCAATGCCACGCAATGCCAGTTGACGCAAAACGGCTTGTCGGTACAGGGGTGCTATGGCGGCGTGCCGTTTCCGATTCCGGCCAACGGCAGTGAGCTTATCTGGAACTTCCTATTACGTACCGAGGCTGAATCTATCGAACACGGTTACAAGAACATGATCGGCAACTCCGACGGCTCGCGTACTCTCGCCGGTCGTGGCGTGGAAAACTGGCAATACCCTTACTACTACAAAGAAGGTAACGCCCAAAAGTGGTCTGGACAATACGCGCTGTTGCGTTTCCTCACCACCGAACCACCGTTCAAGGCCGGTGAGTCGCTCGTAACCCACGACAGTATCGATGCTGCCACCCCCCGTGAAGCCTGGCAGTACCTGGTCGGGCAACGCCGGGTAAGACGTGCGCCGACTGTGGGCTATGACACCCCGGACTTCGTCGCCTCCGGTGCCAACTACTTCGATGAGGTGCATGGTTTTATCGGCCACCCGGATCGCTACCAATGGAAGCTTATCGGCAAAAAAGAGATGTACATCCCTTACAACCTCAATAAGTTCCACGCTGAAAAGCCGGCCGACGCTTTCACCGAAAAGACCCTCAACTCCGACAAAATGCGCTGGGAACTACACCGGGTCTGGGAGTTGGAAGCTACCGTCGCACCTGGCAAGCGCCATGCAGTGCCTAAGCGTCGCTTTTACATCGATGAGGACAGCTGGACCATCGCATTGGCGGACGGCTATGACGCCCAGGGCAAACTTTGGCGCGTGATCCAGGCCCTGCCGTTCGTAGTGCCGTCGATTCCTGCAGTCGTGGTCAAGCCGGTGGTCATCTACAACCTCCAGGCCAAGACCTATAGCGTTGTTCAGGGCTTGAACGGTGAGACCTACAAAGTCGTTGCTCGCAAGCCGGAGAACTTCTTCACCGGCAACGCGGTGGCATCCGGCTCGGTCCGCTGAACCCGTGACGCAGCAGATGGGGCGCGCATTGCGCACGCCCCATACCCGGATTGTCGAGGTTGAGATGTATATGCACGTATCGATACGCAAAATCCCCGCACGTCGCTTCACACTGCTGGTACTCCTCCTGGGGCTTGGCGTCTTACCCATAACGTGGGCGCAACCGGAAACGGTCACTGACGCCGAACTGTATAAGCGCCCGGCACTGCAAAGCGAGCTGGCACCGCGCTCGCTGATGCTCAGCGTGGCCCGTGCTGGCACGAACCTTGTGGCGGTGGGTGAGCGCGGCTTCATCCTGCGCTCGCAGGACAATGGTCAGTCCTGGAAACAGATCCCGTCGCCTGTGAGCGTGACCCTCACCCAAGTGACCTTTGCAACACCGACCCAAGGCTGGGCGGTAGGCCATGCCGGGGTGATCCTGCACAGTAAGGACGGCGGCCTGACCTGGGTGTCTCAACTCGATGGCACACAAGCTGCACAACTGGCATTGGATGCCGCGAGCCAGACGCTGACCGAACACACCAGCGACGACAATCAGCAGCGTGTCGACGAGGCCCGACGGTTGCAGGAAGACGGCCCGGATAAACCCTTCCTAGCTGTGCACTTCTTCGATGAAAAGCACGGTCTAGTCGTGGGCGCCTACGGCCTGGCCTTTGAGACCCTGGATGGCGGCCAGCATTGGCAGTCCATTAGCGAGCGTCTGGACAACCCTTCAGCGCTGCACCTCTACGGCATTCTTGACCTGCAAGGCACCCTGTTCATTGCCGCCGAGCAAGGTCTGCTGCTGCGTTCGACCGACCGGGGCCAGCACTTTCGCAGCGTCGAGATCCCGGCCAACGGCACTCTGTTCGGCTTGCTGGCCAGCCCCCGCAACCATCTGCTTGCTTTCGGTTTGCGGGGCAAGATCTACCGCTCCGAAGACCAGGGAGACAGTTGGCAAACAGTCGCCAACAATCAACCGGTAACCCTCACCGCCGGGCTCGTTCTCCGCGACGGCAGCCTGTTGCTGGTGGACGAAACCGGGCGGGTGCTGAGCAGCCAGGATGATGGTCGGACCTTCACCGTTTCACCTCAGGGGCAGACCACAGCCCTGACCGGGCTGGCCCAGGCTGGCGACGGACGCATCGTGGTCTCAGGTGCCCGCGGGCTCAGCCAGTTCTTTATCAGTGACAGTCAACGGAGCAGCCCTCGTGAACAGTAAAGTTATGGACCCTCACAGCTGTCCGGCCCCGGCACTGGTCATGTTCGACAAAAACTCCGGTAGCCTGGTGGAGCGCTTGCTGTTCAACCACCGCGGCTTGGTCGTGGCGCTGTGTCTGCTGATCAGCGCCCTGCTGGGTTATCAGTCAACGAACCTGCACCTGAGCGCTGCGTTCGAGAAAATGATCCCGGTCGGGCACCCCTACATCGAAAACTACTTCAAATACCGCGGTCAGCTCGGCGAAGGGGGCAACACTCTGCGCATCGCCCTGGAGGCCAAGCAGGGCACGATTTATGACGCCGACTACCTCAACACCTTGAAGCAGATTAATGACGAGTTGTTCCTCCTCGACGGTGTGGATCGGTCGTACATGAAATCCCTGTGGACCCCAGCCACACGCTGGATTGGCGTGACCGAAGAAGGCTTCGACGGCGGCCCGGTGATCCCCGATGCCTATGACGGTTCGGCTAACAGCATCGATCAGGTGCGTCAGAACGTCGAACGCTCCGGCGAGATCGGGCGCCTGGTCTCGGCGAACCTGCGCTCCAGCGTGATCCTCCTGCCATTGCAGGACACCAGCGCTCAGGGCACCACGCCCTTGGACTACCACGGGCTGTCCAAGCATCTGGAGCAGATTCGCCAGCGCTACGAAAACGATCGCTACTCGATCGCCATCACCGGCTTCGCCAAAGTGGTCGGCGATCTGATGGATGGGCTGTTACTGATGCAAGTGTTCTTCGCCGGCACCCTGCTGATCTGCGCCATCGTCCTGCTGTGGTACACCCGCTGCTTGCGCAGCACTTTGCTGGTGCTGTCCTGTTCGATGATCGCGGTGATTTGGTTGCTGGGTCTGCTACCGACACTGGGTTATCAGCTGGATCCCTATTCGATCCTGGTGCCCTTTCTGGTGTTCGCCATCGGCCTTAGCCACGGCGCGCAGAAGATGAACGGCATCATGCAGGACATCGGGCGTGGTGCCGACAAGCTGATCGCGGCGCGTTTCACCTTTCGCCGCCTGTTCCTCACCGGGATAATGGCGCTGATGGCGGATGCGGTCGGTTTCGCGGTGCTAATGATCATCAATATCCCGGTAATCCAGGACCTGGCGATTACCGCGACCATCGGCGTCATGGTGCTGATCCTGACCAACCTGGTGCTGCTGCCGATCTTGCTGTCCTACACTGGCGTCAGCCAGCGCGCGGCGCAACGCGAGGCCCAGGCCGAACGCCTGGCCCTGGATGACCTGCAGCATCGCCGCCATCCGCTCTGGTCGTTTCTCGATCGTTTCACCGAGCTGAAATGGGCCCGTCTGGCGATAGTCGTGGCGGCCGTGCTCGGTGTGGCGGGCTTTGCCATCAGCCTGCACGTCAAGGTTGGCGACCTGAACCCCGGGGCCCCGGAACTGCGTGCCGACTCACGCTATAACCGGGACAACGGTTTCATGGTCGGGAACTACGCGGCCAGTAGCGACAAGTACGTGGTCATGGTCAAGACTCCGCCTTTCTACTGCGCCAACTACAACACCCTGGTGACCGTCGATGCGCTGGAGGCTCGCTTGCAACAGCTGCCGGGCGTGGTGTCCACCAGCTCCCTGGCCGCACTGAGCAAACAGGCCGCTGCCGGCATGAACGAAGGCAGTCTGCGCTGGTATGAAATTCCGAGGAACCAGGGCCTGCTCAACGCCATCATCACCCGCGCACCACGGGAACTGTTCAACCAGAACTGCGACCTGCTGACGGTCAACGTGTTCCTCAGCGACCACAAGGCCGACACCCTGACTCGGGTGGCGAATACCGTCGAGGCATTCGCTGCGCAACACAACACCGCAGAGTTGCAATTCATGTCCGCGGCGGGCAATGCCGGCATCGAGGCGGCTACCAACATCGTCGTCAAGCGCGCCAATCTGCAGATGTTGCTGGTGGTGTACCTTGCTGTGATCGCGCTGTGCTACATCACCTTCCGTTCCTGGCGCGCGGTGGTGTGTACCGTACTGCCACTGATGCTCACGTCGATACTCTGCGAAGCACTGATGGTCGGCCTGGATATCGGACTGAAAGTTGCCACACTGCCGGTGATCGCACTGGGCGTCGGTATCGGCGTGGATTACTCGCTGTACATTCTCAGTATTACTCTGGCTAACCTGAGGCAAGGCGCAACCCTGTCCAACGCCTACTACACAGCGCTGCTGTCAACCGGCAAGGTGGTTGTGCTGACCGGCGTAACCCTGGGTGTAGCCGTAGCGACCTGGGTGTTGTCCCCCATCAAGTTCCAGGCAGACATGGGCATTCTGCTGGCCTTCATGTTCATCTGGAACATGCTTGGCGCGCTCATTTTGACGCCTGCACTTGCCAGGCTTCTATTGCCTGAATCTATTTCTCTCTTGAAAACCAGCGACGAGGTGATATTGCCATGAGCCATTCTGTGACTATTAATCATTGCAAGGCAATTTTGGGCGAGTCACTTTTGGCCTGTCTCGCCGCTACCATCTGTGCGTTGGTGATCGACGTACCGGTCTCGGCCATGTTCATCGGTTGGATTGCTTTCTTTACCCGCGGCATCACCGTGCGCGACGGGGCAATCAACCTGGTCTGCGTCCTCATCGGGCTGGTCATCGGCATCGCAGCTGGATCTGCCAGCGCGATGCTGGCGCCCTATCTGGGCGCTTTCACCATCACCCCGGTAGCACTGAGCGTGACGCTGGTGGTGTTGTCTTTGCGACTGCTGCCCGTGATCAACAACTTGCTGGGCCTATTCCTAGGGGTGGTCTGTTACTTCGCCTCTCATCTCCCTGCGACGCTCGACACCTTTGTCGAGTTGTCCATAGCATCGGCGCTGGGCGTTATCGCTGGACTGTTGGCCAGTCTGGTTCAGAAACGCTGGAGTGAAGCAAAAAGTCAGACCGCAGACGTCTCGATCACTCTCCCTTGAGCAAACACAACAGGCTTTAGGCAAAGACGCAAAGACCTCCTTAGTCAAAGGCCACAAGCCTTAGACCTTGCCGCCACTTGTTGGCGGTTTTTTTTATGTCGTACACAGCCTGGTTTCAATGGCCAGCTGCTCTGGTCCGAAGCGTCGCGTACCCATTATGGAGAACAACATTTGAGAACGACTCGATTCCAACGAAGGCAGCTTTCAATCGGTACCCTTTTGGCAGTGGGCTTCAGTTTACTTTGTGGCTTGACCGTGTTGCTGGCAGGTACCGCGGTCTTCAGCCTGCATTCGGTATTGACCGGTGAAACAACGCTGGCGGCGTTCACGAGTACGCGAGCGGGCATCCTCAAGGCGCGGGTTGCCGAAAAGGTCTATCAGATCGGCGGACAGTCGACTGCCCAAGAAGTGGTACTCGCTACCATGCAAGAAGTTCAGGGCTCTCTCGATCTGTCTCTGGATGGCTCACAGCGTCTCGCACTGGCAAGTCAGGATTATCTGGCGCAGTTCGAAACGCTGGCGAACACCAGACGTCGAGCCAGTGATACGCGAATGAGGATGGGCACCCAGGCCGAAGCAGTGCGGAACGAATTCGAGGTAGTCGAACAGGACCTCATCGAAGCGCTATCGGCAGCATTGTCCGACGGGACGGCCAGCGATAGAGCCATTGGTCTGGCCGACAGCGCAATCGCGCTTACGCGCAAGTTGATGGCGGTGCGAACTAGCGAGTGGTTGTTTAGCCTGCAGCCTGGCAAGGAGCACTATGATCAATGGATGCTGCTGGTGAGCGACCTGAACTCCTCGGCCCAGGCCCTGGCCGGTGGTGCCGCCGAGCAGCAGCGAGCAGCGTTGGAATCCGCGATCCAGGCACTCGCGCAATACCGGCAGGCGTTTGACGAGTTTCGCGCCAGTACGGTCTTGAATATGGAAGCAGAGTTGGCGATGGATACTATTGCCCAGCAGATGCTGAATGAGTCCGATGCATTACAGCAAGGCATTGTTGCCAGTCAGCAGCGCTCGAATCAACGGGCTTACTATGCGTTGCTCGGCATGACACTGGTTTCCATATTGCTGAGCGTGATTGCCGCATTGGTCATCCGCCGACAGATCGTCGCCCCTTTGCGATACACAGCCAGCATGGTGAGCCAGGTCGCCCTTGGGCAATTGAACATGGATGTGCGGCACAATCGCAAAGATGAATTGGGCCAGGTCATGCAGGCCATGCAGCAGATGACCGCAAACCTGCACGGTATCGTCCGCAAGATTGAGAGCGGAACTCGGCAGGTCAATCTTGCTACCGGTAATCTGACACGTATCACTGATGAAACTTCGGAACGTGTGCAAGCCCAATCGCTAGAAACTGATAAGACCTTGACGGCGATGCTGCAAATGAATACCACGCTGGGAGAAGTCGCAAGAAGCACCGATCTGACATTGCAGGCGGCACGCTCGGCCAAAGATGGTTCGGCTGCGGGAAGCCGCGATGTTCTGGCAGTGGTACAGCAAATCCAGCAATTATCCGCCCAGATGGACGATGCGAGTATTGGCATGCAGAGTCTTGATGAACAAAGCATAGGGATCAGCCGGGTTTTGGATGTGATCCGTGGATTGGCTGATCAGACTAATATGTTAGCGTTGAATGCCGCGATCGAGGCTGCAAGGGCAGGCGAGCAGGGTAGGGGATTTTCCGTTGTGGCGGATGAGGTGCGCAATCTCGCCAGCCGCACCCAGGTATCCGCTGACGAAATCGGTGACATGATCGCGGCCCTGCAGCACGAGACCAAAGAGGCGGTCAGCAAGATTGGCCGAGCGAGAGAGCAGTCGGTTCATGCTCAGGCGTTGTCCAGCCAGGCGAGTGCTGCCTTGAGCCGTGTGGCCGAGGATGTGGCGACTATGCACGAGATGAACCAGAAGATCGCTGCCGCCACCGAACAGCAATGTCAGGTTGCGGAGGACGTAAGCCGTAGCATGGTCAATGTGCGTGATACCACGGAACAGAACCACTCCTGCAATCAACAACTGAGAGCCGCAAGTAGTGATCTGACGCGGCTGGGACAAGAGTTGCAACTCATCCTCAACTATTTCAACCTGACTTGAGACAGGTGCGGAGGTGGCGAATACCTTTTTGCTAAATTGCACAAATGTATTTTTGCGCATAAAATATAGATTAATGCAATATTTGAGCGGAAAATTCCATGCTGAATACACACGGCGGATCGCTGATTGATGTGGCGTTGCAGCAGATGAAAAAGTCGATCATCTGCTGTGAACTCGCGCCAGGGGAAAAACTCAAGGTGGCCGAGCTGTCCAAGTCATATGGGTTGAGCAGTTCACCCATTCGCGAGGCACTTAACCGACTGGCCCAGGAAGGCGTCGTCGAAGCCAGCGAGAACAAGGGTTTTCGGGTCACGGGATTGTCGGTGCACGACTTTCGCGAGATCAGCCGTCTGCGTTGCTTGCTGGAAAGCGAAGCGCTAGCCGATGCGATCAAGTACGGCGACGATGCGTGGGAGGCGAACGTTCTGGGAGCCTTCCATCGGTTGGGTCTGGTCGAAAAAAAGCTGGGTAAGGTGGCTGTCGTTCTTGACGATGACTGGGCACAGCGGCACAAGGCTTTCCACTTTGCACTATTTTCCGCCTGCCCATCTGCGCTGTTGCTGCGCATGATCGACTCGTTGTTCGATCGCGCCGAGCGTTATCGTCGATTTTCTGCATTGCACCGTACCGGGGAGCGGCGTAAGGGTGACGAACACAAACAGTTGATGGAGGCAGCGCTGGTCCGCGATTCAGAGAAAGCGGTCGACCTGCTCAAACGCCATATCACCGGCACCTTGGACCGGGTAACCGAGGTAATTCACAAGGAGTATTCGGCGCTGCAATAGGTCGAACGAAGGCTGGGTTAATGTGGTTCCAGGGCAAGTAGCCTGCCTACCGCGGGTAGCTGCGGGCAGGAACCTGGTGACACCGAGGGGAAGGGATCGCCATTACCTTGTGAGTAATGGCGAATATCGCAGGCGACCGCAAGGCTGCTTTGGGTGGATAAAAAAACTCAACGTGCAGTCAAAGAACGCCAACACGTTGCCTCAACGCTCAACTGGCCAGTGACGCCAGGCAGCGCTCAAAAAGGGCCAACGCCTCTTCGGTCGTACAGGCCCCACCGAACACGTAATGGTCGGGGCGTACGATAACAATTTTACAGTTCCGCTCATGCATCCACTGTTCCAGTATGCCGTCCAGTTCATGGTATTGATCCGGATCAGCACTCTGCGTCGGGTGTTCGGCCGTCAGACGCACCACCTCGAGCTGCAGTTGGCTACCCTCCAGACGCAGATGAAGTTGTTCGAGCAGCGGATGGGAATCGACATCCGAGGCGATCACAATGCGCAAGCTTTGCCCAGTGAAGCTATCCAGCAGTCCTTTCACGCCATTGCGATCGACGACCATCGGTTGCGGGAACAATTCACCCGCTGGCGATCGATCGTCGATCAGGCCGTTCTTGAGACCGGGGATCAAAGACTGGCGAATGGTGCCCCCAGGAGCGCTGTTCATACTCCGCATCAAACTCTCATCGCGCTCGGCGGCCTTGCCGGGATCGCGTTCGCAGATGATCAAGCCAAACTCCTTGGCCACTTTGGTCGTCTGGCGTACGTGCGCCGCGCGCTCCTGCTGATAGGTGTCGAGCAGCCCAGGGCTGGCGATGCCACGCTGAACCAACGCCAGTTTCCAGATGAGACCCATGGCATCACGAATACCCTGGCACATGCCTTGAGCAAGAAACGGAGGGGTCATGTGCGCGGCATCTCCAAGAAAGAAGATTCGCTCACTGCGCCATTTCTCGAGAATCAACGCGTGAAAACGGTAGGTCGACGCACGCCAGATGTCGTAGTCATCGACGTCCAGCCATCGGGAGATCAGGTGCCTGATTGATTCTGGCTTGGCAATTTCGCCGGGTGTTTCATCGGGGTTGATCATGAACTCCCAGCGGCGATGGCGGCCAGGCCCAACAACGTAAGTGCTAGGCCGCTCGACTTCGCAATACTGGACGTTGGTGGTCGGCAGCGATTCGCCGGCACCCTCCTTGAGCATCACATCGACCACCAGCCAGGGTTCGTCGAACTCCAAGTCCTCCATTCGCAGTTTTAACTGCGCGCGAATAGGGCTGGTTCCACCGTCGCAGGCTAGCACATAGCCAGCGCTGACAACCCGGAACTCGCCGCTGCGGTTGCGCACTTGCACCTGTGCCAGGTTGTCCTGCATCTCAACTGCCAGGACTTCAGTGCCAAGTTCAACCGTTACGTGCGTGAATGATGCGATATTAGCTCGCAACTGGCGCTCAACCGGCGGCTGTGAAAATACATAATTGGGGGCCCAGCCCAGTACATAGGGTGGTTTTGCCGCATCAATGCGTTTGATGAGGCGCGACTGAGTCGTCAGATAGTGCGAGGCCCGGTAGGGCATGACATGCGGTGCAATTGCATCAGCAAGGCCTATGTTATCGAAGGCTCGCATCACCTCGTGGTCAAATCCCATGGCGCGAGGGTTCTCATAAACGCTTTCGGTTTTTTCCACCGCTAGCGTTTTCAAACCCCACAGACCGGCGAGGTTTGCTGCCATGGCCCCTACGGGGCCCATACCCACTATGATCAGATCGTAGTCCATAGCCATCTCCATCTTGTTGTGGTAGCGCCCCGCGGCATGGCATGGGGCGCGGATATTCGACTTGTGCTCGGCTGGGCGCTCACGCCTGTGTGTAGACTGTTTTGACCGTGGTGAAGAACTCGGCGGCGTAGCGCCCTTGTTCTCGTGAGCCATAGCTGGAGCCCTTGGTGCCACCGAATGGCACGTGATAGTCCACTCCAGCAGTTGGTGCGTTGATCATCACCATGCCGCTCTCCATGTGGCGTTTGAAGTGCGACGCATACTTCAGCGAGGTCGTGTAGATTCCCGCTGACAATCCAAAAGGAGTGGCATTGGCTAGCAGCAGCGCTTGTTCATAGTCATCGGCTGGAATGGCACAGGCTATTGGCCCGAAGATTTCTTCCTGGGCGATTCGCATTTGAGCGTCAGCATCGACGAACAGCGCAGGACTCATGAAGTAGCCATGGGTATCACGCATCAAAGGCTGACCGCCAAAGGCCAGCACGGCCCCTTCGCCCAAGCCGATGTCTACATAGGCAAGGTTCTGCTCGTATTGCGTCTGCTCGGCGACGGGGCCGATCTGCGTGTCGGTATTCAGAGCATGCCCCACCTGCAGGGTCTTCAGCCGGGCCTGCACTCCTTCGGTAAAGCGTCGATAGATGCCTTTCTCGACGATGAAACGTGAGGAGGCCGTGCAGCGTTGTCCAGTCGAGAAGTAGGCGCTTTGCACCGCGGACTCGATGGCCTGCGCCAGATCTGCGTCATTCAACACCACCAGCGGGTTCTTGCCACCCATCTCCAGTTGCAGCTTGGCGAAACGGGCGCCAGCGGATTGCAGGATCTGCCGGCCGGTATCCGACGAACCGGTGAAGCTGAGTGCCTTCACCCGGGGAGATTCGACCAGGGTCTGGCCCACGACGCTGCCGCGTCCCATGACCAGGTTGAAGGTTCCGTCGGGCAGTTGCGCACGATGGATTATTTCGCTCAACGCCCAGGCGGAGCCAGGCACCAGGTCGGCTGGTTTGAAGACCACCGAGTTGCCGTAAGCCAGAGCCGGCGCGATTTTCCAGGCCGGAATCGCAATGGGAAAATTCCATGGGGCAATGATGCCAATGACCCCCACCGGTTGCCGCAAAATATCGACTTCGATCCCGGATCGGACGGAGTCCAGGTGCTCGCCCTGGATGCGCAGTGCCTCACCTGCGAAGAACTTGAATATCTGGCCGGCGCGAGTGACTTCGGCAATCGCTTCCGGTAGGGTTTTGCCTTCCTCGCGGGCTAGCAGGATGCCTATTTCCTGGCGGCGCAGGAGAATTTCACTTCCGATAAAATCGAGCGCATCTGCACGCTGCTGCGGGCTTTTAGCGGCCCACAGGGGTTGTGCTTGTTCGGCGGCGGCGATGGCCTTCTGAGTATCGTCCGCGGATGCCTGGGCGTATAGACCGACCAGGTCGTTGGTATCCGAAGGGTTGAAGTTTTCCCGAACGCCAGAGCCGTCCAGCCATTGCCCCGCAATTAGATTCTTATGCATATCGTTATACATATCCGCATGTTCGCGCGGCCCGAAAAAAGGCGGGCCGCGCAGAGGTGGATTACCAGCGCACGCGTTGTTGAGCGATTCGATCAGCCGTCGATTGCACCCATTCGGCACGGGTCTGGAATCCAGGGCGACGGCGGCACATCGCTTCCGTTCTGGCGTTGATCTCTTCGGCGCTCATGTCGAGGTCGAGTGGCTCGCGGCATGGTTGACTGGTGTAAAAGGGCGAGTCGACATACATCTCGATTGGATTGCCCTCAGGGTCTTTGAAATACATCGACCAGGCGTTGCCATGATCGACTTGATCAATGTTCTCGATGCCGTTTTCCTTGGCGAACTGGTAGAAGCTTTTGAGGTCTTCGATCGAGTCGAGCAGGAACGAGAGCTGGTTGATCGGATTGAACGTCAGGTCGCTCGGTTTGCCGTCGAATAAAACCAGTTGATGGTGAACCTCGGGGTTCTGGGTCAGAAAAAATAGACGATGACCGCTCGATGCGACCCCCTTGTCGCTGACGATGAAGCCGATCTTCTGGCAATAGAAGTCGACCATCATGTCGAGGTTTTCACAGAACGCGCCGGTGTGGGTGAAGTTGATTCTGGGCAGAGTAGCCATAGCAGTAAGTCCCCGTTTTATGATTGTTCAGTGCAAGAAGTCAGGCTTCGTCGATTACCGGATTAGAAAGAGTTCCTATTTGTGTGATGACCACTTCGAAGGTATCACCGGGTTTCAGGAATACCGGTGGTGTACGTTTGAAGCCGATACCGCTTGGTGTGCCAGTGGCCAGAATGTCCCCTGGATTCCAGGTCAGTGCCTGGGATACGTAGGAAATCAGGTGGGGAATGTCGAAGGCCAGTTCGGATAGTTTGCCTTCCTGCATCTGCTCTCCGTTCAGCACACCGGTTACACGCAGTTCACGGTAGTCGGCGATCTCATCGGCCGTAACGAGCCAAGGCCCCAGGGCTCCGGTGCTGCGGAAGGTCTTGCCCATGCCGTATTGATGGGTGTGGAACTGCCAATCGCGCACGCTTGCATCGTTGAAGCAGGTATACCCCGCCACATGCGACATGGCGTCTTCAGGCTCGATATGTGCGCCGCCCTTGCCTATGACTACGGCCAACTCAGCCTCGAAATCGAACTCCTGGGAGACGATCGGCCGGACCAGCGGTGCATTGTGGGCCAACAGCGTCTCGGCGAAGCGTTGGAATATCACAGGATACTGACCCACTTTGCGGCCAGCCTCTTCAGCATGTGCGACATAGTTAATGCCTACGCAAATGATCTTTCCGGGGGCGGGAATGACCGGATCCAGCTGCACATCGCTGAAGGCGTAGTCGGCTGTGGCGCTTGCGGTATAGACCTTCGCCTGCTCCAGCAGGGTGGAGTCGGACAACAAACCGGCCAAATTGACTGCGGTGGGGTACTGCTTGGTCAGGTCGACAATATTGCCTTCAACTACTGCCCCGAAGCCCGGCTTGCCGTCTTTGTGATACGAAATTAACTTCATCGTCGCTCTCCGTTTTTGTGCGTAAAAACTAAGTTCTTGCACGATACTCTATAAAATGCATACTAGGGAAGCCCGCTGGAAAAAACTCTTAGCGAGCGGGTCTAGCAGGAGAGCAAGCATGTCACTGGTGAAAATCCGCAAATTCAAACTTGATGTTGAGCAGGTGTTTCACGAAGGCGGCCCGGCAGCGGCAACCCCGCTGACAATCGCAGTTGCGACGGCGATTGTGGAAAACCCCTATGCAGGCAAATACGTCGAGAGTTTGCTGCCCTTTATGGAGGAGTTGCGAGCCTTGGGCGCCGATTTATCCAACCGGTTGATCATCGCGCTAGGTGGGGTCGATAAAGTGCAGGCCTATGGCAAAGGGGCGATCGTTGGCGAGGATGGTGAACTGGAACACGGTGCTGTCTGGCACGAAGCAGGCGGCTGGGCAATGCGCGAAGTCCTCGGTAATCCGAAGGCGATTGTTCCGGCGGCGAAGACCATCGGTGGCCCTGGTTGCCGGGTGATGATCCCGCTCGGGCACATCCAGGCGGCCTATGTTCGCAGCCACTTCGGTGTGGCTGAAATGACCGTTTGGGACGGCCCTCGTCGCGGCGAAATCGCTTTTGGTGTGGCCATGGCCACCGGTGGCCGGATTCATGCGCGACTGGGCGGTCTGGCTGCCGCCGACGTGAAGGGCGAAGACGGACTGCGTTAGTGCCGAAAATTTGAAGCGTGCTTCACGGGTTGCGTACCACTACAAAAACAATATGTGTGTTGGAGAACATCATGACTACCAAAACTATGCGCGCCGCACGTCTGTATGAAGGCGGTAAACCCATGGTTATCGAACAAGTGCCCATCCCCGGGATTCGCCCTACCGAGGTGCTGGTAAAGATCAAGGCGTGCGGGATCGTCCCGAATCTGCACAACATCCTCACCAACTGGGTCAAATGGTTCCCGCAGAATCCGCTGCCTATGCTGCCTGCGATTTTTGGACTTGATCCATCCGGTGTCATCGAAGCCGTCGGCGCCCAGGTCTATGACTTCAAGGTCGGCGACCGGGTGTACGTCAATCCGGGAAGACACTGCGGTTCATGCCGGGCATGCCGCGCGGGTAACACCATTGCGTGCACCGCCTATACGTTCAACGGCTATTTCGGGTTCACACCTAAAAGCCCGCGCATGTTCGAAGACTACCCCTACGGTGGTCTTTGCGAGTACATTCCTGCCCCGCAATACAGCCTGGTCAAACTGCCAGACAACATCAGCTTCGAAACCTCCGCGCGACTGGGTTATCTGGGCACCGCCTACAAAGCATTGCTCAAGGCCAACGTTAGTCCCGGCAGCACCGTGCTGATCAACGGGATCAGCGGGACACTCGGCCTGGGCGCCGTCGCCCTGGCGTTGGCTATGGGCGTTCGTAAAATCCTCGGCACCGCCAGAAACCAGGATCTGTTCCAGAAAGTGAAAGACCTGGCGGCCCCGGGCCGGATTGAAATTCACACCCTCGGTGCAGTCCCGACTGACCAGTGGGTCAGTGAAGTGACCCATGGCGAAGGTGTCGATGTCGTCATTGATGCCTTGGGCCCGGGGGCACCGCACGAGAGCCTGACTCAGGCCCTTAAATCCCTCCACCGCGGTGGGCACCTGGTCAACGTCGGCGCCATCGCCGGCGAAGTCCCTATCGATCTTCACTGGATCATGGACAACGACATCCAGATCAGCGGATCTGCATGGTTTACCACCGGACAAGGCCAAGCCATGGCGGACATGGTTGAATCCGGGGTGCTTGATCTCTCGTTCTTCGAAAACACCGCCTTCAGTCTGGAAGACGTCAACAGCGCGATCACCGGTATCGAAAACCGCCATGGCGGCTTCAGCAACTACGTCATCTGCCCATGAAATAAGCCCTGAGTGGTGTGCATACGCCACCGCTCAGGAGACCCAAGCCGTCATAGATGCATGTCTACGGCGGATCGATTCCAGATATTGGAGACTGTCCGATGCAAATACGAAGAATAGTGACGGGGCACGATTTGAGTGGACAGGCCGTGTTCATTACCGATGGCGCGGCCCGCCGTGCCACCGACTTTGTCGACATCCCCGGGCATGGCATGGCCCAACTGTGGGCCACGTCCTGTCCTCCTCGGTTGTCTGAAACACCGGAAGACCTGACACAACTGCAAGGCTCGCTCATTCCCGGAGTCGGGGAGACCTCATTGTTGGCCGTCAGCTTTCCACCCGACAGCGTAATGGCCTCTCCAGTGGATCCGCAGCGAGCCTTCAACGAAATGGCGGTCGCGCTACCTGGTTTGTTCGATTGTTTTGAAGCCGAACATCCAGGCATGCACAAGACACCGACTATCGATTATGGGGTGTTGTTGGAAGGTGAGCTTTGGCTGGAACTCGACAATGGCGAGCAGCGGGTGATCCGTCCGGGCGATGTGGTGATTCAGAACGGTACCCGTCATGCCTGGCGCAACAAGTCTCAGCATTCGGCGAAGGCGATCTTTTTCATGGTTGGGGCAAGCAACCGCTAGTGTCGAAGCCCTCCCATCCTATTGGCGTTTCAGTTCGTCGAATGCTTGTCACGTTGCTTCAAGAAATGCAGCGCCGTAATGCACGAAAATCGTTGGCAACGCTGTGTATTGGTGTTGGCCAAGGCGTTGCAACGCGGCTGAACAATCGAGGAGTCTATAGATGGACGTAACAGTAAAAATTCTTGGTTTGTCGGGCAGTTTGAGAAAAGACTCAGCCCATTGTGCAGTGCTGCGTACGATTGCCGAACAGCTTCCCCCCAGCGTGACGTTGAACCTTCATGAGTTACATGATGTGCCACCCTACAACGAAGACCTTGATGGAGATGCAACACCATCAGCCGTGCTGGCTCTGCGTGAGGCGGTACGAAACGCCGACGCCGTGCTTATTGGTTCGCCGGAGTACAACCATGGAATGTCAGGTGTTCTGAAGAATGCGTTGGATTGGATATCTCGACCCCACGGTAAGTCTACGCTAACTGGAAAACCGGTTCTTACCTTTACGGCATCTCCTGCCTTCACCGGTGGTGTGAGGGCGCATCAGCAATTGAATGAAACCCTAGTGGCTATTCAGGCCGTACAGGTCGTTTACCCACAGATCGTTATCGGTAACGTTGGAAGTAAACTCAAGGATGGGCTCCTTGTCGACAAAGCGGCTATTTCGTTCTTAATGGACGGAGTAATAAGGCTTGTGCAACGGATTTACAATTGGCCTACGCAAGAAACAAGTAGAAATTGTTGTGTCCAGGTTAGTTCTGACTTTAATCCAGCGATCTAATTTTTTGGTCTGCTGCCATGCACCTCTTGAACGGCGAAATTTTTGCTTCGATTGTTTCCGTAATCCGTAGACCAATACAACTGAAGCAATGCGCTAAAGCATGAACCGTCGGGGAAACTGCTGGGATACTCAGTTCACTATGCTCAAAAGCGTCAACCCAATCTGACCCGTGCTGGGATTGGCCAATAGAGTGCCTTTGCGTTGAAATCTTGAGTGTCCTGTCCGGTTTCATTAGACCACTACAAACAGCTCGGCAATCTCACTCGCCCGCTGCATCGGTAGCCGCGCCAATACGTCCTTCAAATACAAGTACGGATCATGTCCGTTGAGCTTGGCCGACTGGATTAGACTCATCAGCGCGGCCGCACGTTGCCGCTGCGCAATGACCCGGTAAAGCGCCAGTTCTTGTGCCCCAGCGCCAGCGGCCTTATCTTCTGCTCGGCGTGACTTTGTCTTTACAACAGCGGCAGAAAACCTTTGCAGACCTTCGAGGCAATGGCCGAAGGTCCTCTATGCCCATCTGCTTCAGCAGCTCGTCTGGCAGCTCGATGATTCCGGCGCCCTTGCTAGTAAGTCTGCGAGGGGAGGCGATGGCCAGCTGTCGCCACAAATCCCACAGCACAGGCAGGCAGTCGAGGCAGCGTCCACACCTCTGCTGGCTCAGGGATGTGAAACTGTTTGGCGTGGTCTTCAGGTCGATGCTGGACCATGGTTCACGTACTTCGACGCCAGCCGGATACCAGCGTCCGTTAGCGAGCGCCTTTTCATTGGTATCTTCGCGTTGCTGGCGGCTCAAGACTCGACAAAACCGTAGTCGGCATATCTCGCAACCCGCGGGGCAGCTCACTCATAAAGGTTGTAGGAAATTAGCTCGGTGTGCGGCCAGTGAATTGGGTAGGGCGTCTATGCTTCCGGTACTCCAGGCACATCCATGTTTAACATCGTCATTGTTGCCGACGTTGCCTCGAAGGTCTGCTAAGGTTTTCTGCCGCTGTTGTAATTATTCTCCTAAGAAAAAGAGCAGCTTGGCGTGTCTTTGCTTGACTTGTAACCATATTTTGGTCGGTTGGATTCAGATTCCATTCCAGAATTTAATGACTCCATTTTATTTTCTAATGGTCGCCGAAGGGTAGGTAGGCAGTAATTTCAATAGGCTGTGTAAACCAAAAGTTTCTAGTGACTACTATGGAAACCTTTAGGTGTATCGAATGCTTTGTGTGCAGTGCCCGGGCCGGCATCTTGCCAAGGTCGCTCAGGTCGTTAGGTGCATGAGCGGTAGCAGTTGCGTGGCCAAGAGTGTTGCCGAGCTGGGGGTACGCTTCGGAGCGGGGTAGTTCAGCGCCGCACCGCGGATACTCCTCTAGCAAAGGTCCGACATCACGACATGAAACATTCCACACACGGCGCCCATGCTGGTTTTTAACGTTGCCGCGAGACAGTTGGCCATAGCTAGCTGATTCCATTTTTAATGAAAAGAATTCCAATCGAAGTGAAAACTCATGCCGGTTCGCGTGCCGGGTAGGGACCATGCCGGCCCTTGCCAAGGGACGCTGCGCATTTGAATCAGTAATATGTCAGTTCTGGTCAATTAGTTCCGGCTAATTTGGGTTCAGTCGCTTGCCGTCTGATCAGAAGCCACTCGTGGAGAGAAAGCGCTTCAGGCAAGAGGTACTGAGGCTTGGAGTGGGGGAGCGCAGTCTGATGAGTTCACCGGATCGACTAAGCCAATCTGGCTGGTTGAGGCCTATGGTATGACATTGAAGTTTTCCGATCACATTTCCGCCGAGCAGTGCGCGGCGAAACTGGAAGAACGCGTAAATACGCCTCATGTTCTTCCACCAGAGATTCAGAAGTACTGAACCGCAGAGCATTTTCGAGTTCTGCGACGCTCTTAGTACTGATTACCATTTGATTGCTGTTCCCAGGTGCTTTCCGTTCCGTTGCACATACCACTTGAAAGGTCATGCAGTGCAAAAGCGACTTTACGGGGTGGTCTGTTTTCTACCTTAGCGATACCCATTCGGTAAGGTGATCTAATGGTCGATTCTGTAGGCAAGTTGGATAAAGATTTCGAGCCCGACATACAAACCCTAGTCACGGCCTCCAGAGACAAACTCAAGGTTGGGTAACTGATCGCTTTGGTGATTGGTTCGATGGTCGGCGGTGGCATTTTCTCACTGCCACAGAACGTCGCCCCAAGCGATGCTCGACTCTGAAGAAGCCTGCCAGCGGGACAACGCCGGAAACTGGCAGCAACGGCTGTCACGCAAACGCTAGGCTGGCTGATCGGTATCGGCTGGAGCAGCGTCAGTCGCGAGGTCCGGGGTTTCACTCGGTCGCAACCTGAAGCGACAGACATGCCCGCCACGCACCATGCACTCGCTGTGCTCGACTTCGCCGCCGCCCAACGCGCCGATCAAGGCCAGGTCGAGTTCGCAGACCACCGGGTGCTCGGCGGCCAGGCGATGGAACACGCAGTTATGCGCGACGATTTCCGGCGTGTCGCCTGAGCGAAAAAACACCTCGGCCTCGTAGCCCGCCTGGTTCATGTGCTGCACGATCCTGGCTTCATCCACGACCTGCTGTTCACGATCAGAAGCCAGTTTGCGGCCCATGCTGCGCATCAGTGAAGTCAGGGCCTCTGGGCCGATGATGCCCGCCACCTCATCGATCAATACGCTGGCCAGTAGCTGATAGTGGCGAGGGAACTGCTCCCGCGCGTGGTCGGTGAGCCGATACAGCTGCTCCGGGCGACGACCCGTCGGCCGGGTGTCGCCGCGCAGCACCAGACCGTCACGCTCCAGCGCCGCCAGGTGTTGGCGGATCGCTGTGCGCGTGACGGCCAGAGTTTCAGCCAACTCGTCAATGCTCATGCCGCCCGCATGGTGCAGCAGCGCATTGAGCAGGTCCTGCTGTGTTCGGCCCAGTCCTTCCAGCATGGGATGCCCTCGCGCGATATCAGAACTTGTCCGGGAATTGCTTGACCAGTGCGCCGGTCAACGCGTCGGCCAGGGCCAGGATGTGTGTACGCATCATTGCCCAGGTGCGGGCTTCGCCAGCGTAATCGTGCGCGGCAAACTCGTCGATCTGGGCGATGTGGTGACCGCCATGGGCTGACAACATATTGACCAGTGTGGCTTCAGGCAGATTGGGGTTGGCGGTGGCCAGAAACGCCGCAATCGCCTTGGCATTGCTGGTCAACTCGGTGACGGCAGCCTGCTTGCCCTTGGCGTCTTTCGCGACGGTGGCATCGCTGTAGTGTTTCACCGCGCCCCAATGACCGGCCAGCAGTTTGAGCAGTTGATCAGCCGCCGGCTGGCCATAGAGCGGGGCAATGCTGTTGGCGATTTTGGTGGCGTTGTCGACCACCAGGTCGGCCGCGACCTTGGCTTGTTTCTGATCGCCGGACTGGTTGGCCAGCGCATAGTCGCGGATCCAGAAAATATGCTCGACCCATAGATCCCGCAGCGCTAGGCGCGTGGTCAGTGCAGGCGAGTCGGCATCCGTGGACGCGGGCGATGGAGCTGCGTGGCTCCAGGCTGGAAGGGCAAGCAAGGCGAGGAGCAGGTAGATTGCGATTTTATTGTTCATCATGGCACCTCCGTGAATCGGACAAATAAAAACAAAGCATCAAATCGCTTAACTGAGCTGATCAGCGATGAGGCAGCGCACACCGAGCTATGAACGACAAGTTCGTCGCTCGAATGAAACTGGTCTGGCGTAATTCAGCTTTTAATGAACCGAATTCAATTTCTAATGAATCTCAACGTTCATGACGGCACCCTCTGAGAATGGGAACGTTCGACAATATCAATATAGGCATAAAAATATGTTTTTATTGGGTGTTGGCAAACTCTCGGATGAACGGCCGCCGACAGAGCCTTAACCGTGGAGGCTCTCAGGCCACAGGTATGTTCTACCTTGCTGGCTACAACCCATCCCTCAGCACCTTTAAGTATTCAGGGCTTTCGCCGATCGAGTTATGCCCCGTCCCCGGTATCACCCGCAGTGACGCCACGCCTTTGGCGAAGTGTGTGTACAAACGTTCAGTACTCGAACGCGCAATCACTTCGTCATGCTCGGCTGCGATCAACAGTGTCGGCACCGTGATGCGGGCGGCGTACTGCCAGGACGGGTATTTGTCCTTCAACAACCAGCGCACCGGAAACCAGCGGAACTGACGGGCAGCGAGCCCTTCGAGGCTGTTGTAGGGCGTGATCAGCACCAGTCGCGCGGCCGGGCGTTCGCTGGCCAGGCGCACGGCCACCCCGGAACCCAGACTGCGACCGACCACCGCCACATGCGGATGGCTGGCATGTACCAGGTCGAACAAGGTGATGGCGTCGCGGGCATTGGCCTCTTCGGAGGGCGAGCCGGAACTGCCGCCATAACCACGGTAATGCAGCAGGTACAGCGCGTAGTCAGGGAACGCTTGGGTGAACTCGGGCAGGTTGCGCGAGACGTCTTCGGCATTGCCGCCAAAATAAATCAGCGCATTGGGACCTTCGTGCGGTCGGATGGAGACCAGTACCTGCGCGTCGGTGACCGGCAGGGTGATTAGCGTCGCGGTGGTCCCGACGGCGCGCGGTTGCGGGTAATAAATCAGCGCCCGCTGGAACACGAACAGCGCCACGCACAGCGCCAGGTACAACGCAGCGATGATGACGATGAGTAACACCAGGGTACGTGACATTCGACTAACGTTAGTGGGCGGCATTGACGGCTCGGGGTTTGAAAGTGGCTGGTGCCGCAAGGCTTTCTGAGTGTAGTCAATCGACCCTTGGCGCGGGTAATCCGGGTTGTCGGCGCAACAGGCCGGCCCCCTGCGACTGGTGAGAAGCGTTTTATGAGCCATCCTGAGGGTTACACCCGTAGAGAAGTACTCACGCTGGCTGCCGGTGCTTCGGCGGTCTTCACGTTCGGTCCGGTGGGTGCACAACCCGAGCCGTTGACGGGAACAGGAGGCAAGACCATGCAGACCCGCGCCATTCCCTCCAGCAATGAGTCCTTGCCGATCGTAGGGTTGGGCACTTATCGCGGATTCGATGTCGAGCCTTCGCAACCGGCCTACAAAGACTTGCCCGCGGTGCTGGATGCGTTATTCGACAAGGGCGGCAAGCTGATCGACAGCTCGCCGATGTACGGTCGCGCCGAACAGACCATCGGCGAACTGCTGTCGATCCATGAGCCGCGCTCACCGGCGTTCCTGGCCACCAAGGTGTGGACCCGGGGCCGCGAAGAAGGCATCGCGCAAATGGAACAATCCTTCGCCCTGTTGCAGACCGACCGGATCGACCTGATGCAGATCCACAACCTGCTGGACTGGCAGACGCACCTGCCGACCCTGCGCCACTGGAAAGAAGCAGGGCGCATTCGCTACATCGGCATCACCCATTACACGGCGTCGGCCTATGAAGAAGTGGAGGCGGTACTCAAGGCCGAACCCCTGGACTTCTTGCAGATCAACTACGCCCTGGATGATCGCGGCGCAGAGAAACGCCTGCTGCCGTTGTGCCGCGAGCGGGGGGTGGCGGTGATCTGCAACCGGCCGTTTGGCGGTGGCGGCTTGCTGGCCAAATTGAAAGACAAACCGCTGCCAGGCTGGGCGGCGCAAGTCGGGGTCAAGAGCTGGCCGCAACTGGCGCTGAAGTTCCTGCTGTCGCATTCGGCGGTGACCTGCGTGATTCCCGGCACCGGCAACCCGCGCTACATGGCGGAAAACGCCCGCGCCGGATTCGGCCCGATGCTGACCGATGCCCAGCGTCAGCAACTGATTGCGCTGGTGGGTTAGCGACTTGTTCCAAGCGTTGCGGCGAGTCGTCGAACCTCTCCTATACTGTTTCGCGTCCATGCCGCGGGAAGTGCATTCACAGCCTTGGCGGCGTCCCTGTCCATCACTGCAAGGAGATCGAACATGGCTATCCGTATTGGCGACGAAGCACCGGACTTCACCGCCGACACCACCGAAGGCACCCTCAATTTTCACCAATGGGTCGGCGATGGCTGGGCCATTCTGTTTTCCCACCCCAAGGATTTCACCCCGGTGTGCACCACCGAACTGGGTTACCTGGCCAAACTCAAGCCTGAATTCGACAAGCGCAACACCAAGGTCCTGGGCCTCAGCGTCGACCCGGTCAGTGACCACAATCGTTGGGTAGGCGACATCGCCGAGACCCAGGGCTGCGCGGTCAACTATCCGCTGATCGGCGACGAAAACCTGGTGGTGGCCAAGCTCTACGACATGATCCACCCCAATGCCAGCGGCGGTGCGCGCACGGCGGTGGACAACGCCACGGTGCGTTCGGTGTTCATCGTCGGCCCGGACAAAAAGGTCAAGGCCATGCTGATCTACCCAATGAGCGCCGGGCGCAATTTCGATGAAGTGCTGCGTCTGCTCGATTCCCTGCAACTCAACGCCAAACATACCGTCGCCACGCCGGTGAACTGGCGGCCGGGTGAAGACGTGATCATCCCGACGTCGGTGTCTGACGAAGACGCGAAGAAGAAATACCCGGATGGCTTCAAGACCCTGAAGCCGTATCTGCGGACCGTGGCTCAGCCGAAGTAGTCACCAGTAGATATACCGCTTTCGCGAGCAGGCTCGCTCCCACATTGGATCTTTGTCGTACACATTTCTTGTGTTCGCTGGAGATCCCTGTGGGAGCGAGCCTGCTCGCGAAGAGGCCAGCCCTGCTGCCCGATAATTTCAGATCAAACCAGATACTTTTTAAACCACCCCAACGTCCGCTCCCACGCCAGCTTCGCCGCCGCCTCGTCATAACGCGGCGTCGAATCATTGTGGAAACCATGATTGCAGCCCGGATAGATATAGGCCTCATAGGTCTTGCCCCCGGCCTTCAACGCTTTCTCATAGGCGGGCCAGCCTTCGTTGATCCGCGTGTCCAGTTCGCCGTAGTGCAGCATCACCGGGGCCTTGATCCGGGGTACTTCCTCGGCCGTCGGCTGACGGCCATAAAACGACACGGCGGCCCCCAGTTCCGGATAGGCCACGGCGGCGGCGTTGGTCACGCCACCGCCGTAGCAGAACCCGGTGATGCCGACTTTTCCAGTGGCGGCGGGGTGTTTCATCATCCACTCGACGGCGGCGAAAAAGTCGTTCATCAGCTTTTCCGGGTCGACCTTCGCCTGAAGTTCGCGGCCCTTGTCGTCATTGCCGGGATAACCGCCGACCGAACTCAGGCCGTCCGGGGCCAGGGCGATGAAACCGGCCTTGGCCACACGCCGCGCGACGTCTTCGATGTAGGGGTTGAGCCCGCGGTTTTCGTGCACGACCACCACCGCCGGCACCTTGCCGCTGGCTTTGGCCGGACGCACCAGATAACCGCGAACCTGGCCGTGGCCCTTGGGCGAGGGGTAGGTGATGTACTCGGCAAGAATGTCCGGATCGGTGAACTCGACTTGCTCGGCCAGCGCATAGTTTGGGCTTAGCGCGGCGAGCAGGGCGCCGGCGGTCAACCCGCCGAAGGTAAACAGCGCCGCACGGTCGAGAAACTCCCGGCGGTTGATCTTGCCGTGGGCGTAGTAGTCGTACAGTTCCAGCAGTTCGGGGGCAAAGTCTTTGGCAGTTAGACGGGTCATTGCTGCAACTCCTCTCGGCTGGTTTAACACGGATCAATCTTGTTGGCGAAACGCCGTCCCTGTGGGAGCGAGCCTGCTCGCGATAGCGGAGTGTCATTCAGCATGGATGTCGACTGATCTGCCGCCATCGCGAGCAGGCTCGCTCCCACAGGGCTCTATGGTGGATGTTTGATGTGCATTCTGTTCATTTCAGGCTCTGCGCCCCGGCCTTGGCCACTTGCGCATCCTGCTCAGGCTTGACGCCAGAGACACCGATAGCACCAATCACCTGGCCATCGAAGACAATCGGTACACCACCCTCAAGCGAAGTCAGCAAGGGTGCTGAAAGGAAAGCGTAGCGCCCGGCGTTGACCATGTCTTCATAGCTTTTCGATTCGCGTCGCCCGAGGGCGCAGGTGCGTGCCTTTTCGGTGGCGATATACGCGCTGGCGGGCGCACAGCCGTCGAGGCGTTCCAGGGCCAGCGGGTGGCCGCCGTCATCGACGATCACGATGGTCACGGCCCATTGATTGGCCTGTGCTTCGGCGCGGGCGGCGGCGAGGATGTGGCCGATTTCGTTCAGACTCAGAACGGCTTTGCTGTTCATGGGCATCTCCAGGGTTCGGTTAGGGCAGGGCGGCTTCGACCAGTTCGATCCAGTGCCGCACCGGGGTTCGCCCCGCGCCGTCAAGGTGCGACTGGCAGCCGATGTTGGCCGTGACAATGACCTCGGGATGGCCGCTTTCCAGGGCGTTGAGCTTGTTGTCGCGCAGTTGTCGCGACAGTTCGGGCTGGGTCAGCGAATAGGTGCCCGCCGAACCGCAGCACAGGTGTCCGTCGGGGACGCAGGTCAGGTTGAAGCCGAGTCCGGTCAGCAGCGCTTCCACGGCACCGCCAAGTTTCTGCCCGTGCTGCAGGGTGCAGGGGCAATGAAAGGCCAGGCGTTGCGAGGCGTGGATGCCGAGCTTTTCCAGCGGTTCGTCGCGCAACACCTCCACCAGGTCCCGGGCCAGCTCGCTGACCTTTTTCGCCTTGTCGGCATAGGCCGGGTCGCTGGCGAGCAGGTGGCCGTAATCCTTGATGAAGGCGCCGCAACCGCTGGCCGTTTGCACAATCGCCTCGGCGCCTTTTTCGATGCCCGGCCACCACGCGTCGATGTTGCGCCGGGCACGGTCGAGGCCAACGGCCTGGGCGTCCAGGTGGTAGTCCACGGCGCCGCAGCAACCGGCTTCGCGGCTCGCGATGACGCTGATCCCCAACCGGTCCAGCACCCGCGCCGCCGCGGCATTGGTGTTGGGCGACAGACTGGGCTGCACGCAACCTTCGAGCATCAGCACCTGACGCTCACGCAGGGTCATGGGACGCGGCTTGGCCGGGTAGACATTGCGCGGCAACTTGCTTTGCAGGGTGCCGGGCAGCAGTGCGCGGAACACCTGGCCGCCATTGACCAGGCTCTTGAACAGCTCTGGATGGGGCACGGTCTGGCGCAACCCTTCGCGCAACAGGCGCTGGCCGAGGGGGCGTGGCACCGTCGCATCGACCACCGCGCGCCCGATGTCCAGCAGGTTGTGGTAATCGACGCCCGAGGGGCAGGTGGTTTCGCAGTTGCGGCACGACAGGCAGCGGTCCAGGTGCTGTTGCGTCTTTTGCGTGACGTCGTTGCCTTCCAGCACCTGCTTGATCAGGTAGATTCGGCCCCGTGGGCCGTCCAGTTCATCGCCGAGCAATTGATAGGTCGGGCAAGTGGCATTGCAGAACCCGCAGTGCACGCAGGTGCGCAGGATGCTTTCGGCTTCCGCGGCGCGGGGCAGATGGCTGGCGCTTTCACTCAGGGTCGTCTGCATGGTTCAAAGCTCCGCGTACAGGCGTCCGGGGTTGAAGATGCCCCGTGGATCGAGTTGTTGTTTCAGGTTGCGGTGATAACGCATCAGCGCTGGGGGTAGCGGATGGAAGGGGTTGTCGGTCAGGCCGTGGCTGAAGCAGGTGACATGGCCGCCGACCTCGTCGACGACCTGGCGTATGTACGCCGCTTCGGCATCGGATTTCAGCCAGCGCTGGGCACCGCCCCAGTCGATCAACTGGCGCCCCGGCAGCGACAGGAGCGGTGTGTTGTGCGGCAGCGACAGGCGCCAAAGCGGCTGGTCTTGATCGAAGAAACTCAAGCGCTGTTCGTTGAGATCGTCCCAGAAAAAAGCCTCCAGCCGTTCGCCCCCAAGGCGCTCATGGGCCGCCGCCACCGAACCTTCACCGCCCTCGAGCCGCAGGTGCAGGCGTGAGCCGTCATGACAGGCCGCGCTGATCGGCAACGGCTGCTGGCCCCATTCCGCCAGGCGCAGCAAGGCCCGTTCGGCGTCCATTTCCAGGCTGATGCTTAAGGCTTGCCGGGGTTTTGGCAGCACTTTGAGGGACACTTCGGTGATCAGTCCCAGGCTGCCGTAACTGCCTGCCATCAGGCGCGACAGGTCGTAGCCGGCGACGTTTTTCATCACCTCGCCACCAAAGCGCAATAGTTTGCCCTGACCGGTGATGACCCGCGTGCCAAGAATGAAGTCCCGCACCGAACCGACCCACGGGCGCCGTGGCCCGGACAGTCCGCAGGCGATCATGCCGCCGACGGTGGCGCCGTCGCCGAAGGACGGTGGCTCGCAGGGCAGCATCTGTTGTGCGGCGTCCAGCACCCGCGCCAGTTGCGACAATGGCGTGCCGCAACGGGCGGTGATCACCAGTTCAGTCGGGTCGTAACTGACAATGCCCCGGTGCGACCGGGTATCGAGAATTTCCCCGGCTGTGGTGCGGCCCAGAAAGGCTTTGCTGTTGGAACCCTGGATGCGCAACGGCGTGGTGTTTTCCAGCGCCCGATTGACCTGCTCCAGCAGTGACTGGCTGTCATCGAAATCTTCAGGGCCGTGCATCAGAAACGCTCCAGCTCAGGGAAGGGCAATTGACCGCCGTGTATGTGCATGGCACCGAATTCGGCGCAGCGGTGCAGGGTCGGAATGTTCTTGCCGGGGTTGAGCAGGCCGCCGGGGTCGAAGGCGGCCTTGACGGCATGGAACAGGGTCAACTCATCGCTGTTGAACTGCGCGCACATCTGGTTGATCTTCTCGCGGCCCACGCCGTGTTCACCGGTGATGCTGCCGCCGACTTTCACGCACAGCTCCAGAATCCTGCCGCCCAAGGCTTCGGCTCGATCGAGTTCACCGGGTTGATTGGCGTCGAACAGGATCAACGGATGCATGTTGCCGTCGCCGGCATGGAACACGTTGGCCACCCGCAGGCCGTATTCGTTAGAGAGCTCGGCGATGGCGTGCAACACACCGGGCAGTTCGCGGCGGGGGATGGTGCCGTCCATGCAGTAGTAGTCCGGGGAAAGGCGGCCCACCGCCGGGAAGGCATTCTTGCGCCCGGCCCAGAAGCGCACGCGCTCGGCTTCGTCTTTGGCCTGGCGCAATTCAGTTGCGCCGGCCTGTTGCAACACCTGGCGCACCCGGGCGCAATCATCAGAGACATCGGCTTCAACACCATCGAGCTCGCACAGCAGAATGGCCTGGGCATCCACCGGATAACCGGCGTGGATGAAGTCCTCGGCGGCGCGGATCGCCAGGTTGTCCATCATTTCCAGGCCACCGGGGATGATGCCGGCGGCAATGATGTCGCCGACCGCGCGCCCGGCTTTTTCCACGGAATCGAACGCCGCCAGCAGCACTTTGGCGGTCTGGGGTTTGGGCAGCAGCTTGACCGTGACCTCGGTGATCACCCCGAGCAGGCCTTCGGAGCCGGTGAACAGCGCCAGCAGGTCGAAACCGGGGGCGTCGAGGGCGTTGGAGCCCAGGCTCAGGTGCTCGCCATCGACGGTGAGGATGTCGACCTTGAGCACGTTGTGCACGGTCAGGCCGTACTTGAGGCAGTGCACGCCACCGGCATTTTCCGCGACGTTGCCGCCGATGGAGCAGGCAATTTGCGAGGACGGATCCGGCGCGTAATACAGGCCAAAGGGCGCCGCCGCCTGGGAGATCGCCAGATTGCGCACGCCGGGCTGAACCCGCGCGGTACGGGCGGCAGGATCGATGTGCAGGATGTTGTTGAAGCGCGCCATCACCAGCAGCACGCCTTTCTCCAGGGGCAGTGCACCACCGGACAAACCGGTGCCGGCGCCACGGGCCACGATGGGGACGCGCAGCTCATGGCAGACCCGCAGCACCCCCTGGACTTCGTCGATGGATCGGGGCAGCACTACCAGCATCGGCGTGGTGCGATAGGCCGACAGCCCGTCGCATTCGTAGGGCTTGAGTTCCTCCCGATGATGCAAGACTTCCAGCTTCGGCAAGCGGGTTTGCAGGGCCTGCAACAGCGCCTGTTTGTCGACGTCGGGCAGGGCGCCGTCAACGCGTTCATCGTAGAGAATGTTCATTGGTTCATGACTCCCGCTGGAGGCCACTGATGTACATCATTGGCCTGAGACGGCCGGCTGTCCATGGGATCTTTGTCTGCTCGACGGACGATTCATTCCATAAACCACCGTCCACCAATGTGGGAGCGAGCTTGCTCGCGATAGCGGTGGCACAGTCGACATCACTGTCGAATGTGACACGGTCATCGCGAACAAGCTCGCTCCCACAATGGATCAGTTTTAAGCAGAATTACGCGTGTATTCGATTCAATGCCCGCCCACCACCATATGGCTGAACGGCGCGACGTAGGCCTGCAGCGTCACCAGGCCGCCGACCAGGATCGCCAGCACAATCGAGTGGAAGAACACGTAGCGCAGGATTTCCCCTTCATGGCCGTACCAGCGGGTGGCGGTGGAGGCGACCACGATCGACTGGGCGTCGACCATCTTGCCCATGACCCCGCCGGAACTGTTGGCGGCGGCCATCAACACCGGGCTGATGCCCAGTTGCTCGGACGTCACCCGTTGCAAGCCGCCGAACAGCACGTTGGACGCGGTGTCCGAGCCGGTCAATGCCACGCCGAGCCAGCCGAGCAGGGTGCCGAACATCGGGTAGAAAATGCCCGTCGCGGCGAAGGCCAGGCCCATGGTCGCGTCCAGTCCCGAGTAGCGCGTGAGGAAGCCCAGCGCGAGCATCGCCGCAATGGTGATCAGCGAGTAACGCACCACCCACAGGGTGCGCAGGTACTGGTGTATCAGTTGCGGGATCGAGTACCCCATCAGCAAACCGCCGACAATCGCCGCCAGCAGAATGCCGCTGCCGGTGGCGGTGAACCAGGTGAACTTGTACACCGCTTCTTCGGTTTTCGGCGCGGCCACCACGGGCGGGACTTTCTCGACCTGCAAGTGCAGGGTGGTGAAGGTCACGACCGGCGCAAACACCGGGTTCGCCTCACGCATCGGCTTGCCCTGGGGATCGAGCTTGGCGGCACTGGTTTGCGGGTCGATGGCGGGGCGGGTGTCGAAGGTGTTCTTGAAGCCCTGGGTGCCCCAGATGAACACGAAGACCGTGAGGATCAGCCACGGCATCCACGCCCGCATCACGGCCGGTTTTGCCTCGTTGGCAAAGGTTGCAGTGGGTACAGGTTTTTCGTCGTGCTCGGCGTCGATCTTCGAGTCGTCGACACGGCCGGACAGCGCAGCGGAAGTGTGCACGGTGGCGGGTTTCCACACCTTGAGGAAGCCGGTCAGGCAGGCCATGGAAATCAGCGCGGCGATCACGTCCACCAGCATTGGCCCGTGGTAGTTGGACACCAGGAACTGCGGCACGGCAAAACTGACCCCGGCCACCAGGATCGCCGGCCAGATTTCCACCATCTTGCGCCAGCCGGCAAAAGCCCAGATCAGCCAGAACGGCACCAACACCGAGAAGAAGGGCAACTGCCGGCCGACCATCATCGACAGTTCCATTTCATCCAGCCCGGTGACCTTGGCCAGGGTGATGATCGGCGTACCGAGGGCGCCGAACGCCACGGGGGCGGTGTTGGCGATCAGCGCCAGCCCCGAGGCGGCGAGTGGCGAGAAGCCCAGCCCGATCAGGATCGCTCCGGTCACCGCCACCGGCGTACCGAAACCGGCGGCGCCTTCGAAAAACGCGCCGAAGCAGAAGGCGATCAGCAGCAATTGCAGGCGTCGGTCATCGGTGATGCGCGCCAGGGAGTCTTGCAACACCTTGAACGAGCCGTTCTCGGTGGTCAGGCGGTGCAGGAAGATGATGTTCAACACGATCCAGCCAATTGGCAGCAGGCCGTTGGCCGCACCGAACAACGCCGCCGAACCTGCCATGCCCGCCGGCATGCCGAAGGCGAAGATCGAGATCAGCAAGGCCGAGGCCAGGGCGAGCAACGCCGCCAGGTGCGCCTTGACATGAAAAAACGCGAGGGACGCCAGCATCACCACCACCGGCACAGCCGCCATGAGCGTTGAAAGCACCGGGTTACCGAACGGATCGTAGACTTGCTGCCAGACCATGTTCCACCTCTGCTTTTTATTGTTGAACGTGCAGATCCCCCTGGGGGGAGGTGGTTTTCAGTATAGGTGGCATTGCGCCGCTGTCAGGGCAGGCCCTCCGGTCCAGCGGGTCGGCGCAGTTCCGGGGGCTGAGCTAGCATGGCCAGTAGGGTTTGAATTCAGTCAGGGGAGCAATGCAGTCATGACCGAGCGCCATGTGGAGCACAAGGAAACGCTATCGAACGGATGCAGCATCAAGGTCAAGGCCGAGATATTGAAGGACGGTTCGTTGAGCATGTTCATCGGTGTCTATCGGCCGGACGGCACGGCCATCAATGAAAACCACGACCCACGGCCGCACATGCTGGACATGGAAGCAGCGATGGATTGGGGGATCGATATTGCCAAGGGGATCGGTAATAGCCAGCGATCGTTGTGAGCCCGGACGACCGGCGGTCGCTGTCAGAACCCGAACGAACGGGCCGAGCCTTTTGCCAATTCGACATCCAGCAGATGCTCGACCAGCACATCATTCAAAAAGCGGAACTGATCATTGAGCCCGACCACTTCGTTGCTGAAGTGATGATCGGCTGCCGGCATCAGCAACGCCTCGAACTTCTCGTCGAAGAGCAGAGTCAACTCTTTACATGACTCGAATTCCTGAGCGTAGAAATTGTTGCCGAACACCGGGAAACGTACGGCGAGGGTGACCGTGTGAATCATGACGTTTGCTCCTCGCTCAGGACGTACCAGGCAAACACACTCAATGTGAACGCCGTCAGGGTCAGGCAGGTCAGCAGATGGATCAGCATGAGGTTTCCCTCCGATTCGGGGTTTCGAGTTGGCTTGGGATCGATCCTACGCTGACGGCGTTAAAGCGGAAGGCAATCGCGGCGATGGTGAATATCGACGCCAGTGATGGTGGTTTTTGCGCTGTTGATGCGGGCCCCATCGCGAGCAAGCTCGCTCCCACCCTGATTGGCGGTGAACCTGTGGGAGCGAGCCTGCTCGCGAAGGCGGCCTCACGGACACCGCCACCTATACTTAAACCGAGGGTTTTGGGTGTCGGGCATTCTGCCCGGTGCACACTGCAGGAAGTCGCGATCTTGAGCCTGCGTTCACTGATCATTGCCGTACTGGTGGTGTTGGCAGGGTGCGCCACACCGCCGCGTGCGCCGGTGGAAGTGGCGCCGGTCATCGTTTCAGCGAGCACCTGGCAACAAGTGGACCGGGAAATCGTCGCCGCGTCGCAGTCGGCCACCGAGCAGACCCGAATCTACTCCCGCGGTGCGATGGATTACTGGCGCACCCGGGTCTATGAATTGACCGAACAGAATTTCATTCCGTGGTTCAGCAGTTACTGGACCCAGGAATGGCTGTCGATGAAGGTCAGTTGGTACACCCTCAGCGCTAAGGGCGAGCAGGACGCATCGGAAAAACGTCTGGCGGCCTACCTGCTCGAAGCCTATCAGGAGAAGGTGCTGGCCCCCGTGGCACAGGAAGTCGATCCCGATTCGATTCTCGGCCTGTCAGTGGCGTTCTACGTTGACATCCTCAAGGAGGAACTGCAGAAGATATCCACCCGCCACGGCGTGCCGATGGCCCAGCTCAATGGGCGTATCCAGAAAATCCCGGCCATCGCCCTCGGACCGCCGCCGACGCGGAACGCCTCGTTGTACCAGATCGTGCGCACCGAACCGCTGAACACTCTGCCGGCCTACGCCGCGCTGATCGATAAAGTCCACAAGGCCGGTGGCGACAGGGGCGTGGGTTCGACCGACACCGCGATGGCGCCGGTGGCCAGGCGCGCCAGCCGGCGGATGGAAGCCGAGATGGCCCCGCGCGGGGCCGCCAGCGCCGTGGCCGCGGCAGCCGGGAAACTCGCCGGTGGCTTGATCACGGTAGGGGTGGCGGGCATTCGCGCACTGATTCAGGCCAATGACCGGCCCGACAGCGAGGCGCTGATCCGCAGCAGCCTGGGCAATACCTTCGACAAGGCCTGGCTCAAGCTGGTGCAGAACCCGACCAGCGGCGTCATGGCCGGCACGCTGTACATGGCGGGGCAGATCGAGGGCAGCCTGGCGGACCGCACTGCACCGCCGGTCGGATTGAGCGCCGGGACTGTCGATTTGACGCCATCGCAACCGACTACGCAGCAGAACACCCCATGACCCAAGGAGAAATACTCATGTCTTATGTCGATGGTTTCATCGCTGCCGTACCCACCGCCAACCGTGAGCAATACATCAGGCACGCCAAAATCGCCGCCTTGGTCTTCAAGGAAAACGGTGCCTTGAGCATTGTCGAATGCTGGGGCGAGGATGTCCCGGAAGGCAAGGTCACCTCGTTTCCCATGTCGGTGAAGCTCAAGGAAGGCGAAACCGTTGCCTTTGGCTGGATCATCTGGCCTGACAAGGCCACCCGCAATGCCGGAATGGACAGGATGATGCAGGACCCGCGCATGAAGCCGGACGTCAATCCGATGCCCTTCGATGGCCAGCGCATGGTCTACGGCGGGTTCGAAGTACTCCTCCAGGCCTGACGTCGCACGCGGGATCACTCCGGCGTCGGGGTGATCCTGCAACTCTTGCGCTGGCGGATTTCGTCGTCCGTCGGCCGCTCGCGGATGAACTCGAAGCGCGGCTCGCCTTCGCTGTAGTGCACCAGCCAGCCCCATTCCAGCTTGAGTTCATCCTGGCCGGGCTCGGGCGGCCTGGCCCACCATGGTTCCTTGCTGATGATCTGTCGCATGGCCCCCTCCGGTTTTTCGGGATGGTAGGGGGCGTTCTCAATTAGTTTTCACGCCGCGCCGGGTCTGCTGTTGTGCAGGGCAAGGCGCGAGAAGCGTGGTTTGGTCATTCCAAATAAGCTTCGAGCAACGCAGCCCTGCACAACAGCAGGCCCGGCCCTTCGGGTTGTGCCTTAAAGCGGGCCAGGCTGCGTTGCAGGCCTTGGAAAGGGAACAACCATTCCCAGCGGCCTGCGCCTTGCCTGGCCCGCTTTAAGGCGA